>NZ_JADCLF010000019.1:0-65087 GCF_014982345.1 Enterobacter cloacae complex sp. P1B | reverse complement strand
CTGCGTGCCGCTGTTGTCAGGTTGCTGCGTGCCGCTGTTGTCGGTCTGCTGAGTGCTCTTCCCTTTTATGGCTTTGAGGAACTCCTGAGCCTCAGCACGACTCAGCTCTCCTTTACTGCGAGCCTCATCTACCAGTTCGAGCCCGGATTCTCTCGATACGGCAAAAACACTGGTAATGATGTTCAGGGTCTCGATGTAAGTGACGATGCCATCTTCCATCAGGTTTCGTACTTCCTCAGGCATTTCCAGAAGCTTGAGGTGCTTTGAAACATACGCAGCTGGACGTCCAATGCCTTCGGCTATCTGGCCTGGTTTAAGATTAAACAGGTCACGCATATTACCGAGCTCTTCTGCCATTTCCATGGGGGTAAGAGGTTCGCGTTGATCATTCTCTTTGATCTGTTCAAATCTAACTTTTAGCTGTTCAGGTGCCAGCTTTGCATCAACAACTGCTTCTTGTGGAACCACTTTTTTCTGGCGGTTAAGGATAATAGCCAGTACTGGTTCGTTATTTAAAACAGCTGCTCGCCAGCGCCTTTCGCCGGTTTTGATCTGATGACGACCGTCTGCATCAGCTGGATAAACGGTAATGGCCTGAATTTGCTGACGACCTTTCATTGAAGAAGCCAGGTTCTCAATATTTATGAATTTTTTTCGAGCCTGGGCAACACTGTAGACTTTTTCATGGGGTAGCCAGTCCAGAGTGAACTCTTCTTCCTTCTGCGTTGTACCGCGGATGAGCTGAGAGATCAGGGCATCCTTTTTTCCACCCCCGATGGAATCTTTGAAGTTTTTAGCCATGGATTCCTTCCTCTTCAACCTTAATACGGCGCAGTAATTCCTGAGACAGCTGGGTAAACTGCAAAGTCGTCTCAGACTTAGGAGCGTACTCGATCAGAGGTACACCGATAGCCTGTGACTCCACAATACTGGTTGCCAGTTTAAGAGCAGGAGAAAGCATCAGATCGCCATACTGTTCTTCCAGTAATTCGCGGTAGTTCTCCTGAATACGCAGCAGTTCGTTATCTTTCCTGCTGGTATAGGTGATTTTATTAACAACGATACCCAGTAGTGTCAGATCGGTATTGAATACATTTTTCGTATTCATGGCCGTGCGCAGCTGATAGGTAATACCTTTCTTTGAAAATCTGGCGAGTTCGGTCGGGATAACCAGCCAGTCAGCAGAACGGTGTGCCGCTGCCAGAGCATTGCCAAAGCTCGGTAATGTATCAAGAATTACCAGGTCAAAATCTTCCTGAAGCTTATTAATGCTTTCGTTGAAGTTGCTGATTACTGATTCCGGGTCGCCAAGCTGAATGTCTGCAAGATCGAGGCTTGAACCTACCAGATAAAGATTCTCGCTAATCTGTAAGGGGTTAACTGGAACATTGCTCTGGAACATATTCCAGACGTGAGCAGGGCCTGGTGAAAATTCGTCCCCGTCCGGGTCAGCGAGAATTTCAGAAGGGAAATCCTGGTCTTCACGGTAATATTGCTCTGTCAGGTTCCCCTGAGGGTCCATGTCGATAACCAGAACCCTGTAGCCCATATTGGCGAAAATTGACGCAATGATTGCGACAAGCGAGGTTTTACCGACACCACCTTTCTGCGAGCTGATCGATATAACTTTTTTCTTCGGGAAGTAGAGACCAGCGTTATTGCGATCCAGTTCATGGCCAGAAATGTTTTCTAGCTTGTGCCAGACCTCAGCTGGCATTTCACGGTACCCCTTAGTACCTGGCGCCGCTACATAACTCAGGATTGAGCGTTCAGTGATCCCAAGAGCTTTTGCCAGCGCCTTCCACGTCATACCGTTGGAAAGCTTGAGGTTACGAAGAGCCTGTTCCTGTGCTGAAATCATTACGTTGAATCCTTATTAAACTTAGCTGTATGCCGCCAGTGTTAACTGGCGACAGACTAAAAATTTTCGTATACGAAATTTTGGGTGAGGGGTTAGCCAGCGGTGGCCATGTTGCGTGAGCGTCGTGCATTCATACGTTGAAGAACAAGGTCACGCGATGGCTTAGCACCGAAAAACTGAGTGAGCTGTGCGTTAGTCATCACCGGGCACCAGGAACGGCTTTTATTGTCGCGGGAAAGTGCTACAATCTGAGACAGTTTCATTGAAATCTCCTTCAGTGAAATTTGACGAGAAGAGTTCTTGGCGGAGGTCTTCTTGTCAGTGTAGTTAGTGTGTAGTTGATGATTTACATACTACACACTAACTACACACACCGCAAGGCTAACTACACTCAAATTTTGTCTTACTTCACAACTTTTTTTCTTCCCCCCCTACTTTCAAATACTTACCCGCTTAATTTTGTGTATCTACGACCGGCAAACTAATATTTTCGGCGCCATATACCTTCCGGATTGTGTTGATCAGCATGTCAGAACGCTGAATGCTGTCGCAAATAAAAAGAAGAAATCGCTTATCCAGCTTGTAGTACTGCGCAACAAATGCGCGTATTTCACGTGTGGAAAAATCACGTCGAAGATGTACGAGAAGCGTATCTTCGGCAACCGTATCGGCGCAGCTCACTCCTTTGCTGGCAAAGAATTTATGAACCGTTTCTTCTACTACCGGTAAAACTACTGGGGATGTGCCAACCCAACCGCTTGGAGAGCAAATGAAAGGGAGTGGCTCCGGGTTGGTATCGGTTTTTAACAAAAACACCTGGATAGATGTTCCAAAATCGGTCATTTTTTTGGCCCTTTTCGTTTTGCAGGTGTCTTTTTTTCACTCTTCACCAGCTCTGGTTTCCCCTTTACGTCATTAAATGATTTCTTACATTCTGGGTACCCGGTACAACCCCAGAAGAAATCACCAGCTTTCTTTTTAATACGGCGAAGATTTTTTCCGCAATCCGGACATTTGGGGATAACCTTATCCAGGTTAATAGTGGCCAGATCCCCTGTAAAAATTTCCCTCAATTTTTCCACCATTTCAGCTCGGAAACTATCAAGTGATAATTTTCTGTCCGCAATAGCTTCAAGCTGCTGTTCCATATACGCCGTATTCTCCACGCTTTTTACAGCTGCAGGGAGAATTGTAAGAACTGCCTTTCCTAACTCCGTAATCCGGATTTGTTTGCCCTTTTTAACTACGTAGTTGCGATCAAACAACGTTTTAATAATCGCTGCCCGGGTGGCATCAGTCCCGATCCCACAGGTATTTTTCAGCACCCGCCTCATATCGATATCTTTAACAAGTGACGAACAGTTCGTCATAATTGCGATGAGCGTGGCGTCGGTGTAATAGCGTGGTGGCTTCGTTTTTTGCTTCAGAATCGTAAGTGATTCAAAGGTGACTTCTGTTCCGGCTGGTAGCTCAGGAATCTCCTGCGAGTCTTCTGTTTCGACAACGTCTTCGTCTTTCGCTGGACGCAGGTACTCAAGCCAGCCAGGGTTTGTTAATGTTGACCCCTTGGCCATGAAGATGTCACTTCCTTCGGAAGAATGGATTTCCAGAGAGACTTTCCGGTATTCAGCCGGTGGCATGAACTGGATGATAAATGAATCGCGAATGAGGGTATAAGCCTTCAGCTCGTCACCGGTGAGTTGGGTTAAATCACCCCTATGACTGGTTGGTTTCAGACCATAGTGGGCACCCACCTTGCTATCATCCCAGGCATCCGAGCGCAAAGAAGTGTCGAGGCCATCAATGGTTTCGGAAATTGAAGGGTCCATCGCCTTAAGCGAATCAAGCGTCGCCTGCAGGTCTTCCAGTTCGCCGGTCGGAAGATAACGGCATGACGTTCGGGGGTAGCTAACCAGGTGGTGTTTATCGTACAGATCCTGAAGTAAGCTCAACGTCTTGTCAGGAGAGAAACCGAATTTGTTAGCGCATTCAATTTGCGCTTCTGAAAGACTATATGGAAGGAAAGGCTTCTCGCTGGCATTATTGGCAGAACAACGAGCAACTGTCCCTAATGTGCCCTTAAGGTTTTTCTCTCTTGCTTTGGCAGGCTCAATATCGAGAAGTAATTTTTCGGGATTGAGCAGATCGCCTGGTACCAGCCACTGACCGCTAAATGAAGTTTCCGCAGCAGTAAAAGTGGCTTTGAGGCGGTAGTGATCTTTACTGACAAAATTAGCGATCTCCTCTTCCCGTACACCAATAATGTTAAGCGCTGCGCTTTGTACCCTTCCTGCCGACAGGACAGCATTCATACCCTGCTGCTTACCCAGAATTGTAGCCATACGGGTTAAGTTCATCCCGTACAACCAGTCCACTTGTGCCCGCGCCAGTCCTGCATAATACAATGGCATACCAGTGGCACCATCAAAGGTAGAATTCACGGTTTTTTGGAGAGAGGCCTTGTCCATTGCGGTGATATTGACCCTGTGAACCGGTTTCGTATAGTTGCAATAAACCAGAAGTTCGCGACCAATTACCTCCCCTTCGCGATCAAAATCAGTGGCCAGGACGATTTCATCAGCCTGCTCAATCAGCTTTTTAACCTTAAAGAACTGAGTCTTGGCGGCTTCGAAATTCGTGACAGCTTTGCGCCATTTATCGGGCACGATAGGTAATGTTTTCAGATCCCAGATTTTGAACTGTTCGGAATACTCTTCAGGCTGAAAATCCCGAAGCAAATGACCGAAGGCCCAGGTGAATTTGATATTACTGTCAGCAGAAATGTATGCACCTTCTGCATGGTTTTTATTGCCAGAAAACCCCATCGCTTCGGCAAAGGCCGCTGCAACCTTAGGCTTTTCTGCAATCCAGACTACCAACTTTCCCATCATTTATCCTTGGTTGTACTGTAAGGTTAGTTCCGTATAATACGCACTATGTGTAATTTTTAAAAGTGGGTGTATTATGGCTAATGATGGTCAGGGAAGCAGCTCTGATGACAGCATGTGGATCGTGTTCATTGTGATTTTCATAATTTTCGGTCTACCGGTGATCATTTGGAATATTAATCACACCAAGATGAGCTACTGGGGATTGTTTTTTGCCTGGAAGCAGCTCGCAATTGTTGACTGGCCATTCCTGCCCTGGGTGCAGGAACTGAGGGCAGAAATTGCCGCTCAGGCGGCCAAGCCGTCAATGGTTTCGTTCGTGGATGTTTTCTGGAGGATGACACAGGCTGGCGTTATCTGTGGCTGGCTGCCGGTTATGGTGAGCATCTATACGATAAGAACAACGATACGCCATCGTTCGGAGAAAATCCGCAGGGCAATCACGGTTAATACATTGCCAGAAATAATGTCGGTGCACTGCCCTGCTGTCATTCCCGTTGGATACTATGGCGATCTGATGAATGAAAATGTTCCCGGCCAGGAAAGTCGAGAACATCCAGCAGAATATGCAAGACGTCACAAACTCATCAGCAATAATGAGCTAGATGTTGAGAAAGCCCGTTCAGTGCTACTGAATCAACTCGGTAGTAAGATTCAAACGCTCGCTGACCTGACCATATATGAGCAAGCCCTGTTTGCTATTTTTGCAAGCCGTGTCTTTGATACTTTCGAAAATAACTGGAAAGCACAGGATATGCTGGACAGGCTTAATCGTTCTTGTCATTCGGGAAAATGGAAAGGCATGCCAGGTTATCCCGATTTCTCTGTTATAAATTCGGAGATTAAAAACTACATGAATGTTCCTGAAGCTCAGGAGCTGCTCCAATATTTCCAGTACAGCTCAACATTTCTTCATATGCTCCATTTAAAAGCGATGGAACGAGGCAAGCTCGTGAGCTCTAACTTCCGCTGGTTAAAAGGTATCGACAGAGGCCTGTGGTATGTACTCAACGCCACTGGCCGAAGGGTTCCCTGCATTGAAAGTCTGATTCAAATTCAAACTTATCGCACTGAGCACCTTGCATGGAAGCAAGGCTTGAGTCTTGTAGACCCACCTGTCGCCGAATGTATTGACGCTTTGCGCTTAGTTCTCATTAAAGAAGGTGTACTGCCAAAACCGGCGGTGCCAGTTGAAAATAATTCCGCTGAGGAAGCAGATAATGTCTAAATTTACTGAAGCCATGAAGATTATGTTCTCGAAAAAAAATGTTGTGATAGGCAATACATCATTTGAGCAAAAAAGTGATGATGTTTTATACATTTGCGATGGTGTTAATCGTTGGTGTATAGAGCCGTCAGAATTAGGTGTTATTTATCTTAAGGAAAAAGTCAGTGACATTAGAATTGGCGACATTACAGGAAGCCAATTGATTATTTGTTTTCTCGGAAACACTTCGAACCATATAAACCTTAATGATAGCTATGACCTAAACGAAAAAAAATTAAACTATCTTTTAGAACTGAAACGTAGTGGTTGTAAAAAAGGGATTTTCTCTAACATTGGAGTGGCGGCGCTTTTAACAATCACAAACTCTATACTTGTCCTCTTAACGGCCATGATGCTGTTTAATACCGCAACTGGTAGCGAAGGGCATAAAAGGATAGATGATACCGTTATGCCAAATCACACGGTTGCATCAGAATCAACTGGTGGCGTCCCGAGTACTCAAAATCAGATCTCTTCTTCGACGCTAAATTTGAGCCCTGAGCAACAACTACGTGCTCGTAATGAGCAGCTGACCCAACCTAATCCTGAACTGGCAGCACTCCTTCAAAAAGGTGTCAATGCCGGTGATTACTCATTCACCCTTGGTGGTCCGGTAAAGCAGACGGATAAAGGGACTTTGTATGTGTTTTCCGACCCGCTTTGCCCGCGATGCCAGGATCTTGAGCCACTGCTGGAGAAGCTGTCAGCTGATTATCGAATCCAGGTATTTCCGGTTTCGGTCATAGGTGATTCTGGCACGATTGAGGCTTCTTCTCGTCTGGTTAAATCGGTTTTGTGTGAAGCCCCGGAAGCTCGTTCAGCGGCCTGGCAGAAAATTATGCGGGACCCAAATGCGACAACGGCAGATTGTGAGGCAGGACCGATCGCGCTTAAAAATAACATTGATACTTTCCACGCCTACAATTTTATCGGAACGCCAGCGCTTGTAAGAGCCGATGGGGCATCATTTGACCTCACGAAGAGAAAAAGTGCCGAGTCTGTTACACATTGGTTAGATGAGGCCGCGAAATGAATATCCCGGTCTCTATCCTTAATGGGATAAAAGACAATATTCAGCTTTCCGAGATCATTGGAGAGAAAGTTAAGCTTCTGAAAAAGGGAAAAGTCCATAAGGGACTTTGTCCCTTCCATGATGACAAGAACCCATCCTTTGTAGTGGATGATTCGAAAGGACGCTTCCGGTGCTGGGGATGCGGTGAATCAGGGGATGTTTTTGACTGGTTAAAGAAGACCGAACATGATCATTTCCCGGGGGCGGTCCGTAAACTCGCAACCCGGATTGGAATGAGTATTCCAGAGACAGAACAGAGTTGGGAAATAACTGATAAGTCTTTGTTTAAGGTTTTGTATGCAGCACAAAACCTATATACCGGTGGATTGAGTCGAAATCCACCGGCTGCCGACTATTTAAAATCCCGCGGTATAACAGACAAAACCTGCAAGGAGTGGGGATTGGGTGTTGTGGCAAGTGGGATAGCACCCTCTATGTTGAAACGGTTTACCCAGGAGGATCTCCTCGGGACGGGTATCACGGCGATATCAGGCGATGGAAGTGTGTATGAACGCCTGCGCCAACGAATCACCATCCCCGTGTATTCGGTTAGCGGACGATTGACCGGATTTTCCGGTCGCAAAATCCACTCCTGGGACTCATCCCCGAAGTATCTAAATCCGCCCCAGACCCCATTTTTCAATAAGTCACGGCTACTTTTTGGTCTGAATAAGGCGTCTGCCTCTATTCGCAAAACGGGGGCCGCCATTATCGTCGAAGGCTATTTTGACGTTATCGCCCTGCACCAGGAGGGTGAATCTCGTGCAGTGGCCGGAATGGGTACAGCGATAACAGTCGAGCAGCTGATGATCATCTGTAAGATGGCCACCAGGCTCTATTTCTGCATGGATTCTGATAAAGGTGGTCGCGCAGGTATACGTCAACTTCTGCCTCGTTTGCTGGATGTCATATCCGATCGCCATGACGTCTTCTTCCTGTTTATGCCCGAGGGAATGGATCCCGAGGATTACATTCGAACGAACGGATTGTTGTCATGGGAGAATGCTTTGCTTGCTGCGGTGCCGTTGAGTTCTCTTTTACTGCAGTACGCCACACGCAACTACAAAATCGAAACGATTGAGCAGAAGAAACAAGCAGCTGTCAGGGCAGAGGAGGTCTGCCGTTCGATTAAACATGCTCCCTATCTTCGCCAGTTACTCGTTGATGCCTTCCGTAAGGAGTGCGGAATTACGCTAAATCTAGAGGATAATTTATGAGCCAACACGAAATTGACTCCAGTAAATTACGGAGAGACACGCGCTCATTTGAGGAGAAAGTCTATGAATGGCTTCTCGATCTTAATAACGTCCGCCTGCTGCTGATAGGCAGAGTTGTCTTGCAGTTTATTTTGGTCGCCATCTGGCCCGTTTCGCTTATTACCTCGCTCATCTTCTGGGCCATTTTACTGGACAGAAAAACACGGGCCCCAATGCGTATCCCTAAAGACGTGGGTGGATACGATATTTCTGAGTATTACACGGTCAGGTCAGAATGGAAGACCTGGATATTCCGGGGAACACGCGAAAGAATTAAGTATGCAACCGCAGGCGGCATACTCTACTGGGGAGTCTTACGGACAAACAAAAAATACCTCATGGGGTCTGAGATCTGGTCCACTAACAGTGACTGCCGAACCCACGTATTTCTGGCAGGTACAACAGGCTCGGGGAAATCTGAATCACTTTATGGCATGGTCTATAACTCGCTGTGCTGGGGTTCAGGAGCTGTGTATGCGGATGGCAAAGCAGACATCAGTTTGCCTTTTACTATCTGGTCTTTGTGCCGACGTATGGGTCGGGATGACGACTTCCTCCATCTCAATTTGCTAACTGCAGGGCGTGACCCTTACCTCGATCTTCTGGAAGAAGAAAAATATCGCCGTATGGGCGAATCCTACTTTAACCCTCAGAACGGCGCCCGATCGAACTCACTTAATCCATTTTTCTCCGGGACCGCAGATTTTCAGGTTCAGCTAATGACTTCACTACTTCCAAAGGCAGACGGAAGTGGGGCACAGTGGCAGGAGAAGGCTGTTAACTTGGTAGATGCCATCATCAGATGTCTGCGTTATAAACATTTGCGCGGGGATCTTACCTCCGGCATCCATGCCATTCAGAAGTATCTTGGCCTTGAGGATTTGCTGACACTCTACAAGGAAGGGGAAGCCGGACTTTTACCTTATGCCGCATACTCGCCTATTGCGAACTACCTGAAAACTGGTTTGTCGTTTGACTTCAGCCTCATTGACGAACCACAAAAATGGAATTCAGAAGTAAGAACCCAACATGGTTATCTAACCTCTCAGTTCCAGCGTACTCTGCAGATGATGATCGAGTCATACGGCTTCGTCTACAACGTTAAGCATCCTGATATTGATCTTAGCGATGTGTTACTTAATAACCGGGTGCTGGTTATCTCAATACCCTCTCTGGAAAAATCCTCCCAGGAAGCTGAGGCTCTCGGCAAGCTCGTGCTCAGCTGTATAAGGTTAATGATGGCCGAAAATCTTGGTACCAAGTATGAGGGCACTAAGGCCGAGATTCTTCAGGCCAGGCCAACTTCTTCGCCGGTACCGTCGATAATTATTACCGACGAACTTGCTTATTATTATGCTTCCGGTCTGGCTGTCATGTACGCCCAGGCGCGATCGCTCGGCTTCATGATGGTTGCGGCCGTTCAGGACATCCAGGGACTGAAAAGGGGTTCCGCAGGTGAAGAAACGGCTTCCTTGCTTGCCAATACGAAGTTCAAATACTGCCTGGCCCTGGAAGACGGAGACGATACCTTCTCGCTGATTCAAAAGGTCTCCGGTGAGGGATATTTCTCAACTCTTTCTGGGTTTGATTATCAGTCAGGTACTGTCGGTACCTGGTCGGCGAGAAAGGATTTACGTGTTGAGTCACGAAATCGCATCAGCATTACAGACGTTAAGAGATTAAATTCAGGCGAAGGCTACCTCATCTTCAAAGATTCATTAATCGAGATGGCAGCTTTCTACATCCCGGATAATGAAAAACATACAAAACTCAGCCCCCGAATTAACCAGTTTATCGAAATAGATCCTCCTGTATCTCTCGAAGGGTACAAAACGGAAAAAATCATCGCTTCATCAGAACTTCCTCTGGCCACCCTTCTGCTTGCCGGCATCACGACCGCTAACACCGATTGCTCGATAAATGGCGCCATTGTCGATGTTGAGTATCAGATTGAGGAAGAGCTGCGTAGCAGTTATAGCGACGACACCGAAACCTTCTCTGTTTCCAAATCACTGACCCTTGAAGGTCAGAAGAAAAGGCTACTTCAGGCGGCATTGACCGCCATGCGCGAAGCAGCATAACTCATTCATAAAGGAGAAAGCATGGCTACTCAATTCACCGTAGGATTTAATGATTTTCAGCTTAGAAAAGGTATCAAGGAGCCATTTATCTGGAACCTGGGGCAACTGGCCAATGGCCATGTTGGTATTACCGGTACATCAGGTTCAGGCAAAACTTACCAGATTCGCCGGTTCGCTGAGGCGTTTGCTTCTGATCCGCAAACGCGAATTTCTATCTTTGATTACCATGGTGATATCGAAATTCCTGGTGCCAGCGAAGTCCTTTTCAGTGAATCGACTCGTTACGGCTATAACCCTTTCGTGGTAAACCCTGATCCACATTACGGCGGTCTGCGTAAATCGGCGAATCATATCATCGAGATAATGAGCACGAACCGCAAACTGGGTGAGCAGCAGGCAGCAGTGTTACGCCAGCTGGTAATGGATTGCTATGCGCTTAAGCGTATGTATCAGGAAAAGCCGGCCAGCTGGGTAAAACGTAATGCCCCAGAATCGGAGTGTCAGGATCTTTATAATAAGCGTGAATGGAGTGTACTGGCCCAGTGCTACCCGACGCTAACCGATTTGGAACGGCTTATTGCCAAGAAGCTCAAAAGCGGCTTATTTGGGCTCGATGAGAACAATCAGGCTAATCTGGCACTAAGAGGTTTTGAAGGCTTTATGCGGGCTGCCAGGGCGCTGGATAAGGCAAAGGAAAGGAATATCAGGGAAGACACTGAGAAAACGCAGCAGGCGCTGGAAAAAGCGAAAGAGAATGCCCTTAAGGAATATGAAAATGCACTGAACCAGACGCGCACCGGGAGCGAGTTTGATGAAATCCTCAAATATGATTCAGTAGACACCCTGCGCTCACTTTCAACGCGACTGGAGAACGTTAAAGCTTTAGGCCTGTTTAACGCAAACGAACCGCCATTCAGCGGTCGTATCCAGCGATACAATATCAAACCCCTAGCCAGCTCAGAGGATGAGCTGAAGATGTTTGTTTACAGTCGTATGATGGCCATCTTTCATGAAGAAATGCAGCGTGGTGAGAGTCATGGCAAGGTTCGCCACGTCATCATCCTCGATGAGGCGAAAAAATTCTGTGATGAAGAAAGCTCGAACCCAATAAACATCATCGCTAACGAGGCGCGAAAATTTGGTATTTCACTGGTGCTGGCCAGCCAAAGTCCAAGTCATTTCAGCGAGGATTTTATCAATTCAGCCGGTACACTTCTGGTTCAGAACATGGCACCGGGTGACTGGCAGCGCGCAGCAAACAAACTTCAGATTGAGAAATCCAAGCTCGAATATCTTAAGCCAAGGGAAACTGCATTGCTGAAGCTCCAGCGGGTAGGTGAGCGGATCAACTGGTTCCAGGTAAATCTGAAAGAAGCGGCATAATTGTCCAACGAAACCCCGGTAACTCCGGGGTTGAGTGATGTCAAACCATCATTATTCCCACACAATTTTCGTGTTCTGACTGAAGCGGCAACTCGCGCTGACAAGTCTGGCTTTCACCTGATCTATTCTTATACTTGCCACAGTCAGCGTCGGAGAGGCATTGGGCTTTATGGAATGAATAATCACAGAGTCGCGGAAGCGGCCAAGATGGTTCAGCATTTCAGGGAGGAACAGTGGATTATCAATAAGAGCTTTTTCAAAGCTTCCGTGCATTTTAATGCTGCTAATAAGTTCCGGGCTGCTTTCGGATATTTCGTGAGAAAGTGGCACCTGCCTTGCTTTGGTCAGTTGTTTGAGATTTATCATCATTCCCGGTGGAGGGCTTTCGGTCTCGGTAAATTCACTGCATGAAAGCGTGAAATCAACAATTGTGTATCTTTTTCCAAGGGAGTCTGCAATTTCTTTTACAGGTTTGAATCCCTTTGTTTGAGCAAAACTTCCGAAATATCCGCTCAGAAGGCCGGGGATACCGGTCGCCAAAGTGGTATCTCTTAGATTAATCACTGCTGGCTCGACTTCAGTGTCGTAGAAGAATGCTGTGGTAAGCTTGATATGCCTTTGTCCATCTTGTTTCATTTGACGTCTCCGCGGTCAATATTTTATATGCTTGTGTTACGGATAATACATATTGAATGGAATTAATCAATAAATTACCGTCACACACAAACAAGATCTTACGTTCGACTACGGGCTTGCGTTTAAAACAAAAGAGGTAGTTACGCCTTGGACGTTTAGGTAAGGGGAACAGGTCAGATGTGATATTAGGAATATGACTTAACGCAAATGTAATAACGTTACACAGTTCAAATTTTTTTTTAAAAAAAAGGGCTTTCCTGCATGCAATCGACTTACGGGTAAACTATCCCCGCTTATCGTTTGACTTCGCGGGGCAGGAATAGTTTACGAATGGCTATTTTGCATCCCCTTTCACTTTTTTCTTGCTGGCTTTCTCCTTCATAGCTTCTTCTCCAGCTTCAATGACAGTTTCTGACTTCTGAGAAATTTTTCTCATAAGAAACAGGAGATCTTTACCTTTTGCACCAGTACGCTTCAGAGCCTGTGCATATGCTTCGATATCACGCTGCGCAGAGTTTTTATCCATGATCCGGTACGTACCGGGGATGGACATACCGAAGAGACGAGCAAACTCTTTCTTGTCACGAGTGTTGTTAGCAAAACCCAGTTCATTGAACAGGCCAACGTAGTCGAAACTTGGCGCGACGGGAATGGTTTCGGGGAACTGCGTATAAATATGGAAAAGGTTGAGGATTCTTGCGTTGGTGATAATTTCATCATTGCGTACCAACGACTCCCACTTGGCTCGTTGGATGCCGAAACACTCGGCCGCAGTACCAACGACGAAGCCGTGGTCATAGCGCCAGCGCTCAAGATCCTTCCCAGTGACAATCTCTTTTGCCATTTAATCCTCTTATCAGCTAATTTTTAACTGGTATTTACGTTTGGTACGTATAAAATGTAAGCGTTGCAACAACGGATTCGGTTATTCAACCATACATTCAACAATATAACTATCAGCTTACCATGAAAATTCAAAAGATAATCATCATAGCAGGCCTACTGATTTCGTCTTGTTCTTATGGTGCTTCCTGCCGGAGTGGAACAGCAGCAGCAGAAGGTGCTCAGAGTGCTTACGAATCAGCAATCGCGAAGATTAATTCTGAAACAGACGCACTCAAAAACTCATCCGAGGTGATAGGAACGTGCATTAGCGCCGTCACCGGCGTAGTGACGATGCCTACGTTCCCTGACCTTGGATCAATCTGGTCTGACATAATGAACCAGGTTTGTAAGACTGCTTCAGATAAAATCTCCGACTCATACAATGATGTTATTGGAGGTATTAACAACAATATTAGCGACCTAATGAATGGCGTTAATAACACAGTTGATTCAAAAGTAAACGATGCAAAAGATAATGTAAAAAATATATGGAATTAATATATCAAAAGCCGGGCAATTCCGGCTTTTATTTTTAAAGAATGTTAGGTACATCATCATATCAAGGCACTTTATAATTTTCTCCACCGCCCATTATTACAGGACATTGCCCTACCCTGCTTGTCTCTGCTTAACACACCTTTTTCTGTGCATTTCTCGCCTATTCTGACCGCTTCATGCTCCTGCGGGATGGCAGAACCTCCACCATTGAACAATCTAATACCGCCTTTCGCAGGAGGGACAGTACTGCTGGGCTCTGAGGGCGTAGAAATTACTCGTGATGCAGCTGGATGTGGAGCTGATGATGCAGTGCCGGTGCGAATAACTTTCGCAGTAGACGAGGCCTCAAGATTAGGTGTGTTGTAGTTGAGTGTCATCGTTCGAGAAGCGTTATCAACAATGATGGCGGCACGGTAACCGATCTGCGTCTGGATACTGTCCAGCACGTCTTTGTACTGTGCCCGAGAAACTTTTAATGAAACAGGTAAGGGAAGTCTTGAACCAGAAGATCGGAACGTGAATGAGCGCTGCTTGGCCATTTGTGCCAACAGCTCATACGCATCACCATTCCAGTTCATATCAATGCGCACGTTGTCTTGATAGATGCCACCGGTGATACCTACGGCTTTTTCATTTATGGCGCCATACTGGTACAGTTCAGCTTGCGTTTTCTGGATTGACGAGATTGCAAGTTCAATATTTTTGTTAATCACATCTTCAGTTGAACTTGCGGGTTCGGTTTTTTTTCCCATAAGCGCGCATCCCGAAAGTAAGGACGCACAGGCAGTAATGATCAGCATGTTTTTTAGAGTACTCATAATAATCCTGTTATTTAATGTGATATTGTGGGTTCAATAAGATGAAGCAATCTCTGGCATTCTGATTCATCCTTTTGAATTCCAATGCCATGGCGATATATCTCTGCTAGTAATTTGATAGCGGAGGGATTTCCTTCATTCGCCTGCGCTTTAATTTCCTGCAAAGCAAGATCGTAATTGCCATGTTCAAGCTCAAGAGTACTCAACTCAAAATGTATCATCGTCCCCTCTCCACTTTTCACGGAACCACCAGGGACGTGAGTAAATAATATTTCCACGTATTTTGCTCATTATACTGTAATATATACCGGAAACAGAATATCCGCGCCAGTGCAAGTAGGCATAGAAAAAATTGAGTCCAGTGATTAACAAAAACAAAACTGAACTCCAGTAATAAATCAATAGGAGATATGCGAACAAACCAGAAAATGGTATGCCGCATAGGGTAGGATTGACATTATTACGCCATTTATTAATCATTATTAACACCTCCAGAACGTTTAGCAAACTCATGATAAGAAGCCTTAGAGATAAAGACGTCTTTATCTACAACACCTTCTTTATAGAGAACCCATAATTTATCTATAATGGTGGCATTATTGCTGTGTAAGTGGTTTTCGACCCATCGAGGCCACTTGCTGTAATGAATATCTTCCAGTTGGCTTCGTATTTCTTGTGTAAACACAAGACCCTCGCGGAGCATTACTCGCTTACCATCTGTCGATTTGAAAAGGTTCTGTACAATTACAACACGCAAAACCGATAAGAGATCGAGAGCAATTGAAGACTGCTGGTCGACTGGAAAAGCCTGGATAATTCGGCTGAATATCTCTCCAGTTTTGTTAATGTGAGATGTGAAGTTTAAAAGATGCCCTGACTTTGCAGCATCGATGCCGGCGAGATAGGTTTCTTTGTCTCGGGCCTCCCCGATTCCTATGACCTTAGGTGCACGTCGCAGAGCGTTGCGGATACCCGCAGCATAAGAAGCAATGTCCCGGGGGATTTCACTCTGACAAGGCTGAAGTCCTACCCATTTTGATCCACCAAGAATGAACTCGACAGGCTGTTCGAAGAGAATGACCTTTCGGTCTGGCATCTTCATTCCAATTTCCATATACAGCGCCGTCAAAGTGGTAGTTTTTCCGCTTCCGGTAGGTCCGGCAATGACGTTTAGGCCGTCAGCCGCAAAGAGTTCACGAACAAACTCTTCTTCGATTGGGTATTTTTCCAGAGTCGGTAATTCTGAAGGAATGACGCGAGCTGATATTTGAATCGATAATCCACGACCCACGTGCCCCTGAACAAAGTTAGTTCTGAGTCGAATGGACTCTCCTCTATCAAGCCCATATTGTTCGCCAGTGATTGAAAGTGGCCTGTCTTGTTCTTCTCCGCTTACGACAGTGGTGACAATATCTGCGCCCCATAAGAGAGTTATGAGCTCTGAAAGATGAGAATGTGTGATAAGCATATTTGAAGCTTTTACCAGACGCCCATGAAGTTCTACCCAGATGTAATCACCGCCCTGAATGGTTACATCTGAGACGCTATGTCTCCAGCAATGAACAAAGAAACTCTTCATTATTTCTGGATAAATCTCACCATTAGGAAAATCGAAGGGGAAACTGGAATGTGAGTTATGCACTATCTGCCTCCGTACTGGTATTGAGCTGGGCCCTCAGCTGGCAAAGACTTGGTTATAACTGGCTTCCACTTATCTGGATTAACTTCGAATTGCGCCTTTTTCATAATCTCTCGATGCTTTTCACCGATTGTGAGACTGTTTTTGTTACTTTCCGGTGATACGGTGTAAACCTTCGATGCTATTTCAGTGCGAGAGATCATGCCCATTCGAAGTAAGGCGTTAAAACGCATCATTCCGTTATAGTCACGTCCCAGACGACTGAAATTCTCATCGAGAATACTTTGTGCCTGCGCAACACCATCGTTCCAACCTTTTCTGAGTGATGTCTCCCAGGCATTTTTCTCAGCGCTTGTCTTTGGGCGTGCGTCATCTGAGGGATAGATGACTTCTGACTGTTGTAATAGCCCTGTGAAAAGGTAATCACGCCAGGTTGGGGGAACCGATACAAACTCCTCTGGCTTGACAATATTGAATGCTTTATTGGCCGTTCTAAACTGGTCCTTTGAAACAGAAGCGAGATCATTTGCTTCAACTATCACCGGGGGTAAAGAGCTATCTTTGGTCATTAAAGATCCAAAGTTAAAAAGCCTGTCCAGCACTGATTCTTTTCTCTTGAGCCCCTTAGCAATGTTTTGAGCTTCCCAAACCAGACCAGTTCTAAAGCCAATAGTTTCTCCCATATCACGTAACACCGTAATCCTAACGGTGTCCCCTTCAGAATTATTAAATCCATTCAGGATCTCATTAAAAGAGGGGGCTGGATTCTCATCATATGGAGCGTCTGCGCTAGCTGCACCTGCCCAGGCGAGTGCCAGCGAACAGACTAAGAGTTTGATTCTAAACATGGTGCACATCTCCGAATTACACATGGTGCGTATTATACGTAATTTCTTTGTGTCAACAAATAGAAGGAGCAAAAAAAGAGAACGTAGCTCGGTCTTCAATAGAGGTGGAGAGTAACCCCACAATCTGGGCCTTGATGGCATAGTTTGTATGTATGCGTAGTTACACCTAATACGTATAAGTTGAAATTCTTAGATTTCTTGTGCGATAATCAAAACGCAATTTTTTATATGGATTTTGTTCTCTCCGGTGCGTAGCAACACTCAATTTTACTGATGCGCTGGGTTTCTTAGGTCTACATGCAAGTGTAAGGCTTGGCGGTAGCGTGGAAGACGGGAATGTTTGAGCCAATGCTTCAACGGGAAATAACCAGATATGACTAACAGAAAACTTTTTACCGCGTTTGTGGCCGCAAACAGTCTATTGGCCTTAAATAGCGCCCATTCCGCACCAGTAACAGAGCTGGAAAACGAAAGCGGGTGGATTCGATTTACTGAAGAGTTACCGCCTCCAAAACCAGTTGCACAAGCAAAACCTGTAACTCCTGTTCCTGCAATTGCCAAAACAGTAAATCCCTGGTCGCCGGTGTCTAAATCAACTCCGACCGGAGGAGCTGAATTACACATAGTGGATGAGCGTATCCTTTCTAATGAGAGGGCAGTCAGCGTTAGAGAGTCAGGCAGGGATGTTCCATTGTTACTTGCGATGAACAAAATCGCACCTGCAGGGTGGCGCGTTCGTCTTTCACCGTCTGTAGCTTCTGGATTTAAAGGTACTGTTTCCTGGGAAGCTGGAGATCGTTGGCAAGTAGTAGCTGATAGGATGCTAAGCGCTAATGGTCTCAAGGCGGTGTATGGAAAAAATGATCGTCAGATTGAAATTTTATATTCATCACAAACCAACAATACCTCTAAACCTGCGCCTGCGTATCCTACAATTCAGCAGTCCCCTACTGCTTCCTCTTTGCCTGTAGTCATAAAACCTAAATCATGGCGAATTGAAAAAGGCACTACTTTGAAAGAAGGCTTTATCGAATGGGCGGTAAAAACCGAGTGCTTGAAAGATAAAGACAAGAAATGGACCGTTCAGTGGGAAACGGATACCAATTATCGGATTGATTACCCTCTTATTTTTACCGGAAGTTTTGAAGAAGCAACGACAAAACTTTTCACGCTCTATCAAAAAGCACAGTCCCCTCTATATGTTAGCGGGTACCGCGAGCAATGCGTTATCCTTATCAAGGACACCAAATAAAATGCGTATAAAAATTCTATCAATTACTGTTTGTTCCTTATTACTTAACGGCTGTGCTGTACAGCGAATGAATCAGGTACAAAAAGATGCAGATGATACAGGCGTAAAAGCGTCTGCCCTCATTAAACAAATGTCTGATAATCTACCTGTCGTACAATTCGAAAATGACCAATACATAAATCCTGTACCGATTTCTAAACCAAAGTTCGATGCTCCGGCAAAAATTACTCGTTGTCAGGTTCAGTATAAAACCATCCGGTCGCAGGATATTTTCCAATTTAGCCAGGATATCACAGAACAATGTGGTATCCGTGTACGCGTTACTCCTGATGCGACAGCTTATCTGAGTTCAGGTGGTTCAACTTCAGGTTCACCGACACAGCGGCTTTCGTCTGTACCTTCGCCAGTTATTGGGGACAGTATGAAGCCACTGTCGGCATTCGGTAGTGAGCCTGGCGCAACTCAGCTTCCGGCCGTATCCGCTTCTAATAATGTTATCACTGACATCAGCTATTCCGGTGGGCTTGGTGGCCTTCTGGACCAGGTAGCAGGTCGACTTGGGATTTCATGGAAATATGACCAGGATGCAATTGTTTTTTATTACCTCGAAACTCGTCGTTTCGACATTCAACCTGCTGATGCCAAGTACAGTTTGAAGGGAACCGTCACTAGCGGGCTATCTAATGCGACAGGTACTGATGGAAGTAATAGTGGAAGCGGATCGGGAGCGGGTGTATCCGGGTCAGGCGGTTCAACCATGTCGTCAGATGTTGAGATGGGCAATAACCTTTACGCCGATCTTAAAGCTACCGTCCAAAGCATGCTTACACCTGGAACTGGACGTCTGAGTCTGAATGCAACCACCGGAACATTAATGGTTACGGATGTACCAGAAGTAGTAAACCATATCGGTGAATACCTCGATGCTGAGAACAGCACGTTAAGCCGACAAGTGATCTTTAAAGTGGTTACGTACACAGTAAATACTGATGCATCAGATATGGTTGGTATTGACTGGAATCTGGTATGGAAATCGTTAAACGGGAAATACGGGATCACTTTAGCCAACACTAACAGCGGTATGTCCAGTGATGCAATTTCAGGTGGATTCAATGTACTGGATACTGCGACTGGTTCTGCTGCACAATCTGCTGGCTCATCCTTCCTGCTGGATGCATTGTCCAAACAAGCGACAGTTTCCGATGTAAAAACAAACACTATCATGACGACGAACATGGCCGCTGCGCCTGTGCTTGTCGGACAGCAAACGACATATCTTAAAGACGTTTCAACCACAGCTTATGCAACCGGCGATAACACTGTTCCAACCCAAACGCTCACACCTGGTAGTGTGACAACTGGCACGAATATTACAATCCTGCCAAAAATTCTGAAAGAATCTAATGTATTGATGATGAATATGTTTATGGACATTTCAAGTCTTAAACAACTACGAACGATTACATCCGATAGTCAGAAAATAGAAGCTCCAGATATTGACACTCGCTCTATACAGCAAAGAGTTTGGTTAAAAGCAGGCCAGACTTTGGTAATGAACGGCTTTGAACAAAATACCAATGATTCAAATAAACAAGGTGTAGGATCACCAAACAATATCTTGTTCGGGGGCGCATTATCTGGCGCGAAAACTAAACAATCTTTTGTGATTACGGTGACGCCATATGTTAGATAAGCTGAAATCCGCAAAGAGGATAAAAAAAGGTGCATCAGGGGAAATTCAAGAAAGCAGAATACATATCCTGAACTTTCATAAAAGACGCTTTGTAGTAGGGCTTCAATGGGAGCCAGTTCGCAAATCCGTCAATATCATGAAAGAAGTTAGACGGATTGGTAAACAACGAAATCTTGATGTCGTTGCGTTAAGAAAAAGTGACTCATGGCAAGCTGGGTTTGCTCCTAAAACGAAACATAAATTGCGTGGTTCCTACTCGCTCATTGTTTCTTTAGCTTCTCTTCTTGAAGGTTGCTGTATTGCTGTTATTTCCTTGGGCGAAGGGCCTGATGGTGGAGAAAGATTCACTTTAATCGGAAAAACAGAAAAAGGTGGGATTCACCCTTTTTCTGATGAAATATATTCCCTTGAAGACATACATCAAACTGTTGTTGATCTGAAATCGGAACTCCGTGGTAGTCATTCAGATTTAACTATACCAGTATATGGCGATCAAACAGTATTTGATTGGGTTACCGATCATCTGGATCTGAATGAGTTATTATCGCCGAAGAATTTGTCAAAGGATTTTAAGTTAAAACCACTCACTTTGGGGATGACTAAAAATCAGTTGCTCGCTTTGGCCATTACAGTCGTGATGTTAATTGTAGTGGCCCTTTTTATTACGCAATATCAGGAACGTCTCGCTGAGCGCAAAAGACAAATAATTGCCCTTGAACAGGCAAAGCTAGAAGAAATCAATAAAAAAGCTCGATACCAGGCGGCCTTGGATAAATTTAAACATCCATGGATTAAGAGCCCGGCAATAAAGCAGTTTATCGATTCCTGTACTCTTTTACGATATAAGATACCGTTGTCACTCGAAGGATGGATTCCCACAACTATGGAGTGCGAATCGGACGGTATGAAGATAAATTTATCCCGTCCCGAGAATTCAGCAGTAACAACTAAGAATGTGATTGAGGCGATTAAACAAAAGTATGGTGTCAACACGGACTTTTTTTATAATCAAACCTCAATTGTTGGATTTAAGATAAAAAATGATGTTGCACCAAATGGCGATGACCCCATGTTGTCAATCAACGATCAGTTGGTAAAAGCAATATCGCTTTTTCAGGGTGTAAATGTTGAAGCAACATTTAATCCAGTTGAAATAGTGGATGTTAAAAAAAATGAATATGGTGAGGACTTACCGACACAAGACTGGCAGGAATACACTTTCGAGGTGGAAACAATTGTAGACCCGGGACTTATCTTTGAGAAAGATGACTTTCAGGGTATGAGACTCTTCAGCATCATGTATACGTTCGACCAAACCAGTAAAACTGTTCAGTATAAAATGAAAGGAGCTATTTATGGGGCGCGCTAAATTTATTAAATTATCATTACTTCCAGTTTTATTATGGTGTGGCGTTACATCTGCGGAGCCTGGAAGTTTTGGTGAACTTGATAAGTTACAAAAAGAAAGATTCATCTTTGAAGTTAAAGCCGCTTTAAATAAAGCCAAACAAGATGCTGAAAGTTATAATGTTAGTAAAGAGGAAGTGTCGCAATCGTCTACACCAGTGGCGCAAAACAAACATCAAGAGGTAAGTGACCCCCTCCCCTCATTAATTAAAATAAATGGAAGAAAGGCTGTCATTCTTTTATCAAATGGTTCTTCTCGCTCAGTGACAGTCGGTGAGATGTTACCAGGGGGACGTTATCAAGTTCATTCAGTAAATATGAATGGTGTGTCTGTACGTCAAATCACTGACGGAAAAATTATCCCTCTAAGTTAATGTAGAGAAAAACATGCTTACTGTAAATGAAAATACACATTCCCTGGTCCCATTAAAGGATTTAGTAGGGGAACTTTCAGAGTTGGTGAAAGATAATGCAAGACTGCTTCTGGAAAAAGAGAGTGGCGAGCACACGTTGCATGTACTTCCTGAAATTGATGGTAAAACAGAATTTTATCATTTAAGGAAGCAGCTGCGGAAAGCAGGGATTAATCACCAGGTTTCCTACACGAACCGTCAGGATATTGAAAAGATTGGACATCTCTTTAACACTTTTGAAAAAAATACAGAGACTGAGCAATCTGAAAAAGGTCTTCAGGAAAAGGTCCTTGAGATTATCGAAGACGCGGTAGCACGGGGAACATCAGACATTCATTTTAGAGTGGAGCACAGTTTCACTCACGTCCTTTTTCGAATTGACAGTGTCTTGCGTCAGATGCATGAGTTTGAGATGTCAGCTGAAGGTGGAAAACGAGTTGTCCAGACTCTCTACAACACGATGTGTAATGAACAAACAACCCCCACACTGAGCTATAACAAATCCTCAGATGCAAAGATCAAAGAAGAATTTGTCCAGGGATTCGGTTTGAGCACCGGTCGCGTAGCAACCCGCCCGGGCGGTTCAGGAAAAATAATAGTTGTAGTTCGTTTGATTAACCGTAGGAAAAAGTCACTTACACTGGCTGAGCTTGGTCTTACGGAAAATGAGCAACGTATCATTAGAAGTGTATTAGCAAAGCCAGCGGGGGCTATCTTCTCCAGTGGTCCAACAGGTCATGGTAAATCAACGCTAAGCCAGTGTATGGCCGAGATCTATACTGCTGAAAACCCAGGGATGAATATGCTCACAATTGAGGATCCTATAGAGTCCCCGATAAGTGGCGCTTTCCAGACCCCCCTGATGATTGGCGACCGTGGCGACAACCAACTTGTTGAAGCAGCATGGGGAAAAGCGATGGCCAACATAATGCGTTTAGACCCTGACTCGATATATGTGGGTGAAGTAAGGGACAGTACGTCAGCTACTGGTGCCGTTGAAGCGTCTCAGACAGGTCACTCTGTTATAACAACAATTCATACCAGTCATCCCATCGATATTATTCAGCGCCTCCGACGGCTTGGGGTAGACCAGGATTTATTAACTGATGCAACTCTGATTACATGCCTGATTGGACTAAGGCTGGTAAAACTATCGTGCCCTCATTGTAAAATCAAATATACGGACCATAAAATAAATATTGATCCGATTTTTACAGAGGTGATTGATAAATACACTGACATAGACACTGTTTATCTTCAGAACCCGGGCGGTTGTTCTAAATGTAACTATACCGGAATCAAAGGTAGGACTGGAGTTTTCGAAGTTATCGAGACAGATTACAAGTTTATGCGTCTCTATGACCAGCAAGGGAAAATTGCTGCATGGAAATACTGGCGTGAAAACGGGGGGGTAACACTCTGTCAAAACGTAAAGAGATTAATCAATGATGGTGTAGTTGATCCTGTGATTGCGCATAAATCGGTTTGCAACCTTGACAGGGATGACAAATTCAATGAATAGATTAGATCGTTTCATATATCAGTTAACTTTGAGCGCGAATGATAGGATTGAGCTGTATGACAATTTTCGGCAGTATACACTTGATGGATTACCGGCTCTTGAAATATTTAATAAGTTGATTGAGAACTATACGCGTCGCGGGAAAAAACCTAAAAACCCAATGGGGCGTATTTTGATTGAGTGCCGAGATAATCTCAGCGCAGGTTATTCTCTCGCTCAATCATTGCGCGAATGGATACCAGATCAGGAACTCAGCATCATTGAATCCTGTGATACAGCAGGAAAAATAGCAGATGGATTTCTTAATGCTATGTTGATTGCAGATGGTACTCACAGGATTGTATCTGCGGTAAGAGGCTCCGTAATGATAACAACATATATGTTGTCATTAGGGTTAGGTATTCTATCTTTGTTCTGTATTTTACTTGTCCCTATATTGAAACAGACGGTGCCATTAAATCAATGGAGTGATGCTCAGCTAATGGTCTATTATCTGTATATAGGTATAACAAATTACTCTTACATATTTATACTATGTCTTTTAATAGTTAGTTATTTGGTTTACAAAAGCCTTTCGAACTGGTCTGGTAATATAAGGCTTTATTTCGAAAAAATTCCTCCGTATTCAGTTTATAGCCGGCTGCAGGGGGCGACTTTTATCATGAATGTGAATGCAATGTTATCTGCTGGCATCACTATGGAGGATGCTCTTTCTAAAATGGTTGACTCCTGTCAGTCACGCTGGTTAGAAGAAAGGTTGGCAGCAACTCTTGAGCAGATAGCGAACGGGGAACCAAATCTGGGTAGTGCATTAGATGTTACTGGATTTGATTTTCCTGGTGAAGAAGCAATTATCAAGATGCAAAGCTTATTCGAAACTACAAATCGAGAGGGGTCTTTAAAACGATTCGCAGAAAAATGGTTAGATAAAACTATAAAAGGAGTTGAACAAACAAGTGACCGTATGAGGATAGCCAGCATGTTAGGATGTGGCGCTGGCATTTCTTTTTTAATAATTATTATGTTTGATCTTATACAAAGAGCTTTTTTCTTTAACTAAAGCCGATGGTTAAAAACCATCTTAAGAGTCAAGTAAAGGTGTCAATAGTATATGTAATGGCACGTTAGATATCACAATGCCTTTTGCTGTTACTTGCTGCTTCTTTTGTTTAATAACACTATGCATCACTCTATGCATAAATTCTTTTAATCCCAATTGTTCATAAAAATGGAGAACTCTATGAAAAGCCCTAAACGCGGTATTGCAAATATCACTGACTTCATCAGCTCATTAGGAGGTCAGCTTGTTATCATCGGTCTTGTCCTTGCAGCCGCAGTTGTTGCTTACTTCAAGATATCAGCAACAAGCGAGGTAACATTGGTCAGCACATTATTAAACGAGACACGTCAGTTGCGTTCCAGTGGCGGATATGGCACTACTGATTACTCTGCTGCCTTAATCGCGTCTGGAGCTGTGCCTGGCAACGTTACTGTATCAAATGGCCAAATTTACAACCGCGCAGGTGGCGTTGTTACAGTAAAAGGGAACGGCGTTGGGTTTACTGTAACGGACACTTTACTCTCGGCAAAAGAGTGTATTAAGGTTGCGCAGGGTGTTGGTACTTCAGATATGGCCTCAACAAAGATAAATAATCAGACTATTACTGGTGAAGTGACAGCAGCTGCTGCAACCACAGCATGCACTGGTGCTACCAATACAGTGGTCTTCACAACTAAATCTTAATCACTTTCTAGCCGCCTTCGGGCGGCTTTGGACTTTAAATGCAGCGCTTAAGAGATAATGATTTTGTTGACTTGTATATTGGTAAAGATTATGCAGAAATTAAGGGCCTTACTGGAGCTGACAAAATCCTCGTGTCAGTTCCAGGTCATTTAATAGAAGACTGCGAAATACTCACCGAAAGATGCCTGTCTTTTTATCGTGATTCTGGACGAACAGAATTTTCACTGCTTCATGATATGCGGTTATATCGCGTCACGGTGACAGTAGATCTCTTTGGTGGCGAGAATTTTGTTATTCGCCAAACCCCGGACGGGGTTCGTAATTTGAAAGATATTCAACTATCAACAAAGCTACGAAACTCTATTGATCAAAACAATGCAACAGGGCTGGTTCTCATCGCTGGCGCCATGGGTTCCGGTAAAACAACTACTGCTGCGGCCATTCTAAAAAGACGTATCGAGGTAACTGGGGATTTAGGCGTCTCCATTGAAGACCCCGCAGAAACGCTTCTTAAGGGGCGTCATGGCGAAGGTCGTTGCATGCAACTTGAGGTGAGCGGCAACGAAACCTATGCAAGCGCAACAAAGAAAGCATTCAGGATGGGGGCGTCATCTTTTCTGTTGGGGGAGATTCGAGATGGAATAACGGCTCATGAAGTTCTGAAAGCAAGTTTAAGTATGTTTGTAGTTTCTACCATCCATGCAGCATCAATACAGGAAGCGATTGAGCGTTATGTCATGTTTTGTGAAGAATTAAATCCAGGGGCAAAAGCAAATGTGGCAAGTACTCTTTATATCGTTGCACATCAGGTTATGACTACTGTGATCCGTGATGAGAAAGTTTTTTCACGGAATGTTGATATAACAGGTTTTGATTTACGTAATTCAGGATCAGCAGATACCATAAAAGCGAAAATTTTAACAGGTAATTACTCCGCTTTACGTGATGACTTACGTTCTAATATGAATAAACTGAGGCCATAATATGAGACGTTCATTGAAACGTGGTATATCAAACGTTACCGATATTGGTATCGCAGTTGGTATGATATTCCTTATTCTTACATTCTTCGTCAGGCCGATCACTCAAACAGTAATTGATGAATACAGAAATAGTGTTGCGGCCGGGCAGGCCTTGACCGTTCAGAATGCAGTAAATAAGTATATTCTTGATAATGCCGCTACCATTTCAGCAACTGCAACGCCAACAGTACCATACAATTTAACAGTACCGATGCTTGTCTCCGCTGGTTATCTGCCATCCGGTTATTCTCCTACCAATAATTTCTCGGCAACTTACGCAACCAAGATCTTTGAACCTACGGCTAATAAGTTCCATACCATGACATTCCTTACTGGTGGAGTTCAGCTATCACTTAGCCAGGCAAGAAAGATTGCAACACGTATTGGTGCAACAGGTGGGTACATTGAAAGTGGTGTTGCTAAGGGAGCTTTAGGTGCCTGGAGCACGAGCCTCTCTGCTTTTGGTGGATTTAATCCGGGTGATGGTCACATAGTAATTGCCGGTTTCTATCAGAATGGTGCCGTTTCGAACGATTATCTCTATCGTAAGGCGGTTCCAGGCCACCCTGAATTGAATACCATGAATACCTCCCTGAATATGGGGGGGAATGACATATCAAACACGGCAACGTTTCGTGGTACCAATGCAGCAATCTCTAACACAGCGACAGCTGCTACTGTCAATGCCACAACTGTAAATGCAACTACCGGGAATATCTCCGGGGTGCTTACTGCGGCTACTGCGAGGGTTACGGGCGCACTAACTGCAGGTACTGCGGACGTTAGTGGTGCTGCGAATGTGTCTGGAAAGATAACCGGCGCGAGTGTGATCCAGGGGCAATATTTCTTCCCTTCACAACAAGTGGTTGTTGGACAATCCTGCCCAGTGAATGGGTATATGGGCAGAGACAGTACCGGACAGACAGTTTCTTGTGTTAATCGAGTGTGGGCAAAGAGTTCTGGTGTACCTGTTGGTACAATTGCCATTTGGGGAACCGCGGCAATTCCTGCGGGGTGGCTCGAGTGTAATGGACAGTCATTCAGCACTTCAACATATACCGAACTGGCTTCATATTATCCTTCCGGGAAGGTACCTGATTTTCGTGGGGTATTTCTACGTGGCCTTGACCGTGGATTAGGACGTGATCCTGATTCAGGACGCGGGTTGCTGAGTATCCAGTCCGACGAATTTAAAAAACACCGTCATCAGCTCCCCCTTGAGCGAGTCAGGTCTAACCCCCAAGCTCCGCATGGTGTTACAGGTATTGCGTGGGGAGGGAGCTATCAATCATTTCTGACGGATTCTCTTTCCGAGGAAGCCGGTGGTGATGAAACCCGACCGATAAACGCAGCTGTAATATATATCATTAAAGCGCAGTAGGTGGTTTATGAACTATTCCGTAGTCGCTTTTTTTATCTTAGCTTTGTCATTAAGTGGTCTGCGTATCGTTAATACAGAAAGGGCTGAGGTTTTAGAATCAACTGATATTCAGACTAAAAGCGGTCAGTTTATGAACTATGTATATGCCTTTGATAGTTACTATCAAGCTAACAGCGGTGTTAATGGAGACGTCACCGCGTCAGTTCCTTTACCGTCGTGGTTGCCTAAAAACTCAAGTATAAAGATGTATGTCAGTAATAAGACTGGCTATGTTTATATGCCGGCCAGTAAAGGCGTTTTTTATGAAGTGCTCAAAACAACGGATTTCAGTTCTGCTGTTGGCGTAACGGATGCTACAAACATAAATACAGTTTCCGGTAAGGTTTCAAAACCCGGGTTCATTGGAAATAATAACATCGTTTATGTGAGGTGAAGGTGCTCTGGATTGGAATCTACTCGATCGCTTTGGCAGTTTTGGGAAAGCTATTTGCAGAACATCTTCCATATGTTTATCAAACAGTAAAGATAAAGGTTATTGAGGATAACAAATTATTAGAAAGTGAGGAGGTCAAAACTGAATCATACCCTTTCGTTTCAGTACTGATGTTCATGTCTGTAATACTGATTTATAACTTAACTGATAACCTTTTTCTATCGGTTTTTGTCTTCGCTTTCGCCTGTGTTGCTTATACGGACCTCGTTATGCGTTGGGTGCCCGACATACTTATATATTCTATGATCTGGATAAGCTTACTTGGCTTCACAAAACCCATCGACGAGGGGCTTCTGAGTATAGCCTTGTTCTGTCTCCCAGCTCTCGTTATATATTTGGTTTCGTATATCAGTAATCGGGGTAAATGTATTGCAAGCGGTGACTGGTATGTGATTCCTTCTGTAGGGTTATGGTTATCTCCAGATATAGCAGCCTCTTACATGGCAGTCTGTATTATTTTAGTTGCTATCACCTGCAGATACACTAAAGATGTTCCACTCCTTGCTTGTTTATTTCCAGTTTTTGTTGGGGGTCAGCTGTGCGAATTTTATGGTGTTATTTAACTTCAGTCATAATGATTGCGTTCCCATATGAAGTAATGGCGCAAAAATTGAATAACAATTTTACGCATTGTTTTGTTCAGGCCGCAGATCGCTTCCAAATTGACCATCGGCTTTTGGTAGCAATTGCTGAAGTGGAAAGCTCAATGAATCCACGTGCAATTGGGCAAAACAAGAGAAACGGTAAGGTTGTTAGCGAGGATGTGGGTCTGATGCAGATAAACTCCTCATGGTTCCCGCTTCTTGGGAAAATGGGCGTTACCCGGGACATTTTGATTGAAAACCCATGCCAGAATATTTTCGTAGGTGCATGGATTCTGGCGAAGAACATATCAGCTAACGGAGTCAATTGGGAATCTGTTGGAGCGTACAATGCAGGATTCAAGAATGCGAACGCTCCGTTCAGGCAAAAATACGCAAAAAAGGTTTATGCACGCTATCTAGAGCTTACAGGTGAAGGATGAAAAATGAACGATTCATTAATGATACGTCTCATTTTTGGTGATTTTACATTTTTTATTTAATTTTTCTCTCTTACCTGCCGATATCAGATAGATGACTCTCGCGTGAAGCCCATGTCTTCGCAATTTCTGATCTAACACAGTACAGTATTTACCCATCCATAATGAAAAATCCAACAGTCTACTCACTCCAGGCCTTACGGGGTATTGCAGCAATTGCTGTTATGTTATTGCATCACCAAGGCTTTACCGGGCTCTCATCAGATAGTGTGGCAGGAAATCTGATTGCAGGGGGATCCTGGGGTGTTGACCTCTTCTTTATCATTAGTGGTTTCATTGCCGCTTACACGATTCCCAGGGAATCCTCTGGACTTGCTGCCGGTGTCGATTATTTCGTTAACAGGCTGGTTCGAATCGTGCCGCTCTACTACATCATGACATTAAGCAGTTTTGGAGCAGATAAAGACGCGTGGATAGCGAGTCTTAAGTCCCTCCTCTTTATCCCCATTGGTGGCATGGATGACGGGAGTAACTCTCTTGGACCAATTTATGGAGGAGCAACTATTGGTCAGGGTTGGACGCTAAATTACGAAATGTATTTTTATATGATTGCTGCCCTATCATTTATATTTGGTGCAAGAAAATGGGTTGCAACAATTACCTTCATCACTTTAGTTATTCTAATCCCTCTGTTCTTGTTTGAGATTCCTGAGCAGTACTTAAGATACGGCTTCACTATGGATTCAGCTTATCTTTCAATGGTTACACATCCAATTATTTTTGAATTTATTGCAGGTGCTGCACTTGGTCTTTTATACCCACTATTGAGTGATCGCTTAAATATATTCTCATTAACATTATCAATTTTTGGTGTGGTAATTTTTATATATAATGCATTAGCGCATACGTGGCCGGGGCATGGCGTTTTGGGTTACGGTTTGACTTCTTTCTTGCTTGTATTATCTGTTATACAACTCGAACGAGCTGGATATGTGATTAAATCTCGAGTCCTTTTATATCTGGGTAGTGTATCTTATTCTGTTTATTTGTTGCATATGAATATTAAAAACATATTCATAAAGCTCTTTAAACATAGTGGTGTAGATATGGGTGAATACGGATTGATATTATTGTGCTTTTCAATATTAACAACAATGATTGTTGCTCATTATACACACAAATATATCGAAATTAGTTTCACCAGATATTTAAAGAATAAATGGGTTTTATTCAAAACTGTTCGTGCCAATCAGGTTTGAATTTGAGTAGAATCATTGGCCGCGCGAGCGGCCATAAATCACTATCCATTCTGTACTTTCTTTCGGCTTGAAGTCTAATTGTATGTACTTGGATTCATGAATTGTATGATATTAATTGGAGCGTAGCCAAGCGTGATTAAACTTTGCAGTAATCTGTATTCAATCTGTTGTGTTATCTTTCTGATTAGTTTCCCATTCATAGTTGATGCTTCCGTTCTTCAGGGTAAGGTTGTCCGTGTTCTTGACGGTGACACTATTGAGGTATTACAGGGACAAAAGCCTGTCAGGGTCCGGTTATTAAATATAGACGCTCCTGAAAAGAATCAGCCTTTTGGCCGTTGGTCTTCTGATCAACTTAGAAGGTTAGTCGCAGGGCAACCAGTTACAGTTGTATCTACCCGCAAAGACCGTTACGAACGTGTCCTAGGTCGTGTTTTTACCTCAGGTGGTAAGGAAGTAAACCGGGAGCTGGTGTTATCAGGAGCTGCATGGGTCTATGACTTCTACAACAGTGATAAGGAACTGCCCGGTCTCCAGCTGGAAGTACAGAAACAAAAGTGCGGCCTGTGGGCTGATAACCAACCTGTTCCTCCGTGGGAGTGGCGGAATAATAAATAAGAGGGTTTTTATTATGAAATGTCCAGAGCCTTTAGATGGATTGTGTGATTGTGATAAATGCAAGGCTATGCGTTTGCATGAAAGTAAAAATTTTTATGTTTGTCTTGTGTGTCATAAAAGAGTAGAGCCGTTAACCCCGATTGATTTAAATTCTAATGACTGGCTCCCTGATAAAACAGAACAGTTTATCGTTAATCTTGCTGACTGGATTAAACAGGAGGTGGCGGAATTAGGGGAAAATGCCTTTTATCATCCTAATACCGAATACTTTAAAGTTCTACGTGAAATCAATTTTCACGAAAAGGAATTTGTTGCGAACAGTCTTGATCTTTTAAAAATGGCGCGTAAGCATTCCATCACATACGACCAGCTTACTGAGAAAGATAAATCTGTTATAGATTTTTGGCTAATGGAAGAGATTTTTCTTGTAACTTATGACGATGAATAATGAGGGCTGGTATGTTTAATCAAATCGAAAGTGAGCGTTTTGATAAAAGAGTGTGTGTAAAGGAAGTTCGCGTCAGTGCAGATATTTTTGCTTCTTCTCTTATGACTGAAAGCGCGGCAGAAGTTGATATACTCGTTCCTGATTATGAGTGTCAAGTCCTGTTGGATTTGTATGAACGTCTGTGCCAATTTTCTTTCCGTCACGGTGAAGATTTGCAACAGTTATTTCAGACAGACAAATATGTCTATATGACATGTTTCATTCATGATGTTGCTACATTTGAAACTGAGTTTGTGAATGAAGATTTTTTAAAACCATTGTTCAGTCATGGCAAGGGTGGAAACGCTATGTACCTTATCAGTTTCCCCGAAGTGAGTATCCAGCCGTAATAAGGAGAATAGTTATGTATATACATATTGTGCCGTCTCTGTTTCATCTGATGGCAAATAAATGTCATCTTGAGTCAATTGTTATTTCTGAACTGGGATTCAAACTTGAAGGTGATGCACTGTCAACTGGCAGGCCACACCCCAATAAAAATATCTGGGTAGGGATGAAAAAAGGCAGAAAGGCTATCAATGGTCTTTTACTTAAAACTAATAAGCACCTCAAATCGTTTACTGCTGACTACCAGTGGGATATAGAAAACTTGGGGATGATTAAGCATCGAGTGACGACCTATATTGAAGATGATGAGTTTGATATGGTTTCACAAGATATAATGTTAAATGTTGGATTCGATGGATGGAAAAGTCGAGTTCATTCCGCCTATGAAAATCTGGCTCCGGTAAGAATCCAGCCGAAGATGGAGTCCTTCTTAAATAAACCTGGTAAAGAGACTCATGATGTCTGGAAAGAATACAGCTGGGGGGATTTTCTTTTGTCCAGAGAGGAAAACTTGTTACTACATACCATCCAATCAGAACGCTTGAATACTGAATGCTCTATGTTCAGTCGACTGCCTTCGACGGATCAGGCTATTATTATATAAGGGGGTTGGGATGGATTTCAGTAAAATTGATTTTACTCATGATTGTTTTGTTGATTTACACGTAGGTAATTACGGCTCTTTGTCTGACTTGTTTTTTTCTGGTAAAACCGACTTAGCTACGCTTGAACGACTTTTTACTGATTCTCACGACTGGCAAAAATCTTTTCAGCGTGAAGGTAGACAATATGTGAAGGGTTTTGTTGATCCGGCTAATGTGCAACTCATTACTTTTATACAACATGCTTTTACAACACAAAAAGAGCTCGACGATGAGTTTTATCGTGAGCATGGTTTTTACGAACAATCTCATGACTTCTTTGATATATGGTTTGATAACGATGTTAGCGATGTACAAATCAGTTTCCCTTATTTATTCAAGGATGGAACTTGACACATAAACAGAACTGACGCGTTTCTCTTGTCCAACCCCTCCACCACCTGAAATAAATGTCAGGCAGCAGAGGCGTTTACACTAAACGGAAAAAAATGATGAAAAAAGAACAGGCAGAACATGAGCTGGAAACTTTGCTTTTTAAAATTGAAAATCCTAAAAAGACTCTTGATGATTTAGAAACGGCACAGTGGCATTATATGGATTTGGTCGGTATTACTTCAAGTGGTATTTTCGATAGTAGTACTCTTGAGCAAGAGCGCAATGAAAACCCTCACCTTCTTAATGTAAACGATGGGCTACCAGTTTTTGACGATGATCATTGTGCAGAGTTTATGTCTACTAAACATAATCTTCCATTACAGCTTTGCATGGCATATGTTTGGAGCCATAAGTGGTGAGGAGAAGTAATGATTAATGAGTCTGAAATAATACGTTTTAATAACAGTGCAAGATTGTGTATTTTCTAACTTCCAATGCTTGAGTGCTAAATTCTAATTCCTGATGATTTTTTGATAATCTAATTCATTGCCATGAAATAGTTTTAGCGTAGTTTAAAGCTAATTTTTATTGTTGATCTAATTTGTTACTGCATTTGAGCAATGAGGGTTTTTACGTGGATTTTATGCTGTCCCCGTTTTAATTTTTAGGTAAACTAACGTGCTCCAGACCATACACGTACTACATGGAATCTTAGATGTTAAAAATTTTTAATACGATGACGCGCCAGAAAGAGGATTTTAAACCTATCCATGCCGGGGAAGTCGGCATGTACGTGTGTGGCATTACGGTTTACGATCTTTGTCATATCGGCCATGGCCGTACCTTTGTCGCGTTCGATGTCGTCTCTCGATACCTACGCTTCCTGGGCTATAACCTGAAGTACGTTCGTAACATCACCGACATCGACGACAAAATTATCAAGCGCGCTAATGAAAACGGCGAAAGCTTCGTTGCGCTGGTCGATCGCATTATCGTTGAGATGCACAAAGACTTCGACGCCTTAAATATTCTGCGCCCGGACAGCGAGCCGCGTGCGACCCACCATATCCACGAAATCATTGAGCTCACCGATAAGCTAATCGCGCGCGGTCACGCCTACGTGGCGGACAACGGCGACGTGATGTTCTCCGTGCCTACGGACCCAACCTACGGTTCGCTTTCCCGTCAGGATCTGGACCAGCTGCAGGCCGGCGCGCGCGTGGACGTGGTGGACGTGAAGCGTAACCCGATGGACTTCGTGCTGTGGAAGATGTCCAAAGCGGGCGAACCAAGCTGGCCATCCCCGTGGGGCGAAGGCCGTCCGGGCTGGCACATTGAGTGCTCGGCGATGAACTGCAAACAGCTGGGCAAACATTTTGACATTCACGGCGGCGGTTCGGATCTTATGTTCCCGCACCACGAAAACGAAATCGCGCAGTCCACCTGCGCCCACGGCGGCGAGTACGTAAACTACTGGATGCACTCCGGGATGGTGATGGTTGACCGCGAGAAGATGTCGAAATCGCTGGGCAACTTCTTCACCGTGCGCGACGTGCTGAAGTACTACGACGCGGAAACCGTGCGTTACTTCCTGATGTCTGGCCACTATCGCAGCCAGCTGAACTACAGCGAAGAGAACCTGAAGCAGGCGCGCTCGGCGCTGGAGCGTCTGTACACTGCGCTGCGCGGTACCGACAAATCTGTGCCTGCGGCGGGCGGTGAAGCGTTTGAAGCGCGCTTTGTTGAGGTGATGAACGATGACTTCAACACCCCGGAAGCCTACTCCGTGCTGTTCGACATGGCGCGCGAAGTGAACCGCCTGAAGTCAGAGGACATGGCAGCTGCGAATGCCCTGGCCTCGCATCTGCGCAAGCTCTCTTCCGTGCTCGGCCTGCTGGAGCAGGAGCCTGACGCGTTCCTGCAGAGCGGCGCGCAGGCGGACGACGGCGAAGTGGCGGAGATCGAGCGGCTTATCAATGCGCGTCTGGAAGCGCGTCAGGCGAAAGACTGGGCGGCGGCGGATGCGGCGCGTAACCGTCTGACCGAGATAGGCATCATTCTGGAAGACGGCCCGCAGGGAACCACCTGGCGGCGAAAATAGTCCCTAAAAGACTAACCACTATGTCTTGCCGGTGATCCGGCAAGACAATATTCCTCATTTAAAACCTTCTCTTCAAAGATAGATGTACACCCCAATTTAATCGTTATTAACCCACCTTTCGCCGGTTGTTGAGCTAATTCATTACTCTAAAGCTTTTAAAAACATTGTCTTGAGGCAACTTCAGGATTCTACACTTGCAAGAATTCCAAAAACTCCAATAATACTGGTTATACATACAGTGTTTTATGGAGGGCTTATGCTCCGGATCTATTCAGCAGCATTCACACCAGAAAGACTTTCATTCCCTCTTTACTTGGAAAGATGCCAGGCAGGTTTCCCTTCGCCAGCAGCTGATTACACAGAGTCCGAACTGGACCTGAATGAGTATTGCATCCAGAGGCGCAGCTCCACTTACTTCGTCCGGGCCATCGGAAACTCGATGCGAGATATTGGTCTGCACAGCGGCGATCTGCTCATTGTGGACAAGGCTGAACGGCCTCAGCACGGCGATATCGTCATAGCCGAAATCGACGGCGAGTTCACCGTAAAAAAATTGCTACTGAAACCCCGACCGGGGCTCCAGGCGATGAATCCCGCTTACCCTACTCTTTGGCCAGATCCTGAGCATCTCCAGATTTTCGGGGTGGTGACTGCCTTTATCCACAAAACACGGGGGCGAGACTGATGTTTGCCCTGGCCGACGTGAACAGCTTTTACGCCAGCTGCGAGAAGGTCTTCCGACCTGACCTGAGGGAAAAGCCTGTCGTGGTTCTCAGCAATAACGACGGCTGCGTGATTGCCCGTTCGAAGGAAGCCAAGCGCCTTGGCATCAAAATGGGTATCCCCTGGTTCCAGCTGAAGGCTATGCAGTTTCCTGAGCCTGTCTTAACCTTCTCCAGTAACTACGAGCTTTACGCCAGCATGAGCAATCGGGTCATGGCACATCTGGAAGAATTGGCCCCCCGCGTCGAGCAATACAGTATCGACGAGATGTTTCTCGATATTTGTGGCATCGACGGGTGTATGGATTATGAGTCGTTCGGCCGGCAGGTTCGAGAGCACGTCTTAAGCGGAACCGGGCTGACGATCGGTGTCGGGATGGGCCCAACCAAAACGCTGGCAAAGTCTGCACAGTGGGCATCAAAAGAGTGGCCGCAGTTTGGTGGCGTGCTGGCCCTTACTCCCGGCAATCCGAAGCGAACTGAAAAACTGCTCTCGCTGCAGCCGGTGGAGGAAATCTGGGGCGTCGGGCGCCGCATCGGAAACAAGCTGAACACGTATGGCGTTAAAACTGCGCTACAGCTGGCGCGCATGAATCCGGCCTTTGTGCGCAAGAACTTTACCGTGGTGCTTGAGCGAACCGTGCGCGAACTGAACGGTGAGGCCTGTATATATCTTGAAGAGGCCCCGCCAGCGAAGCAGCAAATTGTCTGTAGTCGCTCCTTTGGGGAACGCATAACGTCTTACGAATCGCTGCGGCAGGCAATCTGCCAGTACGCAGAACGCGCTGCCGAAAAGCTGCGGGGGGAGAAACAGTTCTGCCGGCACATCTCGGTCTTTATCAAAACCTCACCTTTCGCCGTCAACGAAACGTATTACGGCAACGTGGCCAGCGAAAAACTACTCCTGCCTACCCGTGATACGCGTGACATTATTAACGCCGCTGTGAAGGCTCTGGACCGTATCTGGATGGATGGGCATCGATATGCTAAAGCAGGCGTGATGTTGAACGACTTCACTCCAAGTGGAGTGTCCCAGTTGAATCTTTTTGACGAAGTACAGCCACGGGAGCACAGTGACGAGCTGATGAAGGTTCTGGATGGGATCAACCATTCCGGTAAAGGCAAAGTCTGGTTTGCCGGGCGAGGCATTGCCCCTGAGTGGCAGATGAAGCGAGAAATGCTGTCGCCAGCATATACTACCAGGTGGAACGAAATTCCGACTGCAAAGTTATAAAAAGATTAAATCCGTCTGGTATGGGGGTGGCCTCCCTGTGGGCGACCACCCCCAAAAAATAGGTTATTTCTAAAACCTCAGTAAACAACTAAATCGGAACCCAGAGGGTCCCCCGATTTAGTTATTGACTGAATAAAGGAATATATATAACTGCTCTGAATTATTCAGTGGTTATTTCATTGAAATAAATATTAATTATTGTGCTGTATTTGGTTGTTTTTAATGTTTTATCCTGGCATAATATCATTATTGAAATGACAAATGAACGTCCATTGTGGATTCATTGTTGTTCACTTCCGGCACTGGCCATTCTCAAAGGAGAGCTAACATGTTAAATAATACCGCTTCCACTACCAGCAATATCAATATTGTTTCTTCTACTGTACCATATAAAAAACTGCGTCAGACATCACTTAATGCCCGCAAACACAATGTTGATACGTTAAATTTTAAACGCGGTATTATTAGTCTTGCGAGATCAATAGCAGCGCGTAATCTTTTACAAAACTTAATCGTGTTCAGCGATGACGAAGTTGAGCAGGACTGTTGGTTTGTCGCCGCAGGTCAGCGTAGACTTATGGCTCTTGATTACCTCCATCGTGTTGGTGCAATTGATGACGATTATCCTGTGCGCGTTGATTTCATTGATAAAGCTGATGCGCTTGTAGTCTCAGTCTCTGAAAACAATGACCGTGTTGATATGCATCTGTCAGACCTGATCTTCTCCATCAACGAACTTGCTAATAATGGTGACTCAGTAGAAGTGATTGCTGCCAAGTTTGGCTATAAAGCCTACTATGTCAGGAAGTTGATGAAGCTGGCTAACATGGCTCCTGAGTTAATGCAGCTACTGAGGAATAATAAGATTTCCTTAAATCAGTTAATTGCTTTGAGCATTACTGATGACCACGACCTTCAGTTAAAAGCATGGGAAAATTGTTCTTATGATAAGAGTCCGAAGGACTTGCGCCGTCTGGCTTTGAATGAAGAGGAACCTGTTAGCGATAACAAATATATCAAAGTCATTGGTATAGATGCTTACCGTGATGCAGGTGGTGAAATAAAACATGATCTCTTCACTCAACATGAAAGCCATGGTGGTTATATTTTGAATCCGTCCCTCGTTCAGGAGTTGGCACTGAATAAATTGCAAGTGCTCGCTGAGCAAGTTGCTAATAATGAGGGATGGAGCTGGTACGGTAGTCAGGAGCGTCTTGAGAGTTGGGGTGATGATTCAAAGCGTTATGAATTCCCGCGACCACAGCTTGAAGATTATGCCTTTACTACAGAACAGCAGAATCAGTTAGATATTATTTACGATAAGCTCGAAAATGTTAAATTTGCAATGGACGAGGCCGAAGAACTCAGCGGTGAAAAAAAATGGGAAGCCCTTCGTCCTTTATCAAAAGAGCGTAATGAGCTTGAACAGCAGAAGAGCGAAATACTGGATGCGGCCGAGTTCACCAAGGAATATAAATCACAGCGTGGCGTCATTGTTTCAATTGGATATCATGGCGATATTGTTATTACACGTGGGTTGATGAAGCTTGTTGATAAAGCCAGTAAAGAAAACAAAGCCGTAAAAGTAAACACTGACGGTACGGTGGTTCCTGTCACGCAAGTTTCAGCTGCGCTGGCCAGATCATTGTCATGTGAACGCACTCTAGCAGTCCAGGCAGCTTTATTACAAAAGCCGGAAATTGCATTGGCTCTGACCGTTCAGAAGCTTGCTCTGTCAGTTTTCAGCGCTGGTTATCATCAGAATCCAGCTTGCTTCACCATTCAGGAAACAACACGCACGATGATCGAAGCCGCCCCTGGTTGCGAAGATGGTGAGGCAGTTAAACAGCTTAGAATGGCCAAGGCCAAGTGGTCCGAATCACTCCCTAAAGGTTGGGAAGACGATTTCACACTGTTGACGTCATTAGGAATAGACCAGTTACTCGAGCTACAGGCTTTCTGTGTCGCTGCTACGCTGGACGGTTCCGTATCTCAGTACGAACCCAAGAAGAAAAGTAATCTTCAAAAACTCGAATTTGCAATGAACTTCGATATTCATGAGTACTGGAAACCTACAGCTCAAAACTTATGGAGTCGTCTCAAGAAAGAAGGGATGATCGACCAACTTACTCAGGCTGGCGTCAGCGTTAACAAAGACGAGTTTATAGCTTTAAAAAAAGGTGATGCAGCTAAGCGTGCTGAGCAACTGATCGAAGGAATTAAATGGGTTCCTGATTTTATGTAATTATCGCGGGGTGGTATGTATTTGCCACCCTCTTTACGCTTTATATAACGAAAATAGGAGATTGAATGATGGAGTTCACCAAAGAACAGTTAATCGCGCACATCACCACAAAGGCTGCGCGAATAAAGCCAGATATGCAGCGTAACATTAGCCTCCGCATTGAAGCGCTGATGAATAAGCGCGAATTGGAAATCGCGCTGGCATCGCTTACCGTACCGGACGATATACCGCCACACGTACTGGACGCGATGAGCGATATGTGTGACGCAGGATTTGACGCGCAAGGTATTTGGGATTTATGTCGCAAATCAATTTTGCCGCCTGAGCCATGTCCTCGCTGCGGTACAGTTTCAGACAGACCCGATGGGGCGCATTATTGTCATTCAAGGGGCTAATTTCCAGCTCCGTGGTACCAAATTTGAAGGAGAGTGAGCATGGCCACTTTGCAGGAATTGATCGATCTTACGCCGGCGCAGGAAAAGGCATGGAAACGCCTCGAGAAAGCGGTGAAGGATTTCCGAGCTGCCGGAGGAAAGTTCTATAGCGTTCTGGACACACTGAGCGCATACAACGGAGAGCACGTTGCCACCATTAATGGCGACACTGGCTATCACACTGCAAGCGTGCATATGCCAAGCATTGATTCGCCGGGATTCACCAGCTGGGCCGATGATTGGCACGGTATAACGCTGGAAGATGGCATTGAAGTGGAGGAAGAATAGTTCATGCGAGATTTTTCAAAACTTGCTGCCAGTTTCCGCATGCAAATAGCAAAGCAGTGGTCAATCCGGTGCGGGTTATCACCGGCTCTGGCCATTGAGCAGGTTGTTAATGAGGCTGTTTGTGTCGGGTTACTTAATGAGCCTCGTATGCTCCCGGGAAACACGTTTACAGACTGGGCCAGTACAGGAAAGTCACCTGCATGGGCGGCACAAGCAATGCTGAATCTGCTTCTTAAGTCTGGCTGGGTTCCCGGAGATGAAAGTGAGTGGGCTGGCGTTGCAGCTATCCAGGTGCGTTCCGGGAAGTCATTGCCTGCTGAAGGTTATGTTGAAAACCTGTGTAAGCTGTCTCCTGCTTTGGACCGACTGACTGTAGCTGGGTGGATACATGCCGCACTACTCGAGAACGAAATTTTCGTATACGAAAAAAAGGCGGGACCAAAGCGCTAAAAGAAAGTGACACTTTTAAGTTACATTCACTTGATTATATGTCTCTTATAAGTGACAATGGAGTGAATCAGGGAGTAAGGGGAAACTGGATGTACAAATCTCAGTTCTACCAAGATGAAAATGGCGAAAAACCGTTTAGTGATTGGTTAACGAAGCTCAAGAAAAAAGACCGTATCGCCGCGGCGAAGATAGATACCAGAATTGACCGGGCCGAAGCGGGTAACTTTGGCGATCACAAGTTTGAAAGGGATGGCGTCTGGGAGTTGCGAATTGATTATGGCCCAGGCTACCGAGTGTACTACTCGATAGAAGATGGTGAAATCATCCTTTTATACGTCGGCGGAACGAAAAAAACGCAGGACGCCGATTTAGATAAAGCAGTTGAATACCTCAAAGACTTTAAAGCGAGGGCGAAAAAATGACAGTAGCGAGTAAAAAGGAGACCGCCAACAAGGCGGTCACAAGCGCACCGGCAGTAGACCGTGACAAACTTATGATTGAAGAGTTACGCGCCGATCCTGATTATGCTGAGCTCTATCTAAAGACCGCGCTCGAAGAGATCAACGAAGAAGGCGGTTTAGGCGGATTTCTCATTGCGTTACGCCGTGTGTTAGAAGCGAAGGGCGGTATAGGTGAAGCGGCCAAGAAGACAGGGTTAGCCCGGCAAAGTATATACCGTGCATTATCTGAAAAGGGCAACCCAACAATTACGACTTTGGCGCAGCTCGCTTCTGCCGCGGGTGTGAAGCTGACTTTAATTGGTGAAGCCCACCATTGAAATTATGCAACGCGGGATTAGCTTGCATGCATGATCAGGTGTGGATGGCTATCTACTTCAATTTGAGCTGGGAACTGGCTCGATCAGCTCACGCCCCTGGTTCTTAACATTACCCACGGCGCGTGAAACTGCGTGCCAGGTGAATTCATCTGCGGGCAATACGCCATCATTTGCGATTCCTGCAGCGTCTTTGCCGTTAAGATCCTGCCGAAGCCACTCTTGTGCTGCTTCGTATGTTAAAACCAAGGGGCGCCGATCATGTATATCAACAAGCCCTTTGTCTGCAGCTGCAGTCACTATTAAAAAACCTTCCTGCTCATCACCACGTTCAAAGGGAGTGCTTCCAATGGCTGCCATCATGATCGGTTTTCTGTCTACGCGGTGAATGAAGTATGGTTGCTTCTTGTCCCCTTCTCTCTTCCATTCAAACCAACCGTCGGCAAAGCAAATAGCTCGGCCATTTTCCCAAAGAGAACGGAACATGCGGCTTGAGGACGCTGTTTCAACGCAAGCATTAATTAATGGCGGTTTATCCCACCATGGCGGTGCGTAACCCCACATGACAGGATCGATATGCAACGCTCCACCACGTTGGTTGAGTATCAGAACCTTCGTCCCAGGCGCGACATTGTATCGAGCTATAGGCGCTGGGTCGAAAGGGATATCCCTGTCGACGTCGCCTGTAAGCACGCTAAGATATTCTTCACGGCTCAGCGATTGAGAAAAGCGGCCACACATACGAACCTCCAGTCAGTACCCAATTATAGGCCATTTAAGCACCCATTGACCCCGTATGTGGTGGCTATGCCGGATCAAGACGTCTTCAGCTGGTAATCCTTATTGATAACCCCTACGGAGCTCCCCGGATTGATGACCGCCGGTCGGACCCAGATCACTCGTTCCTTCAGTCGCCTTATATGCCCTCTCCTGAGATGGGTACGCCTTGGGGTTCCTTCTGCAGCATCTGTTGCACCGGCGCAAGATTTAGTGTGACTCGTTCTTTCATCTGAGATCTGAAGAACCTTGTATTCAAACTTAGGCTTAGGCACTGGCTTAAGCTTCTTACGCGCGGATGGAGGGAGTTTCCTCAATGTATCCGGTGTGGTTGCATTGACAGGTTCGACGATGACGTTAGCGCAGTTAAGAAGGCTACAGGCACCTATGTAAGCAAAAACTTCATCCCGAGTATTCAGAATGATATCTGCGAACAGTTTATCCCGTCCCCCCATGGCTCTCTCCATTTCACTCGCGAACTCCGGCAACGCGATGAATGGCTCAACGATAAACTGTGTGAGGTTTTTCTCTGGTAGTTGGCCAGCTGATTTAAGTTGTTCTGTGGCCAGAACAGAAGCTGGTAGTGACTGGAGCTTTGCGTCACTTAGCTTCTCCAGATGGTTTTCGTAAGGAACGAATGAGCCGCCCTGGCATAAAACCCACGATTTATCGCGGTCGTTAAAGTAAATTGAGAAAACTAATACACCACCCTGCGGAAAGCTTTTCAGCAGTGGATCGAGGTTAGGGACAGGGCAAAGATGTTTATGCTCATCTGAATAATCGATGCACAAGGCAATGCGTTTGGTTGAAAGTGTATTGGGGAAATCTTTGTATTCCTTTAATGGAGTATCTTTTACCCAGGGGATTTCAAAGGTTACTACCGGATATGGAAGTCGTGCTAAATCGAGATGTGTTTGGCTGAAACTTTCGACGTCTATAAAATCAGCGCAGTTAGGTAATATAAATTTTGTGCTTGTTGAAATAAGGTCTATTACCTTCCGCATTACATAAGCAGATAAGGGAAATATTCGTGAAACATTCCGTTCTGTTTCATTAAGAGACTTTATCGCTTCTTGGCTGTAATTAAGTAATTCAATGTTCCCATTCATAAATAATTCCATTTTACAGGTTAGGATAAGCTAATCGCGGTTTCATATGATGACCAGTGAGCAGCTGGTACTAAATTACCAAATGATAATGTTACTGTCAGGAGCACTGGCAGGTTTTTTGAAATTAGTTATCGCCGGAATGTCTGGTAATGGTGGCTTTGTTGGCCAGATGCATGGAAAGGCTATGATTGGCTCAGCATGGGGGTAGCCTCCTTGCGGGTTCTACCCCCCATAAAAAGGGTTTTTCAAGGTATCGCCGTCAACCACTAAATCGGAACCCGGAGGGACCCCCGATTTACCAATTGACTGCATGAACGGCAAACTGGTGATAGTGCGTCAGGCTATTTAATTAATGGCTGTTATGCGGCCATCAACAATGAGGTACTTAACAGCTGGCATCAGGCCCTTTTCTCCAACTTTCCCGATCGTGGTTTCAAGGTCATTCCCACACCACCACTGAAAGCGAATTTCGGTTCCTTCTCCGGCCGCAACGGATGAACCTGGTCCTGCGGTCACTGTTGAATCCGAACCAGTGATTACGTTACAAAAAGCGCCAGTATCAACGCTGCTGTTGTCTCCCGCTATAACAACGCAGTTGTTTCTGCACTGTATGTAAGATTCAGCCCCTGCAGTTATGCTGCAGTTGTCAGCAATGAATACGGTGAGGTGGAAGCCGGCCTTGATGTGGATGTCATTGGAGAAGGTGAAGTTGCGGTGATCACCGCAGGTGATTTGTGTTTGCATAGGTTTCAGTCCCAAATATTAGTGCATTAAGCGCGCCAAAACTGGTTCCAAGCAGGATTGGTGGCGAACTGAACATGGTTTGGAACCCGGATGCACTACCGGCCGCTACAAGTAGCGCCACGCCCAGCCCGCCATTGCTGGGGACTGTTCTATGCATCACGGGGTTCCAAGCCCGACCGTCGATTGTGCGACGGATTTACGACATTATAAGTTTACTGCTTTGAAATTCAAACAATGATCATCAGCAACGGCAACTTTGCTGAGTGCCAAAGCTTGAGAATCTTGAATCTTTGAAGCTAGGGTTAGCGCTACGTAAACAACAGCTGTGCATACAATAAATGACAGCAGGAAATGTCCATTTATCATCAAGGTCGTTGCAACCGCTATATAGGCCATCGCAGTGGCAATGCTCAGTGCAGTAACCTTTGCCAGTACACTGTTTCCATACTTAATGGAGGAGCCTATGATGCCAGCGATTAACACTAATCCTACGAGCGCCCCGATAATCGGTATGGCGCAAATCACAGATGTAATCATGAAAATCAGGCTTAGTTTTTTCGTGAAACCGGACTTGGTCAGATTTACGTCTGTTTCGTATAGTATTTCAGTGGAAATATTAAATACACGAACCATGCGACCGTTTGTATAAACAATTCTCACTGTATCGCCGAGAGATAGCCCTGATGTAATTTCATCATTTAGCTCAATGTATTCACGCTTGTCACCCACTTTCAAGGTGACAGCATTACCTGTAATTCTTTCCACTACGCCAGTTTTTAAATTATTTTTCATTTTAGCGGCCTCAGGGTATTTAACTACTTATAAAATAGCACATATCTTAAGAAGGGGCAATAAATACCCCTTTTAATGATTGTTATTTTATACTGTTTTTTGGTGCGCCACCGTTAGAATTGCCTGAAGGATTTGATCGCGGTTGTCTACTCCCTGAATTAAGTCCACTTTCAGTTTTATTAGCCAGAACGTTAACTGAATGTGCAGCTTTGTCAGACATATCTCTGCCGAGACTTTGACTCATATGTCCTCCTACCCAGTTGATAACTTGATCAGGTACAACATTAATCAATGAGAAGGAAGAACCCACGAGAGCAATAGCTGTTCCACAATATAAAACTAAATATCCGATAAGAGTTGCTATTCCTGTTATTGAATCAAACTGAGCATTAGCCATTGCGGCGGGCATGAATTTGTTTAGTAACGTTCCGCCAATGATGACGATACCTCCGCCTAATAAAAACCCTCCAACCATTAATGTTGGTCTGAACATTAGATTCAAAATGAAAATGTAGCCGTGGGTAGTTTTTTGCCCCATGCCTTCACCATTGCCTAGCAAATGGGCAAAGGCCCATAAAGCTGAAGCATAAATGGCCTCGCCTATTATGACGAAATAATTTACGCACGCTGCAAGCCATATTAAAAACGGCATAAGCGGAATGTAAATTGCTAATGTTATCCCGCATCCAATTAACATTATAAAGCTAAGGTTAATATAAACACCCAGAGACTCAGCTAACGACTCAATTGCTTTACCTACACCTGAGAATTTGTTAATAACATTTCCAAGAAGTGATTCGTTTGCTCCAGCCATAAATGCTTTGATTGCGGCGAAGCTCAGTATTCCTGCCTCTGAACTTGTTATGACGTAATCGCCAAGGTTTTTCATAGCAATGACTGGGTTCACTTGTCCGGAGTCATTTTGTGACAAATTGATCAGTTTGGTTGTAAGAGACTGACCTGCTGTATTAAATACGTATCCAAGAAAACTTGATGCGTCAGTAATGTTGTTAGCTTCGTATGATGATTTTGCTGTTAGAACTCCAGCACTTGAATTGTCAGTTACGGAGCGCTGTGCCTGATATGCGCTCATGACGAGTCGATACTCATCATCCACTGCAGGGCCTTGCCCCGTTGATGCACCAAATGCCGAGCCTTTAGCGGCTGCTGTATTCCCAATACGATTATTCGCAACGGCTAAAGTTTGATACCAGCTTCCTAACGACATCCATCCTTCAGTCTTGATGGTGTCCCCGACCTGGCTGGTGAGGTTTTTCAGTTGGCTATTAATATTTGATGACCTGATGGCCGCTGTTACCTTGTTCTCGTAAATCTGACTGGCGTTCTGGATGATAGCTTCCGCGTTTACCAGATTGGCGTTTTCGTTCTGCTGGCGGGCCAGCACACCGTCTACGAATTGTTGTGCGCCATCACGCAGAGCTCGTTGCATCTCATTAAGGCCGGTAGCGTGAGCTTCACGAATCGCATTAATGTCAACATCAGCTGAAATGCCAAGCTTTGCCAGTAATGACTGATCTTCTTCCACGGCGATAGTCGCTCCACCGCACGTATAGCTACGGGACTTGAGAATGAAACCATTGTCACCGGCCAAGCCAGACTGGTTGATATAGTCGCCTGCTGAAGAAAAGCCGCCAACAGAATTGAGGTTATCGAGGCTGGCATTGATGCCGAACATGCAGAGGTTCGCCTCAAAAAGAGAACGTGATAATTCGACAGTTGAAGGCGCTGCAGGTTGCAGTACAAACGACTGACCATTCATAAACGCATCTACTGTGAGGTCTGTGGCAATATTCGCTCCGCCCACACCAACTTTTGCCGCGGCGTAAAGCATTAGCAGTGCGCTCAGACTCCACCCATTAGGTAGTGGAGTTAAGAGTGAAAATGCCGCCAGGACGCGGATAGGCATCCATACTGATGCCTGGTCCTTATCCAGAAATACACCATCATGCGCTGTCTGGCTGGTCTTCCTCAGAATGATATAACCGCCCATGGCAGTGCCGACTATGAGGAGAGTAGAGCTGAAGACTTTGAGGACCTGAGAGACCAGGCTGTCCCCTCCGTCCTCGAGTATACCGTTCAAAGGGTCATTAACGATCTGGCCAAAAAGCGTCACCATTGCCTGCCGGCTAATGTCGGTACCGCGATCGGCAGCCGTTGTAAGATCATCTAGATTCTCCGCATGGCCAGCTATAGGTGCGCCCAAGGAAATAACAAGCAGAGCCGTCAGAAGAGTTCTGCTTACCTGTGATTTCAGGCGCGGATTAAGCGTATCGCGCACCCAGTTTGTTTCAGCCCGAAAATCAGCAAATCCCCCCCTCTCGCTTTTGCTTAAACGCCGGTTGTCAATTTGCCAGATACGGAACTGTGCCGGCACGGCAAACAACATCATTGATGCTGAGAAAATTAACATACTCATGCCAAATAGCATGGAAGTACGAATCAGGGTAAACGTGCCTCCCAGAAAAATTAAATATGCCAGCGCCAGGATCATTCGCTTCCGAATGACCAGCATCTGTCGCACTTCTGCGAGACTGTACTGTTGTCCACGGATGGCCGCATTTCTTTCAGCAAGCTGTACAGCCTCTTCAAACGACAGTTCTGCACTGTCTTCCTGTTGGTCCTCCGTCCGGGCCTGGCCTTTGCGCGCGGCAAGCTTTTGCCGTATGTCGGCATGGAGATCACTGATAACGGCGCGGCTGTCATCGTGAGTTCGCTGCAGTCGCTTTATGGTGTAGACAAGCGGAAGTAACGGTACCCAGATTGGAGAGGATACGGCTTTGCCAATAGTTTTCAATTTCATGATTACTCTCCACCCATGCGTGCACCGATCGCCTGATACTGCTTATCGAGTAACGGACCATATTCAGCCCGGACTTGTGAAGCGAGCTGCTGTCCGGCCACGACATTACCAGCCTGAATTTCATTACGCAGTTCCAGAAGCAGTGAATTCTGGAGGGCATTTACTCGGATGATTTCCCGCTGAAGATTTTCCCCGTCCATCTCCTGCAGGTCCTTTTGATATGCAGTATTTGCATATCTGCGACCCACTTCGAATTGAAGGAATTCGGCTTTCGACATTTTCCCCGTTGAACGGGCTACGTCTGACGCGGTTTCGTCGAAATAGGATTTCGCGCTTGGTGACTGAAGGGCTTCCTGCAGCAGCTCTTTCGTTTCATCAAGTGGCTGGCGTTCAGCAAGCATACGTTCCTGAGGGTCAGCCGCAGCGCTGATGGAAGCATTCATTTGGGTTGTGACGCCCAGGTACACTTTCCCGGCCGCACTGCTTGCTTCAGCTTTTGTCAGGTCTTTGCTTATCGAGCGGCGCGTCGAGTTCTGGATATACATCCGGGCAACGTCGGTCTGCTCCTGAGAAAAGGTAAGATCAGGTTTTTTCCCATCCTTACCTGCCCCTGTCATGAGGGAATCAACACGTTTGTCTGCACCGGGCATACTGGTATTCACTGCCGGGCAGGCGTCAGATCCACCGTATGCCGCATAGTCAATTGCGTCACAGTATTTCGCGTGAACGGCAGCTGAACGAGAAGCGTCAGCGATCGGATTGACTGCTGGTTTGTTTACGGCATTGTTGATGCTAGTGTTAGCTACCCCGCCTCCCCCAGGGCGTAAAGTCCCCTTCGCTGCACTGCTGCCGGCAGATACCGAGGTGGCACCACCTGATGCGGATTCACTACAAATACTGCTGGAAACCTCAAGGTCATGCTTTGTTTTGTTAATGCGCTCCTGACGGCTTTTCTCCGTCTGAAATTCTCGATCCGCTTTTGCAGCAGCTTCAACGGTCGTTGCCACTTTGCTTCCGTTCTGATTGATCGAAGAGCCGATTTGAGTCAGTAGGGTGCCCATCTGTGTCTGGAATGAACCAATCTGAATAGCAAGGGCATTGAATCCTGTTTTCACTACAGTAATAAGAGTCGCGTCTGTTACAGGATAAGCTGCCCATGCAGCTGCACTTACACCTCCGCTGACCAGCAGAACCAGTAATTTTTTACGAAAATTCATCTTATGCTCCCTCCCGGATTTCTTTTGATAATTCCTCAATCAGATATCCCGCTACGGTCTGGTTTTCCTGATTAAGCCCACGCTCCTTGATGCGTTCCTGGTAGCTTGCGGAGCTGCCTGAAGGGAAGCGTTTAACAAGATGTGATCGCGCAACGTCTGTACCAAAACGTTTATAAAGTTCATCACGAATGATTGTGTCTTTCTGGCTGGTACTGAAGGCCCACAGCTCAGTGGCGCTGGCCGTGTTATTTAGGATGTGGCAGACATTGCCAAGCTGGGTCTTGAAGAATGCGAGGAAGTTGGCGCCATTCGGCCCGGGGCCACGACATTCTCGACGTAAGCGAATGATTGTTTCAGGCGTGACTTTAAATTCTTCCTGAAGAATTTTTTCATCACTCGCGCTCCCGCCACGCAGAACAAAGACGTCAGTTGCGGCTTCGCGAATTAGAGGATGATGGTCTTTGAGGTATTGTGATACCAGCTCAATGACCAGACCCAGTTTTCGCCCCTGGCGGCCGTCTACAACGAACTGATTTGATGTGAAAGGATCGTCGCTAAAGTTATGTGTTTCATCAGCAGCGATCATTTTTTTCTCAGCACGGTTGGCCAGAATACGTGCTTCATGATGCGCCTTGTAGCGATCGGGGCAGTGAGGCATGAATGTTTCGGTATCGAGGAAAAAACTACGGGTACCGAGATGCCGAGCCAGCATGTAGAACAGACCTGCATGTTCTTTTTTGGTCGCCAGCACCTTTCCGAGCTCGACTGAAAGAATTCGGGTTTCAGAAGATATTTCGAAACGCGTGCGGCCAGCGAACATAGGGAAGGTTGTCGCTACGTCACGTAAATGACGGATGACATACTGCTGAATAGTTTCACTGGTTTCACTGACCCTTAATTCCGGGTACAGGTTGCTGAGTTGCTCTGATGCCGCAATGCTCGTCAACATCGTGAACTCCGGTACCGCAAAACGCTGGGCAGAAGCTGCCAGTTGAGGATGACCAGCGTCGAAAAGCATATCAACCACTTCCCACCAGGTAACGGTTTCCCACCATCGCTCATCACGTTCGGATGTCTGACGCATCTCAGACAGCGCAGCATCAACTTTAATGTCACGGCCGGGTTCGTACTGAAACTGAGATTCAGGATTTTCCGTGGCTTTGTAAGCCATGTCGACGAGCTGGGATACAAAGCCTTCAACCCCTTGCGGGATTTGCAGAGAGCTGACGCCTTCTTCATTGGTTTTACGATGAGCACAGAGTCGCTTGATGAAATTATTTATGAATTCACGTTCGTGAGGCAGTGGCTGGCGAAGTCCGAGTTGTGTGTCGAAAATGTTGGTGCAGTACTCACGACTGTTTTCAAGCTCAATGGCCATAACTTCATTTTTACGATGTTCTGGTAGTTCATCTTTGATGAGATAGATCGTGCCAAACGAACTTTTACCAACATCGAGCATCAGCATAAGAGGCAGGTTGGAGTAACCCGGAGCGATCGCGAATGCAAAGTTTGTGACGTTCATTTTCAGGGATTTACCTGAACCCGGTGTGCCTGATGAAATTCGAATCCAGGTATCCTGCAGATCCGAATAGGAATGAAGAGGAATAATTTTCCCGTCCGGAGTACACATCGGGAGCCAGCCGTTATTAAATGGTGAGGCCGGCCGTGCAAGTGGCAGCATTTCAGCTGCTTCCCGCAGTGGCGGTGTCATTACGGTAGACGGATTGCTCCTGGCAAAACCGGGTACAGTTGCAGTCCAGTAAGCTACCGGATCACCCGTTGCACCAGACATTGAACAAACACCCCATCCCTGAATCGCCAGGTCCAGCGTGCTGACGCGTCGTTTTAATGTATCCGTATCACGTGCCCAGGTTGAGACATTGAACTGCATGGCCATAACCGGGTCGTGCTCGTCAGTCCCTTTCAGATAATCAAGAGACTCTTTAACTTTCTTTGGTTGTCCAAAGAACCCGACAAGCTGCGTTGTGATATCCCTGAGCTTGCAACTATCCAGGCCACGGGGCGAGAGGTGGAACGTACAGCGAAAGGGCATGGTACGATCCATGTTCTGAAGGAGCTCGCTGAACTGGCGAATTTCTTGCGGCGCAAGCTCCATGTGCAAATTCGCATGCGCGAATTCACCTGTGTCTATGAATGGTGTTCCCTCAATAATCGTTGGGTTGTGTACACAGATTTGCCACTTAAGCTTGGTCGGAATGAAGTCATCAATGTGTTTCAGGCGGCCGCGTGGTGTCGGACCATCAGTTATAAGTTTCGGTACCCAGTTCTGAGAGGTGCGCTCTCGTTCCAGCATAATGCGAACACGTCTGGCAGCCTCATGTACATCGAGGCGGCGCAGCATTATGCCGGAGGTCCCGCTTTTATCGCAGAGCCTGAAGTTATCAATTACCCGCTCCACGTTTGTGATGTGCAATGTACGCAGCGATTTGTAGATTGTGTCGAGATCCTGGCCGTATTTAGGAATTAAGCTGGATTTCATAGCCTTACGCTTACGGGATTTCTCACCCATCTCTTCCTTCATCGTCTCCTTGGCAAGTGCAAGGAGACCGGTTTTCATTACAAGAAAATTTTGTTCGAAATGGCAGCGGCTTGCATTTTTGGAGATGCGTGAACGAATAATATCTTCAACTTTAAGGCCCATTCTGCGACTGGCCATAATTTGTGGGGATACGATGCGAGCAAGTTCGTCATAAGCGCGGTCAGGATCTTCCTCATAGGAAATCCAGAAATCTATGCCATATTTATTGCATAGAGGGCGAAGACTCATGCAAAGCTCATCGAGCATTTCAGCAAAATGGTCCTTCCCTACGATCTGGAAAACGCCCTGCAGGTCGAAAAAGGTAATAAGCTCACCTTGTTCAGTCGTGAAAATGTAGGGTTTCTCCAGCGATGTATCGTTATCCAGGTCACGTTTTGTAAGCGGAACGACAGAGTCCCAGCCTGAATATTCCGGCAGCGGTTTGTTAAATGTTGATGAAGCTACTGAGGCTAAAAATCGGGCGAAGCCTTCCATTTTATTTTCTCCAGAAAAGGAATTTGTTGAAAAATTTTTGTTTTTTGAAAGTCAGAAGGGACGGGTTAAATACCAGAAAAAGATTTCTGTTAACTTCAGTCACCTGCTCAATCTGTTCTGGAGTCATGCTTTTAAGTGCGCGATAAACCGCGGCCGGACTTGCGCTCTCATAATGTTCCCTGACAATGGCCTGGTGAGATAAAAGCCATTTCATCAGCGATTGAGCAGCTTTTACTTTTTTGGTGTCACTGCTATGTAATTCTTCAAAAATGCCGAACTGCAAATTGCACAGGTTCTTCTGCAGGTGGTTGGGTAGAAAAATGAAAGTGGCTTCATTTGTGATATGACTAAATAAACGCCATTTTTCAAAAGGAGAATCCGTTGTGGCAAACTCCCTGAATAATTCATCTGCTGTCAGTCGTTTGGCCATGTTAAAAATTCCAGGCCCGGATATGTGAGATCCGGGCCAATAAAGTTAAATGCCAGAAGAGATTTCTACACCAACGGAGTCTGCCGTTGATTGAACCCAAAACGCACCACCACCGAATAAAATGGCAGCAACAAAAAGGATTACAACGTGAGCAACTTTTACTTGCTGGTCCCCATCTGATTTAGCTTTCAGTTTGAATGCGCCCACGATAATACAAAGAACTGCCATTACGTAACCTAAGTAGATGAGGAAATCTTTAAGACTCACAAGCACATCTTTGGCTTTGCCTAAAATTTCCTGTAACGTAGTTGCCGCACTTGCTGGCGCGGATAAGGTCAGATAGGTAATGACAAAGAGTGCAGTAATTTTAAGTGCTGCGTTTAATTTTGAGTTGCTATTTTTAAACATGAAATTATCCTTTGGGTATATTTAGATGCTGTTTGCGAATGCTGATAGTAACTGAGCAATCTGGACTAAAAAGCCCCCACCGATTATGTGAGTTACCGCTTGCATCCCCAGATCACCAGTTTTACCTTCACCACTTGTTTTTTGTTTTAACAGATAAAGACCTTTCATTCCGAAAAGTCCTCCCATCATTGAAACGAAAGTAAGAGCGGCGTTAATAACGCCCGCAAATTTACCGAGATTCCCTCCTTCATCAACATACGAAAGCACACCAAATGAAATATCGCCAAGCCCTGCGCTCTGACTAAAAGAGCTGAGCCAGCTTGCATAATTACCAATAAAGGAAGCAATGACCAGTACGCCTATAATTTCTCCGGGGGTCACAGCAGTAGCCCCTGGTGCTGTACCTCGCTTCATTTTAAAACCTAGACCTACCACCCATATGAGGGATACCGTTACTCCTATTGCACCGAGCAGAAGCCAGAAAGGTTCAGTTATATTGTTTATAAGGTTTATAAACGCAACCGACATCTCTTCCATTATTGAATTACTCCTTTGGCCGTAATGACCTTCCTGAGAACAGGATCAATTTCAATCACAATAGCATTGTTGACTTTATCTCCTTTTTTAACTGAATAGACCGTGTTCCCTTTCTTCACAAAAGCGTATCCATCATAAACAGAGACAAGAGAGACACCTTTAAGCACCGGCAGGACATCATATTCCGGTTTATTAGTCGAAGGTCTCCCGATATTTTTGTTCTGATTTTCCTGAAGTAATTTGTAATCAGCCTGAAGCTGTACGTACGCACTTGCCAGGGCTTTATACTTCTCATCCCTGATGGCTGTGTTTTGCTGTGCAGCTTTAAGCTGCGCCCTGAGCTGTGCTACGTCCTCAATATCATCTTCCTGAGGCTCGTGCTCGACCGGCTTTGCTGGAACTAAAGCGGCCGGAGCGGTTGCAGCCGCATCAATATTAGATTCGTTAGAAGCCTGCTGTTGTCCGGCTGTGTCTGAACTGTCAGCTGTTACTGTCGCCCAGAGGACGAGCAGAATGAAAAGCAGCACCAGTCCACCAAAACCGTAGAGAAGGTAACGGACAAGATTACTCCCCTTTTTAGGGCTTTTGCCTGGTCTGGTAGCTACCAATTCTTCAGGAACTACCGGCTCAGCTTCCGGAATATCATCAGTCATAAATGCTTCATCGAAATCATTGGTATCATCGGGACCGTTGTTTGCTTTCATTACAAATAATACCTATTAAATGATAATTTTGGGATAAATTTTTTTAATTGATTTGCACTGAACCAGATCCGAAAACAGGTCCATTTTCTGAAGCCGGAGTAGGCGACAGCATGTTGCTCTGCTGCAGTACCTGCCGCTGGCTGTCCATCTGCTGTTGTGCTGCAGGCTGTTGCGGAACTGAAGGGGCGGATTGTTTGCTTTTATCCAAAGTGTCTGAGCTCATTACCGGGGACAGGAACTGAATCCCAAAAGTCGACTCATCCCGTGTCGCCTGGACAGGGGGTACTCTCGCGTTATCAGCTTCAAGTACTTTCGCCGTTTGTTCAGCCAGACCTCCGATGAACGTCCCTCTCACCTGATCGGCATCAACCTTGCCGGAACTGTCTGTTACTACCGTGCCATTACTGACATAGGTTGTACTGTTTGACTGGTTCTCATAAAGGCTCCCGACTTTTTGAGTCGCTCTGGCCAGTGCCGGCACAACAATGCGGCGGAAGTAGTTGTTATTTATCTCTGCAGATAACATTGACCGGCCAGTATCGAGATCAACAGGTTTAGCCTGAACTTTGTAGGTTTCACCCTTGTAGGTCATGAGTGTGAACGTCATATCAATGTCCTCACCTACCAACTTGTACCCGGCTGCGAAGATCGTTGCATTGGCCAGTTCCTGACAAATGAGCGTTGCACGCACCGCTGAGTTGGTGTTGGTATCAAGCTTGACCAGGGATTTTGCCGGACAGACTTTAAATGCTTCATACAGACGGTAAGGTGCAATTGTGGGCGCCACAACGGGAGCTGCCGCGTTCAGTGATGCGTTAGTTGTTACTGTTGGCATGATGCGTTGTGCATATTCAGGAGGAGTTCTGACTGGTGCATCAGACGGTTCAGAGTATGACCACGAGGTAGAAAGCTGCGCCAGAAGCTCCTGTGCTTCCTGACGAGCAATATTGGCAGGTTTCATTCCGGTTGCTACCTGAGAGGTCTCAGGCTCTTTAAACACGGTTTGCTTAACCGGAGCACTGGCTTTTTGCTGGGCTGGCGTATCAATTTTTATGTCGTAGTACGCGGGTATGGAAATCCAGCTTGAGCCGCTTTTCGTCGCTTCCTCAGCTTTCCTGGCGTTGAAGGTTTCTATTTGCTTGGTATAAGCCTTGTTCTCGCCGGTAGAAATATCCTGGCGGCTTGTGATTCTTGCCATCTGGGATTTTGACTCTTCCGAGGGCTTAGAGCTAACAGAGACAATCCACATGATGGCAATTGCAAAGAGGATGAAGGCAAAAAAACCACCGGCGATATATGCGTTCCGGGATTTGTCACCACCCATTATGGATTTAATCATTTTTGATTTGGCCATGATCTATAACTCCACTTTGACCGTGATAGTGCTGCCCTGCTCCATCATCGTGATGAATGGAGAAATCTCCATTTCATAGACATGGGTTCCATCTGCAGAGGAAAGCGTCTTAGAAAACTGGGTGCGAGACTCAAGTACAGAACGGACATACAGCTTGTCAGCCCGGCGCCAGACTGAGACTCGTTTGTTGTCTGTTTTAAGCTTGCTGGCGTCTTTTGGTGGAATACCATCGAGCAGTGACTGCAGCTCAGGATCCGAGAGCGCGATTTTGTTTACTGTGGTGATCGTATTGACTGGCGCAAGGGGGCCGCGACGCGGGATTCGAATATTCACCCGGCTGTCATATTTATACACTTTGTCAGCTGAAGAGGGCTCTGCATTAGCCAGCACCAAAGCAACAGGCACAGGCAAGTCTTTCAGTATCACTCCGACATCGCCGTTCCCGTATGTGACCAGGGGCTGAATAGTCACGAAAGGCTTATCTTCAAAGCCACTGACATAGAAACGTTTTGCCCCGCTGTGATTTATCGGCGGGTACTCAAGTGGCCATGGCGCACCGGTGATATCTTCAAACACAATATATGTCGGCCGCCCGGGAGCGACACGGACTACTGGTGTCGCATCTCCTGGAGAAAGACTGATGGTTTGAGATGTGATCTGCGGAACCGCATTTATTACAGGAGTGTTCATACTGGCGCTCATTTCATCCCTGGCGGACAATGCTTCGCGTATGTCTTCCGGGGACAGATTTCCCGGGCGAATTCCTTCCATCAGGGCCTGCTTGGTTGTCATCATCTCCTGCTGATTACCGCCACGTCCTGAACGTGAGGGCGCGCCGCCTGCCGCCTGAGAATCGGCTTGTGAAGGCTCGTAAGACGTCTGATCCGGGAAACGCCGCGAAGATGTGGCGCTTTCAGGTGTTGTGTTGTTCAATGTGGTACGCATCTGTGCCTGGTCACCGGTACCCTTATCTGCCCCAGGACCATCAGGAAAAGGAACCGCTGAATCGGTGGGGTCCACTGAGGCCACAATTGACACATTGCCAGAAGACGAAACAGCCGCATTCAATGGCTGACAAATGAGCCCCAGTAGCGTGGCCACGAATGCTATCTTGTAATTCATTATTACCACCCTTGTTTATCTGGCTCAGTTAACGGCCGAATCTTTTACAGGCCGGGTAATTCCCTGTGAAATGGCTACACCTGCGGGATTTACATTTGGTTCGACTGCTTTCACAGTTGTCAGCAGCGTGAAGTTCATAGGCCTTGTAACTGAGCTTTGACCAACGAATCTGATCGTGATGGGGTATTCAAGTTTCCAGTAGGCCACTTTTGATTTACTGATGCCCTTAGCAGTAATTACTGCGGGGCCAAATTCTGTACGCGAGTTAACTCTGTACTTCTTCATGATGTCGAATATTCCGGCCTCCTTCATGGCCTGGAGAATATTTGCCAGTCCTTCATCAGTGAAGCCAGAACGCCCCCTTTCAATATCCTGTTTATACGTATCGAAGTTGAGATTCATAATCATATAGAGAGAGTCGCGCGCAACGAGCTTTACGCCTTCATCGGTGATAACTGGGCGATCCAGAGAAACAAGTGGTGTAATTCCCCCCTGGGGGTTTGTAGCAAAATATTCACGTTTCTGCGTCTGAATTACCATGAACATGATCGCAACGAGAACGACCAGGCAGAGATTCGTCACGGTATTTATCAATGATGCCCTGGATAAGCGTCGACAAGACAGAACGGCCTCGCGGGCCTCATCAAGAAGTCTCTGAATATCTGAGATTTCTTCCGACGTTTTCGTTAATTGATGCTGTTCAGTGGGGCGTTTTTTCGAATTTTGTGAATCATCCATCAGGAATTTCTCGTGGCCGCAAAAGTTACATGTAGTGCGTATTATATGTAATTAACGCGAAAAAGAAACCCTGCTATTTTCTATCAATAATTTTCTAAGAAACTATATCTGACGCCCCGTTTCGGGTTGTCCAACACCTCCCCTGCCCTGTATTTCATACAGAGCAAGGTATGTGTTTCAGGGGGGAGTTCTTCTGGTGCTGTTTCCGGCGGCTACAGGATGCGCTTAACGTGCATTTATCGAAAGGAAAAAGTGTACTCTAAGTGCAATTAAGCGTTAAAGGAGGTAAAGCTGAAAAATGTACGGGATCCTGTAGGGCATTTCATGCTATATGTACTGCGTGAAATTTTAGACCTTTTTAGAGGACCGAGTCCCTTTTCCGGTCTTAATACGATCAAAATTATGCTTCCTGGCGTAGTCGTTGATAGCTGTAATCAGCACTTCGTGCTCGGTGAGTTCGAGAGACTCAGCCAGTGCTTTTGCTCTTTCACTCAGGTGTGAGCTGAGCCAGAAGCTGACCTTGGGTGGGTTGTTTTTTCTGCCGACGAGAATGAAGTCCTCTTTAGCCGGAGGGGCAGCCAGAAATTGTTCAACGGCTTGATCGTAGATTTCACCGACCGGGATATTCAGAGAGCGGGCCATTAGTTTGGCCGCGATATGATATTTTCCTGGAATTATTGCACGGCGAAGTATCCGGTTGTTACGGAGGGAAGCGAGTTGATTTTTGGCTACCGAACTGTTCATTTTGCACTCATTTTCTACCAGATCGAAAAGATCGGGAATTTGCTAAAAATACCTTGCGATACGGGCATTGTATACTGATAATAAATGATTAGTAAATGTCGCAAAGGAAGGTAAAATCATGGAGTTAAAGGTTTTTACTGAACTGGCGATCTCAGGTGGCGTTTCTGGCGTGATTATCTCAACGGATCGATCCGATGAGAGAAAGCGAAAGGTTGTGGATGTTGTGACTGTCTTCAATCAGACGATCAGACTTTCAACTGCGAACAAGATGCCCCGCTATTTCAGAAATACAGCTCATGCGCTGGATACATTGTCCTCGCAAACCGGAGAACTCAGGAAAGTAAAAGTTAAGATAATCGATGAAGATGAAGTCCAGGGCTGAAAAGACAAAGGACTTTGTGCTGGTAACACAAAGTCCCTGTATTTAAGTCTTGTACAACTAGTTTGTCGAGCCGATTCAAGAGGAAGTAAGATAGACGCGTGGTTGGCGCTGGTAACGTCCACTACAAATCAACAACAACAATGCTCTGGTAGGCACGTGTTGTCATCTTACTTCCTCTTTTGAAGGCTCGCAAGTTTTCTGCGCACCTAAAAAAGGATTTATGATGATTTTTTCGTCTGAAATGTGCTCTACGGTCTGCCCGCCTCTGGCGACTATCATTTTATGCGTACTGGATGTAACGCCATGAGCGTTCAGCCAGCTGCGTGGTCCCGCTCCTCTTCTGCACGACGGTTGCTGAGCGAAGCGCCGTTCCTGCCCAGATGCAGTGACAACAAAACGGCCGCTATTGTCCGACCGGTGGCATATGCCATTCGCTATCCCTATATGCAGGTTAACCGCAGTGGAATGGTGTCCTGGTTGATCTTCGATCTGGACCATTCGAATGCGAACATCTGGGACGACCAGGGGCTGCCGGCACCAAACTTCATCGTCAGAAACCGTGAAAACGGTCATGCTCACCTCTACTACGCAATAATCCCAGTCTGCACAACAGAGAATGCCCGCAGCCGTCCCCTGCAGTACATGAAAGCCATCTATCGTGCTATGGCCATAAAGCTCGATGCAGACGTCGCCTATTCCGGGCCTGTGGCCAAGACACCTTTCCACCCCTGGTGGGACACTACTGAGATTCATGATCGCGAGTTCGAGCTGGGTGAACTTGCTGACTATGTTGAATTACCACAGAGGAGCTGGAGCAAGGGTCCGGACCTCGACAGCGTGGCACATTCCCGTCACTGCACCTTGTTTGAAGAGCTGCGTTATTACGCCTACTCAATTGTGGCCAGAATGCGTGAATCCTCGAGCTATCAGCGCTTCCAGCAGGAGGTCGCAGCCTATGCGCATAACCATAACAATTTCCGCGCCAGGGGCTTCAGTGCCAACCTTTCCCTTTCACAGGTCAATGCCACGGTAAAAAGCGTGTCACGGTGGACGTGGGATTTCTACACCGGTAATTCACGATGCCATCGTGGTGCGATGGGGCTGGATAAATCGCTCCCCATCGAGGAAAGACAAAGACTGTCAGCAACCAGGACGCATGAGAAACGCCGCAGTAGTACGGAAGGAAAGATTCGACTGGCCGTGGCCAGACTGACGGAGCTTGGTTCTTCAATCACCCTGACTGCAATCGCAGCGGCTACTTCACTCAGCCGTCAGACGGTTGCTCGATATCAGCATGTCATATCCATGAAGATGGCCAGTAAACAGGATGTCATCCCTCTTCGGGAGGCTGTTGCCGGGTATGACCAGAACGTTAATTATGGTGTACATCAGATAACTGCCCCCAGCTTTTGTTTAGTATTCGTAACTGCCAATGGAGTAGATCCTGTTGATGAGGGAGGTGATTCTGGGCAATCCAGTCTGATTAATGTGCGTTCTGAAGGATGTGCAGATGATGACAGTAGTTGATCCGTTATTTGTTAACCCCGAGATAGCATAAATTCCATACAATACGTATAGTGTGATAACACTTCACAGCCTGTAAGGAATTACTTATGTCTTCACCAGTAACACCGGCAGATTACTTTCAGCCTGTTCTTGCTTCAGCACGTTTGCAAAATGAACTTAGTGACGAATTAACTGCTGCAGATCTACGGCTTAAAGTAGCTGAGAATCTTCGAATCAATTTCCTCCGCTTTTTTCAGCCGAACACCGTGACTGATATCCCGGAACCGGCGTCTCTAACAACGTCTCCAGATAATGTTGAAAGGGTCGATTCGCTTTTATCTAAGCTTCATGACAGATATGCAGATTTACTTAATAAGCCACACGTCTTTAATTATTACCTCGAGGATGAAGATCTGGCGGTAGCGGATAAATTCAGAAACGGGGAGGCACTGCAATTTCTAACGGAAACACTTACACCGTATCTCGCTGATCTCGCTGAACGAGGTATCTGTAATGAGGACGTGCTTCAGGAGAAGTATAAAGTGTTTCTGGGGATCTCTCCGGAAAACGGTGCCGTCGCAGCGGAAGAATTCTGGGACTCATCTGTCGTTATGTTTTATACCAGTCATATGGCATACAAAGATGCCGCTGAAAAACTGCGGCTGGAGAACGGAGACACACACGTTTCGTGGTTTGAGGAACAGCTAAATAGTGAAGATAATCAGTTGGATATGATAAACGAACCTGATAGCTCCAATCTTCAGAAACCTTCAGTTTGATACTGCACGTTCTCCTGGCCAGTCAGGTCAGGAGAATTTTTTTACTCCCAAATTTTCGTATACGAAAATCCAGGTCTTACTCTGCCAGCTTCATCTTCTTGAGTTAGTTCAGAAGCTCACTAAAAACAGAAAAGCCGGGCAACCCATCAACAAAACCACCCCCGTGGAAAGGTATTTGAGCAGCACCGGCATGTTGGCAGTATAACGGATAATAGAGCTGATGCTGAATTTAAAATTAAAAAATTCAGATAACTGCAACGTGGTAAAAGTCATTTGGTCTGTCAGTTTACAGATGATATCTATCATATGAATCAAATCTATGGCCCATGAAAAAACTATTATATGGCGTTATAAGCTGTAAATCCTTTTTGACTTCTCATTTTGAAGACTAATCAGTAGTGAAGAATTACTCTCAGATTTTGGATAATGACAGAAAGCATAGATATCCATAAATACGAATGGCGTAATCTCATAGCAGATATCAGGCCAGCTACAGAACCAGAACTTTTTAATGATCCCTGTGTTCGGCATTAATGACTGGTAATGAAGAGTAGGGTTTTAACGTATGAGATAGCCGCTTTGTACGGGATTGAAGGAGCAATCTGCATTTCGACTTAATCACTTTTCCTAGCGCTAAAATACACTTTCTCATTTTTATGATTTCCAATGATCTGGCTGAACGTTAATAATTTTGGAAATTTCTCGTATACGAAAAACGCTGAGAGCACTCAGCTCAACCAGGCGGCATGGATACGGAAGAGTCTTGGAAGATTGAGAAAGTTGCGCTATATAAATTTTCGTTGACGAAAAACGTATCCCACAGAAAAAGATTGACGGTAACCTGTTCGCCCTCCTCTTTCCCCTGCTTAAGTTCCTGAAAATTTTCGTGTACGAAAATACGGGGTTTGCCCGCGACCCTTCCCTTCATAAAATCATCATACAGGCTCAAGTCAGATGGAGAAGTATCCGCAAATTTTCGTGTACGAAGATACAAAGAGGCAATGCACAACCTGACGGATGATATCGGCAGTGCCTGGCCTACCGGGGAAATTGCTGGCTGTTCAATTTTGATTGACGATGAATTGAGCTGAACTGATGGAGGTGAACGGTAAGCTATACACACTCCCCTCCTGCCCTGCTTTAACCCTAAAATTTTCGTGTACGAAAATTCAGGGGGCGCGCCTCCCTGCCCTTTATAATATCAACACACTGGCTCAGGTCAAAAGGATGAGTACGAGTAAATTTTCGTGTACGAAAGTTTATAGAGGTAACGACACTACCTGGCGGAACGATCACGTAAGCATCTGCAATTTCCTAAAGAAATGCAGTCCATACATGTTTCGCCGGTAAATAAAGGTGTTGCACTGCTGAAGGCGAACGGTAACCGATTTGCCCTCCGTTTTTTACCTCCTTCTGATCATCTGGAATTTCGTATACGAAAACCCAGGCTCAGGGGTTTTTAACCTGTCCTTATGATTATCTGACTGGCCAGGTAATTTATCTGGCCAGATGAAAATTTCGTACACGAAAACCAGCACTACAATATTCCTTCCGGTACCGATGAGCCTGATATGTCCGTGAGCATGTGGCTACGAGAAGGATGAGACCTAAAAATTTTCGTATACGAAAAAGTAGCAAGACGAAATGAGAACCAGCGAGGCGTAAGAGGACCGGCTACGAAGAACATCAGGCGGGATGAAATCCAGAACCAACCAGGGTATATGAGTTAGAAAGCAGGGGAAGTACTGCGGCAGCGGAACAAATTTTCGTATACGAAAATTTTGCCGCAGTTACCCGGAAAGTAGCGATGAGTCCTGACTGCCCAGACGTAATGCCTCAACGGCCGACTGGCTGTCGAAGCTGAAGGTGATGTGATTACCTGCTGCAATGTCGAGAGTGAAGATACGCGTATAGACCTGGGTACTCTCAGCACATTTGTGACCCATCAGTTCCTGCAGCTCACGCTGATGCACGCGGTTATAAAGCAGGTGTACAGCAAAGCTGTGACGGAGCGTTTTCGGGTTAATGACCGGAAGAGTAAAGGTGACGCCATCCTGAGCTGCGCGGTCAACGGCACGCTTAAGCCACCGGCCAACCGTATCATGTGACTCCGGCCAGAGTGGCGCAGATTTTGCAGTAGGAAAGGTGGCAAAGAACTGGCGCATGAGCTTCACATACGCTGGATCGAACAACGGTACCGAGCGTTTAACAGCTTCATCCTTCGATGGCCTGCCGCGTCCGCGGCTTCTCTGCTTCAGCGTTCTGAGAGTAACGAAAGGCTGAACTGCATTCATGTCAAAATCCTGGCGGGAGAGGGCGAGACCCTCGTTCGGCCTGGCGCCGGTGTTCCAGAGCGTGGAGAAATATGCCAGCTGCCGGAGATCTTCCAGATACCAGAGGAGGGCAGAGACTTCCGGTGCGAGAAGATACATCGGGCCCGCGCCGCTGGTGATCACCATCCTGCGAAGTGTGATTGCCCGGTTCCAGTCTGTCTGATGCCAGAGTGATGCGTTGTTCTGGTCCCCGATCACCACATGGCCTGAAAAATCGCGCAGTGCGCTACGTGAATTCTGCTGAGTCATAGCCCTGAATTTTCCTCAGAATTTAAAATCCGCACGCATCGAAATTTTCGTATACGAAATTTTTTTCGCAGGCTCAGGCACGGATAACTGTGTCTCTGTACAGTATTGTGCATCATCATTCTGGCCGCTGCACGGAAAATAAATACCTGACGGCAGATCCTCTTTGCGTAACTTTTTTGTATATATCGAGTTTTGACGCAACAAAAAGATCCTCCGATCCTGACTAATTCAGGTTTGCGCAGCTGCGGGCCACTTTATGTTGTGGTCGGAGGTAATGGCAGGGGGCATATCCAGGAAATTAAGGAAAAAACGGGGCAGGGCAGGGCGTGCGGATCTATAACACTTTTGACGCAGAACAAGAGAAGAAACTAAGACCTGGTGGGGTAAAGGCAAATATCACTGTACCAGCTGATATTTGCCTTTCAGGCTAAGGGTTTCAGGTTCCTTCAGGAACAAAATCACCTCCTGAACTGTGTTCTGTACTGCTGGCTGCACATTCGGAAATCACGGCCTGTGCCGTTTTCTTCCTGAGAACTTTTTTCTTCAGCTGGGGCACTGCCTCACATAACGCCTTAATATGGTGAGGTTCAAGTTCCATACCTTCTTTTTTGAAGGTATCGCTGATTTTCTTGTTCCCGGCTTTACCCTGCTTCATCTCCTGAATGCGGGCGATGTTGCCGGTGAGCGTATTGTTATCAAAAAATCCCATTTTTTACCTCTTATCAAGGGGTTAGCCGGTCTTGGATGCAATGTGAGACGCGTTGGCCAGTGTCTGACGCAGCAGCTCTTCCACTCCACCGACAGCCTTCAGGCGTTTTTCGCGTGCGGCACCACCCGAAATTTGAGTGCCGTCAGCCAGTGTGAGCGGCGAACACCACGGATCACGTTTAGCAGTTACCTGCTTTGATTTAAATTTAACTACATTACCCATCTGGGAATTCCTCTAACGGAGTGAGATTTAACATAAATGTGAACCTGGGGTTCGTCATCAGTATTGGGCTAAAGGATGCCTTTGTCCATCCTGTGGATTTAAACAGCCCGTTTTGGTGTGTGGCTAAAAAAATGAAAAAAAACACGAAACAAACTGTAAAGGTGGGAATTAGTGGCATTCCAGGCGCTAGAAATGGCATGTTTCAAGTGCCTTTGAGATGGTGGTGGGTTTGTGTGGGGCAAAATTATGTAATTTGATTGTTTCAGCCTATCGGTCAGCCGGAATTGATTAAAACAAACATCATTGAATTTGTGACTTATGAGAGACAAACAACCATGGACAACCGATGTGACTTTCATAGAGAATGAAAGAATATGATAAGAATAATCTGGCTTTTGTTCGTGAATTCAGGAGATTACGATGTTTAACTTGATTATGGCTGGCGAACCGGACATTTTTGACCGGTGGCCATGTATGAATCCTGTTCTAAATGAAGGCAAAGACAGCTTCTCGATGTCCCGAATGCTCGAAGGCACCCCCACTGAGTTATATAGCAGGTTAATACCAGTAAGAACTGCTACTTTAAAGGCGCTCGCCAAGCTACCGGTGTTGTTCATGACCGAAACCTACATGAAGGACGATGATAATGATAATAACAGGTACATCCGGGTCAGACTTGGCGAAATAAGCAATTTAAGTAAAGATGGCGATGATATTTTATTCTATTTCAAGATTAATCACGATTTTGGAGAAATAAAAAGTCCCAAAACGGCATTGTATAAAGAAGTCCTTGATCTTGGTTCTTTCGGATTAAGCCGTACTCACTGGGCGGTAAAAGATAAGGATCTAAATTATGTTCTCGACAGGCTTGGTTTGGATAAGAATAATAACCGATTGAAAGCCAGAATAAATCCAAAGAAACAAAAGTATCAGATTATTGATGATATTTCGGGTTACCTGGGTTTTATAAGAGATAATACTCAGAATGGTCTCGCAACATTTTATCGTGGGCATTCCAAAAGTTCATATGAGCTTGTAGCCTCTCTTTACAGGAAAAATGAAAACGGAAATTACAGGCATCTTGCTTCAGAATCGAACCTGGTACGTGAAATACTTACTGCAAGGCCAAACGAATTTAGGGAAGACAATCATACGATTGATAAACTAGTACGAATGCAACATTATGGTTTACCAACAAGACTGCTGGATATAACTTCTAATCCATTGATAGCTCTCTATTTTGCATGTTGTTCTAATCATAATGAAAACGGGCAGGTGATTTCGTTCTCAACAGACAGAAATAAAATTAAATATTTTGACTCAGATACAGTAAGCTGCATTTCAAACTTATCACTTTT
>NZ_JADCLF010000018.1:0-81123 GCF_014982345.1 Enterobacter cloacae complex sp. P1B | reverse complement strand
TTCAGAGTCAAGCGTTTATTTTGCTTTTCTCTGCTGACCCGGCGGCGTGTGTGCCGTTGTTCCGTGTCAGTGGAGGCGCATTATAGGGAGTTATTCTGAAGTGACAAGCACAAAATACAAAAAACTTTTCGTTCGCTCACTTTTCAAACTTAACGCTTATTTAAGTCGCGAATCGCCCGCTAAATGGGCAATTTCCCGCGCAAAACTGGCCACCTGCGACCAGTCGGTATAAACCACTTCTTTACGCGTATCGGTTTCGCCACCCGTCATCTTCATTATCAGGCGAATCATGAAGCGGTCATACCAGCGGTAGCGAGGATAGCGCAGCGCACCGGCAAAGACGGCGCACAGATCCGGTTGCCACGGCGAGCTGAGTAAAAACTTACGCGTGTAGCTGTTGGTCTGCGGCGTACGCTTCTCAGCTTTACGGGCAACCAGATTGACCGAGTAAAACGCGCCCGGCAATGTGTTGAGTACCGCCGTATGCTTTTTCACAAAGCGATCCAGCGCCGGATGGAAGTGTCCGTAACGAATGGAGGCGCCAATCACCACGCGATCGTACTCCTGCCAGGCAATCTCCTCCGCGCGATTCAGGTTCACCACATCTGAGTAAATGCCCAGCTCTTTTAATTCCGACGCCAGATACGCGGCAATCTCACGCGTTTGCCCGTCTCGCGTAGAGAAAAGAATCAGTGTTTTCATCAACGGCTCCTTATTCGCGCCAGAATGTTGGGGTAAACAGCACCAGCAGCGTAAAGACCTCAAGACGACCAAACAGCATATTGGCAATAAGGATCCATTTCGCAACCGGGTTCATGCTGGCAAAGTTATCCGCCACAACCCCCAGGCCAGGCCCGAGGTTGTTTAGTGTTGCGACGACGGACGCAAAGGCGGAGAAATCATCCACTCCCGTCGCGATGATCGCCAGCATGCTGACGATAAAGACCAGCGCATACGCCGAGAAGAACCCCCACACCGCTTCGAGGATACGTTCCGGCAACGCGCGGTTACCTAGCTTAATGCTGTAGACCGCATTCGGGTGGACCAGGCGCTTCAGCTCACGGTTCCCCTGTTTGAACAGCAGCAGAATACGAATCACCTTCAGGCCACCGCCCGTCGACCCGGCGCAGCCGCCGATAAACGCGGAGCACAGCAGAAGTACCGGCAGGAACAGCGGCCAGCGCGCGATGCTGTCCGTGGTAAACCCGGCGGTCGTCGCCATCGACACCACCTGGAAAAACGCCTGATTGAGCGTGGTCAGCGCCGAGTTGTAAACATCATGGAACCACAGCACCAGGGTGCAGATGACGACCAGGGTAAGCTGGACGCCAATGAACATGCGAAACTCAGGATCGCGCCAGTACACCTTCAGGCTACGTCCGCTCAGTAAAGAGAAGTGCAGGCCGTAGTTACAGCCGGAGATCAGCAGGAAAATCGCAATGATGGTGTTAATCGTTGGGCTGTCGAAGTACCCCACGCTGGCATCGTGAGTGGAGAACCCGCCAATGGCAATCGTCGCGAAGCTGTGCCCGATAGCATCAAACGCAGGCATCCCGGCAAACCACAGCGCCAGCGCGCAGGCTACCGTCAGCAGAACATAAATCAGCCACAGGGTTTTCGCCGTCTCGGCAATACGCGGGCGCATCTTATTATCTTTCAGCGGCCCCGGCATTTCAGCCCTGTACAGCTGCATCCCCCCGACGCCCAGAATCGGCAAGATGGCCACCGCCAGGACGATGATTCCCATCCCCCCGAACCACTGCAGCATCTGGCGATAAAAGAGAATAGCGTGGGGTAACGAATCCAGTCCTACCAGCGTCGTCGCACCGGTGGTCGTTAAACCGGAAAACGATTCAAAAAAGGCATCCGTGATGCTGAGGTTAGGCTGCTCAGAGAAGATAAAGGGCAGCGAACCGACACTTCCCAGCACCGTCCAGAACAGGACCACAATCAGAAAGCCTTCGCGAGATTTAAGTTCACCTTTCTGACGACGGTTCGGCCACCACAGCAGCGAGCCGATCGCCAGCGCGACAAAGAAGGTCTGGGTAAAAGCCCGCCCCGCGCCGTCCCGGTAGATAAGCGCCACCAGTCCAGGGAGAATCATCGTCCCCGAAAAGAGTATGACCAGCAGTCCAACGATTCGGGTTATGGCACGAAAATGCATCTCTGCCGCTTCCTTTGGTATTCAAAAAGTGAGGTGGGGATTATTCTTCAATCGGCAGCAATTGCAACGAACCGCGACTGAAATCAGCCAGTTTTGCTGAAAAAGCAGCCAGTTCTGCCTGAGGAAGCGCCACGCGTAATTGCACCATTGCCTGGTAATCACTGTGCGCAATCACGCCGTTAAATTGTTTGAGCAGTGTTTCAATGCCCGATAGCTGAGCGTAATCGCACAATAAAGTATATTCGGTGAGCGGCGTTTTGCGGGTGGTCGTCAGGATATTCAGTGCCTGCTGAACGCCGCCGCCATACGCTTTAACCAGCCCACCCGTACCTAACAGGATGCCGCCGTAGTAGCGCACCACCACGGCGGTAATTTCACCCACGCCGCTGCCCATCAGCTGGGAGAGCATGGGTTTACCGGCTGTGCCCGCCGGTTCACCGTCGTCTGAAAAACCGAGCTGTTGCGAATCGTCCGGTGGCCCTGCCACCCACGCCACGCAGTGGTGACGTGCGTCAGGGTGCTCCGCGCGAACGGACTCGACAAACGCTTTCGCCGCCTCTACGCCGTCGGTGTGCGCAAGCAGCGCAATAAAGCGGCTTTTCTTGATTTCCTCAACAAAGGTGACCGGTTCAGCCGGTATCAGCCAGCTTTCCATCAGGCCAGCTTCAGGTCTCGCGTCATATTCTCGATACCGTTCTCGTGAACCACCACGTTATCTTCGATACGAATGCCGCCAAACGGTTTCAGCGCGTCGATTTTTTCCCAGTTGAAGTGCTTGCTGAACTGCCCTTCACGCCACGGCGCCAGCAGGGATTCAATAAAGTAGATCCCCGGCTCGATGGTCAATACCATGCGCGGCTCAAGAATACGGGTGCAGCGCAGGTAAGGATATTTAGACGGTGCCGCCAGGTGCGTGCCGGTATCATCCTGCATGAAGCCCGCAACGTCGTGAACCTGCAGGCCCAGCGGGTGTCCGATACCGTGCGGCATGAATGGTCCAGTCAGGTCGTTTTCGACCATCGCCTCTTCGCTCATGTCTTTCACAATCTGATGCTTACGCAGCAGTTTAGCAATGCGCTGATGGAACTGGATGTGGTAATCCACATAGCTGGTTCCGGCCTTCATGGTGCCAATCAATGCCAGCTGTTCGTCGTTTACGTCCTTAATAAGCTGCGCAAAATCGGTATCCGCATTCGCCGCCCAGGTGCGGGTCAGATCGGCCGCATAGCCGTTGTACTCTGCGCCTGCATCCAGCAGGAAGCTGCGCATCTCAGACGGAACCTGATGATCCAGTTTGGTGTAGTGAAGAACAGACGCATGCTCATTCAGCGCGACGATGTTGCTGTACGGTACGTCGGTGTCACGATGACCGGTTGCGGTCAGGTAGGCCAGGTTGATATCGAACTCGCTCATGCCTGACTGGAACGCTTCGTGCGCGGCGCGGTGACCATTCACCGCCGTTTTTTGCGCTTCACGCATGCAGTAGAGTTCATAGTCGGTTTTATACGCGCGGTAATAGTGCAGGTAATCCAGCACGCCTTTCGGATTGAGTTTATCTGCCGGAATATCCAGACCGAGCGCACGTTCAGGTACAGGGCCAATGTAGCCGATGTTGCCGCGCGCCGCTGGCAGCTGGCTGCCAATGCCGTCCGCTTTTGGCAGGGCGATCACCTCAATTTCTTCGGTCCAGAAAGAGGTCGGCAGCGGTTCGACGTTGTGCCAGTAATCAACCGGCAGGTAGAACCACAGTTTCGGCTTGTTCACGCCGTCCACCAGAAGCCAGCAATTCGGAACCTGTGTCACCGGCACCCAGGCTTTAAACTGCGGGTTAACCTTAAACGGATAGGCGTGGTCATCAAGAAAAGTATTCATCAGCTCGCCGGAGTGGATCAGAAGAGCATCCAGCTTGAAGCGGGCCAGTACATCGCGGGTACGTTCCTGTAGGGTAACGATATGATTTTTATAAAGCGAAGCCAGTGAGTCCATCATTCTTCCTTTCGTTTTTTTGACCTCAAGTCATCGCATCTTAGCACACCTCACTCCGGCTGCGTGATTTCCACCGACCGTGATCAACGCAGCAATTTCTTAATGAGTAATTTGCATTTTATTAACATAAATTCCACACTCCGTCTCATCTGGTATGACCAGATCCACTTGCTGGATTCAGGAGACTGACATGCTTTACAAAGGCGACACCCTGTACCTCAACTGGCTGGAAGATGGCATTGCCGAACTGGTGTTCGATGCCCCCGGCTCAGTGAATAAGCTTGATACCGCGACGGTGGCCAGTCTTGGCCAGGCGCTGGAAGTACTTGAAAAGCAATCTGAATTAAAAGGGCTGCTGCTGCGTTCGAACAAAGCGGCCTTTATTGTCGGTGCCGATATCACCGAATTCCTCTCGCTGTTCCAGGTTCCGGAAGAACAGCTGAGCCAGTGGCTGCACTTTGCCAACAGCGTCTTTAATCGTCTGGAAGATCTGCCTGTTCCAACGATCTCTGCCGTGAACGGCTACGCGCTGGGCGGCGGCTGCGAGTGCGTGCTGGCGACCGACTATCGTCTGGCGACGCCGGACCTGCGTATCGGCCTGCCGGAAACCAAGCTGGGCATCATGCCGGGCTTTGGCGGTTCCGTGCGTATGCCGCGCATGCTGGGCGCCGACAGCGCCCTGGAAATCATTGCCGCCGGTAAAGACGTGGGTGCAGAACAGGCGCAGAAAATTGGTCTGGTCGACGGCGTCGTGAAACCAGAGAAGCTGGTTGAAGGTGCACTCGCCATTCTCCGTCAGGCGATTAACGGCGATTTGGACTGGAAAGCCAAACGTCAGCCGAAGCTGGAGCCGTTAAAGCTCAGCAAGATTGAAGCCACCATGAGCTTCACCATCGCCAAAGGCATGGTGATGCAGACGGCGGGTAAACACTACCCGGCGCCAATCACGGCGGTGAAAACCATTGAAGCGGCAGCCCGCTTTAGCCGCGACGAAGCCCTGAAGCTGGAAAACCAGAGCTTTGTTCCACTGGCGCACACCAATGAAGCCCGCGCGCTGGTTGGCATCTTCCTCAACGATCAGTTCGTGAAGGGCAAAGCCAAACAGCTGACTAAAAACGTTGAGACGCCAAAACACGCGGCGGTACTCGGCGCCGGTATTATGGGCGGCGGCATCGCTTACCAGTCGGCCTGGAAAGGCGTGCCGGTAGTGATGAAAGACATCAACGAGAAATCTCTGACGCTGGGCATGACCGAAGCCGCCAAGCTGCTGAATAAACAGCTTGAGCGCGGAAAAATTGACGGGCTGAAGCTCGCAGGCGTGATCTCAACCATCCAGCCTGTGCTGGAATACAGCGGTTTCGACCGTGTGGACGTGGTGGTTGAAGCGGTCGTTGAGAACCCGAAAGTCAAAAAAGCGGTGCTGGCGGAAACGGAAGACAAGGTTCGCCCGGACGCCGTCCTGGCCTCAAACACCTCCACCATCCCCATCAGCGAACTGGCGAGCGTGCTGAAGCGTCCGGAAAACTTCTGCGGAATGCACTTCTTCAACCCGGTACACCGTATGCCACTGGTCGAAGTGATCCGTGGAGAAAAAACCTCTGACGAAACCATCGCTAAAGTCGTGGCGTGGGCAAGCAAGATGGGTAAAACGCCGATCGTCGTTAATGACTGCCCAGGTTTCTTTGTGAACCGCGTGCTGTTCCCGTACTTCGCCGGCTTCGGCCAGCTGCTGCGCGACGGCGCGGACTTCCGCAAAATCGACAAAGTAATGGAAAAACAGTTCGGCTGGCCGATGGGCCCGGCGTATCTGCTGGACGTCGTCGGCATTGATACCGCCCACCACGCGCAGGCCGTCATGGCGGCGGGCTTCCCGCAGCGCATGCAGAAAGATTATCGCGATGCCATTGACGCCCTCTTTGACGCCAACCGCTTCGGACAGAAAAACGGCCTGGGCTTCTGGCGTTATAAAGAAGACAGCAAAGGCAAACCGAAGAAAGAAGAAGATGCGGCGGTGGATGGCCTGTTGGCCGACGTATGCCAGCCGAAACGCGACTTCACCGACGACGAAATTATTGCCCGCATGATGATTCCGATGATCAACGAAGTGGTCCGTTGCCTGGAAGAAGGCATTATTGCCAGCCCGGCAGAAGCGGATATGGCGTTGGTATATGGCCTGGGCTTCCCTCCGTTCCACGGCGGCGCGTTCCGCTGGCTGGATACGCTCGGCAGCGCCCGCTATCTCGATATGGCGCAGCAGTATCAGCACCTCGGTCCGCTTTATGAAGTGCCGGAAGGGCTGCGTAACAAAGCGCGCCATAACGAACCCTACTATCCAGCAGTTGAGCCAGCCCGTCCGGTTGGCGCGCTGAAAACGGCTTAAGGAGTCACAATGGAAAAGGTTGTCATTGTTGATGCGATTCGCACCCCGATGGGCCGTTCAAAAGGCGGTGCGTTCCGTAACGTGCGAGCGGAAGATCTCTCCGCGCACCTGATGCGTAGCCTGCTGGCGCGTAACCCGGCGCTGGACCCAGCAGCGCTTGACGATATCTACTGGGGCTGCGTGCAGCAAACGCTGGAGCAGGGCTTCAACATCGCCCGCAACGCGTCGCTGCTGGCGGAGATCCCGCATTCGGTTCCGGCCGTTACCGTCAACCGCCTGTGTGGTTCGTCGATGCAGGCCCTGCACGACGCGGCGCGCATGATCATGACCGGCGATGCGCAGGCCTGTCTGGTCGGCGGCGTTGAACACATGGGCCATGTGCCGATGAGCCACGGGGTCGATTTCCATCCGGGCATGAGCCGCAACGTGGCGAAAGCCGCAGGCATGATGGGCCTTACCGCCGAGATGCTCTCCCGCCTGCACGGCATCAGTCGTGAAATGCAGGATGCTTTTGCCGCGCGCTCTCACGCCCGCGCCTGGGCCGCCACGCAGTCCGGTGCCTTCAAGAATGAGATCATCCCGACCGGGGGCCACGATGCAGACGGCGTACTGAAGCAGTTCAGCTACGACGAAGTTATTCGCCCGGAAACGACGGTCGAAGCGCTTTCTACCCTGCGTCCGGCATTTGATCCGGTCACCGGTACGGTAACGGCAGGGACGTCGTCGGCGCTGTCCGACGGTGCCGCCGCGATGCTGGTGATGAGCGAAAGCCGCGCCCGCGAATTGGGCCTGACGCCACGCGCTCGCGTGCGTTCGATGGCGGTGGTGGGCTGCGATCCTTCAATCATGGGTTACGGCCCGGTTCCGGCCTCGAAGCTGGCGCTGAAAAAAGCGGGCTTAACTGCCAGCGATATCGATCTGTTCGAGATGAACGAAGCGTTTGCCGCGCAGATCCTGCCGTGCATTAAAGATCTGGGGCTGATGGAGCAGATCGACGAGAAGATTAACCTCAACGGCGGCGCGATCGCCCTCGGTCACCCGCTGGGCTGTTCCGGGGCGCGTATCAGCACGACGCTGATTAACCTGATGGAACGCAAAGATGCCCAGTTTGGTCTGGCAACGATGTGTATCGGCCTGGGTCAGGGTATCGCGACGGTGTTTGAGAGAGTGTAAGTAAGGAAAAGTATCTCAAAGCCAATGACGTCAGAACAAGGCGGCAAGCGAGCGAATCCCGATGAGCTTACATTAGTAAGTGATTCGGGTGAACGAGCGCAGCCAACGCAGTTATGGCGTCATTGGCGAAGAGAGACAGTTTAGTTGCCGTTCTTCCCGCCTGTCAGGGGCGGGTTTTTTATTTAAATGAAGGCAAACGCATCGCCAAACAGGCGATCTTCACGCGCATCGCGTTCGTTACAGAACAGGTCGCGGGCAATTTTCGCCATCTCGAAACGGCCTGCAATGTAGATATCATGTCCCGCCAGCGTGCCGTGATCCTGCAGTACCGCCGTCAACACCGTCCCGCTACGTCCACGCCAGCCCTCTTCCGGCTGCTCGACCACTGGCTCAATGCGCAGGTTAGGATGGTTAACGCTCAGCGCTTCCAGTTCAGACAGGTCGTACAGGTGCTTCTCTTCACGGCCGCCCCAGTAAATGGTGATGTCACGGTCTGGATTACGCGCCAGCGCGGTCAACAGAATAGAGCGCACATAGGAGAAGCCCGTACCGCCCGCGATCAGAATCAGCGGACGGTCTTCGTCATCACGCAACCACGCGTCGCCGTGAGGAATGTCGACCACAATCTCACGCTCTTTCAGGATGCGGTCCATCACGGCCATCGCGTACAGGTTAAGCTCAGACGCACCAATATGCAGCTCAATAAATTCCTGCTCTGCTGGCGTAGAGGCCATAGAGAAAGGACGCTTATCACGCTCATCCATCACCACCATCAGGTACTGGCCGGCACGGAATGAGAATGCCGCTTCAGGAACCAAACGGACGCGATATACGGTGTCGGTAATAGCATCTACCGACGTCACTTTACAGCTTAAGGTTGTCATTCGCTCTCTCTGTCGGGAAGTCTATAGGGCTTAACGGTCAGCTCAGGGTTTACCGTTATTCATTATGGCCAGTTCGTCCCAGATCGCGTCAATTCGCGCGGTCACAGCAGGATCTTTTTTGATCGGGCGACCCCATTCACGGTCGGTTTCGCCAGGCCATTTATTTGTGGCATCCAGTCCCATCTTTGAGCCAAGACCGGAAACCGGCGAGGCAAAATCCAGATAATCTATCGGCGTATTTTCGACTAACACCGTATCACGCGCAGGATCCATTCGCGTGGTTATCGCCCAGATAACGTCGTTCCAGTCACGGGCGTTAACGTCATCATCGCAGACAATAACAAATTTGGTATACATAAACTGGCGCAGGAAAGACCATACGCCCATCATCACGCGTTTAGCATGTCCGGGATACTGCTTCTTCATCGTGACCACCGCCATGCGATACGAGCATCCTTCAGGCGGCAGATAAAAATCAACGATTTCCGGGAACTGCTTTTGCAGGATCGGCACAAATACTTCGTTCAGCGCCACGCCGAGCACCGCCGGTTCATCCGGTGGGCGGCCAGTATAGGTGGAGTGATAAATCGCATCTTCACGCTGAGTAACATGCGTGACGGTAAACACCGGGAAGTTATCCACTTCGTTGTAATAGCCGGTATGGTCGCCGTATGGGCCTTCTGGCGCCATTTCACCCTGCTCAATGTAACCTTCCAGCACAATTTCGGCGCTGGCCGGCACTTCGAGATCGTTGGAGATACACTTCACGACCTCGGTTTTAGTCCCGCGCAGCAGGCCAGCAAACGCATATTCAGAGAGCGTATCCGGTACGGGCGTGACCGCCCCCAGAATGGTGGCCGGATCGGCACCTAACGCGACAGACACCGGGAACCGTTCACCCGGATGTGCAGCACACCACTCCTGGAAATCCAGCGCGCCGCCGCGGTGCGACAGCCAGCGCATGATGAGCTTATTCTTGCCAATCAGCTGCTGGCGATAAATACCGAGGTTTTGCCGCTCTTTATGCGGTCCGCGCGTCACGGTGAGGCCCCAGGTGATCAGCGGCGCAGCATCTTCAGGCCAGCACTGCATGATAGGGATTTTGGTGAGATCCACCGCATCGCCTTCCAGCACTTTCTGCTGACACGGCGCGCCGCGCAGGCGTTTGGTGGGCATGTTCAGCACCTGCTTAAACTGCGGCAGCTTATCGAACAGATCGCGGAAACCTTTCGGTGGCTCAGGCTCTTTCAGAAATGCCAGCAGTTTCCCCACTTCACGCAGCGCGGTAACGTCTTCCTGCCCCATTCCCAGCGCGACACGACGCGGGGTGCCAAACAGGTTGCACAGCACCGGCATTGAGTAACCTTTTGGATTTTCAAACAGTAATGCAGGGCCACCGGCACGCAGGGTGCGGTCAGCAATTTCTGTCATTTCCAGATAAGGATCAACAGGAAGTGTAATGCGTTTCAGTTCACCCTGCTTTTCCAGCAGCGTCAGGAAGTCGCGGAGATCGTGGTATTTCATGCAGTTAGTCATGGCCTCTCTGTAAGCGCTTCATTATACGGCGTAAGCCTGCTTGATGCTGTAATTTTGTTAAATTAGCGTGAACTTATCCGCTGTGTTCGAATTTCCCCCATTATAATCAACTTAGCGATCCCTCCAGGGTTTTGATATGCTTGCGCCCCGAACTAAGGGAAAGAGTGATTATGCAGGCCTGGTATTTACTGTATTGCAAACGCGGGCAACTTCAGCGCGCGCAGGAACATCTTGAACGTCAGTCTGTAAATTGTCTGACACCCGTGATCACGCTTGAAAAAATGCAGCGCGGGAAGCGCACAACCGTCAGTGAGCCTTTATTCCCGAACTATCTGTTCGTGGAGTTCGACCCTGAGGTGATCCACACCACTACCATCAGCGCAACGCGCGGCGTCAGCCACTTCGTTCGTTTTGGTGCCCACCCAGCAACCGTTCCGTCGACCGTCATTCATCAGCTGTCTGTTTATCAACAGCCTGAAGGGATCACCGACCCGGAAACCCCTTACGCGGGCGATAGCGTCGTCATTACCGAAGGCGCATTCGAAGGCCTGCAGGCGATTTTCGCCGAGCCGGACGGTGAAGCGCGCTCCATGCTGTTGCTCAATCTGCTGAACAAGCAGGTGCTGCAGAGCGTGAAAAACACCGACTTCCGCAAAGTTTAAACGTTTATCCCGAACAGGCGACGCACGTTGTCATCCGTCTGCGCGGAAAGCCAGTGCGGATCCTCTCCGCGCCAGTGCGCTACGCGCTCAACAATGTGCCCCAGCAAGGCGGGCTCGTTTCGCCGCGATGCCGGTTTGGGCTTCATATCTCGCGGCAGCAGGTATGGCGCATCGGTTTCAAGAAGCAAACGGTCTGCCGGGATTATCGGCAGCAGCTCGCGAAGCTCAAGCCCGCGGCGCTCATCACACACCCAACCGGTGATCCCCAGATACAAACCGCGGTTCAGGCAATCCAGCGCTTCCTGGCGAGACCCGGTGAAGCAGTGGAGCACTGCGCCGGGCAGTTTATCCAGCCACGGGTCCAGCAGTGCGAGAAAACGTTCATGCGCGTCGCGACAGTGCATAAAGACGGGCATTTCAAGCTCTGCCGCCAGCGCAAGCTGGGCAGTGAACGCCTTTTCCTGTTCTTCAGGCGTGGAGAAGTTGCGGTTAAAATCGAGCCCGCACTCGCCAATAGCCACCACCTCTGCCGTTTTTGCCAGCATGCGCAGGTTTTCTACGCTCTCCGCCGTCCACTGGCTGCTGTCATGAGGGTGGACGCCGGCGGTTGACCAGCAGTGTTGATAGCGTTGCGCCAGCAGCAGCGACTGCTCGCTCTCATGCAGGTTGGTCCCGGTCAGGAGCAGCCCTTTTACGCCAGCCTCAAAAGCACGCGCAACCACCTCGTCACGATCTTTCGCAAACTGCGAGCTGGTCAGGTTGAGTCCGATATCAAACATGCGATTCCCCATAGAACAACCGCCCTGACGGGCGGCTGGTTTTACTCTTCAGTGGTCTTTTCGGACGCATCGTCTTCATCGTCCGACCGGCGTCCTTTTCCCACGTAGAAACGCGAGAAGAATACGCCAACCTCAAACAGGCAGTACATCGGTATTGCCAGCAACGTTTGTGAGAAGACGTCCGGCGGCGTCAGCAGCATGCCGACTACGAAGGCGCCCACCAGAATATAGGGACGCTTCTTACGCAGGTCATCAGGGGTGGTTACCCCAACCCAGCAGAGCAGCACAATGGCCACCGGCACTTCAAACGCCACACCGAACGCCATAAACAGCGCCATCACAAAGCTGAGGTAGCTGGCGATATCCGTCGATACCTGAACCCCTTCCGGCGCGGTATGCGTCAGGAAGCCAAAGGCCAGCGGGAAGACAACAAAGTAGGCAAACGCCATGCCGATATAGAACAGCAGCGAACTGGAGACCAGCAGCGGGATCACCAGTTTACGTTCGTGCCTGTACAGTGCTGGCGCCACAAATGCCCATACCTGATAAAGGATGACGGGTGCAGACGCAATCAACGACACCCAGAAGGTGAGCTTAATCGGGGTGAAAAACGGTGATGCAACGTCTGTTGCAATCATCGTTGCCCCCAGCGGCATCTGCTTGATCAGCGGCGCAGAAACCACCTGATAAATATCGTTGGCGAAATAGACCAGGCACAGGAATATGAGGAATACCGCAATAATGCAGTTTAACAGGCGCTTACGCAGCTCAATCAGGTGCGTAATAAGCGGTTGAGTATCATCTACTGCCATGGTTACGCTTTATCACTCGACGAGGGGGATGATTCGGAAACGGGCGCGGCGGGTTTCGCTTCAGCCGCTTTTACAACCGGCTCTTCCGGCTGCGCCTGTTTTTTCAGTTCAGTTTCCTGCGGCGTTTGTTCAGGCGCTGCGGCCTGGTGCTCCGCACTCGCTGGCGTCACGCCCTCACGCTGCGCTTCGCTGTCCTTCACCACCGGGTTATGAATAGTGTTCGCTTCATCGCTCGCTTTTTCAGGATCGTTAACGCTGTAAGAGCGCTTCATGGATTCCGCCGCTTCGCGCAGCTCATCCATTGAGGCTTTCAGTTCCGGCGTCAGGTTATCCATGCTCGCCTTCTCAACCTTTTTCAGGCTTTCCTGAAACTCCTGCAGCTTAAGTTCCTGCGCCAGCTCGTTCTGAACGGTCGAAGCCAGCGATCTTAGCGCTCGAACCCAGCCCACGACGGTTTTCACCGCTACCGGCAGACGTTGCGGCCCCAGCACGATCAGACCAATCACAAAGACCAGCAGCAGCTCACTAAAACCAATGTCGAACACGACTTACACCTGCTCTTTATCGTGGCGTTTAGCGTCTTCCTTTTTGGCATCTTCCTGCTTATCGGAGATGGATTTAGCAGTAAAGTCAGCGTCCTGGCTGGTTTTATCCTGCTTGCTCTCATCATCGCTCATTGCTTTCTTGAAGCCTTTGATAGACGCGCCCAGATCGGAACCAATAGAACCGAGCTTTTTGGTGCCAAACAGCAGCACAACGATGACGGCAATAATGACTAATTGCCAGATACTGATACCACCCATACATATTCCTCAGGGATAGATGATTAATTGGTCAGGTCGCATTATACGTATGCGACCTGTCGATGGCGATGCAAACTCAGCGCGTTTTTCTCCATCCTGCAAGCCAGACAACAACCCCGCCAGCCATCAGCCAGGCGGGCATCATCTGCCAGTCAGGACGGTTGATCAGCAGCAACGTACCGCTCAGCAGCAGCGTTGCGCCAATGCCAAAGAGGTAGCGTGACTGTCCCTGGCGCACACGGCTGGACTGAAGCTCGCGGGCGATTTTATCCATGCTGTGCTGAAGATTCTTGCTCTGACGCAAACTGTCGTAAACCAGTTCAGGAATTTCAGGCATTTTTTCGATCCAGAACGGTCCTTTCTCTTTCAGCGAACGCACCAGCGCTGGAAGACCAACCTGATCCTTAATCCAGGATTCCAGGAAAGGTTTAGCCGTCTTCCACAAGTCTAACTGAGGATAGAGTTGTCGACCTACACCCTCAACGTAAAGTAATGTTTTCTGAAGTAAAACTAACTGTGGCTGAACTTCCATATTAAAGCGGCGGGCCGTATTGAACAGGTTTAACAGCACGTGTCCAAAAGAGATCTCTGCCAGCGGTTTTTCAAAAATCGGTTCGCAAACGGTACGGATAGCAAACTCGAACTCTTCGACGTTGGTGTCTGGCGGAACCCAGCCGGAATCCACATGCAGCTCGGCCACCTTACGGTAGTCGCGGTTGAAGAAGGCGATAAAGTTCTCAGCCAGATAACGTTTATCTTCTTTATTCAGCGAGCCCACAATTCCGCAGTCGATACCGATGTATTTCGGATCCTCAGGATGCTCATAGCTCACGAAGATATTGCCCGGATGCATGTCCGCATGGAAAAAACTGTCGCGGAATACCTGGGTAAAGAAGACCTGCACGCCACGTTCGGCCAGCAGCTTCATGTTCGTTCCCTGCTTCTCCAGGGCCACCACATCCGAAACCGGAATACCGTAGATGCGCTCCATGACCATCATGTTCTGGCTGCAATAGTCAGAATAGACTTCAGGCACGTAGAGCATCGGGCTGTTTTCAAAATTGCGGCGCAGCTGAATGGCGTTTGCCGATTCTCGCAACAGATTAAGCTCATCAATCAGCGTTTTTTCATATTCCCGCACCACTTCCATCGGGCGCAATCGACGGCCGTCCGGCAGCAGACGCGGAACCCAGCGCGCCAGACGATAAATTAGCTTCATATCGGCTTTGATAATCGGCAGGATATCCGGGCGGATCACCTTGATCACCACCTCTTTGCCGTTCTCTTTCAGACGCGCAGTGTGCACCTGAGCGATAGAAGCCGACGCCAGCGGTTCTATTTCGAAATCGTCAAACCAGGTTTCAACGGGAAGGTTACCCATCGCCTCCTCGATCTGTTTCTTCGCTCTCACCCCGTCAAACGGGGCGACACGGTCCTGCAGCATCGCCAGTTCATCGGCAATGTGCGGCGGGAAGAGATCGCGGCGGGTTGAGAGCATCTGTCCGAACTTAATCCATACCGGGCCGAGCTCCTGCAGTGCCAGACGCAGGCGTTCACCCAGCGGCTGACCTTTATGTCGATTTGGCATCCAGAACAGCGTCCGCCGCCAGATCCTGAGCGGCAGCGTGATACGCATTTTGGGGATGAGCTCGTCGAGCCCGTAACTCAAAAAGGTGTGGATGATAAAATAGAGGCGCCGAATTTCACCAGGCGTCATTTGCCCTCCAGTTTTTCCAGCCGTTTGCTTAGGGCATCAACCGCACGTTCAACCGCGGCCGTCTCTTCTGCGAACCACGCAACTTCCAGCGGCCCGGGCGCCATGCGCCACTCTTCGGTCAGCACTTCCGCGGCATAACGCTGTTGGCGTTGCAGATTTTTGCGCAGGAACGCCGTGCCGCCATGAATAACTTTCCCGATCCCTTCAGCGGCGATGTCGCCAATAAAAGGCGCCAGCAGCTCTGCCGGGTCAAACTCAGCCAGATCGCTGAGCGCAACGAAGTTCTGCACGACCTGGATGTCGCCTTCCACTTCCAGCTCACCGCTGCGGATAAGCGCCGTTAATTGCTGGCGATCGCGCAGTTTTGGCAGCACGCTCATATGGGTAATGACCGAGCAATCAGCTTCACCTTCCCACTCACCCAGAACGTCAAGCTGACGTTCGCTGAAAACCAGCACGAGCGGCGTCGAGAACTCTTTTAACACAATGCGCAGTACCTTCCCGTTTAGCCGCTGACGTGCGGCTTTCAGCGCCGGAGCGCGATACAGGAAGGCATTCAGCACATTCTCGATGCCTGCGGTGACTAAGGGTTTAAAGGGCACGGGACACCTCCACTCAGAATTTGTAACCGCGATGCAGCGCGACGACACCCGCCGTCATGTTGAAGTACTCAACGTTCTCAAATTCCGCATCCTGCATCATGGCTTTTAAGGTGTCCTGATCCGGATGCATGCGAATTGATTCCGCCAGATAGCGATAGCTTTCCGCGTCGTTTGCCACAAGTTCGCCAATACGCGGCAGCACGTGGAAGGAATAGGCGTCGTAGGCTTTGCTCAGCGGGTCGATAATCGGTTTAGAGAACTCGAGCACCAGCAGGCGTCCACCCGGCTTCAGCACGCGGTACATGGAACGCAGTGCTTTTTCTTTATCGGTGACGTTACGCAGACCGAAGGAAATCGTGATGCAGTCAAAAGTATTGTCCGGGAACGGCAGCGCTTCGGCGTTGGCCTGCACGTATTCCACGTTACCCACCACGCCGATGTTACGCAGCTTTTCGCGTCCCATTTTAAGCATGGAGTCATTAATATCAGCCAGTACAACGCGACCGGTTTCGCCCACCAGACGGGAGAATTTCGCCGTCAGATCGCCCGTACCGCCAGCCAGATCGAGAACCGTTTGTCCACGACGCACACCGCTGCAGTCGATGGTGAAGCGCTTCCACAAGCGATGAATGCCGAACGACATCAAGTCATTCATCACATCGTACTTCGCCGCCACGGAATGAAATACGTGGGCCACCATGTCAGCTTTCTGCGCTTTGGCTACAGTCTGAAAGCCAAAGTGCGTCGTGTCTTGTGAATCGTCAACCATCTCAGAGCCTGCTAATCAGTCAAATGTTCGTGAAGTGTAACAGATTGGGCGCAATTGCCCTACGATTCAACCACCGCGAAAGAAACGCGCTGGCTGCTCGTCTGGCGATAAATCCGCCGCTAAATCGTTGTCCTGGTTGGGGGTATTTTGTTCATCCCCGCCCTCACGCAGTCGGAACTCTTCGTCCTGCGCTGTGGCCTGTTCGACCAATTCCGGATTAATCTCGCGTTTAACCTCCACTCCCAGGCTGCGGAATGCTTCAGCCTGCGCAAGCAGGTTGCCACGCCCGGAGGAGAGCTTTTTCATCGCCTGGCGGTAGTTATCCTGCGCACGATCCAGGCTTTGCCCGACGGAGGACATGTCGTCCACGAAGAGGCGCATTTTGTCGTACAGCTTGCTGGCGCGGTCGGCAATCTGCTGCGCGTTACGGCTCTGGTGCTCATAGCGCCACAGGTTCGCAATGGTGCGTAAGGCCACCAGCAGCGTGGTGGGGCTGACCAGCATAATGTTATTTTTCAGCGCTTCGGTGATCAGTTCGGGCTGTCTGTCGAGCGCCAGCAAAAACGCGGGTTCGACCGGGATAAACATCAGCACGTAGTCCAGCGAGCGCAGCCCCGGCAGTTGCTGATAATCCTTTCTACCCAGCAGGCGAATATGGTTACGCACGGAGGCAATGTGCTCCTGCAGCGCCGATTCGCGCGTATAGTCGTCTTCAGCGTTGAAGTAGCGCTCATAGGCCACCAGCGTCATTTTGGCGTCAATGACCACATCTTTGCCCTGCGGCAGACGCACAATCACATCCGGCTGCATTCGCGAGCGGGCATCGTTTTCGATACTCACCTGCGTTTCGTATTCATACCCTTCCCGCAGGCCAGAGGCCTCCAGCACGCGGGTGAGCACCACTTCCCCCCAGTTACCCTGGGTTTTGTTATCGCCTTTCAGCGCCCGCGTCAGGTTGACCGCCTCCTGCGCCATCTGGGCATTCAGCTGTTGAAGATTGCGGATCTCATGCGCCAGCGTGTGGCGTTCGCGGGCTTCCTGACCAAAGCTGTCCTGTACCTGACGGCGAAAGCCGTCCAGCTGTTCGCGCAGCGGCGTCAGCAGGCTGTTCAGGCTCTGGCGATTTTGCTCATCAACGCGGCGGTTGCTGTGCTCGAAAATACGGTTGGCGAGGTTCTCGAACTGCTCGCTGAGGCGCTGCTCGCTGTTGATCATCTGGCGGATTTTGTCTTCGGCATGCAGCTGGGTGGATTCAAGGCGGGTAGTCACTTCACGGAGATCGGCCTCCAGCGAGGTGTTGATGTCGCGCAGGTTACGCAGTTCGTTATTGAGCAATTCACACTCGTCGCGCCAGTGGTCGCTTAGGGCAAGCTGCTGTTTTGCGGCGCTTAAATCGGCGACGATCTCTTCGCGTTCAGCCAGTTGTTCGGCCTTCTGCTGTGCATGCTGATAGCTGGATATCAGCCAGCCTATCGCCACGCCAGCCAGCGCAATTACCGCATAAATCAGGATTGAGATATCCACAACGCCCCCTGCATCAACGTATTACCCGCACAAAATAAGATTGTGCTGTATAAACGTCCAGTTTGAAAGGGTTTTCCTGCGAGGCGCTACGCAAAAAATAAAGGCCGAACGCGTCGGCCTTTTATCTCAGAGAGGAGGACTAGATCAGGCGGCGAGCCGCTTCAACCACGATTTTCACCGCGTGACTTTCGGTCTGCTTCATGGTTTCGGCGTTCGGGATCTCCTGCTGGGTACGGTTGACGATAACGCCCGCCACCATACCGGCACGCAGACCCTGGCTTGCGCACATGGTCAGCAGCGTTGCGGATTCCATCTCGTAGTTCATCACGCCCATAGACTGCCACTCTTCCATTGAGCCTTTGAAGCGGCTCACCACGCGGCCTGAGAAGGTGTCGTAACGCTCCTGGCCCGGATAGAAGGTATCAGAAGAGGCAGTTACGCCCACGTGAGTGGTTGCGCCCACGGATTTCGCCGCTTCAACCAGCGCGGTGGTGCACTCGAAGTCAGCCACTGCCGGGAATTCCATCGGTGCAAAGTGCAGGCTTGCGCCGTCCAGACGCACGGAAGCGGTCGTCACCAGCACGTCGCCCACGTTAATGTGCGGCTGAATCGCGCCGGTGGTGCCGATACGCAGGAAAGTACGAATGCCCAGCTGCGCCAGCTCTTCCACGGCAATAGAGGTAGACGGGCCACCGATACCGGTAGAGCACACAATCACCGCTTTGCCATCCAGCTCTGCGCGCCAGGTGGTGAATTCACGATGGGCAGCCAGCTTGACCGGCTTATCCATCAGCGCGGCGATCTTTTCCACACGCTCTGGGTCGCCAGGGACGATAGCGAGCGTAGCCCCTTGTAAATCGTTTTTAGTGAGGCCGAGATGAAAAACATCAGACTTAGACATAGGTGACTCCTCTGTGGGTCGGTTAGTCAGAAGAAGTAAAACGGTACTTTACAGAAGCGGTAAGCATAATTTCGTGACGCATCTCACCATGAATGAAAATGATTGCATTGAATTTCCATCAAAAAGTGATTTACATCACATTAACAAGTTATATCGTCGGGTGCTGCACAAAAGATAGACCGTTTAAGGCACTGTGAGTTGTTAACCTGGTGTCTATATTTACCTTTGCGCTAACTCATTGGTACGGAGAATGCCATGACTGAAAAAACCGGATTTGCACCTGCTGCGGCTCCGCATGCTTCAACCATCGTCTCAACCTCAGAAGAGGCCATTACGGCGGGCGAGACCTCCATCCCCTCTCAGGGGGAAAATATGCCTGCATATCATGCGCGGCCAAAGTCAGCAGACGGCCCGCTGCCCATCGTGATTGTGGTTCAGGAGATTTTCGGCGTTCACGAACATATTCGCGACCTCTGCCGCCGCCTGGCGCAGGAGGGTTATCTGGCCGTTGCGCCAGAGCTCTACTTCCGTCAGGGCGATCCGAATGACTACAGTGATATCCCGACGCTCTTCAGCAACCTGGTCAGCAAAGTGCCGGACGCGCAGGTGCTGGCAGACCTAGACCACGTCGCCAGCTGGGCGGCGCGCAACGGCGGCGACCCGCACCGCTTAATGGTCACCGGTTTCTGCTGGGGTGGACGCATTAGCTGGCTGTATGCCGCGCATAACCCGCAGCTGAAAGCCGCCGTTGCCTGGTACGGCAAACTGGTGGGCGAAAAGACGCTGAACTCACCGAAGCATCCGGTTGATATCGCTACCGATCTCAATGCCCCGGTGTTAGGGCTATATGGTGGCCAGGATACCGGCATTCCGCTTGATACCGTCGAGACGATGCGCCACGCGCTGCGGGCGGCGAACGCGAAGGCCGAAATCGTGGTGTATCCCGATGCCGGACACGCGTTTAATGCCGATTATCGTCCGAGCTATCACGCGGAATCCGCGAAAGATGGCTGGCAGAGAATGCTGGCATGGTTTAGCCAGTACGGTGGGAAGAAAGCATAAAAAAAGCCCGGTGGCGACTGCGCCTTACCGGGCCTGCGTGTCATCAAGCCTGACGCAAATTCTGCGCCGCCTTCACCATGTTGGCGAGCGCCGCACGTGTCTCCGGCCAGCCGCGGGTTTTCAGGCCGCAGTCCGGGTTTACCCACAGGCGTTCTGCCGGGATACGCTGGGCAGCTTTCCTCAGCAGCGCTTCAATCCACTCCACGCTCGGCACGTTCGGGGAGTGAATGTCATATACGCCCGGCCCAATTTCATTCGGGTAGTCGAACTCTTCAAACGACTCCAGCAGCTCCATGTCTGAACGCGAGGTCTCGATGGTGATCACGTCTGCATCCAGCGCGGCAATCGAATCCATGATGTCATTAAATTCGCAGTAACACATATGGGTGTGGATCTGGGTGTCGTCCTTCGCCACTGCGGCGTTGATGCGGAACGCTTCCACGCCCCACTGCAGGTAAGCATCCCAGTCGCTGCGGCGCAGCGGCAAACCTTCGCGCAGCGCCGGTTCGTCAATCTGGATGATGCCAATCCCCGCCGCCTCCAAATCCGCCACTTCATCACGCAGCGCCAGGGCGATCTGTTTGGCGATGGTTTCACGGGTCACGTCTTCGCGCGGGAACGACCAGCAGAGAATGGTCACCGGGCCGGTCAGCATGCCTTTTACCGGCTTGTCGGTCAGGGACTGGGCGTACTTCGCCCACTCCACCGTGATCGGTTCCGGGCGGCTGACGTCCCCAATGACCACCGGCGGCTTCACGCAGCGGGAGCCGTAGCTCTGCACCCAGCCGTTCTGGGTAAAGACGAAGCCGTCCAGGTGTTCACCGAAGTATTCGACCATGTCGTTACGCTCGGCTTCGCCGTGCACCAGCACGTCCAGCCCGAGGCGTTCCTGCTCGATAATCGCCTGCTTGATGTGTTCCGCAATGCCGGTGCGGTAATGATTCGCGTCCAGATTGCCCTTTTTGAAGTCCAGACGCAGGCCGCGGATCTCGGTAGTTTGCGGGAATGAACCGATGGTCGTGGTCGGCCACGCGGGAAGATTGAAGCGGGCGCGCTGGGCTTCGGCACGTACCTCGTACGGGCTCTGACGCTGGCTGTCCCGGGCGGTGATGGCCGCCAGACGTTTTTCTACCGCCGGGTTGTGCACGCGAGCCGAGTGACGACGCGCCTGAATCGGTGCGCTCCAGTCGGTAATCGCCGCCGTGTCGCCGCTGTTGAGCGCGTCGCGCAGCAGTGCCAGCTCTTCACATTTTTGCAGGGCGAAGGCAAACCAGCTTTTCACTTCAGGGTCGAGACGGGTCTCCACGCTCAGATCGATCGGACTGTGCAGCAGCGAGCAGGATGAAGCCACCCACAGCTCGCGTTTACCGACGATGTCTTTAATTTGGGCGTATTTCTCGCTCAGATCGGCGCGCCAGACGTTACGGCCGTTGACCAGACCGGCGGAGAGCAACCACTCCTCAGGCAGGCGCTCGTGCAGCTCTGCGACATCGTCCTTACCGTGAACCAGGTCAACGTGCAGGCCCTGAACCGGCAGCGCGGTGATAGTGTCGAGGTTTGGCGTCACGCCCTCGAAATAGGTGGTCAGCAGCAGCTTCACCTGGCCGGTGAGCGCGTCATACGCCGGTTTGAAGGCGTCGAGCCACTCCTGCGGCAGCTCCAGCACCAGCGCGGGTTCGTCGATTTGCACCCACTGAATGCCGCGCTTGCCCAGCTCAATCAGCACCTGCTTATATACCGGCAGAATATCGTTCAGCAGGCTGAGGCGGTCAAATTGTTCGCCCTTCTCTTTACCCAGCCACAGGTAGGTTACCGGCCCCAGCAATACGGGCTTCACCTGGTGGCCCAGCGCCAGCGCTTCATCCACTTCGTCCAGAAGCTGCGTCCAGGTCAGCGTAAACTGCTGACCTTTGACGAACTCCGGCACCATATAGTGATAGTTGGTGTTAAACCACTTGGTCATTTCCGCCGCTGCCGCTGGCTCACCCGTTGGCGCGCGGCCACGGCCGATGCGGAACAGGGTGTCGATATCCACCGATCCATCTTTGTTCTGATGACGAGCCGGCACGTTGCCCAGCAGCAGGCTGGTCGTCAGAACATGGTCGTACCAGGCGAAATCGCCCACCGGCAGCAGGTCAATACCCGCCTGTTTTTGCTGATCCCAGTGACGGGCGCGCAGCTCCCGCCCCACCGCCAGGAGTTCTTCACGGGTGGCGTTGCCCGCCCAGTAGCTTTCTTGCGCTTTTTTCAGCTCGCGACGCAGGCCAACGCGAGGAAAACCGAGAGTGTGAGTGCGGATTGTCATGGTATGCCCCTTGTGAAATTTGTTATTTAGACGTCCAGATGTTTACACATCTATAATTGGCAGGTACTGTATATTCCTCAAGCGCAAAATGTTCATGGCGGAGTGAAGGACTTTCATGATCGAGATTAAACACCTGAAAACGCTACAAGCGTTGCGGAACTGCGGTTCGCTCGCGGCGGCGGCGGCCACGCTGCACCAGACCCAGTCCGCCCTTTCTCACCAGTTCAGCGATCTGGAACAACGCCTCGGATTTCGTCTTTTTGTGCGTAAGAGCCAGCCTTTGCGCTTTACGCCGCAGGGTGAAATTCTTCTTCAACTGGCGAATCAGGTACTGCCGCAGATCGCCAGCGCGCTGCAGGCGTGTAACGAGCCGCAGCAGACCAAACTGCGGATCGCCATTGAGTGCCACAGCTGTATTCAGTGGCTGACCCCCGCGCTTGAGAACTTTCGCCAGAAGTGGCCGCAGGTGGAGATGGACTTTAAATCCGGCGTGACGTTCGACCCGCAGCCCTCGCTCCAGCAGGGCGAGCTGGATCTGGTGATGACGTCCGACATCCTACCGCGGAGCGGCCTGCACTATTCGCCGATGTTCGATTTTGAGGTGCGTCTGGTGCTGGCGCCGGACCATCCGCTGGCGGCCAAAACGCGCATTACGCCGGAAGATCTGGCGACAGAAACGCTGCTGATTTACCCGGTTCAGCGCAGTCGCCTGGATATCTGGCGTCATTTCCTGCAGCCGGCAGGCATCAGCCCTCAACTGAAAAGCGTGGATAACACCCTGCTGCTGATCCAAATGGTGGCGGCCAGCATGGGTATCGCGGCGCTGCCGCACTGGGTGGTGGAGAGCTTTGAACGCCAGGGTCTGGTGGTCACCAAAACCCTGGGGGAAGGACTGTGGAGCCGGTTGTACGCCGCCGTGCGCGATGGCGAGCAGCGTCAGCCGGTTACGGAGGCGTTTATTCGCTCAGCGCGGAACCACGCGTGCGACCATCTTCCGTTTGTGCGGAGCGCGGAGCGACCCAGCGGCGATGGACCCACAGTGAAGCCAGGATCACCGCCCCCCCAATAAGGAAGCTCGGCCAGTGCGGCTGTTCCTGCCAGATGGCAAGGTTCACCAGCAGCCCCGCCGGGACGTGCACGTTGTTCATGATCCCCAGCGTACCGGCGTCTACCTGCGTAGCGCCGTAGTTCCACATAAAGTACCCCAGCCCCGACGCCACCACGCCCAGCCAGACCAGAACGCTCCACTGCACGGTGGTGGTCGGCAGCTTTTGCGGGTTGCCGAGCATAAACCACGCCGCCACCGCGACGATCGCCGCGCCCATATAGAACCACGCAAACGCGTTGTGCTGCGGCATCGGGCGGGTTTCCATCAGGCGCTTGTATCCCACCATACCAATGGCAAAGCTGATGTTGGCAAGCTGGACGAACATCAGCCCTGTCCAGAAGTGATCGCTCACTTTATCGTAGCGAATGATCGCCGCGCCAATAACCGCCAGCGCGGCGCTCAGCAGATATCCCCAGCGCAGACGGCGCCTGCTGAGTAGGTCGTAGATCAGGGTGATATAGAGCGGCGTCAGCACGGTAAAAAGCAGGAATTCGGAGACGGACAGGTAGACGTAAGCCCGGAAGCTGAACAGATACATGATGCCAAGCTGCATCGCCCCCACCAGCATGTACAGCAGAATGGTTTTCAGCGATTGCCCGCGCGTGCGCAGGAACGGCAGGAACACCAGCGCCGCCAGCCCGACGCGCATCAGCACCGAGAAGTAACTGTCGACCGAACCGGCAAGGTATTCGCCAATCAGGCTAAAGGAGAAGGCCCACAGGATAGTGGTGATAATGAGTAGCGCCACAATGCTTGTCTCTCAGAAAGAAGGACAGGCATTGTAGCGAACTCTTTAGTTGACAACTGAACAATAAACAACCGAATGAAGATTATTCAAGGAACAGTTTGCGCAGGTATTTCGGTACCGCGTTGTCTGCGTTGGTGCCGATGACTTCCAGCTCCGGATGCAGGTCCTTCAGGCGCTGGTGCGCGTTTTCCATGATGCAGCCTTTGCCCGCCATAGAGAGCATCTCGGCATCGTTCATGCCGTCGCCAAAGGCGATACAGTCTTTAAGCGCGAAGCCCAGACGCTTCGCAACCGCTTCGAGCGCGTGACCTTTAGAAACGCCGCCCGCCATCACTTCCAGACAGGTCAGGGTGGAGAAGCTCACGTTGACGCGATCGCCCCAGCGGGCGTTGATCGCCTGCTCAAGCGGCAGCAGCTCTTCGTGGCTGTCGCAGGTGAAGAACACCTTGCTGATCCCCTCTGGATCCAGCAGGCCCGGCTCATACAGGGAGTAGTTGAATACCGCTTCCTTGAAGAAACGCATTTCATCCGGGCGGTGGCGGTTCATGAACCATTCGTCGTCGCGGTATACGTTGGTGACGATAGCCGGGTTGTTATGCACCACGCCGAAGAGATCGGCGGCAATATCGCGATCCAGGTTATGGGTGAAGATCAGGTTGCCGTCGGTATCATGCACGCGCGCACCGTTGGAGGTGATCATGTACGACTTGATCTCCAGATTATCGCGGATCTGCCCCACGTCCACGTGGTGGCGGCCGGTAGCGAACACAAAGTTCACGCCACGGGCGGTCAGAAGCTTTAAGGTCTCTTTCGCATAAGGCGACAGGGTGTGGTCGGGGGAAAGCAGCGTGCCATCTAAATCAGATGCAACAACCTGGTACATAGGAAAATTTAACCTCAATAGAAAATCAGTTATGCCGGTCGAAAAACTCGACGATGGCGTTAAGCGCGACTGAGCGCATAGCGTCCTTTTCAAAAAGGATCTCATGGTACGCGCCGTTGATGACCAGCGGTTTACCCCCTTCACAAGGGTGACCGGCGGCAGCGCGCAGTTCACAATAGCGGTCATGCATGCGGTTATCCACCACACGCTCTTCTTCCGCCTGAATCAGAAGCGTCGGCGTGTCATCATCACCTACGCCTGCCAACACCTGCTCACCGGCCAGAATACCCTCACGCACCCAGTGCCAGGTCGGGCCGCCGACGCGCAAGCGCGGTTCATCGGCATAAAAGCGCAGGTTGCGGCGATAGCGCTGCCGACTGTGAGTTAAGACGTTGATGGCGAACGGCAATGCGCGCCAGCGTCCGGTTCCGATGGCATAGCCTTCACGAATGCGCTGATGGCCCTCAGCCCAGTCGAGAAGATGGCGCACCATCCAGTCGGGAAAACGAATGACAATACCGTACATCGGCGCGGTGAGCGCAATGGCGTCGCACTGGTGCTCATACCGCTGCAAAAACAGCGTCGAAATGGCGCCGCCCATGGAGTGCGCAAGGATGTACCGCTTGCGCCAGGGGCCGGGCTGAACTTCCTGCTGCCAGAACGCGGCAAAATCGTCGACGTAATCGCTGAAGTGATCCACGTGCCCGCGGTGCGTATCCGGCAGCATGCGCCCGGACAGCCCCTGCCCACGGTGGTCGATGATCAGCACGTCAAACCCCATGTTGACCAGGTCGTAGGCCAGTTCGGCATATTTAACATAGCTTTCGATACGCCCGGGGCAGACCACGATCACCCGGTCATTTTTTTCATTGCGGAAGCGAACGAAGCGCACCGGGATGCCACCGACGCCCGTAAACTCGTCTTCCTCACGCTGCCGCCAGAAATCGGTCAGCGGCCCCATTGAGAAAGCAGCAAACGCGTTTTCTCGTGTTTCCCAGTCCTTTTTCTGCTGAAACATTGGGTTTCCACTCACGTAATCCAGGGAATATCGTTTTTTTTCGTCACTGGTCACAAAATGACTCAACAATAGCGTATTGTGGCATAAAAATAGACGGTTCGGGAGCTTCAAATGACCTTCGAGTGGTGGTTCGCCTACCTGCTGACATCAATCATCCTTAGCCTTTCACCCGGCTCTGGCGCCATTAACACTATGACCACTTCCATCAACCACGGCTATCGCGGTGCGGCGGCGTCCATTGCCGGTTTACAGACCGGGCTCGGCATTCATATTGTGCTGGTGGGGATTGGTCTGGGGACGCTGTTCTCTCGTTCGGTGCTGGCGTTTGAAGTGCTGAAATGGGCCGGTGCGGCGTATCTGATTTGGCTCGGTATCCAGCAGTGGCGCGCGGCAGGCTCGATTGACCTGAATACGCTCTCCAGGACGCAAACGCGCGGCCATCTGTTTAAGCGCGCGGTGTTCGTGAACCTGACGAACCCGAAAAGCATCGTGTTCCTCGCCGCCCTGTTCCCACAGTTTATCGTGCCACATCAGCCCCAGGTGATGCAGTATGTGGTGCTGGGCGCGACAACCATCATCGTCGATATCATCGTCATGATTGGTTACGCGACGCTGGCGCAGCGGATAGCGGCGTGGATCAAAGGGCCTAAGCAGATGAAGGCCCTGAATAAAGTCTTTGGTTCGCTGTTTATGCTGGTTGGCGCGCTGCTTGCGTCAGCGCGTCATGCTTAGCGAGAAATGATGAGATGAATGCCGAAGCCGGCGAACAGCGCGCCGGCAAAGCCGTCGATCCACTTCGCGATGCGCTGATAGCCGCGGCGCATCGCCGGTAAGGCGAACAGGCTGGCAACAATAGTGAACCAGGCGAACGTCTCAACAACGATCAGCAGGAAGATCCCCCAGCGCGCGCCTGCGCCGACGCTGTCACCCACAAACAGCGAGAACACGGATCCGAAATAGATAATCGCTTTCGGGTTTGCCAGGTTAGTCAGGAGCCCTTTTACAAAGCTGCGGCCGCCCGTTGCCAGCTCTACCTTTGGCTCTTCCGGTTTTTTCTCTTCTTTCTTCAGCGCCCCGCGCAGCATCTGGTAGCCCATCCAGCACAGGTACAGCCCGCCGCCAACCATAATGATGTTATGCAGCCACGCCATCTTCGCCAGGATCAGGTTCAGACCGAGCAGCGCGACCGCCGCCCAGACCATAACGCCCATGGTAATACCGAGCACGCCCATCATCGCTTCTTTGCGGGAGCGGCTGACGGCAGTTTGCGACACGAAGAAAAAGTCTGGGCCAGGGCTCATCAGCGCAACGATGTGCACTAACGCCACGGTGAGAAATAGCATTAACATAATTAGCTCGCGGGGAAATAATTCAGTGAGTCATCATCCTGGCACTTTTTCGCCCGTCTGACTACTCCTCATCATCACCATCGGCGTGAGAGCGGATAAGCGCCATAAACTCTTTACCGAAGCGCTCCAGCTTGCGCGTCCCCACGCCGTTAACGCTGAGCATTTCGCTGGCGCTGAGCGGCATCTGCTCGGCCATCTCAATCAGCGTCGCGTCGTTGAACACCACGTATGGCGGGATGTTCTCTTCGTCAGCGATAGCTTTACGCAGCTTGCGAAGCTTGGCAAACAGCTTGCGGTCATAGTTACCGCCGTAGGATTTCTGCATCACGCGCGGCTTGAGGGCGACCACGCGCGGCACGGCGAGCTTGAGCTCAACGTCACCGCGCAGCACCGGACGCGCCGCTTCGGTCAGCTGTAGCGCGGAGTGCTGGGCAATGTTCTGAGTGGCAAAGCCGAGGTGGATCAGCTGACGAATAATGCTGACCCAGTGCTCGTGGCTCTGGTCTTTACCGATGCCGTAAACCGGCAGCTTGTCGTGCCCCATGTCGCGGATACGCTGGTTATTGGCACCGCGCAGTACTTCCACCACGTAGCCCATCCCGAAGCGTTGATTCACGCGGTAAATGGTCGAGAGCGCTTTGCGCGCGTCCATCAGGCCATCGTACTGCTTTGGCGGATCCAGGCAGATATCGCAGTTGCCGCACGGCTCCTGTCGCCCCTCACCAAAGTAGTTGAGCAGCACCAGACGGCGGCAGGTTTGCGCTTCAGCGAAGGCACCCATCGCGTTGAGCTTGTGGCGCTCAATGTCCTGGAGTTGTCCCTGCGGCTTCTCTTCCAGACAGCGGCGCAGCCACGCCATATCGGCCGGATCGTAAAACAGCATCGCTTCCGCAGGCAGGCCGTCACGGCCGGCACGGCCGGTCTCCTGATAGTAGGATTCGATATTGCGCGGAATGTCGAAATGCACCACAAAGCGCACGTTGGGCTTGTTGATGCCCATCCCGAACGCCACCGTCGCGACGACGATTTGCAGGTCGTCGCGCTGGAATTTCTCCTGCACGTCGGCGCGGATGTGGTTCTCCAGCCCGGCGTGATAGGCCGCGGCGCTAAAGCCGCGATTTTGCAGACGCGCGGCGGTGTCTTCCACCTTCGCACGGCTGTTGCAGTAGATGATACCGGACTTGCCGCGCTGCTCCTGAACGTAGCGCAGGAGCTGGTCCAGCGGCTTGAATTTTTCCATCAGCATGTAGCGGATGTTCGGGCGGTCGAAGCTGCTGACCTGAATATACGGGTCGTTCAGCCCCAGCAGGCGAACAATGTCCAGACGCGTGGTGTCGTCCGCCGTGGCGGTAAGCGCCATAAACGGCAGTTCAGGGAAGCGCTGACGCAGCTGGCCGAGGGCGGCATATTCCGGGCGGAAATCGTGTCCCCACTGGGAGATACAGTGCGCTTCATCCACCGCCAGCAGAACCGGATTCCAGTGCGCCAGGTGGTCGAGGAAGTTATCCAGCATCAGGCGTTCCGGCGCGATATACAGCAGGCGGATCTGCCCGGTGCGGCACCCGGCCATCACCTCTTGCTGCTGCTCGCGGGTTTGCGTCGAGTTCAGGCAGGCCGCCGCCACGCCGTTGGCGAGCAACTGGTCAACCTGGTCTTTCATCAGGGAAATGAGCGGGGATACCACGACCGTAAGGCCGTTAAGCACCAGCGCGGGCACCTGATAACAGAGGGATTTACCGCCGCCGGTCGGCATCACCACCAGGCAGTCTCGGCCTTCCAGCACCGTTTCAATGATGGTTTCCTGGCCAGGGCGGAACTGCTGGTAGCCAAAGGTTTCATGCAAAACCTGTTTAGCCAGCGACTCCTGATTCAATACTTCCGCCTGCGCCACGTTAACCCCATTTGCGAAAAATAAAACAGGCGCTATTTTCAGCGCCTGAGAGAGAAACTTCAACGTTTAACGCAAAAACATTCGAGCAGCTTAGAGAATATCGTTCAGCATTACGCCCACGCCAACGCGAGTCTGATTGAAGTTGTAGTCGATCAGCGACTCGCCGTAGCCGCTATACACCTGGGTATAGAGACGCACGTGCTTCGTCACCGGGTAGCTCAGACCGAGCTCCGCACCGCCGTAGCCGGTGTTCCAGTTGTACTGCCCCTTCGCGCTCAGCACGGCATCACCAAGCTGGTAGCCAACTTTGAGCTGGTAGTAGCCCATATATTTGGTGATATCCGGGTTGTCATCGGTGCTACCGACCACATACCACGGCTTCACTTCCACCATCCAGTTACCGTTCTGCGCCATCAGGCGCGTATAGGCGCGGTTCCAGCTACGGGAGGTTGGATCGGAACGTCCGTTAGAATCATGGTTAAAGCCCACTTCGACGTCGCGCAGCGTCCAGCCAGCAAATTCATAATCCGTTGCGAAGCCGAGGAAAAGCTGCGGCTCATAGTTGGTTTCACGGAACGGTGAAGATTCCCCGCTGTTGGAGAGCTGCCACCAGGATTTCTGCGTATAAGACGCGCCGAGCACCGAGTTTGGCCCCAGAATACCGCGCCAGAACGGGAACGCGAGGCTAAGCTGGAACTTCACCTCATCCTTACGCGCATTATCAGACCAGTTATAGGAGCTTATCGCTTCTTTGTTGAGATCGCTGGTTTGGGTATAAATCACGTAGTTCGTGTCATACGGGTAGAGCGTGAACGGATTGTCATGCTCCTGCAGCATATTGGCGATAATGCTGCCCTTAACGGCAGGTTTATCATGGACTTCTTTAATCGTCGCTTCCTGCGCATATGCTGTGAGGGGCAGCGCAACCGCCGCCAGTAACCAGGCCAGATACGTCCGCATCGGTGGTGTTCTCCTGCAAAGAGTAAAATTACCTGAATAGTTATGAGGCGAACATTCTACAGACTTCTGCGATAACTGCTGCATCCTCGTTTCTGAAAGTGGAATTCCTTATTGCTGAAGCATAAAATCAACATTTCATTAACAATAAGGATGTAATGTCTCATGTCAGCCATGCTTACCGCCGAAGAAGTGTTAAAACTCGTGGGCGAGATTTTTGTTTACCATATGCCGTTTAACCGTGCGCTGGGTCTTGAGCTGGAGCGTTATGAGAAAGAGTTTGCCCAGCTGAGTTTCAACAACCAGCCGATGATGGTGGGTAACTGGGCGCAAAGTATTCTGCACGGCGGGGTGATTGCCTCCGCGCTGGACGTGGCGGCAGGCCTGGTCTGCGTGGGCAGTACGCTGACGCGCCATGACACCATCAACGAAGATGAACTCCGCCAGCGTCTGGCGCGCATGGGCACCATTGATTTACGCGTCGACTATCTTCGCCCGGGGCGCGGAAACCGCTTTACCTGCACCAGCAGCCTGCTGCGTGCCGGGAACAAAGTTGCCGTTGCCCGCGTTGAGCTGCATAACGAGGAGCAGGTTTATATCGCCAGCGCAACCGCCACTTATATGGTGGGTTGAGGCGGCAAATTCGGGTAAAATTGATTCACTTTTTTGTAACGGATTTTCCCGATGGATGCTAAACAGACGCGGCAGGGCGTTTTACTCGCCCTTGCCGCTTATTTTATTTGGGGTATCGCCCCGGCGTACTTCAAATTTATCGCCTATGTTCCGGCCGACGAGATCCTCACTCACCGCGTCATCTGGTCGTTCTTCTTCATGATCGCGCTAATGAGCATCAGCCGTCAGTGGTCCGGCGTTAAAACGCTGCTGCAAACCCCTAAAAAGGTCTTCCTGCTGGCGCTTTCTGCGGTGCTGATTGGCGGCAACTGGCTGCTGTTTATCTGGGCGGTGAATAACCACCACATGCTCGAAGCGAGCCTGGGGTACTTCATTAACCCGCTGGTGAATATCGTGCTGGGGATGATTTTCCTCGGCGAACGCTTCCGCCGGATGCAGTGGGTGGCGGTGATTCTGGCCTTCTGCGGCGTGCTGGTGCAGCTGTGGACGTTTGGCTCGCTGCCGGTTATCGCCCTCGGTCTGGCGTTCAGCTTTGCTTTTTACGGCCTGGTACGTAAGAAAATCGCGGTGGAAGCGCAAACCGGGATGCTGTTTGAAACCCTGTGGCTGCTGCCGGTGGCGGCGATCTATCTGTTCGGTATCGCCGACAGCGCCACCAGCCATATGGGCAGCAACCCGTGGTCGCTGAACCTGATGCTGATGGCGGCGGGCGTAGTGACCACCATTCCGCTGCTGTGCTTCACCGGTGCGGCAACGCGCCTGCGCCTCTCCACGCTGGGCTTCTTCCAGTACATTGGCCCGACGCTGATGTTCCTGCTGGCGGTGGTGTTTTACGGCGAAGTGCCGGGTGCGGATAAGATGGTGACCTTTGCCTTTATCTGGGTGGCGCTGGCGATTTTCGTCGCCGATGCGATTTATACCCAGCGCAGAACCCGCAGAGGAATGTAGGTGTTTTGTAGGGCGGGTAAGCGCAGCGCCACCCGCCAGATTTTACAGCCAGTTCCGACGCTTAAAGTACAGATACGGTGCCAGCCCGGCGAGGATCATAAAGATAATCGCCCCCGGGTAGCCAAAGCTCCACTTCAGCTCCGGCATAAACTCGAAGTTCATCCCGTAGCTGGACGCCACCAGCGTCGGCGGCAGGAACACCACGGACACTACCGAGAAGATCTTGATGATGCGGTTCTGCTCGATGTTGATAAAGCCCATTGCCGCCTGCATCAGGAAGTTCACCTTCTGGAACAGAGATTCGTTGTGCGGCAGCAGGGATTCGATATCGCGTAAGATCTCACGCGCCTGCTCCAGCTGACCGCCCGGCAGACGCGCCTTGCGCACCAGGAAGTTCAGCGCGCGCTGGGTATCCATCAGACACAAACGCACCTTCCAGCCGATATCTTCCAGCTCTGCCAGCGTCGAAAGCGCTTCGTCGTACTCATCCCCCTGATGGCCTTCCATGATCACGCGGCTCAGCTTTTCCAGATCGCTGTAGATGTTTTCAATTTCATCCGCCAGCTGTTCAATTTTAGTCTCGAACAGATCGAGCAGCAGCTCGTAAGCGTTGCCGTCCACCATCGCCTGGCTGCGGGCGCGCATGCGGTAGAGACGGAATGCCGGCAGTTCGCGTTCACGCAGAGTAAACAGACGACCGTCGCGAATGGTAAACGCCACGGTGGAGTTGCCCGCGTGATCTTCCGCATCTTCAAAGAAGAAGAAGGAGTGAATGTGCAGGCCGTCTTCATCTTCAAAGAAACGCGCGGAGGCTTCGATGTCTTCCAGTTCCGGGCGGGTTGCCAGGCTTTGCCCCAGCTCAGATTGTACGCGAAGGCGTTCATCGTCGTCCGGCTCGACCAGATCCACCCATACGGCATCAATGAGGGGCTGTGACTCTTCGGCTTCAAGCCGAGTCAGTCGGTTATTTTCGAGTTGAAATGCGCTCAACATGACCGGGACTCCCAATGCAAAAAATATCGGACAGTTCGGTGGGCACACAGAAACAAATTGGGTTTCAGACCATTAAACAGCCTGACTCAGCGCGACGGGAATAATGCAGTCGCTGACAACCACTAAGGCCATCAGCAAGAGGAGATAGCCTTAGGAGTTGTTCCTGGATGACAGGGAATTGAGCCAGTATCTACTGGGTGTGTCCAAGGCGAATGTCCTCTTAGCGTAATCGTGCGCGCATGTTACGCCAGCTATAACTGTGGCGTCAACACGCAACGGAACGCTGAAGGGCATTAATTGACCTTCACTGTATAAGGCTAGCAGATTATTACAAAATAATGATATTTTTCTGAATGTTAGACTGTTTCCAGCTTCGCGTAGGCCGCCACCAGCCATTTGATCCCCTGCCCCTGGAACGCGACCTGCAGGCGGCTGTGCTCGCCACTGCCTTCCAGATTCACAATAGTACCTTCGCCAAACTTAGAATGGCGCACGCGCTGGCCCAGCTTGTAGCCGGTGTCGGTTTCAGAGATCGGCGAGCCCATGCGCGGATGGCTAACCGGACGGCTGATGCTCGCCCGCAGACGCACCTCTTCCACGCACTCTTCCGGCAGTTCACCGATAAAGCGCGACGGACGGTGATAGACCTCTTTACCGTACAGGCGGCGGGTTTCAGCGTAGGTTAGCGTCAGCTTCTGCATCGCTCGCGTCACGCCCACGTAGGCCAGACGACGTTCTTCTTCCAGACGCCCGCCTTCATCCAGCGACATCTGGCTTGGGAACATGCCCTCTTCCATGCCGACGATAAACACCTGCGGGAACTCCAGACCTTTGGCGGAGTGCAGGGTCATCAGTTGAACCGCGTCCTGCCAGGTGTCCGCCTGCCCTTCACCCGCTTCCAGCGCGGCGTGAGAGAGGAATGCCTGCAGCGGCATCAGGTCTTCGTCTTCTTCGTTGTAGCTGAACTGGCGCGTTGCCGTGACCAGTTCCTCTAAGTTCTCTATACGGGTCTGCCCCTTTTCGCCTTTTTCCTGCTCGTACATGGTACGCAGCCCGGAGTCTTTAATCACCCGGTCGGTCTGCACGTGCAGCGGCATGTCGGCGGTTTCCTGCGCCAGGGCATCAATTAATTCCAGAAAGCGCTGGAGCGCGCTGGCGGCGCGTCCGGCGAGGGCTTTTTCCTGCAGCAGCTCGCGGCACGCCTGCCACAACGTCAGCTGGCGATCGCGCGAGGCCTGACGCACCACGTCCAGCGTACGGTCGCCAATCCCGCGGGTCGGCGTGTTCACCACGCGCTCAAACGCCGCGTCGTCGTTGCGGTTGGCGATCAGGCGCAGATACGAAAGCGCATCTTTGATCTCCTGACGTTCGAAGAATCGCATGCCGCCGTAAATGCGGTACGGCATGCTCACCTGCAGCAGCGCCTCTTCCAGCACGCGCGACTGGGCGTTGCTGCGGTAGAGAATGGCGCACTGCTCCAGCGCGCCGCCGTTGTCCTGCCAGGTTTTGATGCGGTTCACCACGAAGCGCGCTTCGTCGAGCTCGTTGAAGGCGCAGTAAATCGAGATCGGTTCGCCGTCGACGCCGTCGGTCCACAGCTTTTTGCCCAGACGCCCGTTGTTGTTCTCAATCAGGGCGTTGGCCGCGCTCAGGATGTTGCTGGTTGAGCGATAGTTCTGCTCCAGACGGATGGTTTCCGCGCCGGGAAAATCGTTGAGGAAGCGCTGGATGTTCTCCACCTGCGCGCCGCGCCAGCCGTAGATCGACTGGTCGTCATCGCCCACGATCATCACCTTGCCGGTATCTCCGGCCAGCAGGCGGATCCACGCGTACTGGATGTTGTTGGTATCCTGGAATTCGTCCACCAGGATGTTGGTGAAGCGTTCGCGGTAGTGCTGCAGGATATGCGGTTTGTTGAGCCACAGCTCGTGGGCGCGCAGCAGCAGCTCGGCGAAATCCACCAGGCCGGCGCGGTCGCACGCTTCCTGATAGGCCTTATAGACGTTCTGCCAGGTCTGCTCGACCGGATTACCGAAGCTCTGAATGTGGTGCGGACGCAGCCCTTCATCTTTCTGACCGTTGATGTACCACATCGCCTGACGCGGTGGCCACTGCTTCTCGTCGAGGTTCATCGCCTTGATCAGGCGCTTCAGCAGGCGGAGCTGATCTTCGCTGTCGAGGATCTGGAAATCCTGCGGCAGGTTAGCGTCCATATGGTGCGCGCGCAGCAGACGGTGCGCCAGGCCGTGGAAGGTGCCAACCCACATGCCGCCCTGGCTGGTGCCCATCAGCTGGGCGATACGGTGACGCATCTCCGCCGCCGCCTTGTTGGTAAACGTCACGGCCATAATCGAGTACGGTGAGCAGTTTTCCACGCTCTGCAGCCAGGCGATACGGTGAACCAGCACGCGTGTCTTACCACTCCCCGCCCCAGCCAGAACCAGCAGGTTGGTGCGCGAGGCGGCAACCGCGTCACGCTGTTTGTCATTAAGGCTGTCGAGCAGGTAAGAAACGTCCATTGGCACCATCACGTCATGTCGGGCAGGTAAATGTTTCCACTCGCCAAAACCCTGTTAATTTATACAGAACAATTGATGATTATATCAGCGTCGTGAGGGATGCCAACCGCGAAATTTCCACGTGCGGCAGAAGACGGCTGTCTGTTGCGGTCATCAGCTCCGCATTTTCTGGCTTGATCCAGCAGGCCTGCATGCCACAGCGGATGGCACCGGCCACGTCTGTGGTCAGGTCATCGCCCACGTGCAGGATCTCACCCAGCGGCAGGTTAAGCTTCTCCGCTGCCAGATGGTACATGTCGCTGAACGGCTTCGCGCGCCCGTGCGGACCCGCGCGCAGCACGAATTCAAAATAATCGCTGAGGCCAAACAGCTCCGGCTGGGCATTGCCGTTGGTGATGGCCACCAGCGGCCACTTTTCGGCAAGCTTCGCCAGCGTGTCGTGGGTTTCCTGTGGCACGTCGATGCGGCTGCGCCATTTGGCGAAGTTTTCCATTGCCGCTTCGGCACCGACGGCGGCATCCTGTGCGCTCAGACCCGCGTTCAGCATCGCCTGCTCAACCGCGCGACGACGCCATTCGGTCACGTCGTGGTAAATGTCCGGCTCGGTCTCCCGCAGGGACTGACGCAGCTTCTGGAAGTCCTTGTTCTGCATCGCCTTCAGCGCGGGATGGTAGTTCTGCACAAACGCCAGCGACTCCTGCTCGGTACGCAGGATCACCTCGCGGTTGTCATAAAGGGTGTCATCAAGGTCAAACGTCAGGGCTGAGATCTGACCGAGTGGGCGGTAAAAACGCATTATTTCCCCCGTTTGGCGCGTGGATGCGCCGCGTCATACACCGAGGCAAGGTGTTGGAAGTCTAAGTGGGTATAGATTTGAGTGGTCGACAGATTCGCGTGGCCAAGCAGTTCCTGTACGCCGCGCAGATCGCCGCTCGATTCCAGCATGTGTGTCGCAAAGGAGTGGCGCAGCTTGTGGGGATGCACGTGGCTGTTCAGCCCCTGCTTGATGCCCCACTCCGCAAAGCGCTTCTGCACGTTACGCGCGGAGATCCGCTTGCCGAGCTTTGATAAAAACAGCGCATCCTCTTCCGCGCCAAACAGGCCGCGCAGATCCAGCCAGTGCTCAATCCAGGAGACGGCGTTGCGGCCAATCGGCAGGCGGCGCTCTTTGCTGCCCTTGCCCATCACCCACACTTCGCCGGATTCCAGATCGAGATGCTTTAAGTCGAGGTTCACCAGTTCGGAGAGACGCAGGCCCGCGCCGTACATCACCTCCAGCATCGCGCGGTCGCGCACGGCCAGCGGATCGTTCAGATCGATATCCAGCAGGCGGTTTACGTCGTCGACGTCAATATTTTTCGGCAGATGGCGCGGGGCTTTCGGCGTGGCGATCCCTTTTGCCGGGTTGGCTTTCAGGCCGCCCTGGCTGACCAGCCAGTCGAAAAAGCTGCGCAGGGCAGAGAGCCGGAGCGCAAGGCTCGCCGGGCTAAGATTTTTTTTACGGCTACGCACGACGAACCCGCGTACCGTGGCGGCGTCACATTGTTGCCAGCTTTTCAGGCCGATTTCTTCGGCAATCTGCATGATGGCATCAAGCTGACGCTGATAGTTAAGCAGCGTAATGGGGCTGAGCTGACGCTCAACGCCCAGATAGCGCAGAAACCGCGAGACGTCAGTGGCGAGCAGTCCGTCCGTCATACGCGTTCAATCCAGCGCTCCAGCAGCTCGGGCAGCATCAGGGCGATCTCCTGCAGCAGGTGCGTGGCTTGCCCCTGCTCATAGTGGTGCGCGTCGCGGCTGGTAAATAATATTACCCCCAGGTCGCCATCGCGCCCCATCAGCGACATCGCTACCGAGCCAATCGCTTTGGCTTCCGGCAGCACTACCAGCAGCTCAGGTCCGTTCAGCGGCCCCAGATAGTGATGCTCATGGCCCAGGCGCTGAATGCGCAGCGGCTCAAACGCCTGACGGCTGAGCGCCAGATGGGTGAACCCCGACGGTGCGCCAATGCGCCAGCGATCAGGGAACAGACGAATCGTTGCGCCCGCCAGCCCCAGTTCGCGCGCCCAGCGGTGGAAGCGGCTGAGAAACTCTTCAAGGCTGTGCGCCGAGGCCAGACGCGCCTGCAGGTGCAGAAGGCGATAGAACAGGCTTTCGTTGGTGCTGGCCTGCTCCATCAGCAGCGTCATGTTCTCTTCAAGCTGGTTGATGTGGTTACGCGCGCGCGCCATGTGCCATTCGACCAGCGACACGGTCCCGCGAACCGGATGCGGCACGCGCATTCGTTCGACGACGCGTGCATTGCGAATAAAAAACTCAGGATTGTTCAGCAGATAATCAACAACAGCGCTATCGTCCAGTTCCGTCACTGTTTCCTGCAGTTCTTCCCCTGGTTGTTTCATAGATGGATAAACCCGTCATAAACATGTGTCGCCGGGCCAGTCATGTACAGTGGATGACCCGCTCCTTTCCAGGCGATATCAAGACGCCCGCCCGGTAATTCCACGCGAACCTCTTCTGCCAGTAACCCCTGGGAGATACCGACGGCCACCGCCGCACAGGCGCCGCTTCCGCAGGCCTGGGTTTCGCCCGCGCCGCGCTCGTAAACCCGCAGACGGATGTGTTCACGCTTCACCACCTGCATAAAGCCGATGTTCGCCCGCTCCGGGAACCGCTCGTGGCTCTCCAGCACCGGACCGAGCGTTTCGACCGCCGCGGTTTCCACGTCATCCACCTGAATCACGCAGTGCGGGTTACCCATCGAGACAACGCCGCACAATACTGTCTGCTCGGCCGCCCGCATAATATAGGTCTTTTCCGCTTTGTTTGCGCGAAACGGCACGGCGGAAGGCTCGAAGTTAGGCTCACCCATATTGACGCGCACCAGCTCATCGTCGGTAACGCTGAGCACCATACGACCGTTGGCGGTACTGACGCGGATATCGCGCTTATTGGTGAGCCCTTTCAGGCGGACAAAGCGGGCGAAACAGCGCGCGCCATTGCCGCACTGGTTAACCTCACTGCCGTCAGCGTTGAAAATACGGTAGTGGAAATCGAGGTCAGGATCGTAGGGCGGCTCAACCACCAGCAGCTGATCGAACCCCACGCCCACGTGCCGATCCGCCAGGCGGCGGATCAGTTCCGGGGAGAAAAACACATTCTGCGTTACCGCGTCGACGACCATAAAATCGTTGCCAAGGCCATGCATTTTAGAGAACTGCATCATTTGCTCCATTGCGCGGGTACAGAACGTTGTCGTCAGAGGTTAACCTGAGTCGGACCGCCGTTATCGCCACGATCGTTAGTCTTTGGCGTGGAAGACTCGATGCCGCTGTTAACCGGTTTTGTCGGCGGCGGCGCGGTTTTATCCGCAGGCGGGAAGTACAGTGGTCCCTTCAGTCCGCAGCCGGTCAGGCTAAACAGCGTGATGAGAACGGCAAGCGTTCGGAAAGCGTTTTTCATTATAAAGTTGCCCGTAAGTTCAAATCTGTTTCTATCATCGCAGGAGAAGACACAAAAGCAAGAGTTTGCCGCTTTCCTGCAACGGGAATTATTTAGCGTTATACTGCCGCCATCACGAAAAACAGGAACAAAACCATGAACGACAGTGAATTCCATCGCCTTGCCGACACCCTGTGGATGACCATCGAAGAACGTATCGACGACTGGGACGGCGACAGCGATATCGATTGTGAAATCAACGGTGGCATTCTGACCCTGAGCTTCGAAAACGGCAGCAAAATTATTATTAACCGTCAGGAGCCGCTTCACCAGGTGTGGCTGGCGGCCAAACAGGGCGGCTATCACTTTGATTTGAAGGGTGACGAGTGGGTTTGCGATCGCAGCGGCGAAACGTTCTGGGATCTGCTGGAACAGGCGGCGACCGCGCAGGCGGGCGAGGACGTGCGTTTCAGGTAGTTTTGTTGCCCGGTGGCGGCTGCGCCTTACCGGGCGAAAAGCCTCAGGAAAAATACTGCTGCAACAGCGGTGCAGTATCCTGATTAGCAGGCGCCGCAGGGGTAATCGCCTGCGTACGGAACGGGATCACCTGCGCTCGGCCATCCACATTCACAATCTGGTAGAACTGCGGCAGATTGAAGTTGATAAAGCTGGAACCGTAGGTGAAACGGTCATGCGAGGAAGAGTAGAAGCGGCTGACGTCGCGCACCAGCTCCTCTTTGCTGCCTTCACAGTGGTGATACACCTCGGCGCGGTTGGTCTCATCCAGAATGTAGATGTTGAACCCGGCATCGTCGCCCGACTCTTCAAAGAAGAACTGAATAATCCCTTCACTGGCAAAGCCATCCACCACCTGCGGCAGCTTGACGTGGTTGGTTTCCACTTGAACCGACAGGCCGTGCAGCTTGTTGTGTGAAATCGCGCCGTAGAACTCGATAGCGTTTTCCAGCTTCTGCACCGACACGTTCAGACGCTCGAAGAACAGGCCCCACGTCTGCCCGGAGACGCGCAGCGCTTTAAAGCGCCCGGTTTCCTGACGGGTGCTGGAGAGGCGCAGTTCGATGCATTCAGAGACCAGCTGCTGCACGCGGGTACGAATCAACCCACGCAGATGCTGGCTGTAGCAGAACACTTCCACGCTGTCCGGCGGCGCGGCGTCCTGGTGCATCTTGCCGAGAATGGTTTTCAGCGCTTCAATCATCGCCTGCTCGCCGTTGAAGTGCAGGGTACGCACTTCGTTCCACGAGTTGCGGTACAGCAGGTCTACGCTGCCCACCAGGCAGTTTTGCTGCTCGCCAAAGCTGAAGACGTCCAGCTTGCGGAAGTCAAAATGGACCACCTGATTGCGGAAGGCCGCCGTCGGGTCGTATTCCAGGTTGACGATGATCGCCAGATGGCGAATCTCACACGGGCTGTAGAGCGCTTTTGGCGTCGGCGCAGGCAGACGCAGCGGGAAGTGGTGCGACACATCCGCCACCATCTCCTGCAGCTTGGCTAAATCGACAACCTCATTGCCTTTGATAAACAGGCGCGTGCGCGAGGTCAGCAGGCCGTTAAACCAGGCCCACGCCACCAGCTTGTTCAGATAGCGGTTATATTCCAGCGGCTGATGGCTGATAATCGAATCCATGCTTGGCGCACGGTTGTACAGATACCACCCGGTGCGGTTTGCGCGGCCCGGCGGCACATAGATAAAGGTCAGGTTTGGTTCAGACAGGTCAGGCGAAATCTGCGGGTTAACCAGGGTCACTTTGCCCGGCAGCGCTTCAAACGCGGCGTACAGCTTACGGGTTAACACCCCGATATCCTGCGGGCTGGCGGAAACGCTAAGGTTATTGCGGCGCGCAAAGCGGATCAGGTTACGGTAGCTTTGCATCATCGCGTCGAGCAGTTCGTTGTGCGCTTCACGCACCTGATCGATCTTCCAGTTGGCGCGGTTATCAAGCATGGACAGACGCGCTTCGTCCCATCCCCACTCTTTCACTAGCTGACTGACCACTTCACGACGCCAGCCCACGCAGGCGCGCTCGCGGCTCAGCTTTTCACAGACCTTGAGATAGAAACATCGACGCACCAGGTCAAGACGCGTGGCGTCATCAATGGCTTTCAGGTATTCGGTAACGCGCTCCAGCATCATGCAGTAGGCGTCGAGCCCGTAGGAGACAATCTCGCCATCGTGCAGGCGCTGCTTGATATCTTTCGCCAGCAGGCGCGGCGTAGGGTATTCCCACGAGTAGGCTTCCAGCAGCAGGGTTTTCAGCACCGCTTTGTACGGTGAATCAATGCTCTTGTAGAGCTGCCAGAGGCTTGCGCCAAAGTACTCTTCGGCGGACAGGGAGCTGAGGCCGCCCAGATCCAGCCATTCGTTTGGCGTCAGTACGCCCTGCGCGTAAAGCGACATGACGTAGTCGTCGTAATGCTCTTCTTCTTCGCACGGGACCATATTCCACAGAATACGCTTCCCGGCCAGGCGAACGGCAGTACGGTAAAATTCATCCAGCAACAGGATGTGCTGAGTCGAGCCGCAGTCCTCACCACCCAGACTGCCGCTTTCATTATGGCGGAAACGGTTTTCATCAATCAGGAAGAAGCTCACTTCCACGCCAAGCGAGGCCGCCCAGCTTTCCAGCAGGCTGCATTTACGCTGCAGCAGCTGGCGCTCTTCGTTATCGAGCCAGGATTGATGGCAGACCCAGATATCCAGGTCCGAAGAACAGCTCTGCCCTACCGATGAGGTGCTCCCCATCGAGTAAACGCCGGTAATCGGCAGTTCACCTTTCGGAGAAACCTGAGGCGGCATGCCGCGGTAGAGTTCCAGCTCGTTCAAATAATGCTGTTGGGTTTCATCAGGCGTGAAGAGGCAAATGCCCTGGGGAACGTTACCATCAAGGTAGCCAGGCATCAGCGGGTGGTGATAGTGCAATAATGTCGGCAGCAGACTGTATACCTGCTGGAAAGCAGGGCCCATGGCAGCAAGCGCGCGATCCACACGCAGTTGATTTATGGCATCCAGTCTCTGTTTCAGAGTCTCAATATAGAGGTACAAGACGTATCGCCTGATGTTTCCGGGTGTCGTAAGCTATTGAAAACACGAATAACAGCGAGCCCGCAGTATTTCAAAAAGATAACCGTTAACCTTTTTTCGCCCTTGTCATTATGGTGGTACCGACGAAAAAATGGTCTAAAACGTGATCAATTTAACACCTTGCCGGTTGACCGTAAAGAAAGATGCGCTACATACAAGTGTAGCACCGTTCTGTACGTGTAAATTCCTGAATACGGCTATGGCTGACGAATACGCCGCCTTGTCCCTCTCACGCTTCATCAACCGTAAAACTGCCATCCCAGAGTCAACAATGTTAGGATGGTTAGCGATTGATAATGACGGTAACAAGCATGTTAGACAATGTTTTGAGAATTGCCACACGCCAAAGCCCTCTCGCGCTCTGGCAGGCACATTATGTTAAGCAGCGCCTTGAAGCCTGCCACAGTGGATTGCGCGTCGAGCTGGTGCCGATGGTCACGCGCGGTGACGTGATTCTGGATACGCCGCTGGCGAAAGTGGGCGGCAAGGGCCTGTTTGTCAAAGAGCTGGAACTGGCATTGCTTGAGAACCGCGCCGATATCGCCGTACATTCGATGAAAGACGTGCCCGTCGAGTTCCCGGAAGGGCTGGGGCTGGTGACCATCTGCGAGCGCGAAGATCCGCGTGACGCGTTTGTCTCGAACCACTATGACTCGCTCGACGCGCTGCCGGCGGGTAGCGTGGTTGGCACGTCCAGTTTACGCCGTCAGTGTCAGCTGGCGGAGCGTCGTCCTGACCTTATCATCCGCTCGCTGCGCGGTAACGTTGGCACGCGTCTGGGCAAGCTGGATAACGGCGATTACGATGCCATTATTCTTGCGGTTGCAGGCCTGAAGCGCCTGGGGCTGGAGGAACGCATTCGCGTGGCGTTGCCACCAGAGCTGTCGCTGCCGGCCGTCGGACAGGGCGCCGTCGGCATTGAGTGCCGTCTGGACGATGCGCGCACCCGCGAGCTGCTCGCTCCGCTGAACCATGACGAGACCGCAACCCGCGTAAAAGCCGAGCGGGCGATGAATACTCGCCTCGAAGGCGGGTGCCAGGTGCCGATTGGCAGCTATGCTGAATTAACAGACGGTGAACTGTGGCTGCGTGCGCTGGTGGGCGCGCCGGACGGTTCACAGATGGTGCGCGGCGAACGTCGCGGCAAGCCGCAGGATGCCGAGCAGCTTGGCGTGTCGCTGGCGGAAGAGCTGCTGAATAACGGCGCGCGTGAAATTCTGGCCGAGGTCTATAACGGAGAACCCCCTGCATGAGTATTCTTGTCACCCGCCCTTCTCCCGCAGGAGAGCAGTTAGTGAGCCGTCTGCGCGCACTGGGGCAGGTGGCCTGGAGTTTTCCGCTCATTGAATTCTCCCCCGGTCGGGAGCTCTCTGCGCTCGCCGACCAGATGAATACCCTGCAGGAAGGCGACCTGCTGTTTGCGCTATCGCAGCATGCCGTGGAATTTGCCCATGCGCAGCTGCTACAGGCGGGGACACGCTGGCCGACCGCTCCGCGCTATTTCGCTATCGGCAGAACCACCGCGCTGGCCTTACATACCGTGAGTGGAACAGACGTTCGCTACCCGTTGGATCGGGAAATCAGCGAAGTCTTGCTACAATTACCTGAATTACAAACTATTGCCGGAAAGCGCGCGCTCATTTTGCGCGGTAACGGTGGCCGCGAACTGCTGGGTGAAACGCTGCGGGAACGCGGGGCTGACGTCACGTTTGTTGAGTGCTACCAGCGCTGTGCGAAACACTACGACGGTGCTGAAGAGGCGATGCGCTGGCACGCGCGCGGTATTAATACGCTGGTGGTCACCAGCGGTGAAATGTTACAACAGCTTTGGTCGCTAATACCGCGTTGGTATCGCGAAAACTGGTTACTCCGCTGTCGGCTTCTGGTCGTCAGTGAGCGTCTGGCGAACCTCGCCCGGGAACTGGGCTGGCAGGATATTCGGATCGCTGATAACGCCGACAACGATGCGCTGCTGCGCGCATTACAATAACTCTCAAATGGGAAGCCATAATGACGGAACACGAAAAATCCTCCGCCGTGGTTGAAGAGACCAGGGAGACTGTGGAGACAACGCCACAGCCAGAGACGACTGAGAAAACCGCTGAGAAGAAAAACGGCAGCAATAAAACCAGCCTCGCGCTGAGCGCGATTGCCATCGCCATTGCGCTGGCAGCAGGCGTCGGCCTGTATGGTCTGGTAAAGCAACAGAGTGCTAACCAGACGGCCACCAGCGATACGCTGGTCAATCAGCTTACCTCCCTGCAAAAAGCGCAGGAAACGCAGAAAACCGAGCTGGAAGCGGTGATTAAGCATCAGGCCGCCGCGCTTGCCGAGGCGAACAGCAAACAGGAAGAGCTGACCAAACAGCTGGGCGAAGTACAGCAGAAAGTCGCCACGATCTCCGGCACCGATGCCAAAACCTGGCTGCTCTCGCAGGCCGATTTCCTCGTCAAACTCGCCGGGCGTAAGCTGTGGAGCGATCAGGACGTGACCACCGCCGCCGCGCTGCTGAAAAGCGCCGATGCGAGCCTGGCCGACATGAACGACCCGAGCCTCATTACCGCGCGCCGTGCGATTACCGAAGATATCGCCAGCCTCTCCGCCGTTTCACAGGTGGATTACGACGGCATTATCCTGAAGGTGAACCAGCTTTCGAATCAAATTGATAACCTGCAGCTGGCGGATAACAACGACGACGACTCCCCGATGGACTCTGACGGTACCGAGCTGTCCAGCTCCCTGAGCGAATGGCGCATAAACCTGCAGAAAAGCTGGCAGAACTTTATGGACAGCTTCATCACCATCCGCCGTCGCGATGAAACCGCCGTACCGCTGTTAGCGCCGAATCAGGATATCTATCTGCGCGAGAACATCCGTTCCCGCCTGCTGGTCGCGGCGCAGGCCGTGCCGCGCCATCAGGAAGAAACGTACAAACAGGCGCTGGATAACGTCTCGACGTGGGTACGCGCCTACTACAACACCGATGATGCAACGACCACCGCCTTCCTCGAAGATATCGACAAGCTGAGCCAGCAGAACATCACCATGAACGTGCCGGATAAACTGGCCAGCCAGCCGATTCTGGAGAAGCTGATGCAGACGCGCGTGCGTAACCTGCTGGCGCAGCCGGGCGTTCCGGCCGGGCAGACCGGCACAGCGGCGGCACCAGCGCCTGAAAGCGCGCCACAGGGAGAGTAATGATGCTAAAAGTCCTTTTACTCTTCATCCTGCTGATCGCCGGGATCGTCCTGGGCCCGATGCTTGCGGGTCATCAGGGATACGTCCTGATCCAGACCGATAACTACAACATTGAAACCAGCGTAACGGGTCTGGCGATCGTTCTGATCCTCGGCGTCGTGGTCCTGCTTGCCGTTGAATGGATCCTGCGCCGTATTTTCCGCACCGGTGCCCATACCCGCGGCTGGTTCGTTGGCCGTAAGCGCCGCCGCGCCCGTAAGCAAACGGAACAGGCACTGCTAAAGCTGGCCGAAGGCGATTACCAGCAGGTTGAAAAGCTGATGTCGAAAAACGCCGACCACGCTGAACAGCCGGTGGTGAACTATCTTCTGGCCGCCGAAGCGGCGCAGCAGCGCGGTGATGAAGCCCGCGCTAACCAGCATCTGGAACGCGCGTCAGAACTGGCGTCTGGCGACCCGATTCCAGTGGAAATTACCCGCGTCCGCCTGCAGCTCGCGCGCAATGAGAACCACGCGGCGCGCCACGGCATTGACCGTCTGCTGGAAATCGCACCGCGTCATCCGGAAGTCCTGCGCCTTGCGGAGCAGGCCTATATTCGTACCGGAGCGTGGGGCTCGTTGCTGGACATCATTCCGTCGATGGCGAAGGCCGAAGTGGGTGATGATGAACATCGTGATGAACTTCAGCGTCTGGCATGGATTGGCCTGATGGATCAGGCGCGCGCCGATCTGGGCAGCGAAGGCCTGAAAACCTGGTGGAAGAATCAGAGCCGGAAAACGCGCCAGCAGGTCCCCCTGCAGGTGGCCATGGCGGAACATCTTATTGAATGTGACGATCATGACACCGCCCAGGAGATCCTTCTCGACGGCCTGAAGCGCCAGTACGACGATCGCCTGGTCATGGTGATCCCGCGCCTGAAAACCAATAACCCTGAGCAGGTCGAAAAAGTGCTGCGCCAGCAGATCAAAACCGTCGGTGACCGTCCGCTGCTGTGGAGTACCCTGGGCCAGTCGCTGATGAAGCACGGCGAATGGCAAGAGGCGAGCCTGGCCTTCCGTGCGGCACTGAAACAGCGTCCGGATGCGTTTGACTACGCGTGGCTTGCCGATACGCTGGACAAACAGCATAAGCCAGAAGAGGCGGCCGCCATGCGGCGCGATGGGCTATTGCTGACGCTGCAAAATAACGGTAACCCGCAATAAATAAAAAGGAGGCCAGACGGCCTCCTTTTTTTATCGCCTTTCTCCTGCTACATTCTTTACACCCACATCTGCAAACGAACCCGCCAATGTAACGATGTCTTTTCATTAACCTTTTTTCACACACGCGCACTTTCTGCAGCGTGGATTAAATCGTTTTTGAAAGGAAATCTTCATGAACTCGCTTTTGTATGCGCTTATTGAAGCGCTGCGCTGCCACCGCTGGCTGCGCCTGCTTGCCTGTGCTTTTATCTTTTCTTCGCTGGGAAATGGTCTAACCCAGGTCGTGGTCTTTGGTTTACTGTTAGCGTGGTCGGCCCCGCCCGCCCTGCTCACCCTCGCTTTTCTTTTCGCAACGGTTCCGGGATTCATCGGCAGCGCGATCGGCGAAAAGCTGTGCTCGCGCTATTCTCCAGTATTCCTGCTGATACTGACCGAGGGGCTGGGATTGCTCGCCCTGCTCTTCCCCCTGCTCGGTGCGGGTTATCACAGTATTGCCTCGCTACTCGCCGTGCAATCCACCGAAGCGCTGCTCAGCGGGATGAGCTGGCCCGCGCTGACATTGCTCTTTAAACGCGGACTTAGCGAAACAGAGCTGCCTGCTGCGACCTGTCTGGAAAATGTGATTTTTGCTTCTCAGGTGTTATTAGGTACTGGACTCGGCGTGGTGCTATTCAAGCAGACCTCCGTGTTTACCTTGCTGGCTATTGATGCCGCCAGTTTTCTCGGGTCGCTGCTGCTGCTGTGGCTGGCTGGGCGGCGGTTTTCTGCGCCATTGCTACCTCTCCCCGGTGAAGAGGCAGCCCCCGCGCCACTGCGCTGGCGGACGTTGACCGTTCGGCAAAAGCGCAGCCTGCTCATTTTGCCGGCGCTGGCGGCCGTCGGCTCACCGGCTATGGCGCTACTGCCGGCCCTGGCGCAGCAGCTCCATCCTCAGGATGCGGCGGGCCTTGCTCTGCCTCTGCTTTTCGCAAGGAGCATGGGGCAACTTTGCGGCCCCATGCTGCTAAAAAAAGAGAGCCTGACGCGCTTTGCCGTCCACACGCCGCGAATCATCGTTTGTCTCGGTATTTTTCTTGCCGCTTATGGAATGCTGCCGTTGTTGTCCGGGTGGATGGCATGTGCGCTGGGGATGATCTTTATCGCGCATCTGGCCTCAAACGTTCTCTTCGCAGCCGGCACGTTTGGCGTACTCAGCAGTTTTCATATCACGCAAACCGCGTCAGCCAGCGGTAAAGCCTGGCGCTGGCAAACTCTCAGCGCCTCGCTTTTCACCGGCATTACAGCGATAGTGGCTGTTGGGCTTGGCTCAGTGCTGGCGCTCTATACGGTCTCGTCAGCCGCCCTGCTGTTGGTCGCCCTGATCATGCGTGGGTATCGGGAATAAGACATAAAAAAACGCCTGCTATAAAAGCAGGCGTTAAAACAGGTCTGTAAGACAACATATTTGGTGCTTCACTCAACGTTATGTCCATGGTGTCTGATGAGGCCGAAGCGACATCTGTCAGTGGACGATAAGCACCGTAAATGGCTCTGCGTCATTCCTGAGTTTATGAGGCACTAAGGCGAACATAAGAGATGGAATGAGCATCTACGCGTATATTATTGCACGTAACGTGCCAGATTTACACGCAGAACTTTTACATGGCGCAACATTTTAAGATAAAAGGAAATTATGCTGTTAAGTAGCCTCTGAAGCTTCATAGCGTATCGGCAAAAGCAGAAATATGTCGCCAGGAAGAGACAGTAAATCCCATAAATAATTATTTATCTTATTTTCAATGACTTGCATGTCACTGAATCGCGACAATGATACAGGGTGCTTTCTGGAGATAACGACAGGGGAGAAAACTTACAGAAAACAAAAAACCCCGCCGAAGCGGGGTTCAAAATTGGTCGGCGAGAGAGGATTCGAACCTCCGACCCACTGGTCCCAAACCAGTTGCGCTACCAAGCTGCGCTACTCGCCGATGTACTGCTTTTTTGAATTTTTAGTTCAATTCATTTAAAAAGTCGTGGTGCGAGGGGGGGGACTCGAACCCCCACATCCTAAGGACACTAACACCTGAAGCTAGCGCGTCTACCAATTCCGCCACCTTCGCAATTCACAACTCTTTCAATAATGGGGTGGCTAATGGGATTCGAACCCACGACAACTGGAATCACAATCCAGGGCTCTACCAACTGAGCTATAGCCACCACTGTATTCTTTCACGCGGTACTGACTACTTCTCAGACCACCGCAGCTCTAGCGCCGGGAACTAAAATGGCGCGCCCGACAGGATTCGAACCTGAGACCTCTGCCTCCGGAGGGCAGCGCTCTATCCAGCTGAGCTACGGGCGCTTAGCGCCGTTGCGGGGCTGGATATTACGTACCTCCGTCCCCGCTGTCTAGTGCTTTTTTGAAAAAAATGCGCGTTTGGTTATGGTTTGCACATTTTGCCGCTTATTCCTCCACTTTCTGCGTGGTGGCACGGCGACCCAGGCCAAAAAGCTTATACGCGGCCGTCACTGCCGCCAGGAAGATTAGCCCGACAAACAGCGACATGCGGGTATCTTCATTAAAGTACATTCCAATTAATACGCAAATCAGGAACGCCATCGTCAAATAGTTCGCATACGGGAAAAGGATCGAGCGGAACGGATGGCTGGCGATCGCTTTTTTATGCGCATGGCGAAAACGCAGCTGGCTGATGAGGATAACAAACCACGGCACCATGCCCGGCAGCACGCTGGCGCTGTAGACGTAAACAAACACGCGCTGCGGATTAGGGATGATGTAATTCAGGCAGGAGCCAATCAGCAGGATGACAATGGAGACCGCGACGCCCGCTACCGGCACGCCAGCACGTGAGACTTTACTCATTGCCGCGGGCAGCTGGTTATTTTTCGAGAGCGCGTAGAGCATACGGCCACAGCTGTACATCCCGCTGTTACAGCCTGACAGCGCTGCCGTCAGGACCACAAAGTTGATGATACCCGCTGCTGCTGTAATCCCAATCTTCGCAAAGGTTAATACGAACGGGCTCCCCGTCGTGCCGATTTCATTCCACGGGAAGATGGTCACAATAACGAAGATTGCGCCCACGTAGAAAATCAGGATGCGCCACAGCACTTTGCCCACCGCGCTACGCAGCGTAACCTGCGGGTTTTTCGCTTCCCCGGCGGTAATCCCGATCAGCTCCACGCCCTGATACGAGGCCACAACAATACACAGCGCCGTCAGGAAGCCCTTCCAGCCGCCGGCGAAGAAGCCGCCGTGTTCAGTCAGGTTGCCAAAGCCGATGGCGTGTCCGCCGTTGCCAAAGCCATAGAAAATCACGCCCAGGCCAATAACAATCATCACGATGATGGTGGTTACTTTGATCATCGCAAACCAGAACTCGATTTCACCGTAAAGGCGCACGGCGGCCAGGTTTGCCAGCGCCACCAGCCCCACGGCAATGAGTGCCGGTATCCACTGGACCATGTCCGGGAACCAGAACTGGACATAAACCCCTATGGCGGTGATTTCAGAGATGCCCACCGCCATCCACATAAACCAGTATGACCAGGCCGTCAGGTAGCCGAAGAACGGGCTCATATAGCGGTGTGCGTAAACGGCGAAGGAACCGGTCACCGGCTCCAGAAAGAGCATTTCGCCCATTGAGCGCATGATGAAGAAAACAAACAGCCCGGCGATGATATACGCCAGTAATACGGAAGGGCCTGCCCATTTGAGGGTGCTTGCGGAGCCCATAAACAGGCCAACGCCGATAGTGCCACCCAGCGCTATCAGTTCGATATGACGAGCTTCCAGCCCACGCTGTAGCTCCGGTTGTTTCTCTGCCATAGATCCTCGATTGTGTTTGCTGTTTCCCGGCTTAATACCGGTTATTGTTTTTTAGGGGTACTAAAATACGGTGCGAATGGTTTCTTAAAATCGGCCAAATGGCAAACGATGCATTAAAAAAATGAATGCATTGCACAAATTATCAGCAGTTTTGCAGGTGAGTTGCAGCGCGAACAGCATATCGCGCTACATTTTGATTACATTTTACCGGTATAGTGCCAGGTGAGGTAGCGAAGCAGTCGAATCTGTCGTTTAATGCGGGTGGGTTGGGAGAGCAGGCGGTAGAGCCACTCCAGCCCCATATTTTGCCAAATCTTCGGCGCGCGCTTCACGTGGCCGGTAAAGACATCGTAGGTGCCGCCGACGCCCATATAAAGCGCATCCGGGCAGACCAGACGGCAGTCGCGCATCAGGATCTCCTGGCGCGGGGACCCCATCGCCACGGTGACGATTTTTGCCCCGCTGTCTCGCACGCGGGCAAACAAAGCCTGCTGGTCTTCAGGCTTGAAGTAACCATTCTGGCTACCAACAATATTAACATTCCATTGACGACGCAGTTTCTCTTCAGTCTCGGCCAGCACCTCAGGCTTACCGCCAATCAGGAACACCGGCGTGCCCTCCGCACCAGCGCGGGCCATAAGCTGCTCCCAGAGATCGGCACCCGCCACGCGAGATACATTAGCGTCAGGATATTTTTTACGGATAGAGCGGACCACGCTGATACCGTCCGCGTATTTAAATTCAGCCGCTTCTATCAGGCTTTTGACTTCGGCGTTATCTTCCACCGCCAGCATCTTTTCCGCATTGATAGCGACCAGCGTACCGGATTTCATCTGCCCATCGGCGAACAGAAAATCCAGCGCGTGCTGCATGTCGCGCCAGCCAATCAGCTGCAAACCACGAAGCGCATAGCGCGGTGCAGAAGTTTTATCAGTCATTACTTTCCCTACTCAGACTTGCGACAGCGTTGTGCTGCCCTGTGGCTCACGCTTGTGCACAAGCCCTGCGCTGTCGAACAGCCAGTACAACAGTTTGGCCAGTAACAGGCAGATGCCAAAAACGACCATGAAGAACACCACGCGCGAAACGAACGAGTCCAGCCCCTCGCGCGCCAGAACGATCATATTGAAAATGGCACCAAAGCAGAAACTGTGCAAAATGGCCGCTTTATAGCGGTTGGTCTCTTCGTTACCACGCACGTAAAGCCAGTCAAACCACTTAATAATCAACCCTACGACAAACGCGCCCGGCAGGATAAACCAGCCTCCCCCCATCACCACCAGGGAACCAATCAAGGTTGGCGAGATCGCCAGGCCCGAATGGTTGTTCAGCACTTCCCAGGTAAAATAGTTCGCGGTATTGAGTACTACGCCAGGGCGGTCCGGCCAGAGCCAGCTCGGGATAAAGACGTAAAAATCGCGCACAATCGGCGCCAGCCCCTGGAAATCAATCTTGTCGTAGTTTTGCAGCAACAATGCCAGGTTTTCCCACGGCGAGAAGGTGTCGCGCGTCAGGTAGAGGAACGTGTAAAACGCCTCGTCGCCCGCCACGTTCATCCCGTAGCGCTTCAGCGCCAGCCAGAACATCCCCACAATGCCAAATACCCCTGCCGCAACCAGCATCCACAGCGAGATCCAGCCGCGGATGATGCCGATGAACAGGAAGATAGCGAAAGCGATGATAATGTTGGCACGCGTACCGCCCACGATCATGTAGGTCAGGATACCGAACGCAACCGTACTGACCAGGAAGAACAGCCATGCCTTGCTGTCCTGACGAAGGAAGAAGATCACCAGCATCGCCGGGATGAAGAAATAGAAGAATCGCTTAAGCGCCACGCCTGAGACTTCAGCCGAAAAAATCTGGCTGTAGGAGTGGAGCTTAAACAGCAGGAAGCCGTTATGCATGAAGAAGATGCCGACGCTGACCAGGGCGATGGTCATGAGCATCACCCACGTCAGATGGGCCTCCACCCGGTTCATGGTAAAGAGCGCCCGACGCGGGGCAGCGGCCTGCGCTGGTCGAAGACGCGTTTTATAGGTGACGTAGTAAACACCATAGAAGCAGGTCGCCGCCAGCAGGGCCTGGAGAAGAATTTCCGGCGGCGCGACGCTCACGTCAAAACGGAAGACCAGAATGCTGGTCAGCGGGAAGCCGAAAAAGAAGGTCAGCAAAAACAGCAACGAGAAGAACACGTTAAAGTTGAAGCGCACCCGGCGGAACTCAAACCAGGTGAGCGTGGCGATAAATAGCGTGCTCAGAAGCCAGACAACCAGTAAGCCGCTAAACTGCAACTGACTCATGCGTTGTCTCCTGAAGCGATACGCAGCGCGCGGTGCCACGGCGTGAGGTAATTCGGGCTGAAAAAGTCGATGCTATTTTTATCCACCAGCGTGAGCTGGCGTTGTGCTTCACGTACCACTTCGACATTCAGCGCGTCTGAGGTGAACAACACCGGAATATGCTGCTCGGCCATGTCCTGCCAGAACGGGTTTTCACGATTAAGCACGCACGGTACACCCGCCTGAATCAGCAGACACAGCGTACCAATCCCCTGCTGGCGAGCAAAGATGAAATAGCCCAGATCGCATTTTCGCAGCAGCGCAAGATAGTCATCAAACTCCAGCTTTTCGCTGAGAATGTGCAGATTTTCTTCGCTGAATAACGCACGCCCCTGCTGGCGAACCTCATCAATGTAGGAGTCGTTGTTGGCCGGATAACCCATCGGCACCACCACGTTCACCGTGTCGCCAAACTGCTGGTGTACCGCCCGGAGCGCGGCGACATGTTCGTTACTGCGGTCGCCGGAATTCCCCACCAGCACCGTCAGCTTGCCTTCGCGAACCGCGTCATTCGCCATGGTGTTCAGCGCCGGATCCATACGGGTTGGGAAATAGAGTAGCTCACCGCGCACGTTAGGGTGCTGCTTCGCAAAATAATTCAGATCGCCACGGGTGGCAAAAACGCGGCCCACCCTTCCCTGCGCCATGCGACGCAGCGGATAGAAAAGACGGAATTTCCAGCCGCGCGAGACTTCGTAGAGATCGGCTCCCCAGATATGCCAGCTGCACTGGGAGGGTTTAATTCCCCCGCTGAGCAGAGCCAGCCACAGGCCGGTATTGAACTGCCCGTGGAAAAAGAAACGTTGCTCACGATCCGCTTTGGCTTTGGCAATAACCGCCTTCGCCAGGGTAGCTTTATCCGGCCAGAAGGTGATTGTCAGCGCCGGAAACGCCGCGCTCAGGCCATTATCCTGACCTGCAACCATAAACTCGCGCGCATCAGGATTGCCCGATGCCAGCTCGTCGTTGAAGAACCGCAAAACGGTCTGGTTATGGTGTGGGATATCCGATCCCAGGATGTGAATCAGTGCAGTCATGCGCGTTTACGCCACAATAAAAATACGCCGCAGCAGGCAGCGAAATAAACGATATAGGTTGCCATGTAGGCCTGAGCCGCCCCCAGCGCACCGTGCGCGGGTATCAGCCAGTGTGAAAATGCTGTCAGCAATGCAAACTGGCTAACCTCCGCGAGGATATACAGCCGCAGCGAGGCTTTCGCAATCACCAGATAGCCGAAAACGTAAGCACCCACTTTCAGCACATCACCCACCAGTTGCCAGGCAAAAAGATCGCGCATGGCGGTAAACTTCGCCGAGAACAGCAGCCAGATGGCGACATCACGCAATAACCAGACGGTCAAACTGGCCGCCGCCACTGCGGGTAATACAAAAAGCAGGGAGCGGAAAATTTCGCGGGTAATATCCTGCCTGGACGTCAGACGCGATAAGGTTGGCAGCAAATAAACGCTAAAGGAAGCCGTTATAAACTGGAGGTAAGCATCGGAAATACTGCTTACGCCCTGCCAGATCCCCACCTCATCCCAGCTGTAATGCGCCGCCAGCAGGTTTCGCATCATCACGTAAGCCACCGGCAGCGTGACGGAAGTAATGAGCGCCATCAGGGTAAACTTACCCAGCTGGCTGGCAAGCACCTTGTCCCATTGCGGTTTCAGGTAGCTCAGAGGGATAACGCCCTGGCGCATCAGCATGAACGCCGCAGGCACAACAACCAGTGCCGGAACCAGCGCCAGCCCAAGCAGTGCGCCTTCATAGCCACCCAGGCGGTAGCAGAAATAATAGGCAATCACGCCGATGACGCTACCCAGGATGAGCGCAAGCGCGTTCCCGGCTGCATCGCGAAAACCTTTCATCAGCGCCAGCAGCAGGTTAGCCCAGGCAATGCCCATCTGGACCAGCGCGACCAGACGCACCAGCCCCTGATAATGGGTGTGCCCGAACAATCCCTGGCTAATGGGCGCCGCGGCCAGCAGAAACACAATCGCCAACAGGGTCGAAAAGCCCGTGACCATTGCCGACGCGGTGCCCACTACCCTGCGAAGCTGGGCCGCATCATCATGATACTGGGCAACGTATTTGGTTACGCCGTTGAAGATTCCGGCACCGGCCAGCACCCCAAGGACGGTAACAAGCTGGCGGAAGTTGCCCGCCAGTCCGACGCCTGAGGGGCCGAATGAGACGGCCAGCAGCTTGACGACCAGCAGTCCGGCACCAATTTTTACAAGCGTGGACGCGGCGGTCCACACCGATGCTTTTGCCAGAGACATATCAGCCGAAATAGCTCAGAAGGGTATTGATCACCGTACGCTGGTTAACTGGCGCGAGGTTAAAGAACAGTGGCAGGCGAAGCAAACGCTCACTTTCTTTCGTGGTGTAACGGTCTTCCCCTGCGAACATCCCAAACGCTTCGCCCGCCGGGCTGGAGTGCAGCGGAATATAGTGGAAGACCGCCATAATTTCGGCTTCTTTCAGCCAGGCGATGAGCTGGCTGCGATCGTCGTTATCGCGCAGCTTGATGTAAAACATGTGGGCGTTGTGGACGCAATCGGCCGGAATGGTTGGCAGTTCAATGCGTCCGGCTTTTGCCAGCGGCTCAAGCGCATCATAATAGGTTTGCCACAGGGACAGGCGCTGGAGATTAATTCGCTCTGCCGCTTCCAGCTGTGCCCACAGGTACGCTGCCTGCAGGTCGGCCATCAGATAGCTTGAGCCGATATCGCGCCAGGTGTACTTATCAACCTGACCGCGGAAGAATTGGCTGCGGTTGGTGCCTTTTTCACGGATCACTTCCGCACGCTCAACCAGGGCACGATCGTTAATCAACGTCGCACCGCCTTCGCCACCCGCCGTATAGTTTTTCGTTTCGTGGAAGCTGAAGCAGCCGATGTGGCCGATAGTGCCCAGCGCGCGCCCCTTGTAGGTGGACATCACGCCCTGCGCGGCATCTTCTACCACAAACAGGTTGTGCTTTTTGGCGATTGCCATGATGGTGTCCATTTCACAGGCCACGCCCGCGTAGTGAACCGGCACAATCGCACGCGTTTTGTCGGTGATCGCCGCTTCAATCAGCGTCTCATCAATGTTCATGGTGTCCGGGCGGATATCCACAAAGACGATTTTCGCTCCGCGCAGGACAAATGCATTCGCGGTAGAGACGAAGGTATAGCTCGGCATGATCACTTCATCACCGGGCTGGATATCCAGCAGCAGGGCCGCCATTTCCAGCGATGCCGTGCAGGACGGGGTCAGCAGCACTTTAGCACTGCGAAAACGCTGCTCCATCCACTGCTGACAGCGACGGGTAAAACCGCCGTCACCGCAGAGTTTGCCGCTGCCCATGGCAGACTGCATATAGTCGAGCTCGGTTCCCACGACGGGTGGTGCGTTAAATGGAATCATCTTGTCACCTGTATAACCAGTAGGCGGTGGCGTCGATGTTGGCACCACTCGCAATATAACGTTTAAGCGCGGCGGTGTTGCCCACCTGGGTCGCCACCCGCAGCGTCTCAACCTGCTGCAGCTGCGCCCAGTGCAGCGCCGCCTGCATGAGTTTCTCCCCCATGCCGCGCCCGGCTAATAAGCCAATACGCGCCTCGCGCTCGTTAAGCTTGCGCAGCGAGACAAATCCTTGGATCTGGCCGTTCGCTGCACGGAAAATCAGGCAGACGTGGTCAAAGGTACCTTTGACCGCATTCTCTACCCACTGGGCATAGAAACGTCCGCTATCGTCAGGCGCATACCAGGGCGTGCGAAAGCGGCTCTGCGCAAACGCTCGGGCCGCCATCTGGCGCAGCACAGGAATGTCCTGTTCCGTTGCAATTTCCGCGCCGGACGCATCGTGCCGGGTAAGGGTGATGGAAAGGTCTACCTCGCCTTCAACCAGTTGAAAACCATGTTGCTGGAGCGCGTCAAGCAGGTCGGCACGGTCCGCCGGGATCTTAGCCTGTACGCGCTGCCAGGCGCTGAAGTCAGCGTCCTGCAAAGCTGGCGCATTCTCGCGCCAGCGGACGATCGCCGAGGGGCGAGCAAAAAAAGCGCTTTCCCACTCAAGGGATTCCAGCACGCCGTGAAGTTTACTCAACGCCAGACGCCTTTGGTATCAACCACATACTGTTGACGCACCGCGTCACCGGACGTCGCTTTAAATTCTTTATGGTCCACCAGCAGCACCAGCACATCCGCTGTCGCCAGCGCGTCATCCAGCGCCGTCAGCGTGCAGTGCCCCGCCAGTTTTGCCGGCAGTTCATGAATATTTGGCTCGACCACCAGCGTTTCGCCCTTATGCCATTCGGCAATCATCTCAGCAATTTCCATCGCCGGGCTTTCGCGCAGATCGTCAATATTGGGTTTAAATGCCAGACCAAAGCAGGCAATTTTCAGCTCGCTGGCGCGCTTGCCGCTCTCTGCCAGACAATCCGCTACCGTCGCTTTAACCTGGTTGAGCACCCAGTGAGGTTTGCTATCGTTCACTTCACGCGCGGTGCGAATCAGACGCGCCTGCGCCGGGTTCTGCGCCACAATAAACCACGGATCGACGGCGATACAGTGACCGCCTACCCCTGGGCCAGGCTGGAGAATGTTGACGCGCGGATGTCGATTCGCCAGGCGGATTAACTCCCAGACGTTAATCCCCTGATCGGCACAGATCAGCGACAGTTCGTTTGCGAAGGCGATGTTAACGTCACGGAAGCTGTTTTCCGTCAGCTTGCACATCTCGGCGGTGCGGGAGTTGGTTACCACGCATTCGCCTTCAAGGAAAATCTTGTACAGCGCGCTGGCGCGTTCAGAACAGACCGGCGTCATGCCGCCTATCACCCGGTCGTTTTTAATCAGTTCGACCATCACCTGCCCCGGCAGCACGCGCTCCGGGCAGTAGGCGATGTTGATATCCGCCTGCTCACCGGCCTGCTGCGGGAAGCGTAAATCAGGACGCGCATCGGCCAGCCACTGCGCCATCTGCTCGGTAGCGCCGACGGGAGAAGTCGACTCCAGAATTACCAGCGCCCCTTTCTTCAGCACGGGGGCAATAGATTTTGCCGCCGCCTCGACGTAGACCATATCGGGCTCGTGGTCGCCTTTAAAGGGCGTTGGAACGGCAATCAGGTAGGCATCCGCTTCCACTGGCGTCGTGCTGGCGCGCAGGAAGCCGCCATCAACCGCCTCTTTCACCACGCGGTCAAGATCGGGCTCCACAATATGAATTTCGCCACGATTAATGGTTTCTACCGCACGTGCGTTGATATCCACACCAACAACCTGCTTTTGACGGGAGGCCAATGCCGCCGCAGTAGGCAGGCCAATGTAGCCAAGACCAATGACAGAGATGGTAGTAAAACTCATAGCGATACCCGATTGTGTTTAAGTGCTTGCAAGATACGGCCACAAGCCTGCCCGTCTCCGTAGGGATTGTGGGCCCGGCTCATCGCCTGATACGCTTCATCGTCGTGCAGAAGGCGCGTGACCTCTTCGACGATGAGCTGTGCGTTGGTGCCGACAAGACGCACTGTCCCGGCTTTAACCGCTTCCGGACGTTCAGTGGTTTCACGCATCACCAGCACCGGCTTGCCAAGAGAGGGCGCTTCTTCCTGAATCCCACCGGAATCGGTGAGAATCAGCCAGGCGTGGTTCATCAGCCAGACAAACGGCATGTAGTCCTGCGGTTCAATCAGCAGGACGTTTTCGACGTGTCCCAGGATGCGGTTGACCGGCTCGCTGACGTTAGGGTTAAGGTGTACCGGATAGACAATTTGCACATCGTCGTTCTGCGCGGCGATTTCAGCCAGCGCGTGACAGATTTGCTCAAAGCCCCGACCAAAGCTTTCGCGACGGTGGCCAGTGACCAGAATGGTTTTTTTGCCGTTATTCAGGAAAGGATAGCGGGCAGCGAGTTCTTTCTGCAGATCGCTGTTTGCCAGCACGCGATCGCGTACCCAAATCAACGCGTCAATGACCGTATTGCCGGTAACAAAGATGTTGTTATCGGCGACATTTTCACGCAGCAGGTTCTGGCGAGAGTTCTCGGTTGGCGCAAAATGGTACATCGCCAGATGCCCGGTAAGCGTACGGTTGGCCTCTTCCGGCCACGGAGAATAAAGATTGCCGGTGCGCAGACCCGCTTCAACATGGCCGACGGGAATACGCTGGTAAAACGCGGCCAGGCTTGTTGCCATCGTCGTCGTGGTATCCCCGTGCACCAGCACGACGTCGGGCTTGAATGACTCCAGGATCGGCTTGAGATCCTGCAGAATGCGGCAGGTTATTTCCGTCAATCCCTGTCCCGGCTTCATAATATTAAGGTCGTAATCCGGGACGATGGAAAAGAGGGTTAGGACCTGATCGAGCATCTCACGGTGCTGGGCCGTGACGCAGACCTTCGCTTCAATATCAGGATCGCTGGCCAGCGCATGAACCAGAGGCGCCATCTTAATGGCCTCCGGCCTGGTGCCAAATACGGTAAGTACTTTCACATCGATTCTCTTCGATTAGGCGATGAAGGCCGCAGCCTTCATCGTAAACGGCGTTCTTAGTTTGTACGACGACGCGTTAACGCCACGCCAGCACCAACGAGTGCACCCACAATACCCCACATGATCATCAGGAATGCGCGGCGCGGACTGTCGCGTTTTACAGGTTCTTCAGGCGTTCTCAAATAACGATAGGTCTGAAAACGCGGGTCCAGGGAGGGACCGACATTAAGCGTGTTAAGCATCGCGCGGTTTTGATCGTAGTCGAGATCAAAATCAGGCCCAACGGCCTGCAGGTTTTCCAGACGGGCCTGCAGCATTGGGCGACCAAGAAGGAACATTTCAGAATCAGGCAATTCATCAGCCGGAACATCCGTCTCAGTGCGGGAAATGTTGTGCTGTTCCGCAATTTTCAGCGCCTGCTGAATGTTATGCACGCGGCGCGCAAAAATGGCGTTTGCCACCTCTTCCTGACGTTTGACCTGCGCCTTCATTTGGATAGTGCGGGCTGCCCAGGCGCCTTTAAGCTCTTCATTCAGATGACTTGCGGCACGCTGGCTGGCAAACGCGACGTACTGGCGCAACAGGTTGTTTGCATCCGGCGCGGTTTCGGCAATCAGCTTGACGCTGTCGTTGACGTTACGCAGCACGTCGCCTGGCATGAACTGAATATTGTTAATCAGATCGTCCAGCAGCGCGGCATCGGCTTTGGTGTTATCAACCCGACGCTGCTTAAAGTAATCTGTCTGGGACCAGAAATCGCGGCGCGTATCCCACGAGGCCAGCTGCATCACAAACTCTTTGTAGGCCTCATCCATAACGGAAGCCTGGTCCGGGGTGGCAAGGCTGGCTTTAATATCCAGGTTTCGCAGGAACTGCTGCTGGGAGTAGTATCCTCCGAGCATGTTAACCGTGGGTCTGTCCGTGATTGCCGTGGCGCTCCACTCCTGTTTTGCAAAGAACGTGTAGGCTAGCGCTAACAGTGCAAACCCCAGCGCGATCCCCACAATCCAAAGTTTGCCTGCCCATAACACGCGAAACAAACCCCGAATGTCCAGTTCATTCTCTGTTACCACTGATTTCGCTCCCGCCAACGGTTGAGTCATCATAGTCCCGGTTTTACTTAGTTAATGTTGTGTTTTTGCTACTGTTACGTCGCATCCTGCGCTTCATACGTTTAATGAATCGCGCCACCTTCCATGCGCGCTTAATGCAGTAGCCGTAGAGAGAAAATGCTAGCAAGAACAATACCAACATGGCCCACTCAGGCACGAAGTGCGTATATTCCGCCGTCACGCCAATCCCCGCTAGAATAGCAGCCGCCAGCGTAATAAGCACAAATGCCTGCCGGGAAGTGAATCCGGCTCGCATGATCAAATGATGAATGTGCTGACGGTCAGCAGAGAATGGACTCATTCCTTTACGCAGGCGGCGATACATAATCGCAACCATATCCATTAAGGGGATGGCAATAATCCATAGCGCCGTTACCGGGCTGATGGGATGCACATCGCCCTGAGTGGTTTCCAGCAAGATCCAAATGACAGTAAAGCCGATAAGCGTGCTACCCGCATCGCCCATGAAGACTTTATAGCGTCGGCCCAATGCGCCGAGATTTAACAGGATATAAGGCAGGATGGCAGCAATCATGGCGAAACACCACATAGCAAGGCTGTATTGCCCATCGAACCATAAAATGAAACCAATGGCGGCAAATGAGACGCAGGACAGGCCACCAAGCAAACCATCAATACCGTCAACCATGTTGAACGCGTTAATCGCCACCCACACGGCAAAAAGTGTCAGGAAATAGCCGAATGGGCCGAGTTCCATCTCCCAGGCCCCGAAAATATAGCCCAGGCTACTCAGGTGCAACTTAGCAAACACCATCATTGCAATAGCGACAGCTGCCTGAACGAAAGCGCGGATTTTGACGCTGATGTCGTATCTATCGTCCAGCGCACCAATCACAACAAGAACTGTTGAGCATATGAGATAAAGCCTGGCATGCGGAATATAGTAATCTGCAATAGCAAAAGTGAAGCAGATCCCTGCAAAAACAGAGATGCCACCGACCAGAGGGATCATGCCTTGATGACGTTTACGGAAGTTGGGTTTATCCACTAAGCCCAGATATTTTGCAACCTTACGTGCCAGAAACAAAAAGCAGGTGGTAAACAAGAAAATACTGGTTAGTTCAGTAAACGTATCAAGTAGGTTCACAATGGATGTTCTCAACAAATGTTAGTCAAGGAAGTATAACCATCAAGGGGCCGCGCCTGAAGTTATAAAGCAAACCTCTTACAATTCCATTTGTTTATTATTCAAGCTATTAATGTTTTTACTGTGCGAATTATCTTATTGTCGCACTGACCGGTCAAAATTGGGAGTAGGCGATACTAGCGTATAGTCCATAAAAGAAAAACGCCACGTAAAAACGTGGCGTCCGCTGGCTTTATTTGCGTTACGAGCGTTTCATCATGTCGAAGAAGTCGTCGTTGGTTTTGGTCATCGCCAGTTTGTTAATGAGGAACTCCATCGCGTCAATTTCACCCATTGGATGGATGATTTTGCGCAGGATCCACATTTTCTGCAGCTCTTCCTGCGTGGTGAGCAGCTCTTCCTTACGGGTACCGGAACGGTTGTAATCGATAGCCGGGAAGACGCGTTTTTCAGCGATCTTACGAGAGAGGTGCAGTTCCATGTTACCTGTACCTTTAAACTCTTCGTAGATAACCTCGTCCATTTTGGAGCCGGTATCGATCAGCGCCGTTGCGATGATGGTCAGGCTGCCGCCCTCTTCCACGTTACGTGCCGCACCGAAGAAGCGTTTTGGACGGTGCAGGGCGTTAGCGTCCACACCACCGGTCAACACTTTACCGGAAGCTGGCACCACGGTGTTGTAGGCACGCGCCAGACGGGTAATGGAGTCAAGCAGGATGATCACGTCTTTCTTGTGCTCAACCAGGCGTTTCGCCTTCTCGATAACCATTTCCGCAACCTGAACGTGGCGAGATGCTGGCTCGTCGAAGGTAGAAGCAACCACTTCACCTTTAACCAGACGCTGCATCTCGGTCACTTCTTCCGGACGTTCGTCAATCAGCAGCACCATCAGCACGCAGTCTGGGTGGTTGTAGGCAATGCTCTGCGCGATGTTCTGCAGCAGCATGGTTTTACCCGCTTTCGGCGGGGCCACAATCAGACCACGCTGGCCGCGACCGATTGGCGATGCCAGATCCAGGACGCGCGCGGTTAAGTCTTCGGTAGAACCGTTACCACGCTCCATGCGCAGGCGAGAGTTCGCGTGCAGAGGCGTTAAGTTCTCAAAGAGGATCTTGTTACGCGAGTTTTCTGGTTTATCGAAGTTAACTTCATTGACTTTCAACAGCGCAAAGTAGCGTTCACCCTCTTTAGGAGGACGAATCTTACCTGAAATGGTGTCACCAGTGCGGAGGTTGAAACGGCGGATTTGGCTGGGGGATACGTAGATGTCGTCAGGGCCGGCGAGGTAGGAGCTGTCTGCAGAGCGGAGGAAACCAAATCCGTCTTGCAATATCTCCAGCACACCGTCGCCAAAGATATCTTCGCCACTCTTAGCGTGCTGCTTCAGGATGGCGAAAATGATGTCCTGCTTGCGCATACGAGCCTGGTTTTCCAGTCCCATATTTTCGCCGAGAGTGATCAGCTCAGAAACCGGCGTATTCTTTAATTCGGTAAGATTCATAATGGTGTGGGTTCTTAAACTCGGAGTGATTCTCGAACTTAATGTTGTGAATGGTATGGCAGGGTCATCCATGCCTGTTTAGCGGCCATCACCTCATGTCTGTTCGCTGTCTGGTCACAGGGAAAGAACGCAGAACTGAAACGACAAGACGGATTGAGTGACAAGCCCGGAATTTAGCCACTTCACGCATTGTTCATGTCAACAAAGGGAAGTATCGGGTAAAACAAGATTCAAACAATAGATATGTTTAAAACGAAGTCATAGCTAACTTAGCACGACTTCAGCCGGGCGTCCAGAGTTCCACATCATTTAGCCGGGGGCTCTGGACGCACAGCGGAGAAACCTTACGCCAGGTTAGCGTCCAGGAACTCTTTCAGCTGACCTTTGGACAGCGCGCCCACTTTGGTCGCCGCCACTTCGCCGTTTTTGAACAGCAGAAGGGTCGGGATGCCACGGATACCGTATTTCGGTGCGGTGCCCGGGTTCTGGTCGATGTTCAGCTTGGCAACCGTCAGTTTGCCCTGATATTCGTCAGCGATCTCATCCAGAATCGGGGCGATCATTTTGCAAGGACCACACCATTCAGCCCAGAAATCGACGAGGATCAGCCCGTCAGCCTTAAGTACGTCCGTGTCAAAACTGTCGTCAGTCAGGTGAATAATTTTATCGCTCATATATAACTCCACAGGAATAAGCCTGGTACGTTGGTTTTGTCTCCACCAACGACGTGTTGATGTCGCATTAACCAACTAAAGGTTGACTTTATTTCACCGGATACGCTTTCGTAAAGCAATAGTAAGCTGATATTCTACCACACTATGAGCAAAACACATTTAACAGAACAGAAGTTTTCCGACTTCGCCCTGCACCCAAAAGTGATCGAAGCCCTTGAAACAAAAGGGTTTCATAACTGCACGCCCATTCAGGCTCTCGCCCTGCCGCTGACGCTGGCCGGTCGCGATGTTGCAGGGCAGGCGCAAACCGGTACCGGCAAAACGATGGCGTTTTTAACGTCAACGTTCCATTATTTACTTTCTCACCCAGCGATTGCAGACCGCAAAGTTAACCAGCCGCGCGCGCTAATTATGGCCCCGACGCGAGAACTGGCGGTACAGATCCATGCAGACGCTGAACCCCTGGCACAGGCTACTGGCCTGAAGCTTGGCCTGGCCTATGGCGGCGACGGCTACGATAAGCAGCTGAAAGTGCTGGAAAGCGGCGTGGATATCCTGATTGGGACCACCGGCCGTCTTATCGACTACGCCAAACAGAACCATATCAACCTCGGCGCCATACAGGTTGTGGTGCTTGATGAAGCTGACCGCATGTACGATCTGGGCTTCATTAAAGATATCCGCTGGCTGTTCCGCCGCATGCCGCCGGCAAATCAGCGCCTGAACATGCTGTTCTCTGCCACCCTTTCTTATCGCGTACGCGAGCTGGCGTTCGAGCAGATGAACAACGCCGAGTATGTGGAAGTGGAGCCGGAGCAGAAAACGGGCCACCGCATTAAAGAGGAGCTCTTCTATCCTTCCAATGAAGAGAAAATGCGTCTGCTGCAAACGTTGATTGAAGAAGAGTGGCCCGATCGCGCCATTATCTTCGCGAACACTAAACACCGCTGTGAAGACATCTGGGGCCATTTGGCTGCCGACGGTCACCGTGTTGGCCTGTTGACCGGCGACGTGGCGCAGAAAAAACGCCTTCGGATCCTCGACGAGTTCACCCGTGGCGATCTTGATATTCTGGTCGCAACCGATGTGGCGGCACGTGGTTTACACATTCCGGCCGTGACGCACGTTTTTAACTACGATCTGCCAGACGACTGCGAAGACTACGTACACCGTATCGGTCGTACCGGTCGTGCGGGCGCAAGCGGTCACTCGATTAGCCTTGCGTGTGAAGAGTATGCGCTGAATCTTCCAGCCATTGAGACCTACATCGGTCACTCTATTCCGCAGAGTAAATACAATCCGGAAGCGCTGTTAAGCGAACTGCCGCCGCCTAAGCGTCTTTCCCGCCCGCGCTCCGGCAATGGTCCGCGTCGTTCAGGCGGCGCACCGCGTAATCGTCGTCGTTCAGGTTAATACATTATGCTCAGCTCCACCTCGCTCTATGCGGCAATTGATCTCGGTTCGAATAGTTTTCATATGCTGGTTGTGCGTGAGGTGGCGGGAAGCATACAAACGCTGACGCGCATTAAGCGCAAGGTCCGCCTCGCGGCGGGCCTGAGCAGTGATAATTACCTCTCGCCTGAAGCCATGGAACGTGGCTGGCAATGCCTGCGGCTCTTTGCTGAGCGTCTGCAGGATATCCCGCATGCTCAAATCACCGTTGTCGCCACAGCGACGCTCAGACTGGCGGTTAACGCCGTAGATTTTATTGCCAAAGCGCAGGAAATTCTGGGGTGTCCGGTTCAGGTTATCAGCGGTGAAGAAGAAGCACGCCTGATCTACCAGGGCGTTGCCCACACCACCGGGGGTGACGATCGCCGTCTGGTGGTGGATATCGGCGGTGCCAGTACCGAACTGGTAACCGGCACCGGCGCGCAGGCGACGTCGCTGTTCAGCCTGTCGATGGGCTGCGTGACCTGGCTTGAACGTTACTTTACTGACCGGAATCTGGGTAAAGAGAACTTCGACGAGGCGGAAAACGCCGCGCGCGCAGTGCTACGCCCGGTAATGGACGAACTGCGCTATCACGGTTGGAAAGTCTGCGTCGGGGCTTCGGGTACCGTGCAGGCCCTGCAGGAAATCATGATGGCGCAGGGCATGGACGAGCGGATCACGCTTGCCAAACTTCAGCAGCTTAAACAGCGTGCCATTCAGTGCGGACGTCTGGAAGAGCTGGAAATTGAAGGCCTGACGCTGGAACGAGCCCTGGTTTTCCCAAGCGGGCTGGCCATTCTGATCGCCATATTCACCGAACTAAATATCCAGTGTATGACCCTGGCCGGCGGCGCGCTGCGCGAAGGTCTGGTCTACGGCATGCTGCATCTGTCGGTGGATCAGGACATCCGCAACCGTACGCTGCGCAACGTCCAGCGTCGTTTTCTGGTTGATATCGATCAGGCTGGCCGCGTATCACAGCTGGCATCACGCTTTGCCGACCAGGTCGCTAACGCCTGGGATCTTGATCATCTGAGCCGCGATTTATTGCTGAGCGCCTGTGCGCTGCACGAGGTGGGGCTCAGCATAGATTTTAAGCAAGCACCTGCTCACGCAGCGTATCTGGTGCGCAACCTGGATTTGCCGGGCTACACGCCCGCACAGAAAAAGCTGCTGGCAACGCTACTGCTGAACCAGACCAACGCCGTCGATCTCTCCTCTTTGCATCAGCAAAATGCCGTACCGCCGCGCGTGGCCGAGCATCTGTGTCGTCTGCTGCGTCTGGCAATTCTGTTTGCCAGCCGCCGCCGCGATGATTTGTTACCCGCCATTAATCTGCTAGCCGATGATGAGAAGCTGACGCTGACGCTGCCGGAAAACTGGATTGAGAATCACCCGCTTGGGGCTGAGATGATCGAGCAGGAGTGCCAGTGGCAGAGCTATGTGCACTGGGTGCTTGAGGTGAAGTAATACGCTGAACACTGCCGGGTGGCGGCTTCGCCTTACCCGGCCTACTCATCATTATCCCTTCTCTTTGGCTTTTGCCAGCATGGCGCGAATGTTCGCCACGTTAGCCTGTCCTTTGTGCATCCGCTCTTCCGCGGTAATCACTTTGCGCTCCTGTTCCCAGATCAGATCGTCCTGCGGTAGTTCCAGCAGGAAACGGCTGGGTTCCGGACGCACGAGTTCACCGTACTGACGGCGCTCTTTACAGAGCGTGAACGTCAGCTCCTTTTGCGCGCGGGTGATCCCCACGTAGGCCAGACGGCGCTCCTCGTCGACATTATCTTCATCAATGCTGCTCTGGTGCGGCAATAAACCTTCTTCCATACCGACCAGATACACATACGGGAACTCCAGCCCTTTTGACGCATGCAACGTCATCAGCTGAACCTGGTCGGCCTCTTCTTCGCTCTCGCCGCGCTCCATCATGTCGCGCAGGGTAAAGCGGGTGACCACCTGCGTTAACGTCATCGGCTCATCTATCTCAGAGCCTTCCAGCATTTCGGTCATCCAGCTAAAAAGCTGGTTAACGTTTTTCATACGCATTTCTGCCGCTTTCGGGCTGGCAGAGGTTTCGTACAGCCAGGATTCGTAGTCAATGCCGTGGATCAGATCGCGTACCGCCGCCACGGGCTCGCGCTCAGCCAGGCGCTGCACTTCACCCAGCCAGTGAGTGAAGCGGGTTAAATTATCATACCCGCGCCCCGTCAGCGTCTGGCTCAGCCCCATATCAAAGCTGGCGGTAAACAGGCTCTTATTGCGGGTCATCGCCCATTCGCCCAGCTTTTGCAGCGTCGCCGGACCAATCTCGCGCTTTGGTGTATTCACGATGCGCAGAAACGCGCTGTCGTCATCCGGGTTCGTGAGCACGCGCAGATAGGCCAGCAGATCTTTAATTTCTGGCCGCGAGAAGAACGAAGTGCCGCCGGAAATTTTGTACGGAATGCGGTTCTGCATCAGCATCTTTTCAAAGACGCGCGACTGGTGATTGCCGCGATAGAGGATCGCGTAATCCTTGTATTCGGTTTTATTGACGAAGTGGTGGGCGATCAGTTCGCCCGTCACGCGCTCCGCCTCATGCTCTTCATTATTGGCGCTGAGCACCTTCAGCTCCGTACCGTAGCCAAGTTCGGAGAAGAGACGCTTTTCAAAAACGTGCGGGTTATTGGCAATCAGGATGTTTGCCGCCTTCAGGATGCGCCCGGAGGAACGGTAGTTCTGCTCCAGCTTAATCACCTGCAGCGCGGGGAAATCTTTGCTCAGAAGCACCAGGTTTTGCGGGCGGGCGCCGCGCCAGGAGTAAATTGACTGGTCATCATCGCCAACCACGGTGAAGCGCGCGCGATGCCCCACCAGCAGCTTCACCAGCTCGTACTGGCTGGTGTTGGTGTCCTGATATTCATCCACCAGCAGGTAGCGGATTTTATTCTGCCAGCGCTCGCGCACCTCTTCATTTCGCTGTAAAAGCAGCGTCGGTAAGAGGATCAGATCGTCGAAGTCCAGCACGTTGCACGCTTTCATGTGCGCGTCGTACAGACCATAGCAGTGGGCGAAGATCCGATCCCGTTCGCCTTTGGCGATCGCCGCAGCCTGGGCCGGTGTCATCAGATCGTTTTTCCAGTTCGAGATCGTTGAGATCAGCTGCTGCAACAGCACCTTATCATCCTCGATCAGCCCCTCGGTGAGCTCTTTGAGCAACGCCACCTGGTCGGTATCATCGAACAGCGAAAAGTTGGATTTCATCCCCAGCGCGGCGTATTCACGTTTAATGATATCCAGCCCCAGCGTGTGGAAGGTAGAGATCATCAGCCCGCGCGCCTCTTTGCGCCCCAGCGTCTGGCCAACACGCTCTTTCATCTCGCGCGCCGCTTTGTTGGTAAAGGTAACTGCCGCAATGTGGCGGGCCTGATAGCCGCAGCCGCGGATCAGGTGCGCAATCTTATTGGTGATGACGCGCGTTTTACCGGATCCTGCGCCCGCCAGCACCAGACACGGTCCGGTTACAAATTCGACGGCTTGTTGTTGTCCGGGATTTAAACGCATAAATGATCGCTCAATGAAAGTCAGGAGGGGAGAATAACAGCGTGGTAGTATAGCGAGCCTAATCCATACCACTCAAGGCACGATCATGGCAAAAACAGCAGCAGCACTGCATATTCTTGTTAAAGAAGAGAAACTGGCTCTGGATCTTCTGGAGCAGATCAAAAACGGCGCCGACTTCGGCAAGCTGGCGAAGAAGCACTCTATTTGCCCGTCAGGCAAGCGTGGCGGCGATTTAGGCGAATTCCGTCAGGGTCAAATGGTTCCGGCGTTCGATAAAGTGGTCTTCTCCTGCCCGGTGCTGGAGCCAACCGGTCCGCTGCATACTCAGTTCGGTTATCACATTATTAAAGTGCTGTATCGCAAATAAAAAAACCGGGTGGCGGCTGCACCTTACCCGGCCTACATCTTACGTTTTTGTAGGTCGGGTAAGCGAAGCGCCACCCGACAAGGTTGTTAACCTGCTACAGCAATACGTTTCATATCGGTCATGTAGCCACGCAGTTTGTGGCCCACTTTCTCGATCTGGTGGCTGCGAATCGCTTCGTTTACGTCGCGCAGCTGCGCGTTGTCTACCGCACCTTCCGCAATCGCTTTGCCCAGATCGCCCGTCTGCAGGGTGGTCATGAACTCTTTCAGCAGCGGTACGCAGGCGTAAGAGAACAGATAGTTACCGTATTCTGCGGTATCAGAGATAACCACGTTCATTTCGTACAGACGCTTACGGGCGATGGTGTTCGCGATCAGCGGCAGCTCGTGCAGAGATTCGTAGTACGCAGACTCTTCGATGATGCCGGAATCCACCATGGTTTCGAACGCCAGCTCAACGCCTGCTTTCACCATCGCAATCATCAGTACGCCTTTATCGAAGTACTCCTGCTCGCCGATTTTACCTTCATACTGCGGCGCAGTTTCGAACGCGGTTTTACCGGTCTCTTCACGCCAGGTCAGCAGTTTCTTGTCGTCGTTGGCCCAGTCCGCCATCATGCCGGAAGAGAATTCGCCGGAGATGATGTCGTCCATATGTTTCTGGAACAGCGGCGCCATAATGGTTTTCAGCTGTTCAGACAAAGCGTAAGCACGCAGTTTTGCCGGGTTGGACAGACGGTCCATCATGAGCGTAATACCGCCCTGCTTCAGCGCTTCGGTGATGGTTTCCCAGCCGAACTGAATCAGTTTTTCTGCGTATGCCGGGTCGGTACCTTCTTCCACCAGCTTGTCGAAGCAAAGCAGAGAACCCGCCTGCAGCATGCCACACAGAATGGTCTGCTCGCCCATCAGGTCAGATTTCACTTCCGCAACGAAGGAAGATTCCAGCACGCCAGCGCGGTGACCGCCGGTCGCCGCAGCCCAGGCTTTGGCAATCGCCATGCCTTCGCCTTTCGGATCGTTTTCCGGGTGAACTGCGATAAGCGTCGGCACGCCGAAGCCACGCTTGTACTCTTCACGCACTTCGGTACCCGGGCACTTCGGCGCCACCATCACTACGGTGATGTCTTTACGGATCTGCTCGCCCACTTCAACGATATTGAAGCCGTGGGAGTAACCCAGCGCGGCGCCGTCTTTCATCAGCGGCTGTACGGAACGCACCACGTCAGAGTGCTGCTTGTCCGGCGTCAGGTTAACGACCAGGTCCGCCTGCGGGATCAGCTCTTCATAGGTACCCACTTTGAAGCCGTTTTCAGTCGCTTTACGCCATGAAGCGCGCTTCTCGGCAATCGCTTCTTTACGCAGGGCGTAAGAGATATCCAGACCGGAGTCACGCATGTTCAGGCCCTGGTTCAGACCCTGTGCGCCACAGCCGACGATGACCACTTTTTTACCCTGAAGGTAGCTCGCGCCATCGGCAAATTCATCGCGCGCCATGAAGCGGCATTTGCCCAGCTGCGCCAACTGCTGGCGCAAGTTCAGTGTATTAAAGTAGTTAGCCATGGGTGATACCTCGTGATGTTGTGTGTCTTATTGTTCGGTTCGCGTTTCAGCGAGAATGTACCCACATTACAACAGGAAATTTATTGCGGAAATTGATATATTCACAACGTCACATTGCAATTTTTGCAATGTAAAAAGAGGGAGTGGAATCGGTGGATTTACGCGATCTAAAAATGTTCCTGCACCTGGCGGAAAGCCGTCACTTTGGCCGCAGCGCCCGGGCGATGCACGTCAGCCCGTCCACGCTTTCGCGCCAGATCCAGCGCCTTGAGGAAGACCTCGGCCAGCCGCTTTTCGTGCGCGATAACCGTACCGTTACCCTCACGGAAGCGGGCGAAGAGTTGCGCATTTTTGCCCAGCAGACGCTGTTACAGTACCAGCAGCTGCGGCACTCTATTGATCAGCAGGGGCCATCACTCTCCGGTGAGCTGCATATTTTCTGCTCCGTGACCGCCGCCTACAGCCATCTGCCCCCCATTCTCGACCGCTTCCGCGCAGCGCATCCGTCGGTTGAAATTAAGCTCACCACCGGCGACGCCGCCGACGCAATGGAAAAAGTGGTGACCGGCGAAGCGGATCTCGCCATCGCCGGAAAACCCGAAACCCTGCCGGGCGCGGTGGCGTTCTCGATGCTGGAGAATCTGGCGGTGGTGCTGATTGCCCCGGCCCTGCCCTGCCCGGTGCGTAATCAGGTATCGGTAGAAAAACCGGACTGGTCGACGGTGCCGTTTATCATGGCCGATCAGGGGCCGGTGCGCCGCCGCATCGAGCTGTGGTTCCGCCGTCAGAAAATCAGCAATCCGTCGATTTACGCCACCGTTAGCGGTCATGAGGCGATGGTGTCGATGGTGGCGCTCGGCTGCGGCGTGGCGCTGCTGCCGGAAGTGGTGCTGGAAAACAGCCCGGAACCGGTGCGCAACCGCGTGATGATTCTGGAGCGCAGCGACGAGAAGACGCCGTTTGAGCTAGGCGTGTGCGCACAAAAAAAGCGGCTGCATGAGCCGCTTATTGATGCGTTCTGGACGATATTGCCGAACCACTAGCCAGCCAGAAAGAACCTGAACGCCGGGTTGTGGGTTTCGTCGTGGCACTCATAGCCCAGCTCGTTCAGCCGCGTTTCGAAATCCGGCTCGTGCTCGCCCAGCTCGAACGCCGCCAGCACGCGGCCGTAGTCGGTGCCGTGGCTACGGTAGTGGAACAGAGAGATGTTCCAGTGCGTGCCCAGCGTGTGCAAGAACTTGAGCAACGCGCCCGGTGATTCCGGAAACTCGAAGCTGAACAGGCGTTCCTGGAGCGGCTTTGAGGGACGACCGCCAACCATATAACGCACGTGCAGCTTAGCCATTTCATCGTCGGACAGATCGACCACGCTGTAGCCGCCATCGTGCAGCAGGCTGAGGATCTCTTTACGTTCCTCCACGCCACGGCTCAGACGCACGCCGACAAAAATGCAGGCATCTTTCGCATCGGCAAAGCGGTAGTTGAACTCCGTTACCGAACGTCCCCCCAGAAGCTGGCAGAACTTGAGGAAGCTGCCCTTTTCTTCCGGAATCGTCACCGCCAGCAGCGCTTCACGCTGTTCGCCCAGCTCGCAGCGCTCGGAAACGTAGCGCAGACCGTGGAAGTTCACGTTCGCACCAGAGAGCACGTGCGCCAGCCGCTCGCCGCGAATGTTGTGCTGGGCGATGTATTTTTTCATCCCCGCCAGCGCCAGCGCGCCGGACGGCTCCGCCACCGCACGCACATCCTCGAACAGATCTTTCATCGCCGCGCAGATGGCGTCGCTGTCGACGGTGACGATATCGTCCAGATACTCCTGACACAGACGGAAGGTTTCATCGCCAATGCGCTTCACCGCCACGCCCTCGGCAAACAGCCCAACGCGCGGCAGGTCTACCGGGTGACCGGCGTCCAGCGCCGCCTTCAGGCAGGCAGAGTCTTCCGCCTCAACGGCGATGACTTTAATCTGCGGCATCAGCTGTTTAATCAGCACCGCCACGCCTGCCGCCAGCCCGCCGCCGCCCACTGGGACGAAGACGCGGTCGAGATGGGCATCCTGCTGCAACAGCTCAAGCGCCAGCGTGCCCTGCCCGGCAATCACCATCGGGTGATCGAACGGCGGCACCCAGGTGAAGCCCTGCTGCTGCGCCAGCTCGATCGCTTTGGCTTTGGCTTCGTCAAAGTTCGCGCCGTGGAGCAGCACTTCTCCGCCAAAACCGCGCACCGCGTCGACTTTGATATCCGCGGTGGCAACCGGCATCACGATCAGCGCTTTCAGACCCAAACGAGCAGACGAGAACGCCACGCCCTGCGCATGGTTGCCCGCCGACGCGGTAATGACGCCGCGCGCTTTCTGCTCATCCGTCAGCCCGGCCATCATCGCGTAGGCACCGCGCAGCTTAAAGCTGTGCACCGGCTGGCGGTCTTCGCGCTTCACCAGAATGACGTTGTCGAGGCGCGAGGAGAGTTTTTCCATTTTTTGCAGGGGCGTGACCTGCACAGCTTCATAGACCGGCGCGCGTAGCACCGCTCTCAGGTATTCCGCCCCCTCAGGGGCGGCGGATAAGGGTTGTGACTCGGCCATCATTAGCCCCCAAGTTTAGATTTATCGCGCACCGCGCCTTTATCTGCACTGGTTGCAAGGCTCGCATAGGCGCGCAGGGCGAAGGAGACTTCGCGCTGGCGATCTTTCGGCGTCCAGGCTTTGTCACCGCGGGCTTCCTGCGCTTCACGACGGGCCGCAATCTCCTGGTCGCTCAGCTTGAGCTGAATGCCGCGATTCGGAATGTCGATTTCAATCAGATCGCCATCTTCGATGATCGCGATGTTGCCGCCGCTTGCCGCTTCCGGGGAGACGTGGCCGATGGAGAGACCAGACGTGCCGCCGGAGAAACGACCGTCGGTGATCAGCGCACAGGCTTTACCGAGGCCCATCGATTTCAGGAAGGTGGTCGGGTAGAGCATCTCCTGCATGCCCGGGCCGCCTTTCGGCCCTTCGTAGCGAATGACAACCACGTCGCCTTCCACCACTTTGCCGCCGAGGATGGCATCTACCGCCTCGTCCTGGCTTTCGTACACTTTCGCCGGACCGGTGAATTTCAGGATACTGTCATCCACGCCTGCGGTTTTCACGATGCAGCCGTTTTCCGCAAAGTTACCGTACAGCACCGCCAGACCGCCGTCTTTGCTGTAGGCGTGCTCCAGCGAGCGGATGCAGCCTTCAGCACGGTCGTCATCCAGCGTGTCCCAGCGGCAATCCTGCGAGAACGCCTGGGTGGTGCGAATACCGGCCGGACCGGCGCGGAACATCTTTTTCACCGCGTCGTCTTTGGTCAGCATCACGTCGTACTGGTCCAGCGATTCCGGCAGCGTCAGGCCGAGGACGTTTTTCACGTCGCGGTTCAGCAGCCCGGCGCGATCCAGCTCGCCCAGGATACCGATGACGCCACCCGCGCGGTGCACATCTTCCATGTGGTACTTCTGGGTACTCGGCGCGACTTTACACAGCTGCGGCACTTTGCGGGAGAGCTTGTCGATGTCGCTCATGGTGAAGTCGATTTCGGCTTCCTGCGCGGCGGCCAGCAGGTGCAGAACGGTGTTAGTGGAGCCGCCCATGGCGATATCCAGCGTCATGGCGTTTTCGAACGCCGCTTTACTGGCGATATTGCGCGGCAGCGCGCTGGCATCGTCCTGCTCGTAGTAGCGTTTGGTCAGCTCAACGATACGTTTACCGGCGTTGAGGAACAGCTGCTTACGGTCGGCGTGGGTCGCCAGCAGCGAGCCGTTGCCCGGCTGGGAAAGGCCCAGCGCTTCGGTCAGGCAGTTCATGGAGTTGGCCGTGAACATGCCGGAACAGGAGCCGCAGGTCGGGCACGCGGAGCGTTCCACCTGATCGCTCTGTTCGTCAGAGACTTTCGGGTCTGCACCCTGGATCATCGCATCGACCAGGTCGAGCTTGATAATTTTGTCGGAGAGCTTGGTTTTACCCGCCTCCATCGGACCGCCGGAGACGAAGATCACCGGAATGTTCAGGCGCAGGGAGGCCATCAGCATCCCCGGGGTGATTTTGTCGCAGTTGGAGATACAGACCATCGCATCGGCGCAGTGGGCGTTGACCATATATTCCACCGAGTCGGCGATCAGCTCGCGCGACGGCAGTGAATAGAGCATTCCCCCGTGGCCCATTGCGATACCGTCATCCACCGCAATGGTGTTGAACTCTTTCGCCACGCCGCCGGAGGCTTCGATTTGCTCGGCAACCAGCTTACCGAGATCGCGTAGATGCACGTGGCCCGGTACAAACTGGGTGAAGGAGTTCACCACGGCGATAATCGGCTTGCCGAAATCGGCGTCGGTCATTCCGGTGGCGCGCCACAGTGCGCGGGCACCCGCCATGTTACGGCCGTGGGTGGTGGTGGCTGAACGATACTTAGGCATGCTTTATTGACTCCCGTCTGACTATTTAATGGGACGGTGCGTGCCGTCCCACATTTATACTTAGTGATTAACCTGATCCAACCAGCCGTATTTATCTTCTGTTTCGCCGGTGAAGAGGCCAAAGAACGCTTGCTGAATGCGCTTGGTGACCGGGCCACAGCGGCCTTCGCCCACCTGGATACCGTCTACGCTGCGAACCGGCGTGATTTCAGCCGCGGTACCGGACATGAACACTTCGTCTGCCAGGTAGAGGGATTCGCGGGACAGCACCTGCTCGCGCACTTCGATACCAAGGTCTTTCGCCAGCTTGATGATCGCGTCGCGGGTGATGCCCGGCAGCGCGGAAGAGGTGAACGGCGGGGTAAACAGAATGCCGTCTTTTACTTCAAACAGGTTTTCGCCCGCGCCTTCTGAGATGTAGCCGTTCACGTCGAGGGCGATGCCTTCCTGATAGCCGTGGCGGCGCGCTTCGCTGCCGACCAGCAGTGAGGAGAGGTAGTTACCGCCCGCTTTTGCGGCAGTCGGGATGGTGTTTGGCGCCACGCGGTTCCAGGAAGAAACCATTGCGTCGATCCCCTGATCCAGTGCTTCTGCGCCCAGGTAGGCGCCCCACGGGAACGCAGCAATGATCACATCGGTGTTGTAACCGGCCGGCGGGTTCACGCCCATGCCCACGTCACCCACGAAGACCAGCGGGCGAATATAGGCGCTGGTCAGTTTGTTCTGGCGAATCACTTCGCGGCAGGCTTCCATCAGCTCATCAACGCTTTGAGAGACCGGGAAACGATAAATTTTGGCTGAGTCATGCAGACGCTGCATGTGTTCGCGATGGCGGAACACCACTGGCCCTTTGTGAGAATCGTAGCAACGGATGCCTTCAAACACGGAGGTACCGTAGTGCAGCGCGTGGGACATCACGTGAACTTTCGCGTCTTCCCAGCGAACCATCTCACCATTGAACCAAATGTAATCAGCTTTTTTTGTCGTCATTTTTTCGTCCTGTCACGCTCAAGCGCGGATTTGTTGTGATGTGGTTGTGCTCTGGCAGATGGCAACATGGGCAACGTCTACCAGCTTTGATAACTGACTAAACAGTAAGTCGACCGGCCGCGGACTGGCAACGGTTAATTCGATACTGATGTTCTGGGCGTCGGTGGCCGTTTCCATATTCATAGAGCAAATCTGAAAACCACGGTGGCGGACCACACGCAAAACGCGTTCTAACGTTTCCGGGTTGAAGCGAGCCTGCACGGCGACCTGATGTTGCATCATGATAATTTCTCCAGCATTTGTGAGTTACTGGCACCGGGCGGTACCAACGGCCAGACGTTCTCAAGCTCGTCGATTGAGACATGAAGCAGGTATGGCCCTTCGCTTGACAGCATGGTGTCGAGTGCCGCTTCAACCTGGTCTTTACGGGTGATGTGCTGGCCAGGAATGCCGAAGGCGCTGGCCAGGGTGAGGAAATCGGGGTTATCGGTCAGGGTTGTCTCGCTGTAACGCTCCTGGAAGAACAGCTGCTGCCACTGGCGAACCATCCCTAAACGCTGGTTATCGAGCAACACGATCTTCAGCGGTAACTGCTTGCGCTTCACGGTGCCGAGCTCCTGAACGTTCATCATGAAGGAGCCGTCACCGGAGATACAGATCACGGTATCGTTCGGGCGGGCCACCTGTGCGCCAACGGCTGCCGGCAGGCCAAAGCCCATCGTGCCTAAGCCGCTGGAGGTGATGAAGTTCTCCGGGCGGGTGTAGGCCATATGCTGGGCTGACCACATCTGATGCTGGCCCACATCGGTCGTCACCACGCTGTCGGCGGGTTTACGGTCGGACAACTGCTTCAACAGCAGCGGCGCATAGATGGCATCGCCTGGGTGATCGTAACGCCAGGCATGCTCAGCGCGCATGTCTGCGGTGTGCTGACGCCATGCGTTGATATCCAGCGGCTGCTCCAGCGCCGGTAACAGCGCGTTAAGATCGCCCTGCAACGCCACGTGCGCCTGACGCAGTTTGTTCATCTCCGCCGGGTCGATATCTATATGGATCACTTTGGCATTCGGCGCGAAGGTATTCAGCTTGCCGGTGACGCGGTCATCGAAACGGGCGCCTGCGACGATAAGCAAGTCGCACTCCTGCACCGCCAGGTTTGCCGCTTTAGTGCCGTGCATTCCCAACATGCCGAGGTAGTACGGGTAGTCCGCGTCTACCGCACCCAGACCTTTCAGGGTGCAGGTGGCGGGCATTTGCGTGGTTGCAAGGAACGCGCGAAGCGCCGGAACAGCCTGCGCCATACCCACCCCGCCGCCGACGTACAGCATCGGCTGCTTCGCCTGCGCCATCATCTGACGCGCCTCTTCAACCTCTGCATGCGGAAACGCATCGTCGCTTTTCACGGTGGAGAAATGCGGCTCCAGATCGCCAAGTGCAACCTGGATATCTTTCGGGATATCCACCAGAACCGGGCCAGGACGGCCAGAACTGGCAACCTCGAACGCTTCGGCCATCACGCGCGGCAGCTCTTCAAGGGACTGAACGAGGAAGCTGTGCTTGGTGCAGGCCAGCGATAAGCCGAGGACGTCTACTTCCTGGAAGGCATCGGTACCGATGAACGGAGAGGCCACCTGACCGGTAATCGCCACGACAGGAACGGAATCGAGCAGCGCGTCAGCCAGGCCGGTGATCAGGTTCGTTGCGCCCGGACCTGAGGTCGCCATGCACACACCGGTTTTACCGGTCGCGCGGGCATAACCAATGGCTGCCATCGCTGCGCCCTGCTCGTGTCGGCACAAGAGGTGTTCCACGCCGCCGTCATACAGTGCATCGTAAATCGGCATAATTGCGCCACCCGGATAACCGAATACGGTTTCGACTCCCTGCGCGCGCAACGCATGTACTACCCATTGTGCCCCATTCATAGTTAGTTCCCCGTCATAAATCTGGAGAAACAGAATTTTGTGCTAGTCGTCATTCTCTGCTCCTCATTTAAGTTTTTTAGTCATAAAAAAACCCCCGGACCTTTCGGTGCGGGGGTCTTAGTTCGTTAAGGCTTGATTTCTAAGCCTTTCCTCGTCCAAGTGCAGCCCCGCACGGTGGGATAATAATCACCACCACGCTAATCACGACCAGGCTAATCACTCGTAGAAGGGCTGTCATTTTCAGTTCTTTTTGCATCTTGTTCGAAGGAATACCTAAAGAGTTATCACAGTTTTTAAATCAAACACAAGATTTATTTATGAAGGATTTGGTTAGCAAGCGAATCAAATTTCATGAACGCATTGTTTTATATGAGGAAATTTGGAAGTGAATATTTTTCATTTTTTTATTGCAGATCTAACCCTTAAAGCGCGTCTTTTTACATTTTGCGAGTGTGCTTCCACGGTGATGCAATGGTTTCAATGCACCCTGAAAATCTCTGAACAGGCGGCGTAAATACGTAAAAAGAGGCTAAACAGAGAAAACAGGCACTGGCATAGTCAGACCAGGAGGTAGTACAAATGTCACTGTCAGTTGTTTATACGCGAGCAGCTCTCGGGGTAAAGGCTCCGCTTATTTCCGTAGAAGTTCATTTGAGTAATGGGCTGCCCGGACTCACGCTTGTCGGGTTACCTGAAACCACGGTTAAAGAGGCCAGGGACCGCGTTCGTAGCGCAATAATAAACAGCGGTTATACCTTCCCCGCAAAGAAGATCACCATCAACCTTGCTCCCGCCGACCTGCCCAAAGAGGGTGGGCGATACGATTTACCTATCGCAATTGCGCTTCTCGCGGCTTCTGAGCAGCTTAATACGACCAGGCTAGGCTCGTATGAGTTCGTGGGTGAACTCGCGCTCACAGGCGCACTGAGAGGCGTTCCCGGTGCGATATCGGGAGCGCTGGAAGCCATACGTGCAGGGCGGCAAATCGTTGTGGCCAATGAAAACGCATCAGAAGTGAGTCTTATTGCAGAAAAGGGATGTCTCATCGCCGGGCATCTTCAGGAAGTGTGCGCCTGGCTGGAAGGCCGCCATGAACTGTCCGAGCCGGAAGAGTGCGACGAGGCTATAGCGGATGCGCCAGAAGACCTCAGCGAGATCATGGGACAGGAGCAAGGGAAACGGGCGCTGGAGATTACGGCAGCGGGTGGGCACAATCTCCTGCTAATTGGCCCGCCGGGTACGGGCAAAACCATGCTGGCGAGCAGGCTAAGCGGGTTGCTCCCGCCGCTTAATAACCATGAAGCGCTGGAAAGCGCCGCCATCTATAGCCTGATCGGTTCGACGTCGTTGCACAAACAGTGGCGTCGACGTCCCTTTCGTTCGCCGCATCATAGCGCGTCACTGACGGCAATGGTCGGCGGTGGGTCTATTCCGGGGCCGGGTGAGATCTCACTGGCACACAATGGCATTCTGTTTCTCGATGAGTTGCCTGAGTTTGAGCGCCGCGTGCTGGATGCGCTGAGGGAGCCCATTGAATCCGGTGAGATACATATTTCACGCACGCGAGCCAAAATAAGCTATCCCGCCCGTTTTCAGCTCGTGGCGGCGATGAACCCCAGTCCGACGGGGCATTATCAGGGCAACCATAACCGCTGTACGCCAGAGCAGACGCTGCGCTATCTGGGAAAGCTGTCTGGCCCGTTTCTCGACCGTTTCGATTTATCACTGGAAATCCCCCTTCCGCCGCCGGGCCTGCTCAGGCAGACGGATAAACTGGGTGAAAGCTCCGCGCATGTTCGCGAGCGGGTTATCGCGGCACAGGCGAGACAGTATGCCCGTCAAAACAGGCTGAATGCACGACTGGATAATGCAGGGATCCGACAGTTTTGTTCTCTTAACGTTGAAGATGCGGCTTGGCTGGAGGAGACGTTGACGCGCTTTGGGCTTTCCATACGTGCGTGGCAGCGCTTGTTAAAAGTAGCCAGAACCATTGCGGACGTGGAGGGCTGTACTGATATTGCGAGGAAACACTTGCAGGAAGCGCTGAGCTATCGGGCGATCGATCGTTTGCTTTTGCATCTGCAAAAGTTACTGGCATAAAAAAAGGGGCCGTAGCCCCTTTTTTTATTAGTCGTCAGACTCGGTGTAGTCTTCTGCACCTTCCATCTGCGGTTTACCGCCAGACAGCGTATGGAAACGTTTTGGACGCTTAATGCGAGCCATGTACTTGATCCATACACGTTCTGCTTCAGACTGCGGCTCACGCTCACCACGGCACACTGAGACAAACTGCTTTTCATCTTCAGTTGCAGGCTCACGTTTACCCAGATCCAGCTCGTTAAAGGCATAACCATGACGCTCAAGCAGCTGCGCCTCTTTGATGGTGAAATCGCCGTGACGAGAGAACCCGCGCGGATAATGTTTATTGTCGAAAAAACGATTAGTCGTCGTAAAGCTTTCCGCCATCCTACACGCTCCTAATTCTTTGGCCGAGCTATTTATGGCGCGGAGTATTAGTTACGCTTGACAGAGTGTAAAACAAAACATTTAAATCATAACGACAAATTATTTTGCGGAGAAAGATGTGGATACGGAATTGCTAAAAACTTTCCTTGAAGTGAGTAGAACGCGTCACTTCGGGCGAGCCGCTGAAGCCCTTTACCTGACGCAGTCAGCAGTCAGTTTTCGTATTCGACAGCTGGAAAATCAACTGGGTGTGAATCTTTTTACCCGCCATCGCAACAATATCCGCCTCACGCCTGCCGGTGAAAAACTGCTTCCGTATGCGGAGACATTGATGAATACCTGGCAGGCAGCGCGCAAAGAGGTTGCGCATACGTCGAGGCACAACGAGTTCTCGATAGGGGCCAGCGCATCTCTGTGGGAATGCATGCTCAGTCAGTGGCTTACCCGGCTATATCACTCCCATGGCCATTTACAATTTGAAGCCAGAATTGCGCAACGTCAGTCGCTGGTTAAGCAACTTCATGAGCGTCAGTTGGATCTGCTGATCACTACAGAAGCCCCCAAGATGGACGAATTTAGCAGCCAGATTGTTGGACAGTTCGGTCTGGCTCTTTATGCTTCTGAACCCTCAAAGATGAAAGCAGACCTGACCTATTTGCGGCTGGAGTGGGGACCTGATTTTCAGCAACATGAGACGGGATTGATCGCACCTGATGATGTTCCACAGTTAACAACCAGTTCTGCCGAGATTGCCTGTCAGCAACTCCCCTTGCTGAAGGGTTGCACCTGGTTACCAGTCCGTTGGGCAGATACCAAGCCTGGACTGCATACCGTGGTGGATTCCACTACCCTTTCGCGGCCGCTGTATGCGATTTGGTTGCAAAATAGCGACAAGCAATCGCAAATAAAAGATCTATTAAAAATCAATGTAATGGATTGATGCTGAGGCCAGCAGGGACGCTGGCTGCATTTAAGAATGCTGAAATCTCATCGGGTTTCAGGCAAAAAAAAATCCTTTGCCGAAGCAAAGGATTCTATATGGCAGGGGCGGAGAGACTCGAACTCGCGACACCCGGTTTTGGAGACCGGTGCTCTACCAACTGAGCTACGCCCCTAAAGTTTTTTGCCATTAAGCCTGCCATTACTGGCAGGCTTAACGTCTTAATAAGTGGCGGAACGGACGGGACTCGAACCCGCGACCCCCTGCGTGACAGGCAGGTATTCTAACCGACTGAACTACCGCTCCACCGAAGACTGCTTGTAACCACCGGATTAATGCACCGGCTTACTACTTAA
>NZ_JADCLF010000017.1:173155-188760 GCF_014982345.1 Enterobacter cloacae complex sp. P1B | reverse complement strand
GGTCTGGAGGATGGCGTAACACGATTACTTTATTATACTTCTTGTCTTACAGACAATTATCAAGATGTGTGTAATAAACTAATATCTGAGGATAAAAGATTTTTGTTTTCTCTGTATGAACTGATAAAGCATCGGGATGTTATATTCCGGATGATAAAAATATACATTGAAACACTTCTAAAAAATAAGAGTGAAGTAGAAAAAAAATCAATCCTTGAGAAATTAACACCCTTTACAACACACTACTCTATAAAATACATTTCAAAAAATGGTTTAATATATACTGTGACATCTTATATATGCTACGGGAATAAGATGAGTTTAGTAGTACAAGATGCATTAATGAAAAAAATTGGTAGCAGAGTCGGATGGGTGGTGGGAGGCGCAAATATTTATGGCATTGTTCAACATGCTGCTGAAAGTGCAAATAATCTAAAATATTATTGTCCATTATTTTATAATGCTTTATATAGAGAGGGATTAGAAATGCTGTATTTCTTGATCGAACCGATTATCCTGAAAGCAGGATATCTGAATATTAGCTTAGCCTCGAATGAGGAAATTACCCAAGCATTAAAGAGAATGATGTGATAATGTTTAATTTGATAAATGAATTTCTTTGGCGTTGTGTTAAGCGTTTATTTACCAGTATTAAAGGTGATTGCATTAATGATCTTATAGGTTGGGGGATTATTTTTTTATTATAATGATCTCCATTTTCGTTTCGGCTCTAGTAAATAATAACAAGGTTTCATTTATAATTATCGCCTCTATAGTAGTGACTATATTTTCATTAGTACTTTTTTATAAAGGAAAAAAATAAATGTCTATACCAGCATATATGTGGCTTACCGATGAAAATAACTCACCTATAATGGGGGAGTGCTTAATGCCTACACGATTGGGTTCGACAGAACTTAAATCGTTCAATCATTCTGTATGGATCCCTACAGATTATAACACTGGAAAACTTACTGGTACGCGCCTACATGTTCCAATTACATTTGAAAAAGAGATAGATCGCCTCACTCCCTATTTATTCAGGGCGGTATGTCAGGGTAGAACACTTAAAACTGCTTTAATAAAAATGTACAGGATTAATGAAGCAGGAATAGAAGTAGAATACTTTAATATAAAGATGGAGAACGTAAAAATTACAAGGATTTCCCCCATTTTATTTCCAATGGGCGTTGCAAGTAAGCATATGGAAGAAATTGAAATTCGTTATGAATCTATAGAATGGATTTACTGTGATGGGAACATAATGTTCAAAGACTCATGGAATGAAAGAGCAGTAGCATAAAAAAGGACTCCAAAGAGTCCTTTTTCTGATATGCCCATACGTCTCTTTACTTGCAAACACAAAAACGGCAACCGAAGTTGCCGTTTTGCTTTTACCTTTCAACTCAGTGAGCCGCTTCCGGCTTGTGCTTCGCCGCACTCTGGAAATCGTACGTCAGCTCGTTCTTCGCCTGATCCAGCGCCACGGTCACCTGACCGCCGTCCACCAGCGAGCCAAACAGAAGCTCGTTCGCCAGCGGTTTCTTCAGGTTGTCCTGAATCACGCGCGCCATCGGACGGGCCCCCATCGCGCGGTCGTAGCCTTTCTCGGCCAGCCAGTTGCGGGCCTCCTGGCTCACTTCCAGCGAGACGCCTTTCTGATCCAGCTGAACCTGCAGCTCGACGATGAACTTATCCACCACCTGATGGATCACCTCGGTAGACAGGTGATCGAACCAGATAATGTTGTCCAGACGGTTACGGAACTCCGGCGTGAAGATCTTCTTGATCTCCTCCATCGCATCGGTGCTGTTATCCTGGTGGATCAGGCCGATGGATTTGCGCTCGGTTTCACGTACCCCGGCGTTAGTGGTCATCACCAGCACCACGTTGCGGAAGTCCGCCTTGCGCCCGTTGTTATCGGTCAGCGTCCCGTTGTCCATCACCTGCAACAGGATGTTGAACACGTCCGGATGCGCTTTCTCGATTTCATCGAGCAGCAGTACCGCGTGCGGATGCTTGATCACCGCGTCGGTGAGCAGGCCGCCCTGGTCAAAGCCCACGTAGCCCGGAGGTGCACCAATCAAACGGCTGACGGTGTGACGCTCCATATACTCGGACATATCAAAGCGCAGCAGCTCAATGCCCAGCGCTTTGGAGAGCTGAACCGTCACCTCGGTTTTCCCCACGCCGGTCGGACCGGCAAACAGGAAGGAACCAACGGGCTTGTGGTCATGCCCCAGGCCGGCACGGGCCATCTTGATCGCTTCGGTTAAGGCCTCAATGGCTTTATCCTGACCAAAGACCAGCATTTTCAGGCGATTGCCGAGCGTGCGCAGCGTATCGCGATCGCTCTGAGAGACGCTTTTCTCAGGAATACGCGCGATGCGGGCGACCACGGACTCGATATCCGCCACGTTAACGGTTTTCTTACGCTTGCTGGCCGGCATCAGGCGCGCACGCGCCCCGGCCTCATCAATCACGTCAATCGCCTTATCCGGCAGGTGACGGTCGTTGATGTATTTCACCGCCAGCTCCACCGCCGCACGCACCGCTTTCGCGGTGTAACGCACGTCGTGGTGCGCTTCGTACTTGGTTTTCAGGCCGTTGATGATCTGCACCGTTTCGTCAACCGACGGCTCGGTGACGTCGATTTTCTGGAAACGACGCGCCAGCGCGCGATCTTTCTCAAAAATGTTGCTGAACTCCTGGTACGTCGTGGAGCCCATCACGCGGATCTTGCCGCTTGAAAGCAACGGTTTGATCAGGTTTGCCGCATCCACCTGGCCACCGGAAGCCGCACCTGCGCCGATGATGGTGTGGATCTCATCGATAAACAGGATGCTGTTGGTATCCTGCTCCAGCTGTTTTAACAGCGCCTTGAAGCGTTTTTCAAAATCACCGCGGTATTTAGTGCCCGCCAGCAGCGAGCCAATATCCAGCGAGTAGATGGTGCAGTCGGCAATCACTTCCGGCACGTCGCCCTGCACAATGCGCCAGGCAAGACCTTCGGCAATCGCCGTTTTACCCACGCCTGACTCGCCCACCAGCAGCGGGTTGTTCTTGCGGCGACGGCACAGCACCTGAATCGCGCGCTCCAGCTCTTTATCGCGGCCAATCAGCGGGTCGATGCCGCCAACGCGAGCAAGCTGATTAAGGTTGGTGGTGAAGTTTTCCATATGATCCTCCCCGCCTGCTTGCTCTTCATTGTTATTGACCTGATTGCTGGAATCCGATGCCTGGTTAGGCTCGTCTTTGCGCGTTCCGTGAGAAATAAAGTTAACCACGTCGAGGCGGCTGACTTCGTGTTTGCGCAGCAGATAGGCAGCCTGTGACTCCTGCTCGCTGAAGATGGCGACTAAGACGTTTGCGCCAGTCACTTCGCTACGTCCGGAAGACTGGACGTGGAAAACCGCGCGCTGCAGCACGCGCTGGAAGCTGAGCGTCGGCTGCGTGTCGCGCTCCTCTTCACTGGCTGGCAGCACCGGTGTGGTTTGTTCGATGAAGGCTTCGAGTTCCTGACGTAGCGCCACCAGATCCACGGAGCAGGCTTCCAGCGCTTCGCGGGCAGATGGGTTGCTAAGCAGTGCGAGCAGTAAATGCTCGACGGTCATAAACTCATGTCGGTGCTCACGCGCTCTGGCGAAAGCCATGTTTAAACTGAGTTCCAGTTCTTGATTGAGCATAGGCACCTCCCCCAATTTTATGCCTTATCAGGCCTTTTCCAGCGTACACAGCAACGGATGCTCGTTCTCCCTCGCATAGTCGTTCACCATCGCCACTTTGGTTTCCGCCACCTCGGCGGTAAAAATGCCGCAGATAGCTTTGCCACGATAATGAACGGTAAGCATCAGTTGCGTTGCACGTTCTACATCATAAGAAAAGAACTTTTGTAGCACGTCAATAACAAATTCCATCGGCGTGTAATCATCGTTCATTAACATAACTTTATACATAGATGGCGGTTTTAGCGCGTCGCGCACTTTATCTTCCGCCAGCTGGTCAAAATCCAGCCAGTCGTTGGTCTTACCCATTTTGCATAACCACTTTGAATCTACCTCAGATGTTAGATAACAATCATCTATTACTGTCATCCGCGATGTCTGTCACAAACTGTTGCAATAGCGTTAACTGCTTCAAACTTTGGTTGATTATTGTCCCAACTCCAGCGCCAAACGCTTGACGACGTCTTTCGTTTATCTAAATTGTACAAGCGTGAGATGGCGAGGTTTTGAACAGCCCCCACTCCACCACCGGTTCATTCCATCTTAATTTATAAGATTTACGAAGGATGTCGAAGCATGGAAATGGGTACTGTTAAGTGGTTCAACAACGCCAAGGGGTTTGGCTTCATCTGCCCCGAAGGCGGCGGCGAAGATATCTTCGCTCACTATTCCACCATTCAGATGGATGGTTACAGGACGCTCAAAGCCGGGCAGTCCGTCCGGTTCGATGTACATCAGGGACCAAAAGGCAATCATGCAAGCCTAATCGTACCCGTTGAAGCAGAAACGGTTGCATAGCTCTCTGTTTTATTGTGTACATCACGCAGTCAAAATGCCAGCCCGATCGGCTGGCATTTTTATTTTCGGGTTATTCCCGAGCCAGCGCGTCCACCGGATCCAGCCGCGCCGCGTTGCGCGCAGGCAGCCAGCCAAACAAAATCCCGGTAAAGGTGGAACACAAAAACGCGGTGAGTATCGCCATCGGCGAGAAACCAATCTCCCAGCCGGGTAAAAAGAGCTGGAGCGCAAAGGCAATCATCATCGAGAGCGCAATGCCCATCGCGCCGCCCACCAGGCATACCAGCACCGCTTCAATTAAAAACTGCTGAAGCACGTCGCTGGCCCTGGCCCCGACTGCCATGCGGATGCCAATCTCCCGGGTGCGTTCAGTTACCGACACCAGCATGATATTCATCACCCCGATACCGCCAACGACCAGCGAGATCACCGCCACCAGCGTCAGGAACAACTGAAGAGTACGTGTGGTCTTTTCCGCCGTTTTCAAGAGGCCGTCCATATTCCAGGTGAAGAAATCCTTCTTCCCATGGCGCAACGTTAACAGCCGTTCCAGCTGCTGTTCCGCCAGCGCGCTGTCGTAGCCCTCCTTCACGCGCACGGTGATGGAGTTAAGCCACGACTGGCCCATAATCCGCCCGGAGATGGTGGTATACGGCAGCCAGACGCGCAGGATCTTGCTGCTGCCGAACATCGACTGCTTCTCTTCCGCCACGCCAATGACCGTGGCAGGCATGTTGCCGACGAGGATCACTTCGCCCACCACGTTCGCTTTATTGGGGAAGAGCTGCCTGCGCGAGTTGGCGTCCAGCACCACCACCTGCGCCCTCCCCGCCAGCTGCTCGGCGTTGAAGGTGGCGCCTTCGCTGAAGGTCATGCCGTAGACGTTGAAGTAGTCGCCGCTCACGCCGTTGGCGCTGGCCGCCACGTCGATATTGCCGTAGCGCAGACGGAGGTTTTGCGAGACCGCAGGCGTGGCGGAGTTCACCCACGGCTGCTTCTGAATCGCCGCCAGATCGTCATACTTGAGCGCCTGCTGATACTGCGGCTCGTCGTCGCCGAAGTCTTTGCCGGGATAGACGTCAATGGTGTTGGTCCCGATGGCGCGGATATCCGCCAGCACCAGCTGCTTGGCCGCGTCGCCCACCACCACAATCGACACCACCGAGGCAATACCGATAATGATGCCGAGCATGGTCAGCAGGGTGCGCATTTTGTTGGCCGCCATCGCCAGCCAGGCCATGGTCAGCGCTTCACGAAAGCCGCTGGAGAACTGCGCCCAGCCGGTTGACGCAGGCAGCGCTTCCTTCGGTGCCGCCGCGCGGGACTCACGCGGCGGCGGGTTGCTCACCAGCTCGCCGTCGTGGATCTCTATAATGCGTTCGGCCTGCTTTGCCACCTGCGGATCGTGGGTCACGATAATCACCGTGTGGCCCTGATCGCGCAGCTGGTGCAGGATCGCCATCACCTCTTCGCCGGAGCGGCTGTCGAGCGCCCCGGTCGGTTCATCCGCAAGGATCACCTGCCCGCCGTTCATCAGGGCGCGGGCAATACTCACGCGCTGCTGCTGGCCGCCGGACAGCTGCGACGGCTGGTACTCCACCCGCTCCGCCAGCCCCAGACGCGTTAACAGCGCCTTCGCGCGCTCAAGGCGTTTCTTCCGCTCAACGCCCGCATACACCGCGGGAACCTCCACGTTCTGCGCCGCGCTCAGGTGAGAGAGCAAGTGGTAACGCTGGAAGATAAAGCCAAAGTGTTCCCGGCGCAGCTTCGCCAGCGCGTCGCCGTCCAGCGTCGAGACGTCCGTCCCGGCCACGCGGTACGTACCGCTGGTGGGTTTATCCAGACAGCCGAGAATGTTCATCAGCGTCGATTTACCGGAGCCCGATGCGCCTACAATCGCCACCATCTCGCCCGCTTCGACGCGCAGGGAGATGCCCTTCAGCACCTCCACCGGGCCGTCGCCGGACGGATAGCTGCGACGAATGTCCTTCAGCTCAAGCAGCGCGGTCATTTAGCGGCTCCGGGCAGGCTTTCGCTGACAACAACCTCCTCGCCCTCTTCCAGCCCTTTCTCCACCACCACGTCGGTGTCGTTGCGCGCGCCAATCACCACCTCGCGCTCGCGCGTTTCACCGTTGCGCAGCACTTTCACCTTATAGCGATTGTCCCCGGCGGATTCACCCAGCGCGGAGAGCGGAACGGTCAGCACGTTCTTCACGCCGGTCAGCTGGATGTGCACCTGCGCGGTCATGTCCAGGCGCAGCACGCCCTTCGGGTTTGGCACTTCAAAACGCGCGTAGTAGAAAATGGCGTCGTTAACCTTTTCCGGCGTCGGCAGAATGTCTTTCAGCACGCCTTCGTAGCGGGTCTGCGGATCGCCGAGTACGGTAAACCAGGCATTCTGACCTGGCTTAAGATGGATCACGTCCGCCTCGGAGACCTGGGCCTTCACCAGCATGGTGCTCATGTCCGCCAGCGTCAGAATGTTTGGCGCCTGCTGGGCGGCAATCACCGTCTGGCCCTGCAGCGTGGTAATTTGCGTCACTTCCCCGGCCATCGGCGCGACGATCTTTGTGTAATCAAGATTGGTTTTCGCCGTATCCAGCGAGGCCTGGTTACGCTTGATTTGCGCGTCGATCGTGCCAATCTGCGCCTGTTTCACCGCCAGTTCAGTCGCGGCGGTGTCTAAATCCTGTTTGGAGATAGCCTGGGTTTTCGCCAGCGCCTGCTGGCGGGTCAGCGTTACCTGCGCCAGGTTACGCTCTGCCTGCGCCTGCGCACGCTGCGCGCGCAGCTCCATCAGCGTCGCTTCCACTTCGCGGATCTGGTTCTCAGCCTGCTCGGGATCGATAACGCCAAGCAGCTGGCCTTTTTTCACCTTGTCGCCAATCTCTACCGACAGCGTTTTCAGCTGGCCGCTGACCTGAGCGCCGACGTCAACTTTGCGCAGCGCATCAAGTTTGCCCGTCGCAAGGACATTTTGCTGCAGTTCACCCGGACGAACGATCAGCGTCTGGTACTGCGGCACAGGCGCGTTAAGCACCTGCCATAACCAGAATCCACCGGCTACAATCACCAGCGCCAGCAGCAGAAACAGCGTTCTGCGTTTTCCCTTGAGGTTCATAAATATTCCAAATAAATGTTCTGGCAATAATAAACGTTGATTCTATCTAAACGACTCCTTAACGAAACCCCTGTTCTCCGAAATCACCCTAATTTGTTTACAAGACGTTGATATTTCCCCTGCTGAAATAGCGGTATTCCAAAAGACTCAGGATTTATCATGTCTTCTATCGTCGATACACCTCTTCCAAACCTGACGCAGCCGATATCCGGCTGGCAGCTCTTCAAAAACCTGGCGTTCGGCAAGATCGCGCCCGGCCTTGCATGGCAGAACCCCGCCTATCGCCGTAAGTTCATGCTGCGTTCTCTGGCGACGCCCGTGAGCACCTCTCGCCTGTTAACAAACCTCGCTAAGCAGCCGCGTCTGATGCAGATGCTACAGGTGCAGCCCGGTTTGCCGTGTCGGCTTCATCGTCCCTGGCTGACGGTGAAGATGGATCGCCAGCACGCGCTGGAATCCCTGAACTGGCATTATCAGGCCATGAGCCGCCAGCTCCCGGCCACGCTCCTGAAGGGCTATCTTTCGACACAGGGGACTACGCTGCTGACCTTAACCGGGAAAGATGAACAGCAATTTACCGTCCGCCTGTGTGCCGATGCGTTCCTGGATAAAGAGGGAGAGGCCACCCTCACCTTCTGCGACGTTCAGAATACGGTGCTGGCGGAGCTAACCTTTACGCTCTGCCAGTTTGAAGGAAAATCGACGCTGTTCATCGGCGGTTTGCAGGGCGCGAAAGCGCATGTTCCCCATGAGCTGATCCAGAAAGCGACGAAGGCCTGCCACGGTCTGTTCCCGAAACGCCTGCTGGTTGAAGCCGCCATGACGTTCGGCGCCGCATTCCCGGTCGCGCAGATTGTTGCCGTCAGTAATGCCACCCATATTTATCGCAGCTGGCGCTACCGCAAGAAAAAAGAGGGAAAACTGCTGGCCGATTACGACGGCTTCTGGAGTTCCCTCGGTGGGGAAAAACAGGAGAGCGGCCACTTTATGCTGCCGCTTGCCATGCCGCGTAAACCCGTGGAAGAGATCGCGAGCAAAAAACGCGCCGAATACCGTCGCCGCTACGCGCTGCTGGATAGCCTGATTCAGCAGGTGAAACAGGCGACCGAACGTTAATCCGCCCTTCCGCGTGCCAGCCACAGCACGCGGGAGAACATTTTCCGCAGCAGGGTCGGAACCGCCTCTACGCCCCGCCTTCCCGCTTCCGTCGCCACTTCAATGGCTAAGTCCGGTTTCGACGAGCGGTGAATAGCTTTGGCGATCACGCGCCGCATGTTCATCGGGACGTCGACCGGCACCATCGCAATGCGGTGGAAGACGTCGTCAAAGCCCTGACGGTACATAAAATGCTCCATGTCCATCGCGGGCAGCATCGTTAAATGATCCCGTTCTTCTTCCCGCTCGTTGTTCAGCAGGCTGCGCACGGTTGAGGCATATTTTTTCCCCGCCTCGTCGCCGTCCACCAGCACATGCCATTCAATTCCCATTCGGCGGGCAAATTTTATCAGCGGTTTTAATCCCGACTGGGCAAATTCGATCACCTTAATACCTTCGGCATCAAAATGGTGACCGCACTGGCGCGCCAGTTCGTTGATGACCCAGGTCTCCGTTTCCCCTTCCACCAGCAGCCAGCAGCGGGCGAAGAGCGACGAGGCGCGATTAAAGCGTATATGAAACGCGATTCGCCGCCCGTCTTCGGCGTTCATCCCGCCGGGCCCGAGGCGGTATGCGGATACGCGGGAGGACTCGCGCACCAGACGGCAGATGTGCTCCACCGGCGTCAGCGATAGCAGCTCACCGGAGTTGGTGGTGGTAATCCGCTGGAGCGGCAGCAGATTCAGCAGGTGCCACGCCACGGAGAGCATGATGGGGTGCAGGCGCGTTTCCGGATCTTCCACCAGCAGCAGCGGGCGGGCATCCCGGTCAAGACGCACGGTGCCCTTCGCCTGCAGAAGCGTTGAAAACAGCCCCAGCAAAATCACCCGATGGGTACGCCCGCCGGGCCGGTCGATCATCCGGTTGATGATGTCGAGATAGCGCCAGCTGCGCTGTTCATCATGAGAACGGCGGCGCATCAAACGATGGCGCGACTCCGCGGTGCCCTGCTCGGAAAAATAGTGCTCCAGCAGTTGCACCATCGCCGACAGCCCCTGACGAATTTGACCATCGGTGAGGTTTTGCGGACGCGACACCAGCTCTCGCGCCAGGAAATCCAGCTCGCGGGCGGTGACTTCCACCTCCGGCATATTCGGTACGGTGCCGTTACGAATACGGCGCATAAAGCGCGCATCGCGCAGGCGTAACACCGGCGTCAGGCGGATAAGGTGACGCGCCAGATCGTCGATATTCTCCAGCGGAATCGGGTTGGCTTTCTCATCGAGGAATTCACGCAGGGTAAGTACCCCCTCGTTTTCCGCCATCTCACCTTCCAGCCGATAGAAAATCCGGTGGAAACCGTCGTCGCAGGGCACCCAGCAGGGCGACAGCGGGCGGAAGCGACGCACGCGGTGACGGCCGGGTTCAGATTCACGGAACGTCAGGATGATATGCAGGTGCTTCTCGCGGCCCGCGATATCGCCGGGCGGGAACCAGAAATCATCGTGGACGAAGTGATACAGCTTGTCTTCGGGTGAAAGCAGCAGCGTTAGTGCATCAAGCAGGCTGGACTTACCCCACGCGTTCTCGCCGATCAGGACGTTGTTCTGCTCCAGCTGCAGCGACAGGCGGTTAATACCGCGAAACCCGACAATTTCCACACGTTCGAGAAGCATAAATCCCCCGCGAAATAATCACTTTTTCCTTTAAGTTATCAGCAGTATAGCGGCAGGAACCCTGGCATGACAGCAGAACATTCACCCTTGCGGGATTTGAACTATGCTCTATTTACCGCTGATTTGAACAAGGATTAACATCACATTGCCTTAAATCAAATTAACCGAATTTATTTAAGTGGCGAAGGGATGTTGTTGGTTTTTAAAATACGGGCTCTTTGAGTCGTCATCCCTTTATGGCGATATATCCCGCGCGCGGGAAAACGCGTGGAAAATTATTTTGAGGTGGTTATGTTTAGAAAATTGGCAGCAGAATGCTTTGGTACATTCTGGCTGGTATTTGGTGGCTGCGGTAGCGCCGTTCTGGCAGCAGCATTCCCGGAATTAGGTATTGGTTTTGTCGGCGTCGCGCTGGCATTTGGCTTAACCGTATTAACCATGGCTTTCGCCGTGGGGCATATTTCCGGCGGTCATTTTAACCCGGCGGTGACATTAGGCTTATGGGCGGGCGGGCGTTTCCCGGCGAAAGAGGTTATTGGCTACATCGTGGCGCAGGTGGTTGGTGGTATTATTGCGGCGGGCGTGCTGTACGTCATTGCCAGCGGTAAAGCAGGTTTTGACGCGGCGGCCAGCGGCTTCGCCTCTAACGGCTTCGGCGAACACTCTCCGGGCGGTTATTCCATGCTTTCTGCCATTGTAATTGAAATTGTACTGACCGCAGGCTTCCTGCTGGTGATCCACGGTGCAACAGACAAACACGCGCCTGCAGGCTTCGCGCCCATCGCCATTGGTCTGGCGCTGACGCTGATCCACCTGATCTCCATTCCGGTGACCAACACCTCCGTTAACCCGGCGCGCAGCACCGCCGTCGCCATTTTCCAGGGCGGCTGGGCGCTTGAGCAGCTGTGGCTGTTCTGGGTGATGCCGATCGTCGGCGGTATTCTGGGCGGCGTGCTGTACCGCACTCTGCTGGAAAAACGCGATTAATCTTTCCCTCCCTCTCCCCGTGGGAGAGGGTCGGGGTGAGGGCAACAGGCCGCACCCCCACATAGACACAAGCCGGGTAAGGCGCAGCCGCCGCCCGGCTTTCTTTTGCCGCTTTACTGAGCAGCCTTTATTGGGTAGTGTCTCTGGCGCTTAACAGAAACTCAAAAGGACCGGCTGTTCATGTTTTCAGGACTCCTCATTATTCTGCTGCCCCTGATTGTGGGCTATCTTATTCCGCTGCGTCATGAATCGGCCTTAAAGCTTATTAACCGTTTTCTCAGCTGGATTGTTTACGTCATTCTGTTCTTTATGGGGATCAGCCTGGCCTTCCTGGATAATCTGGCGACAAATTTACTTTCCATCCTGCATTATTCTGCAGTCACCGTGGTGGTTATTTTGCTGTGCAATATTGCCGCCCTGCTGTGGCTGGAACGCACTATTCCGTGGAAAAATAATCACCACCAGGAAAAGCTTCCCTCCCGAATTGCAATGGCGCTGGAATCATTAAAGCTCTGCGGCGTCGTGGTGCTTGGATTTCTTCTGGGCCTTACCGGATGGACATTTTTGCAGCACGCGACGGACGCCAGCGAATATACCCTGATCTTCCTGCTGTTCCTGATTGGTATTCAGCTGCGAAATAACGGTATGACGCTGAAACAGATTGTCCTGAACCGTCGGGGAATGATCGTTGCCGTTATGGTTGTCGTCAGCTCCATGGTCGCGGGCGTGATTAATGCCTTTATTCTCGATCTGCCGCTGAAAACCGGCCTGGCGATGGCCTCCGGGTTTGGCTGGTACTCCCTCTCCGGTATTCTACTGACCGAATCCTTCGGCCCGGTGATCGGCAGCGCCGCCTTCTTTAACGATCTGGCGCGAGAGCTGATTGCCATCATGCTGATCCCGGGTCTGGTTCGCCGCAGCCGCTCGACGGCACTGGGCCTGTGCGGCGCCACGTCGATGGACTTTACCCTGCCGGTCCTCCAGCGTTCGGGCGGGCTGGAGATGGTGCCCGCAGCCATCGTTCACGGCTTTATTTTGAGCCTGCTGGTTCCCGTCCTGATGGCGTTTTTCTCTGCCTGATACCTCTGTGGCGGTAGGGCTCCTGCCGCCAAAATTGCGCTAAATCAATCTCCCTCTATTTTGTCGCAGAAAGCTCTTTTCACCGTTCTGGCACAGGCATACCCTTAAACATGTATATTAAATATAACTTTTACAGGTGTGATTATGTTTTGTGTGCAATGTGAACAAACCATCCGTACCCCGGCAGGCAATGGCTGCTCTTACGCGCAGGGTATGTGCGGTAAAACCGCAGAAACATCAGACCTGCAGGATCTGCTGATAGCCGCCCTGCATGGTCTTTCCGCCTGGGCCTTCAAAGCCCGTGAATACGGCATCGTCGACCATTACGTCGACAGCTTCGCGCCGCGCGCGTTTTTCTCCACGCTGACTAACGTCAACTTCGATTCTCCGCGCATCGTCGGCTATGCCCGCGAAGCGATTGCCCTGCGCGAAGCTTTGAAAGCGCAGTGCCTGAATGCCGATACCAGTGCCCGCGTGGACAACCCAATGGCGGAGCTTCAGCTGGTGAGCGACGACCTCGGCGAGCTACAGCGCCAGGCCGCAGAATTTACCCCTAATAAGGACAAAGCGGCGATTGGCGAGAACATCCTCGGCCTGCGTCTGCTGTGCCTGTACGGCCTGAAAGGTGCAGCGGCTTATATGGAACACGCGCACGTTCTCGGGAAGTCAGATAACGACATTTACGCCCAGTACCACAAAATTATGGCGTGGCTCGGCACCTGGCCTTCCGACATGAACGCCCTGCTCGAGTGCGCAATGGAAATCGGCCAGATGAACTTCAAGGTCATGAGCATTCTGGATGCCGGTGAAACCAGCACTTACGGTCATCCGACCCCGACGCAGGTCAACGTCAAAGCGACCGAAGGCAAATGCATCCTGATTTCCGGCCACGACCTGAAAGATCTCTACAACCTGCTGAAGCAGACCGAAGGCACCGGCGTTAACGTCTATACCCACGGCGAAATGCTGCCCGCCCACGGCTACCCGGAACTGCGTAAGTTCAAGCATCTGGTGGGTAACTACGGCAGCGGCTGGCAGAATCAGCAGGTAGAGTTCGCCCGCTTCCCTGGCCCTATCGTGATGACCTCCAACTGCATCATCGACCCTACCGTGGGCGCGTATGACGACCGCATCTGGACCCGTAGCATCGTCGGCTGGCCGGGCGTGAGCCACCTTGAAGGCGACGATTTCGGTCCGGTTATCGAGCAGGCGCAGCAGATGGCGGGCTTCCCGTACAGCGAAATCGAACATCTGATCACCGTTGGCTTCGGTCGCGAAACGCTGCTGGGTGCGGCAGATTCTCTGATTGACCTCGTCAGCCGTGAAAAGCTGCGCCACATCTTCCTCGTTGGGGGATGCGACGGCGCGCGCGGCGAGCGTAACTACTTCACCGATTTCGCCACCAGCGTGCCGGATGATTGCCTGATCCTGACCCTGGCGTGCGGTAAATACCGTTTCAACAAGCTGGACTTCGGCAACATCGAAGGCCTGCCGCGCCTGATTGATGCAGGCCAGTGCAATGATGCTTACTCGGCCATCATTCTGGCGGTCACGCTGGCGGAAAAACTCGGCTGCGGCGTGAACGATCTGCCGCTGTCCCTGGTGCTCTCCTGGTTTGAGCAGAAAGCGATCGTCATTCTGTTGACCCTGCTTTCTCTCGGCGTGACCAACATCGTAACCGGCCCGACCGCGCCAGGCTTCCTGATGCCGGACCTGCTGGCGGTGCTGAACGAGAAATTCGGTCTGCGTTCCGTGACCAACGTTGAAGATGATATGAAGCAACTGCTGAGCGCGTAAGGAGCGATTCATGACCATGCCAACCTCACAATGTCCGTGGCGGATGCAGGTTCATCACATCCATCAGGAGACGCCGGATGTGTGGACGCTGTCGCTGCTCTGCCACGACTACTATCCGTACCGTGCGGGCCAGTATGCGCTGGTCAGCGTTCGCAACTCGGCGGACACGCTTCGCGCCTATACGATCTCCTCCACGCCGGGCGTGAGCGAGTACATTACGCTCACTATCCGCCGCATTGATGACGGCGCAGGCTCCCAGTGGCTGACCCGTGACGTGAAGCGCGGGGATTACATCTGGCTGTCTGACGCGCAGGGGGATTTCACCTGTGACGATAAGGCAGACGATAAATTCCTGCTGCTGGCGGCGGGCTGCGGCGTAACGCCGATCATGTCGATGCGCCGCTGGCTGGCGAAGAACCGCCCGCAGGCCGACGTGCAGACAATCTTCAGCGTGCGCTCTCCGGAAGATGTGATTTTTGCCGAGGAGTGGCGTGATTATCCGGTGACGCTGGTGGCGGAACACAACGCGACCCACGGTTTTGTGCCCGGTCGCCTGAGCCGCGAGCTACTGCAAAGCGTGCCGGACATTGCGAACCGTACCGTGATGACCTGCGGCCCGGCGCCGTACATGGATATCGTGGAGAAAGAAGTTAGAGCGCTTGGCGTGACCCGCTTCTTCAAAGAGCAGTTCTTCACGCCGGTGGCGGAAGCGGCAACCAGCGGGATTCAGTTCACCAAACTGCAGCCCGCACAGACCTTCTTTGGCCGCGTGGGCACCACGCTGCTGGAAGTGCTGGAAAGCAACAAGGTGCCGGTAGTCGCGGCCTGCCGTGCGGGCGTGTGCGGCTGCTGTAAAACGAAAGTGGTTTCAGGGGAATATACCGTCACCAGCACCATGACGCTGTCCGACGCGGAAATTGCCGAGGGTTACGTGCTGGCGTGCTCGTGCCATCCGCAGGGGGATTTGGTCCTCGCATAAGCAATAAACGTTCGATCGTAGGCCCGGTAAGCGTCAGCGCCACCGGGCTTTTTTGCCGGGTGGCACTGCGTTTACCCGGCCTACGTTGTGCATGCTGCCTGTACGGCAGTGAACAAAGGCGATCAACCCGGTGCGCAGGGCGTACTTTTCTAAGCTGCCTGTACGGCAGTGAACCACTACAGTGTTAACTCGGTAACATTGCATATTTTCTAAGCTGCCTGTACGGCAGTGAACACAAGCTGCCGAACAACCTGCGCCACTGCCTCTTTCTAAGCTGCCTGTACGGCAGTGAACCGTGCCAGTTTTACGCGCCTGGTACTCTTCCTTTTCTAAGCTGCCTGTACG
>NZ_JADCLF010000017.1:527-173006 GCF_014982345.1 Enterobacter cloacae complex sp. P1B | reverse complement strand
CTGCCTGTACGGCAGTAAACATGCGAAAGGCTTTTTGCGCTTTGCGTAATGATTTCTAAGCTGCCTGTACGGCAGTAAACTTCCCGCCCGGTGGCGGGGGTTGGGACGGCATTTTCTAAGCTGCCTGTACGGCAGTAAACGTAGCCGCCAGGACTTCGGCGGGGCTGGAATTTTTCTAAGCTGCCTGTACGGCAGTAAACTGGAACAATCTACACCTATCACCTTGTCAGATAAAGAATTCCCCTAAAAAATACCCCTTAAACCCTTTTTTCATCACAAATAATTCCGCTTAATAAAATCAAAGACTTAAAAACCACCAATGAAAAAGGGTCCAGAGACCCTTATATTTTCAGTACCCAGCTTTATTGCCACGCAGGCGCTTTCCCTAACGCAAACCGCCCTGCCCCTAAACACGCCACCGCCAGCGAGCCAACAAAGAAGTACACCAGGCTTTCAATCGCCCATGCCCCAACCTTATCGAGCGCGAACGTTTCACCCATTCCCACCATCAGCCATGCCACGATCATCGTAAACGCCAGCACCAGCGCGGCCGGGCGCGTAAAGAGCCCGACAATAATCAGGATCGGTGCCACCACTTCGCCAATCAACACGCCGTAGGCAATAAATCCCGGCAGCCCTTTCTCCACAAGCATGCCGCTGATAAAGCCCACGCCGCCAAACAGCTTATGCAAACCGTGAAAAAGCATCAGCCCACCGACGGCAAGTCGTAACAAGAGTTTGCCGAGATCGTCGCACGATAGCTTTTCATTAACAGCAATTAACAATGATTTAACCATTTGAAATGATTCCTGTTTTCACTGAGGCATCACCAGATTATGCCGAAGCGTGGCGCGTGAAAAGCACCTTTTAAATGGGGGGATTTGACGGGCAATACAGTGACTTTCTTCTAAGCTTGTAAGCGATATCACAAAAAGGAGACGGACAACCATGAAACAAACCGTGGCTGCATATATAGCGAAAACGCTCGAACAGGCTGGCGTAAAACGTATCTGGGGCGTGACCGGCGATTCCCTGAACGGGCTCAGCGACAGCCTGAACAAGATGAAAACTATCGAATGGATGCCGACCCGTCATGAGGAGGTCGCTGCCTTCGCGGCCGGTGCCGAAGCGCAGCTCACAGGAGAACTGGCCGTGTGTGCAGGCTCGTGCGGGCCTGGCAACCTGCATCTGATCAACGGCCTGTTCGACTGTCACCGCAACCACGTGCCGGTGCTGGCGATTGCCGCCCATATCCCCTCTTCCGAAATCGGCAGCGGCTATTTTCAGGAGACGCATCCGCAGGAGCTGTTCCGTGAATGCAGCCACTACTGCGAGCTGGTTTCATCCCCGGAGCAGATCCCGCAGGTGCTGGCGATCGCCATGCGCAAAGCCGTACTAAACCGTGGCGTTTCCGTGGTCGTTATCCCGGGAGATGTGGCGCTCAAGGCTGCGCCCGAAGGGGCCAGCACCCACTGGTATCACGCCCCGCAGCCGGTGGTAACGCCAGCCGAAGAGGAGCTGAAAAAGCTGGCGCAGCTGCTGCGCTACTCCAGCAATATCGCCCTGATGTGCGGCAGCGGCTGCGCGGGCGCGCATAAAGAGCTGCTGGAATTTGCCGGTAAGCTTAAAGCGCCCATCGTCCACGCCCTGCGCGGCAAAGAGCACGTCGAATACGATAACCCGTACGATGTGGGCATGACCGGGCTGATCGGTTTTTCTTCCGGCTTCCACACCATGATGAACGCCGACACGCTGATCCTGCTCGGCACCCAGTTCCCGTACCGCGCGTTCTACCCGACGGATGCCAAAATCATTCAGATTGATATCAACCCGGCCAGCATCGGCGCGCACAGCAAGGTCGATATGGCGCTTATCGGCGATATTAAATCCACCCTTGCCGCCCTGCTGCCGCTGCTGGAAGAGAAAACCGACCGCAAATTCCTTGATAAAGCGTTGAGCGATTATCGCGACGCGCGCAAGGGGCTGGACGATCTCGCCAAACCGAGCGACAAAGCCATTCATCCGCAGTATCTGGCGCAGCAGATCAGCCATTTTGCGGACGACGACGCTATTTTTACCTGCGACGTCGGCACGCCCACCGTCTGGGCGGCACGCTACCTGAAGATGAACGGCAAACGTCGCCTGCTCGGCTCGTTCAACCACGGCTCAATGGCCAACGCCATGCCGCAGGCGCTGGGGGCAAAAGCGACGGCACCGGAGCGTCAGGTCGTGGCGATGTGCGGCGACGGCGGGTTCAGTATGCTGATGGGGGATTTCCTGTCGGTGGTGCAGATGAAGCTTCCGCTGAAAATCGTGGTCTTTAACAATAGCGTGCTGGGCTTCGTGGCGATGGAGATGAAGGCAGGAGGCTATCTCACGGATGGCACCGAGCTGCACGACACCAACTTTGCCCGCATCGCCGAAGCGTGCGGCATCACCGGCATCCGCGTGGAGAAAGCCTCAGAGGTGGATGAAGCCCTGCAGCGCGCCTTCTCCATCGACGGTCCGGTACTGGTTGACGTCGTCGTCGCCAAAGAAGAGCTGGCGATCCCGCCGCAGATCAAGCTGGAACAGGCCAAAGGTTTTAGCCTCTACATGCTGCGAGCCATCATCAGCGGGCGCGGTGACGAAGTGATCGAACTGGCAAAAACCAACTGGCTCAGGTAAAACGTTTCGCATGACCTCTTAAAATAAAGGGATGTGAAATGATTGATTTGCGTAGTGATACCGTTACCCGCCCGAGCCGCGCCATGCTCGAAGAGATGATGGCCGCCCCGGTCGGGGACGACGTCTACGGCGATGACCCGACGGTCAACGAACTGCAGCGCTATGCGGCAGAGCTGAGCGGCAAGGAGGCCGCGCTGTTCCTGCCGACCGGCACGCAGGCTAACCTGGTGGCGCTGCTCAGCCACTGCGAGCGCGGCGAAGAGTATATCGTCGGCCAGGGTGCGCATAACTACCTGTACGAAGCTGGCGGCGCGGCGGTGCTCGGTAGCATCCAGCCGCAGCCGATTGACGCCGCGCCGGACGGCACCCTGCCGCTGGATAAAGTCGCGGCAAAAATCAAAGCTGACGATATTCACTTCGCCCGCACCCGGCTGCTCAGCCTCGAAAACACCCACAACGGCAAGGTTCTGCCGCGCGAGTACCTGAAAGCGGCGTGGGAATTCACTCGCGAGCGCAGGCTCGGCCTGCACGTCGACGGCGCACGCATTTTCAACGCCGTCGTGGAGTACGGCTGCGAGCTGAAAGAGATAACGCAATATTGCGACTCGTTCACCATTTGCCTCTCGAAAGGGCTGGGCACGCCGGTGGGTTCGCTGCTGGTTGGCAGCACAGATTACATCAAGCGCGCCAACCGCTGGCGTAAAATGACCGGCGGCGGCATGCGTCAGGCGGGCATTCTGGCGGCTGCGGGACTGTACGCGTTAAAAAATAATGTGGCGCGCCTCAAGGACGATCATGACAACGCCGCGTGGATGGCAACGCAGCTGCGCGAGATCGGCGCGGACGTGATGCGTCACGACACCAACATGCTTTTTGTGCGCGTGGGCGACGAGCACGCCGCTGCGCTGGGTGAGTTTATGAAAGCGCGTGGCGTGCTGATCAATGCCTCCCCGGTCGTGCGCCTGGTGATGCATCTCGACGTGAGCCGCGAACAGCTGGCGGACGTGGTGAAACACTGGCAGGCGTTTTTACAGCGTTAAGGAGCATCACGTGCCGCAACGTATTCTGGTGCTTGGCGCCAGCGGATATATCGGTCAGCACCTCACCACTGCATTAAGCCAGCAGGGGCATCAGGTGCGGGCAGCGGCACGCAATACCGAGCGCCTGCAAAAGCTTGGTTTGCCTGGCGTGACCTGTCACAACGTCGATCTCAACTGGCCGAAGGAACTCCCCGCGCTGCTGGAAGGGGTCGACACGCTTTACTACCTGGTCCACAGCATGGGCGAAGGCGGGGATTTTATCGCCCACGAGCGTCAGGTGGCGATGAACGTCCGCGATGCCCTGCTGCAAACGCCGGTGAAGCAGGTGATTTTTTTAAGCTCGCTCCAGGCACCCGAACACGAGCAGTCCGACCACCTGCGCGCCCGCCAGCTGACGGCAGACACGCTGCGCGGGGCGAATATTCCCGTCACCGAACTGCGCGCCGGGATCATCGTCGGCGCGGGTTCCGCCGCCTTCGAAGTAATGCGCGATATGGTCTACAACCTGCCGGTGCTGACCCCGCCGCGCTGGGTGCGCTCGCGCACCACGCCGATTGCGCTGGAGAATTTGCTCCACTATCTGGTGGCCCTGCTGGATCACCCGGCAGAGCAACACCGCGTGCTGGAGGCGGCAGGCCCGGAAGTGCTGAGCTATCAGGAGCAGTTCGAACATTTCATGCGCGTCAGCGGACGCCGCCGCTGGCTGATCCCCATCCCCTTCCCGACCCGCTGGATTTCAGTGTGGTTTTTGAATGTGATCACCTCGGTTCCCCCAACGACTGCCAAAGCACTGATCCAGGGGCTAAAGCACGATCTGCTGGCGGACGATCGCGCGCTGCGCGCATTGATCCCCCAGGCGTTGATCCGCTTTGACGACGCGGTGCGCCATACGCTGAAAGAAGAAGAGAAGCTGGTGAACTCCAGCGACTGGGGCTACGACGCGCAGGCCTTTGCCCGCTGGCGCCCCGAGTACGGCTATTACCCGAAGCAGGCGGGCTGCACGGTAAAAACCTCTGCCAGCCTTCACGCGCTGTGGGAGGTGGTGAACCAGATCGGCGGCAAAGAGCGCTATTTCTTCGGCAATATCCTCTGGCAGACGCGCGGTGCGATGGATCTGCTGGTCGGTCACCGGCTGGCGAAAGGCCGCCCGGCGCATCCGTATCTTAAGCCAGGCGATGCGGTCGACAGCTGGAAGGTGATCGTCGTCGAGCCGGAAAAACAGCTGGCGCTACTGTTCGGCATGAAAGCGCCGGGGCTGGGGCGGCTCTGCTTTACGCTCAAGGACAAAGGCGACCATCGGGAACTGGACGTTCGCGCCTGGTGGCACCCACACGGGATGCCGGGTCTGTTCTACTGGCTGTTTATGATCCCCGCCCATCTGTTTATCTTCCGGGGAATGGCAAAACGCATTGCGCAACTGGCAGAACAAAAGACGAAAATAAGTTAATAAAACCCTCTTTCTTTCACCTTTCCCATTGCAACACATCGTAATTCACGAAAGAATGCGCACGAAATTCTTTTCAACACAGTGGATTGATATGAAGGTACTGGTTACCGGGGCGACCAGCGGCTTAGGCCGAAATGCGGTCGAATTTCTGCGCAACAAGGGCATCAGCGTCAGGGCCACCGGTCGCAACGAAGCGATGGGGAAACTGCTGCAAAAAATGGGCGCGGAGTTCGTCCATGCCGACCTGACGGAGCTGGTCTCCTCGCAGGCGAAGGTGATGCTCGCCGGTATCGACACGCTGTGGCACTGCTCCAGTTTTACCTCCCCGTGGGGAACCCAGGAAGCCTTCGATCTCGCCAACGTGCGCGCCACGCGTCGTCTGGGCGAATGGGCCGTCGCCTGGGGCGTGCGTAACTTTATCCATATCTCCTCCCCGTCGCTCTATTTTGATTATCACCACCATCGCGACGTGCAGGAAGATTTCCGCCCTGCTCGCTTTGCCTGCGAGTTTGCCCGCAGCAAGGCGGCCAGCGAAGAGGTAATCGACCTGCTGGCGCAGTCAAACCCGCATACCCGTTTTACCGTCCTGCGCCCGCAGAGCCTCTTCGGACCGCACGACAAAGTGTTTATTCCGCGTCTGGCGCAGATGATGCACCACTACGGCAGCGTGCTGCTGCCGCGCGGCGGCGATGCGCTGGTGGACATGACCTATTACGAAAATGCCGTCCACGCCATGTGGCTGTCAAGCCAGCCGGACTGCGATAAGCTTATCTCCGGTCGCGCCTATAACATCACCAACGGCGAGCCCTGCACGCTGCGCAGCATTGTGCAGCGGCTGATTGATGAACTGCAGATCGACTGCCGTATCCGTTCCGTGCCCTACCCGATGCTGGACATGATCGCCCGCAGCATGGAGCGTTTTGGCAGTAAATCCGCCAAAGAGCCCGCGCTGACGCACTACGGCGTATCGAAGCTTAATTTTGATTTTACGCTGGATATCACGCGCGCGGAGACTGAGCTGGGGTATAAGCCGATTGTGACGCTGGATGAAGGCATTGTGCGCACGGCGGCGTGGTTACGGGATCACGGGAAGTTGCACCGCTAGCCTTTTTGCCCGGTGGCGGCTTCGCCTTACCGGGCCTACATCTCCTCGCCCCTCCGGGGTGAGGGGAAAGTGCAGATACTAAAACGGCAACCTTTCGGTTGCCGTTTGCTTTTACAGAGCCGTCCAGGCATCAGCCCATGCCAGACCTGCGCCTGGTTCATAGTATGCCGGGGAGTTGTTACACCAGCCGCTGTACGGGAACGGTTTGCACTGGAACAGTTTACCGTGGTTGTTCACGATATCACCTGCGTTGTACTTGCTGTTCGCGCTCCACGCCTGGTAAGCACCTTCGTCACCTGATGGCGTTGCCGCTTTCGCTTTCACGTTCAGCAGGTAAGTGGTGGTATTGCTCAGCTCGCCATCGCTGACGGTCAGGCTGATTTCAATCTGCTGCGCCGTTGCGGACTCAGGCGCCTTGAAGGTCACCACCGCTTTATCTTCGCCGGTCACAGTCTGGCCATCCTGAGAATGCCAGGTGTAGGTCAGCTTGTTGCCGTCCGCGTCGGTAGAGCCTTCCGCGCTCAGAGAAACCTGTGCGCCCGCTTCAACGGCACCGATTGGACCCGCAATCTGCGCAACCGGCGCGTGGTTCACCGCAACAGGTTCAGCCGGGGTTTCATCCGGCGTTGGCGCTGGAGCTGGTGCCGGCGTTTCATCTTCTGAAGGCGTTGGCGTTGGCGCTGGCGTTACCGGGGTTTCGTCCGGCGTTACGGCAGAGCCGTCATCGTTCACGATATTGACGTTATAGAACTTCTGCACGCACTTGGTATAGTCGCCGTCTTTGAACGCACTGAACGGCGTCTGGTAGCCCACCAGCTGGCACGAGTAGGTCTTACCGTCTGGCGTATCCGCGCTCCATCCCCAGTCCTGCTCCCAGTAGATCTTCAGGGCGCCGGCACCGTATTCGTCGAACTGCTTCATGTTGGCGCAGCCCAGCACTTCATTGGCCGGAACAGGCACTTTCAGGTAGTTCGCGAACTCTTTGTAGTACTTGATACGGTTCTGAGACTGAGCAATTTCAGTCGGGCCGCCGCACTCTACGCCGCCGTTGATGATCTGGGTGGTCACACCGAAGCCAGGGACCAGACCGTTGGCTTTATCATGATCGTTCGGCTGCCACGTGCCGTCGATAACCTGCAGCATGCTTGGTTTTGGCGGCTGCGGGTAGGCGAAGAAGAAGATCGCGCTCGCCAGGTTCAGCCAGGTATCCGCCACCAGCTCAGGTTTATCCAGCAGGGTACGCACGTCGCCGTACATTGCTTCGGAGAACGGACCGTAGTTGTAGTTGTAGGACAGCTGCTTCGCGCCGCGACCGAAGTAGCTCAGGAAGTCGCCGTCTTTATCCTTACCGCACGGCCAGGTCTGGCCCTGCCATACTTTCGGGTCACATTCGCCGTTATAGCCGCCCTTCTGCCCTTCGCTCCAGCCCATTTCACGCACGTGGACCAGCGCCTGACGCCACTCGGCTTCCGGACGCCAACTTTCGTGGCCGCCGGTTTCCTGGGCAAAGTGGGCAAACATGGTGGCCAGCTCTTTGCGGCAGATCGCATCGCTGTCGCGACCGTCGTTATAGGTCTTACACAGCGCCGGGAATTTACCTACGGCTTTCAGGAAGTTGCTGTAGGTATAGGCCTGAGCGCGCAGCGGGAAGAGATAATCCCAGTCGCTGGCCTTCACGATCCCTTCCACGCGCTTAACGTTGTCCGGGTTCGCCGCACGGCCTGGCTCAATCATTTCGACCTGCGCGTTATCAAGGGTCTGAATCGTCTCTTTAACGGAGGTCATCAGCGGGAAGTTAGTGAGCTCCTGCTCTTTCTTCGCCAGATCGCTGGCTTTCATGGTGTACGGCTCGCCGGTGGTCGCCTGCAAAGAGGCAGCCTGCGCCATAAAAGGTGCAACGCAAGCACCAGCAACAAGTACACTCAGTAACGTCCTTTTGTTCATTTCAATATTCCTGTTTCGTTAAGATTAAAAAAAGAATCCCGGTTTATGTATTAATCCATTAATAAATAAACCACAGACAGCTGTTTTCACTTTTCGAAGAACACCAAAAGGAATTCTTCAAAAATAAAAAACGTTAATAACTCGCTGCTAATTTCAATTCCTGATATTTTTTCCAGACTTTGTGGGCATACATCATACGCTGCGGATAGTTCTCTCTTTTTAATCCGGCGTTATAAGCCCCTACTGCTTCCCAGTTATAACCGTAGACCTTAATCATGTTTGAGAGAATCGACGCTCCCACCATAATTGAGGTACAGGGTTCGGCCATCAACCGATACTCATCAATGCCTTTTCTCTCAAGCTCCGTAAAGTGTGAGCTGTTTATTTGCATTAATCCGACATCGCGTGTGCCATCATGATTTTGCCCTACCGCATACGGGTTCATCCCCGATTCAACGTTAGCGATGGCGTACAGCAAATAAGGATCGACATGATAATAGTGCGCGGCGTTATTCCAACAGTTTGCCAGTGCGCCGTGGCTTATTATCAATAATAACAAGATGAACTTTTTCATTTTTACCTGCTGACATTTTCGGTTATTTCTCCTGGCCAACATCCTGTAAAATGAAGTTTGAATTGCTCCCCCCAATAAGGGGGGAGCATTTATTGGGCTAGATTATTTGCAGTCTGTTGCTGCGCCTTCTTTTACCCATACATCGCTGTTAGCCGGGTTATCACCACGGGTCCACCATTTGGCACGGTAAACGCTGCCCTGGTAAGTGGTGGTATCGCCGCCGTTGTAAACCAGGTCAGAACGCCAGTTCATCTTCACGTTGCTCACCAGTTCCCATGCATCCACACCGAAGCCAGGCTGGTTGCCCTGCGTCCAGTACTTCGCTTTCCACACCAGATGGTCGAAGCTTACGGTATCGCCATTGTTGTAGATTTTGCTGGCATCCCACGCAGCATATTTGCTGGCGTTAGCATCGACAGGCGCGTCGCAGCTGCCGGTTGCAGAACCTTCGTCAGATGGCGGAGTCACATCATCAGCCGGAGGGGTCACATCGTCAGCTGGTGGGGTCACATCGTCAGCCGGAGGAGTCACCTCATCAGCCGGTGGCGTTACGTCAGCCGGTTTTGGATTCACAGTCACCTGCACGTTAGACTGCACGCTGGTTTTACCATCCGTCACAACAACGCTCAGCGTGTAAGAAGAGGTATTGTTCACCTCTGGCGCAGTGATGCGAACGTTAGCAGTATCGGTACCCGTTGCGTTCATATCAGCCGGTACGCTCCAGCTGTAGGTCAGCGCATCGCCATCAGGATCGGAGGCTTGTGCATGCAGAGAAATCGCTTCACCGGATTCAACGGTAACGGATTCCATGGCATTGATCACCGGAGCCTGGTTGGCCTTAGGCGCTTTGTTCACTACCTGTACGTCGATAGCGTTGCTCAACCCTTTCGCGTCGGTCACGGTCAGGCGGAACACCAGGTTCTGATCGCTGGTCACGGCCGGTACGCTGAAGCTGGCTTTCGCTTTGGTGCTGTTCGCGAGGGTCACGGTGGCGCCGGAAACCTGCGTCCATTTATAGGTCAGCGCATCGCCGTCCTGGTCGCTGGAGGCTGAGCCGTCGAGCGTGACAGTCGCCGGGCCCGTTACCGTCATGTCGGTTGCAGAAGCGACCGGCGCATGGTTGGTTACAACCGGCTCAACAGGCGTAGAGCTGCCGCCCAGCAGGCTTTCGTTCATGGCATTCAGGATATCGCCGTTATCGGATTCGATAGACCATGCGAACAAACCACCCAGGTTTTTGTTCAGGACGTATTTGCCTTTCGCATTGACGGAACGGGCGTTATCGTATGTCACCAGCTCACCGGTGGATTTGTTGAACACGTACGGCGCTTCTGCTGCTTCGTCGTATTTGTATTCCCAGCCTGGTTTGCCCAGCATCTGGTTTACAATCTGACGGTAGTCAACAATACCGTTTTCCCATGTCCCTTTGATTGGACCCGTCGCGGTACCGGTGAATGGATTGTCACCCGTGTAACCGTGAACGCCGGTCCAGCCGCGGCCATACATGCCCGCACCGACGACGATCTTGCCAGGCTGAACGCCCTGCGCCAGCATCTCTTTCACTGCGTTATCGGTGGTGTAGTTGGTATCTGGTTTCCAGGACGCACCGTACAGCGCGGTCTGGTGACCCAAATCGGTATTACTCCACGCACCGTAGAAGTCGTAGCTCATCAGGAAGATATGGTCGATGTACTGCTGCGCGGTGTTGTAGTCCACGTCTTCGATCTTATCTTTACCTGCACCGATTGCCGTGGTCAGCTCGTAGGTACGGCCAGTTTCCGCAGACAGCTCGTTCAGCATCTGACGCAGGTCATGCATCAGCGCGGTGTAAGTTGCTTTGTCGGTCTGCGGGTTACCCAGCTTGGCGTTCTCACCGCCGCCTCCCGGGAATTCCCAGTCGATATCCACACCGTCGAACACTTTCCAGGTGGTCAGGAAGTCTTTAACGGACGCAACGAAGCGGTCGCGCAGCACTTTGTTATCCATCTGATAGAACGGGTCAGACAGAGTCCAGCCGCCTACGGATGGCAGGATTTTCAGATCAGGATGGGCTTTTTTCATCGCCATCAGCTGGCCGTAGTTGCCTTTGTACGGGTCGTCCCAGTTGCTTACGCCCTGCTGAGGTTTTTGCAGCGCAGCCCACGGGTCGTGGATCGCCACGGTGTAGTCCTGGCGGCCCTGACAGGCGCGTTTCAGAGACTCCAGCGCGCCGGAGGATTTGGCGCTGTCGTTAATGCCGTCGCCGCCACAGATTGGAATGAAGCCGTACAGCAGGTGGTTAATGTTCGCGACAGGAATTTTGTCTGCCGAGAAGTTACGGTCGTACACGCCCCACTCAGGGAAGTAAGCGCCAACCACTTTATCGGTGTGCTGCGCGAACGCTTTGTTGTTTTCCAGCAGCGGGGTGTTCAGAGGAAGCAGGTGGCTACCGTCGGTATCCGCCACGATGATCAGCTTGCTGGCGCTCTTGGTGCAGCCGCTGTCGTTACACAGCTCAACCTGCTCCTGATAGCGTCCGCCTTTCTTCACTTTAAAGGTTGCAGAGCCTGCGGCACTACCCGCACCGGTCCAGACGGTCTTGCCGTCCAGCAAAACTTTTGCAGACGTTGGGGCATCGCCGCTCCAGACGTTCCACTCCACCTTCACGTCAACGCCATCTTTATGCACTTTGATGAGGTTGTTGTAGTCCTGTGCCGCCTGATCCACCTCTACCAGCGCAAACTTATCATTGCCTGATGTAATTGACGGTGTACCCGGCGCCGCTGCAAATACTGAGCTTGTTGCGGCTGCAACAAAAAGCGCCAGATATTTAGGCTTCATAAATTTCATTTTTTATTTCCTGATAAATTTATTCGTAACGTAATAATCCATGTCTTCCTTGAGAGCATGGAGTCTATTTGCGTAATGCGTATTTAACCAACCTGAAAACCGTGACAAAAAACGTTTTGCTGCGTTGTATTCCTCCATAAAAAGATACAAGCCCAAATTCCGTGTAGCTTATATCTTTTACGATACACTGAGCGCAAAGAGACATCCTTCTCTTCCACCGTCAAAAAAACTTATAAAAAAACTTGACCTGTATATTTAAAATATGAAAGCAAACTGCTGCCCAATAAACACGACTATTCCAGCAAATGACAGATAGGGTCCGAAAGAAATAGTGAGGTTATTTTTATTTAAATTATTTAACGCGAAATAGCCCGCGATACCGCTCAACGCTGCGGCAAGTTCAATTGAAGGCAGCGCCTGCCAGCCGCACCAGGCGCCTAAGGCCGCCAGCAGCTTAAAATCGCCGTAGCCCAGCCCTTCCCGCCCGGTCAGCAGGCGAAAGGCCCAGTAGAGCAGCCAGAGCGACAGATAGCCCGCTACCGCACCGAACAGCGCGTCCTGCAACGGCAATCTGTGGTCAAATGCATGGAGTAAGAGACCTGCCCACAGCAGCGGCTGGGTCAGGCAGTCCGGGAGAAGCTGATGCTGCCAGTCGATCATCGCCAGAGGAAGTAAAAACAGCGCGAGTAACCACAGCGAAAACAACCCCTGAACGTCCGGCATGCACCAGGCCGTAACGCCAAAAAACAGCGCCGAGAAAAATTCGATCAAAAATAACCGCAGCGGGATGGTCGTGCCGCACTGGTGGCAGCGTCCCCGTAATAACAGCCAGCTGACCAGGGGGATATTTTCCCATGCAGCAAGCGTGTGCTGGCACACCGGACAGTGCGAGGCAGGAAAGAGCAGATTGCCGCTTCCCTCTTCATCCATCACGATCCCCGGCAGGCGCTCGGCAACAACGCCAAGAAAACTACCCATAATCCCGCCCAGGATCGCACTCATTATCGGAAAACTAACCGGGCAGGCCTCCCTGATCAGCGAGAAGGTATTCATGCGTTTTTTGCCCAGGTGAGCTGCACCTGCGCTTTTACATCGCTGAGATGGTCAACCGGCGTAAGGTTTATTTTTTTCAATCTGACGCCGGAGGTTTGATTAATTTCGCGCAGCCAGTTTTTTAATTCATAAACATTTACCCGATTAACCACGAACGATAAAGTTTGTCCCTCCTGGCGCACGTCCGTCAGCGACAGGTTAATTTCATTGGCGCTTTTCTCGACCACTGTGCGAGGATTATCCGTTTTGACTAACTGAACCTGAAGATGATTTTTATCAATTTCATTGCGCATCCAGTTAAGCGTCTCTTTTTGTCTTTTAAGCGTCGATTTACTATTTTGAATCATATTATCCAAAGGGATGACTCCTGCGTAATACACTGCAGCCCCAAGCAGGGCAACGATGCAGAGTTTTAAAATAACTTTCTCCCGGGCGCTGTAGTTCTGGTAGCGTGATTTCAGCTGCGCGATTCGCTCTTTCATTTATGTTTCCCTGCGATCATGGCGGTATAGGGTTTGGTGGTTGAAACAGGCTGTAAGGTAAAATCGAAATTCTCACGGGTCTGGTTAACAAACGCCTGCAACGCGGGCTGGTTTTGCGCGCTAACGCTCAGCGTCAGCGTGTTTTGCTGAGCATCGTATTCCAGCAGATCGATTTCCATCGCAGGCACTGACTGCCGGGCGGCCGCCAGCTCGTCCAGCTGAAGGAAGATCCCCTTACTCTGTTTTTTGACGTTCTGACCAAAGTGATATTTGATGTTGGTCTGGTGACGCATGCTGGGGAAATGGTGCTTATACACCTGGAGGATCTCCTCCTGTATCTGGTTTTCCTGCTGCACCAACATCCAGGCCATCGCAATGCGCGGCCCCAGCAGCAGGCCAACGGACAGCAGGCCCGCAATCGCCACTGCGGCTTTCATGCTTTTCGCGACGCGCCCGTTACCGGCCTTAAGGCTGAATTCACCGTGAAGCAGATTCACGCGACAGGCCTGCCACTGCGGCTGGATCAGCACCAGCGGATGCTGCCAGGGCTGGGCAATGTCGACGTCCACACCAGCAGGCGCTTCGCCGTAACAGCACACCTCCCCCTCTCCGGCCTTCTGCATCAGAAGCGGCAGCAGGCTCGCTTCCATTTCGCTGGCAACATGCGGTGATAAACGTAGCCAGTAGCCGTCGTCCTGAGCGACAAGAGTACTTCCGCCAGCCGTCACGGGCAGCAGCCAGGCATCCGGCAGCACCTGGATCACTTTTAACCCCGCCTCCTGACAGCGGCTTAACCACCCGCGCAGCAGATCGGCGTCTATCGCCACCGCATCAACCTCAGCGCCTTTTTTGTTCAGCACCGTCCAGTGGAGATTATCCACCTCGCCAATCAGCGTCTCTTCCGCCATCCAGGAGAATGCCATCGCCTGAGAGGCGACTTTCTTCGGCAGCGTAAAATGGCGGAAGATCATGCTGCTGGCGGGCAGCAGCAGACAAACACGGGCCGCCAGTGGGTGGTCCGCCAGCGCGTCCAGGCTCTCCAGCGTCTCAACCTGCTGGCTGCCGGAGACACACCCCATTATTTTCCCGCCCTCGCGGTTATCGGGACGAACAAAAAGTACCTGTTTCATAGCGATCTACTTTTCTTATTCAATCATTCGGTAACGACGTTGCCACGTCACGATCTCACCGGCCTCGTTATTGACCTGAAGCTGGCTAACCACGCGAAGCGTTAATTCATCGGTATTGCCGGTATAGTTCACGCGGAAATACCGGCTGCTGATGGAGAGAAGCTCAGCCACCTGCGGGAGATCGTCTTTCAACTGCGGGAAGGTCTGCTCCAGCGCTTTGCTGAAGGTTTCCATATTTTCCCAGCCGGTTTCTGGACGCGAATCAATCAGGCGAACGGCATCATCTTCCGTTAATTTTCCGGGGAACAGCGCGGCCAGTAAGGCGGCCTGTTCCGGTTTCAGGGTGTTCACATCCACCTTGCTGGCAGAGTCCGGCAGCGCGCAGAGCAGCTTGCTCACCTTCGGATATGCCGCTACCGGGAACGCGGGCAGCTGTTTGATCTCCGCAATAGTGCGCATCATCTGATTCGCGGGCTGTCGGGCGGGCACAACGCCCGCCCAGGCATCGCTCTCTGCACCGTCTTTGGCCGTCGTCGCGTCGCCATCGAGATAGTCCACCAGCTGTTGATACACCTCTTCTGCCGTAGTGTGGCTGATGCCGCTTTCCGTCAGGATCTGTTCAACAATCTGCTCGTTGCGCGGTTTTTCCGGCACGGCGGGCGCGTTTTGCCCCTGTGGTATTTTCTCTGCGGCCAGCAGGTTATTGACGTTAAAGCAGTCCTGCGCGTCTTCCACCTGGCTGACCACCGTGTAATCTTCGCCCCGCGTCTCCAGCGGCTGGTGCCAGTCGCCGTCAAGGTTCAGAGCCTTGTTTTCACCGGTGGCGTCGGTCTGCAGGCGGTCCTTCACCACCTTCTCCTGCGCCTGCATCGCCCAGCGCAACTGCTGCTGGCTGACCTGATAATGGGTTTTCTGCAGATTGCGACAGAACTGCTGGCTAATTTTGGCGGCCAGCGCCGACATCATGACCAGCAGGATCAGCACCACCAGCAGCGCTACCCCTTTCTGTTTACGTAATGCATTCATGATTTTGCTTCCGGTGCCGGCAGCGGCGCAGGCGCGGTCTCTGGCGCAGCGGCGGGCGCTGGCGCCGCCGCTTCAGGCATATCGCCCGGGGTCGTAAAGACCCAGCGCCAGGTATCGCCATTTTCCATGGTCAGCGTCAGCTCCACGCCGTCCGGCAGATGCGCCGGGTCGCTCCAGCTTTTCTGCCAGCCCTGACGATAAAAACGCCACTGCAGGGATTTCACCTCGCTGACAATCGGCACTTCATCGGGCTTCGCGTCCACCGGGCCATCAATCACCGGCCAGACGTCGCGATACAGACGCCCCTCTTCCAGGCGCCAGCGCACACGCTCCAGCTGGATCGTTCCGCTCACGCCATTCAGCGTGGTCAGCTCAAGCGCATCATCCACCTGACGAAACAGATCCGGCTCGTTACGCGGGGCGCGTGCCTGCAGCTGGTAGAAATCGCGCTCCATCAGATTCCAGGCCCGCTGCAGCTGATTGAGCTTCGCGGCGCTGGCGTCGGTTGCCGAACTGGTGCGCATTGCGCCGTCCAGAATTTGCCAGGCCAGGGTGCTGATCACCGCGAAAATGGTCAGGGCAATCATGATCTCCAGCAGGGTAAACCCGCGCTGGCATCGCGTTTTTTTCACTTGCTCTCTCCCGGCGGAACGATCTGCAAAGCGATAACCGGCTGGCTGTCGTCCCCTTCCGCGTAGACGCGAATGGCGTTCGCCCAGCCGTTGTCGGCGGTTTTCACCCGCTGCTTGCGCCAGTTCCAGCTGCGCCCGCCCATGATTTCCGTCCCCTGCGCCTCGGCGTCCGGGAAGTCGGTTTTCGTGAGCTGCGCTTCCGCCAGCTGATTTTCCGCCACCCAGCTGGCCTGCAGCGTGTCGGCCAGGCCGTGAGTGAAACGCACGTTCAGGGAGACGGAGTTCATCAGCGCCAGCGCGGCGGTGGAGAAGATCACCAGCGCGACCATCACCTCCAGCAGCGTCATCCCCTTTTGCTTTTTGCCGTTAGCCATCGTTCTCTACCGATACAGGCGCAGCGCCTTGCGACACCACGCGGAAATGGTGCTGTTTGTCATAGCTTTGCAGCGTCAGCGTGAAGCGGCTGATTTCGCCGTCCGGTAAAAAGAGCACCTGCGGATCGGCGCTTACCGTGGCGGCAAGGCGCTGGGGCGAGAGCGAAACGTGCATCTCTTCCGGGAAATCGCCTTTGGTGGTAATACGCCCGGCGGATAACGGCACCCAGTGACGTTCGCCGTTTTTATCCTCGAGCGTCACCAGCTGATAATTATCCGTCGTGATGACCAGCCCGACGATATTTCCGTCCATCACCGCACGGTCTGAACCATAATCAACGAGGGCTTTTAATTGCTGGCCAAATATATCCGCACCGCTGCGTGAAGGTATTGTTGACACCACCATCATGGCGCAGCTGGCAAATATCACCAGCGCCAGAATAATTTCCAGCAACGTAAAGCCGCGTTGTTTATTCATTATTTCTCTTTCTTATCCAGAGACCAGTTCGTAATATCATCGGCGGTATTGGCTTCACCGTCCGGACCGGCGGAGAAGACGTCGACCGCGCCGTGTTCGCCCGGGCTAACCAGAATATAATCTCCGCCCCACGGGTCCTGCGGCAGGCGACGGATATAGCCATCAGCACGGTAGCCGTTCGGGATTGGCGCGATTTCAGGCTTGGTTACCAGCGCCTGTAAACCCTGCTCGGTTGTCGGGTAACGGTGGTTATCCAGCTTATACATATCCAGCGAACCTTCGAGCGCGACAATATCGCTGGTTGCTTTTTGCGTATCTGCTTTTTCTTTATTGCCCATTAAGTTTGGCACCACCATGCTCGCCAGTACGCCGAGAATAACAATGACCACCATTAATTCGAGCAAGGTGAAACCCGCCTGACGCGCCAGGTTTTTACGTTTTAAAGCCATGATTTAACCTACCATATTATTAAGTTGCAGAAGCGGTTGTAATATTGACAGCACGATGAATAAAACAATCGTCGCCATGGATACCACCAGCGCCGGTTCAAATACCGACAGCGTTAATGTAATTCGATGCTGCAATGCCGATTCCTGGTTTTCCGCCGCGCGGTCCATTAAATTGCCTAATTCTCCGCTCTCTTCACCGGAGGCAATCATATACAGCATGGTCGGCGGGAATAATTTCGCCTGTTCCAGCGCGGCATAGAGCGATGCCCCCTGGCGCACGGTATCCGCCGCCTGCTCCAGCACCTGCCGGGCATAGAGGTTTTCGATACCGTCCATCGCGATATACATCCCCTCCAGCAGCGGCACGCTGCTGGCCTGCAAAATGCTCAGGGTACGGATGTAGCGGGCGCTGTTGATGGCGCACACCAGCTTTTTGATAGGCGATCCGTTCACCAGCCAGCTGTGCCAGCGAAAACGGTTTTTGGCGTTTCTCAGCCAGGTCTTAAAGCCGACAAACCCGCCACCGAGGATCCCCACGATGTAGATCCCGTACGCCTGCAGAAAATCACTCACCGCAATCAGCGTGCGGGTGGTGATCGGCAGCTGCTGCTTCATGTGGGTGAACTGCTCGATCACCTGCGGCACCACCGCCACCAGCAGAATGCTGATGACCGCGATGGCGACCACGGTCAGGGTAATCGGGTAGACCATCGCCTGCGTCAGCTTGCTTTTCATCTTCTGGCGCTGCTCGTTGTACTCCGCCAGCTTCTCCAGCACGTCGCCCAGGTGGCCGGTTTTTTCGCCGGCCATCACCAGGGTGCAGTAGAGCTTGTCGAAGGTGCGCGGGAACTGGCTAAACGCGTCGAACAGCGTGTGGCCTTCCACTACTTTCTCGCGGATCTCCACCACCATCGCCGCCAGCTTTTTGTCCTCCGTCTGCTTCGAGATAGCCTTCAGGGCGCTTTCCAGCGGCAGCGCGGCGTTGACCAGCGTCGAAAGCTGGCGGGTAAACATCGACAGCACCGGCGTGGAGAGCTTTGCGCCGGTTTTCGCTTTACCGGACGCCGCCGCCTCGCGGGTTTCGTTGATGCTGACGGGCATCAGTTTTTGCTCGCGAAGCCACTGGCGAACCTGCTTTTGCCCCTCGGCCTGCAGCGTGCCGCGCTGGGTTTTCCCCGCGCCGTCCGTTGCGGTCCAGGCGTAGAAGGCCATTACGCATCCCCCCCACGCTCGGCGGTGACGCGCATCACCTCTTCCAGCGAGGTCACGCCGCTAATCACCTTCAGCAGCCCGTTTTCACGCAGGCTGTAAGCCTGCTTAAAGAGCTGCGTCTCGATGGACATTTCGTCCTTATCTTCATGAATGGCGCGGCGCATGGTGCTGTCCACCACCAGGAACTCATGAATACCGGCCCGGCCCTGATAGCCGCTCTGGCGGCAGTGTTCACAGCCCACCGCGCGGTAGATTGCTTTTGGCGGCGCGTCCATAAAGCTGAACAGCGCTTTTTCATTGGCATCCAGCGGACTGGTGGTCCGGCAGTGCGTACACAGCCGACGCACCAGACGCTGGGCAATGACACCGAGCAACGATGAACCGATTAAAAAGGATTCCAGCCCCATATCCCGCAGGCGGGTTATCGCCCCTGCGGCGCTGTTGGTGTGCAGCGTAGACATGACCAGGTGACCGGTAAGCGACGCCTGTACCGCAATTTGCGCGGTCTCACCGTCACGAATTTCCCCGATCATCACCACGTCCGGGTCCTGACGCAGAATGGCGCGCAGCCCGCGGGCAAAGGTCATGTCCACGCGCGGGTTAACCTGCGTCTGTCCCACCCCTTCCAGCTCGTATTCAATCGGGTCTTCTACGGTCAGAATGTTGCGTTCGTGACCGTTCAGCGCCGAAAGAATGGCGTACAGGGTGGTACTTTTACCGGAGCCTGTCGGCCCGGTGACCAGGATAATGCCGTGCGGGCGGTCAATCAGCCCTTTCAGCTTCTCCAGCTCTTCATCAATCAGGCCCAGCTTGTTGATGTCGGGCTTGAGATTGCTTTTATCGAGCAGACGCATCACCACGCGCTCGCCGTACTGGGACGGAATGGTCGAGACGCGCACGTCGATCGCCTTGCGACCAATGCGCAGGGAGATACGGCCATCCTGCGGCAGGCGCTTCTCGGCGATGTCGAGTTTTGACATGACCTTGATGCGCGATACCAGCAGCGGCGCGAGCTTGCGCGCAGGCTGCAGCACCGGGCGCAGCACGCCGTCAACGCGGAAGCGAATGCTCAGCGTGCGCTCGAAGGTTTCGATATGAATATCCGACGCGCCGTCCTTCACCGCCTCGCCGAGAATGGCGTTGATCAGGCGGATTACCGGCGAGTTTTCGTCGTTATCGAGCAGATCTTCGTTATCCGGGATCTCCTCGGTTAACGCCATCAGGTCGATATCGGCGTCCATATCGTCCACCAGCTGCTGCGAGACGCCGCTGCTCTGCTGCCAGATTTTGGCCAGCATCTCGTCAAACGCTTCCGGCGTGAGGGTGACCGGGACGAACGCGCGTCCCAGCACCCGGCGCACTTCCAGCAGTGCAAATGCCGGGGTGTCATCACGGATATAGACGTCATTGTTATAAAATAAAACGCCGTTATCTTTTGCGTAGCTGCTGCTACACAGTGTTTTACTCAGTTCGTCCACGTTGCCCCTCCGCCTTACTCTTTAAACGGATTGCGTGTCGCGCTGGTTTTCACCGGTGCGGCATGGGTGGCAGTCTTAGTGTCGGCAGACGGAAACGCGGGCAGAATGGCGTTATCCGCTGGCTCAATAATGCCGAGCTTTTTCTCCTCCACGCGCTGCATCTGGCGAACGCGGATCTGGTCATATTTCTCTTTCGACGCGGCGCTGTAGTTGTCGTCGTCACGCAGGACGGTGGTATGGATAAACACCATCAGGTTGCGTTTCGACGTGTCCTGCGAGGTGTAGCGGAACAGCTGGCCCACCAGCGGGATATCGCCGAGCAGCGGCACTTTGGAAACCGACTGCTTGGTGACGTTTTCCATCAGGCCGCCGAGCACCACCGTCTGGCCACTGTGGACCATCACTTCGTTATTAATGGTGCGAGTGTTGAAGGTTGGGCCGAGGCTGGCGTCTTCCGTCGCGCTGTTGTCAACGCTGGAGACTTCCTGCTCAATCTTCAGGTGGATCATGTCACCGTCGTTAATCTGCGGCACAATTTTCAGCTTGGTACCGACGGTCTTACGCTCAACGGAGTTAAAGACGTTGTCGCCGCTGGTGGTCTGCGAACCGGCAAGGACCGGCACGTCCTGACCCACGTTAAACGACGCTTCTTTGTTATCCAGCGTGACCACGCTCGGCGTGGAGAGAATGTCGTTTTTACCGTCGGTGGAGAGCGCGGTCATCAGGGCGCCGAAGTCGCCGTTGAAGAAACCGGTCGCCAGGCCGGTGAAGCTTGCCCCCTTCATGGTGCCGTTTTTAATCTGGCTGATAGGCAGGCCGGTTGAGCCGAACTGCACGCCGCCGTGTTTGCTGGTCCACTGCACGCCGAGATCCAGGCCGTTACCGTCCTGCACTTCAGCAATGATCGCTTCCACCAGCACCTGCGGACGGCGAATGTCGAGCTTGTCGATCACCTTCTCCAGGGAGTTCATCACGTTAGGCTGCGCGGTGATCACCAGCGAGTTCGTTGACTCATCGGCGCTAATATTCAGATCGCTGGCCGCCGTGGCGGTTTTCGACTTCGGCGCACCCGCCTTGTCTTTCAGCTGCTCGCCAATACCGGTCAGCACCGGAACCACTTTGGTGGCGCTGGCGTATTTGAGGTAGAAGACGCGGGTATTCCCCTCGTTGTTCTGCTCGCGATCCAGCTGATGGATCAGGGAACGGGTGCGCATGCGCGCATCTTCCGAACCGCTGATCACCAGGCTGTTGGTCTCGTCATCCGCTACCACCTTGGTGGCGAGCTGCGGCGCGTTCTGCCCCTTCTGCTCTTCGTTGTTGAGGTTGTTCAACATGTCGGAGAGCTCTTTGGCGGACGCAAAGCGCAGCGGTACGATTTCGCGACGCTGAATGCCGTCTCTGTCGACGCGCTGCACCAGATCCACCAGGCGGTTCACCACCGAGGCTTTCCCGGTTAACAGCAGGACGTTCGACGGCTCAAAATGCACCACGTTACCGATACCGGTGGCATCGTTCAGCTGGCGCAGCAGCGGCGCCAGCTCACGCACCGGCACGTTTTCCATGCGCACGACGCGGGTGATGATCTCATCGCCTTTGCCCGGATTTTTGCTGTCTGCCAGCGGGGCCCCGGCGGTGCGGGCTACGCTTGAGCGCACCACTTTGACCATGCCGTTGTCCATCGGGATCACCGACAGACCGTACAGGTCCAGCACGCTCAGGAAGAACTGGTAATACTCATCTTCCGTCAGCACGTTATAGGTTCTGACCGACACCGTACCCTGAACGGACGGGTCGACGAGAATGGTTTTGTTAAGATTGCGGCCTACCGTATCGATAAACTCGCGGATATCGGTATTTTTAAAGCTCGCGCTAAAGTTGGCTGCAAGCAGCGAACTGGAATATAACGACAATGCGGTCAGCGCCACGCACGCCCAAGGAAATTTCTTCATGTCTGTACACTTGTTAATTGTTTAGAACATTAACCCGAATATTTTCAAGGTGAGCGTGACGTCTGACGACGACCTCCGCTTCTTTCATTTTCGACCAGTTGGCAATAATACTTTTTGCCTTTGCTTCATCGGTCATATCGACAGAGTTGACTTTCACAGCCACGTCGCCCTTTTCCAGCCCGGAATGGCTGAAGAACGCTGAGGCATTCCTTGGATTGATGTTGTAGCCTTCCAGTTGGCCTTTTTCGATTACCGGTTTTAACACCAGATAATCATCCAGATGCACGCTTTCCGCGCCTGCATCTTTCGTCGATTTGGTTACCGGGCCGCTGTCAACGCCGCCCTTAAAATAGTCAGGCTTATTTAACGCCAGTACCTGCGTAGCACCTTCATAATTAACCACCACATTGTCTTTGTTAATTTCCTGAATAAAGGCATCGTTAAAACCGGTCAGCGGCTCGCCTTCGCGATAGCTGCGCTGGCCTGCCGGGGTTTTAATCACCGCAAAGGAGAGCCAGGCATCGTCACTGCTGACAATTCCTTCAATTTCCGCTGCCAGCGGGGCTTTCGCGGCAGCCGGTAAGTTATCCTGACGCACCGCAGCCGTGAACAGAGTAAATGTCTTTTCTTCACGACGATTTTTCAGCGGCTGTTCATCAGATTTAGCCAACTTATTCGTAACTTTTTTATAATCTTTAAACGTCAGATAGCCTTGCTGGCCGCAAAAAATTAACAGCACAAACATAATACAAGGCGTTATCCACCGTGACAGAAATGAGAACCTCATTTTTCATCTGGCCTTTAGCAAAGCGGAAATAAGCAGCGTCGGGCTGCGCCAATATGTGTGAAAAATAGTAATTAACTGCCGTAAATACGACCATCGACTTCGCCATTAACTTTAATAAAAAAAACTATTGACCAAATAAAATCGGGATGTTAGGTCATTGCAACTGGATATTTTTACCCTGTGCGCAAATTGACCACCCTGTGGCGTTGCTTTACTTTCTCGTCCTGTTGCTATTCCTAATCAGAGACGGTAAGTCGTTATGTATCAGAGCCACTTTAAATTTAAACAACCGCCATTCAGAACAATCACGGGTTTCTCCGGCGATTTTCTGGTGCCTTATCATCAGGACGTATTCAACCTGCTGAAAGAGAAAAGCCAGGTGGCGGGAATTATCGGGCTCTTTTGCAACGACGCACCGCTGCTGGGCCACTTCAGCGATGCGCTGAAGGCCAGCCTTCCTGGCGCCATTGCCATCAACGCGTTTCCTAAGCTGAGTGCCAGTAGCCTGCTGTACAAGCTCAACCCGGGAACGAAAGAGAGCAAGAGCCGCATTCAGGCGGTGGATGCCGTGCTGCATCAGTGGCAGGGCGGAAAAAACCGCAGCAAAACCCTGGTCATCCGTCACGCGGAAGCGATGAAGGAGACCTGCCGTGAGGTGCTGGGGATGTTGCTTACGCGTGCTCAGGAGCTGGAGTTCCGTCTGTCCATCGTGCTGATGGGCAGCGCGGATCAGGAAGCCGCCCTCTTACACCCATCTGAACTTCGCGAATATGCCCATACCCGTCATACATTGCGTCCCCTGACCTGCCGGGAATTTCTCAGCTATGTGCAGGCGCAGTGTGAAGAACACGGGTGCGAGAATTCGCCGCTAACCCCGGCGCGCGTGCGCAAGATGCACGCGCTGACCAAAGGCAACATCAGCAAACTGAATGAACTGGCGCACCTGTCAATGCTCGCGGCCTGGACCGAACGTGCAGCGCAGGTCAGCCCGCGTCATTTACGCCTGGCGGCAGGCGAGATCCTCCCGGCGAAAAAACACGGTAAGCGCCTGGCGACCGTGGGATTGTTCGCCTCGGTTCTGTTCGCCGCCTGCGGATGGTATTTAACCGCCTCAATCAATGCAAAACTGCCGATTCAGCTTCCCGTACCGGCGAGCTGGAAACAGCAGAAGCCAAAAGCCGACGCGCCTGTCGTGCCGGTTATCGACAATGAAGTGGTTAATCAGCCGGATGCGATGCACCAGCTGTACCTGATGTGGGGGTATGACGCCTCCGCGGATGATGCGCTGTGTCAGAACGCCGGGAAGGTCAATCTGATGTGTAAACAGGGCAACGCGTCACCGGATGCGCTGGCACAGGAGGGTTATCCGTGGGTCAGTGAACTCAAAACCGGTAACCATCTTAACTACGCTGTTGTCGCCCGCGTAGGCGATGACTCGATGGATCTGCTGATGAATAACCGCACCTGGCAGGTGAGCCGCAGCTGGTTTAACCAGCATGCCACCGGTAACTTTACCCAGCTGCATCGCCTGACGCCGGAAGGCAAAGATGCCATCAGCGCCGCCAGCGATGCGAAAGACATGGGCTGGCTGGATCAGGCGCTGAGTCTGGCTCTTGGCCAGCCTGAAACCCATGCTCAGACCTGGACGGCTGAGATGATGAAACGCACCCGCGAGTTCCAGCAAAAAATGCATCTGCATGTGGATGGTATTCCAGGGGAAGATACGCTGATGCAGTTAATGCGTGAAACCCATACCACGCCGAGCGTGCTGATTCAGGCCACGCATGCCACACCGGACGCCAACACGCAGGAGAAGCATTCCTAATGTCTACCATCTGTCTTGCGGCTCAGCGCAGCTACACCACCGGAGAGGCGGTCTGGTTTTCGTACCGCCTCCCCAGCCTGAGAAAAATTTGCGGTCATACCTTTTTATGGGTATTGGGTTTGTGCGCCCTGGTCATGGCAGGGCTGTACGCGCATATTTACTGGAATTTGCGCCACCCGGCCCCTGAACCGGTAAAAGCGAGCGTCGCTAAACCGGAAACGCAGCTTTCCGATATGCATTATGTGTACGTGAGTAAACCGTTCCCGCATCCGCATCCGCATCCTAAACCGGCGCCGGTACGGGAAGAGATGCCGCCCATGCAGGATCTGCCGATAAGCACCGATGATGCTGACTGGCAACAGGCCCCTGATAGCACCGTGCCGCAGGATGTCGGGCACGATACGTCGCGTGATACCCTGCCGGGAACCGAGGCGCACGAAAACGCCACCGCGTCGTCGGGTAGTGAAGATGCTTCGTTAGCCGAATTGTTTAAGCAGGCGTTGAAAGAACAAGAGCAGGATTATTCTCAAGGCAAAATTCCCGCGCCGCCGGTTGACGAAACGCAGGATCAATCGCAAAGCAGTTTGTTGCATAACGATAACGTCCAGTCTCCTTTGAGTAAAAAAGGAGACCGGCTGGAGTAGTTAATATTTTTCAGGCAGCGTGGTGAGGTTAAGCAGACGACCTTTCTCCACCACAATATATTGACCTTTTTTCAGGTCGGAGAGGATTTTAATAATGGTACTGCGGGCCAGGTTGGTATATTCCTGAATATAGTCATAAATATTAATATCGCGCTGCTGGTGAACAATCAGCTCATTAATTTCGTAGAGGAATTCGCGGACCACAGAATAGGCGCTACGGGCGACCAGAACATCATCGCGTTTGCTCAGCAGGCAGATGTACCAGGAGAGCACTTTGGTCAATTCAGGCCACAGATTTTTCTCGGTCATAAGCTGCGCGAAGGCCTCTTTTTTGATGCTGCGTACCACGGTGTTTGCGCGGACCAGGCCGTACATATGGGCTGACTGATAGAAAATAGCGGACAGGCCAAACACGCACTGTCCGGTGACGGTAAACATGCAGAGTTCGTCTGATTCACGACGGAATTCGACTTCGCCGCTGACGATAATATGAATATACTGAGAGTCAGCCGTGGAAATTTTCTGCCATTTCTTTAAGGTTTTCTCTTCAAAACCTTCCGTGGCAGAAATAATGGCTTCCATTTCAGGTTGTGGACGTAATTTTTTACCGTAAATGCTTAACATTGTTATACCCATTTAAGATTAGATTTATTAGACATAGCATGGCCGCGGCATTAAAACCGAAAACCAACAATCTTTTCCTGATGAAAGGCTCAAGGAGAAAATAAGAACGCCTGCCGCCAGCAATATTTTTTTGATTTACTTAGCAAGCTATGTGTCTATCTTAAATCCGGATAATTTTAAGTCAATTTACTAAAAATGAATTGAGTTTGTACTTAAGATTAATCTTAAGCACAAATAAGGGGAAAACGCGCATTCGGGCGCAAACCGAAGGTTTACCCCTGCCCGTATTTCTCTAAAAGGGCTTCTGCAATGGCCATCGTTTCCACATCCGCGACGCCGTTCCATACCTGCGGGCGATAGTGCATCTGAAAGGCGGTGATAACGCGTTGCTGCTGCTGATCCGTGGCGTTGTCCGGCACCTCATAGCCATAGCGCATCAGCAGATCGAGCAGGGCTGCACGATCTACCTCCTGATAGCGCGGACGACCATTGATATAGAAGTTCACGCGCTCGGCATCGGGCCAGGCCCCAATCCCCTGCTTCGCCAGCGCCTGCCAGGGAAACAGCGGGCCGGGATCGTCCTTACGCTGGGGCGCGATATCAGCATGCGCCACCACGTTCTGCGGTTTAATGTCGTACCGGGCGATAATATCTTTCGCAAGCGGGATAAGCGCCGCGATTTGCGCGGGCTCAAACGGCGCGAAAACTTTCACACCGTCGCGCTTCTGCCAGCCGCGGTTCTCCAGTTCAATGCCGACAGACGTGTCGTTGATGCGGTTGGTGCCGCGCCAGAAGCTGATGCCCGCATGCCAGGCCAGCTCGCTCTCCGGCACCAGCTGCCAGATGCGCGGTTTGCCGTCGGGTGTGGGCGGTTTTGCGGGGATGAGATAATGCGAGCTGACGTTTTTGTCGGTTAAGGTCGCAAGCGAGGTGTCGAAGTCGTCGGCGGTGTAGTGGATCACCAGCACCTTTATGCGCGGGTAGGCCGCCTGCGCCTGATGGCGGGTATCCAGCTCGTAGGCACCTTTATCAACAATGCCTTTTTCCTGGGCGCATCCTGCCAGCAACATCGCCAGCAGGAGCGTTGAAAGCGAGCGCTTCATCGACGGGTTTTCACCGCCGTGCCGCTTACGCTCACCATCAGCATGCTCGAATCTTTGCCGACGGTTTCATAATCAATATCGATTCCTACAACGGCATCTGCGCCCAGCGCTTTGGCCTGCTCGCCCAGCTCCTTAAACGCAATTTCGCGCGCTTTACGCAGCTCTTTTTCGTACGCGCCGGAGCGTCCACCGACGATGTCACGAATCCCGGCGAAGAAATCCCGGAAAATGTTCGCGCCCAGAATCGCTTCGCCGGTGACCACGCCGCAATACTCGGTAATGGTCTGTCCTTCCAGGGTTGGCGTTGTTGAAAACTGCATACTTTCTCTCCTTCTTTAGCGTTCAATGCGTTAGCAACAGCATTATCGGTTCGTTACGCTATGATTGAAAGGATAGTTAATAAATAAGGAAATCAACATGCGCTACTCTGCTTTAACACTTTTAGTGCCCTGCGCGCTGGTGCTCAGCGCCTGTACTACCACGGTCACGCCAGCCTTTAAGGATATCGGTACCCGCAGCGGCCCCTGCATAGACGGCGGCCCGGATACCGTGGCGCAACAGTTCTATGATTACCGCATTCAGCATCGCGGAAATGATCTCACCGCCCTGCGCCCGTACCTGAGCGATAATCTTGCAAAACTGCTCAACGATGCCACTCGCGATCCGCAGCATAACGCCCTGCTGAAATCCGATCCGTTCTCCAGCCGCACCACGCTGCCGGACAGCGCCGAGGTGGCCAGCGCGTCAACCATCCCGAACACCGATGCGCGGAACATTCCGCTGCGCGTGAAGCTGACCCAGGGAACCCAAACCTGGCAGGACGAAGTGCTGATGATCCGTGAAGGCCAGTGCTGGGCGGTGGACGATGTGCGCTATATCGGCGGCAGCGTTCATGCCCCGGCCGGCACGCTGCGCCAGTCGATTGAGAACCGCTAGATCATTAGTGATAAAAATGTTACCCCCGTAAAATGTCCGGCATTTCACGCGGAATGCCGACATTTATACTCGCCGACCTTGCCGTTCGCTATTTTGTGCTATGTTTAAGAGGAAATGCGGGTTATATTTAACTTTTAACGCAGAAATATTGCATAACTATTCTGTCAACGGTACTATCTGCGGCCTCAATTGCTATAGATTGCCTGGATGAGTAAAGACTGCCCCGATGAGTATTAAACTAAACGGCATTAACTGCTTCTACGGCGCACACCAGGCGCTGTTTGACATCACGCTGAACTGCCCGGAAGGCGAAACGCTGGTTTTACTTGGCCCAAGCGGTGCAGGCAAAAGCTCCCTTCTGCGCGTCCTTAATCTGCTTGAAATGCCCCGTTCCGGTACGCTGGCTATCGCCGGTAACCATTTTGATTTCGCGAAAACCCCGTCAGATAAAGCTATACGCGAACTGCGTCAAAACGTCGGCATGGTCTTCCAGCAATACAATCTCTGGCCGCACCTGACCGTGCTGCAAAACCTGATTGAAGCCCCGTGCCGCGTGCTGGGGTTAAGCAAAGATCAGGCCATCGCGCGTGCTGAAAAGCTGCTGGAGCGTCTGCGCCTTAAGCCCTACAGCGACCGCTATCCGTTGCACCTCTCAGGGGGTCAGCAGCAGCGCGTGGCGATTGCCCGCGCGCTGATGATGGAGCCCGCGGTACTGCTGTTTGATGAGCCGACCGCGGCGCTGGACCCGGAAATCACCGCCCAGATCGTCAGCATCATTCGCGAGCTGGCGGAAACCAATATTACGCAGGTCATTGTTACCCACGAAGTGGAAGTGGCGCGTAAAACCGCCAGCCGTGTGGTCTACATGGAAAACGGGTATATCGTTGAGCAAGGTGACGCGAGCTGCTTCGCTAACCCGCAAACCGATGCCTTCAAAAACTATTTATCTCATTGATTGTGTCAGGGGAAATATAATGAAAAAAGTATTACTTGCCGTGCTGCTTGCTGGCGTTACCCTTTCCGCTACCGCAGCCCAGACCATTCGTTTCGCCACGGAAGCCTCCTACCCTCCGTTTGAGTCCATTGATGCGAACAACAAAATTGTTGGCTTCGACGTAGACCTGGCAAACGCCCTGTGTAAAGAGATCGACGCAACCTGTACCTTCAGCAACCAGGCGTTCGACAGCCTGATCCCAAGCCTGAAGTTCCGCCGTATTGACGCCGTCATGGCCGGTATGGACATCACTCCTGAGCGCGAAAAGCAGGTGCTGTTCACCACCCCTTACTACGACAACTCCGCCCTGTTTATTGGTCAGAAAGGTAAATTCACCTCTGTCGATCAGCTGAAAGGTAAGAAAGTCGGCGTGCAGAACGGCACCACGCACCAGAAGTTCATCATGGATAAACATCCAGAAATCACCACCGTTCCGTACGACAGCTACCAGAACGCGAAGCTGGATCTGCAGAATGGCCGTATCGACGGCGTATTTGGTGATACCGCTGTCGTGACCGAGTGGCTGAAAGCCAACGACAAACTGGCGCCAGTGGGCGACAAAGTGACCGATAAGGACTACTTCGGTACCGGTCTGGGGATTGCCGTTCGTCAGGGCAACACCGAGCTGCAGCAGAAATTCAACGCTGCGCTGGAAAAAGTGAAGAAAGACGGCACCTACGAAACCATCTACAAAAAATGGTTCCAGAAGTAATTCCTGATGAATGAAATTTTTCCTTTAGCAAGCGCCGCCGGGATGACCGTCGGCCTTGCCGTTTGCGCACTGATTATCGGCCTGGTGCTGGCGATGTTCTTTGCGGTGTGGGAATCAGCAAAATGGTTCCCCGTCGCCTGGGCGGGCTCCGCGCTGGTCACCGTACTGCGTGGGCTACCGGAAATTCTGGTGGTCCTGTTCATCTATTTCGGCTCCTCACAGCTGCTGCTCACGCTGTCGGACGGCTTCACGATCAATCTCGGCTTTGCGCAGATACCGGTGCAGATGCAGATTGACAACTTTGACGTCAGCCCGTTCCTCTGCGGCGTGATTGCCCTCTCCCTGCTCTACTCCGCGTACGCGTCGCAAACCCTGCGCGGTGCGCTGAAAGCGGTACCGCAGGGGCAGTGGGAATCCGGTCAGGCGCTGGGCATGTCGAAAGCAGCGATCTTCTTCCGTCTGGTGATGCCGCAGATGTGGCGCCACGCCCTGCCGGGCCTGGGCAACCAGTGGCTGGTATTGCTGAAAGATACCGCGCTGGTGAGCCTGATCAGCGTGAACGATTTGATGCTGCAAACCAAAAGCATCGCCACCCGTACTCAGGAGCCATTTACCTGGTACATCGTGGCGGCGGCTATCTACCTGGTAATCACGCTGCTCAGTCAGTACATCCTCAAGCGTATTGACCTGCGTGCGACGCGCTTTGAACGGAGACCAGGCTGATGCTTGAATATTTCCCGGAGCTGATGAAAGGGCTGCACACCAGCCTGACGCTGACCGTGGCGTCCATCATTGTGGCGCTGATCCTGGCGCTCATCTTCACCATCATCCTGACGCTGAAAACGCCGGTGCTGGTGTGGATCGTGCGCGGCTACATCACCCTGTTTACCGGTACGCCGCTGCTGGTGCAGATCTTCCTGATTTACTACGGTCCGGGCCAGTTCCCGTCGCTGCAGGCGTATCCGGTTATCTGGCACCTGCTCTCTGAGCCGTGGCTCTGCGCTCTGATTGCCCTTTCGCTGAACAGCGCGGCCTATACCACCCAGCTGTTTTACGGGGCGATCCGTGCCATCCCGGAAGGACAATGGCAGTCCTGCGGGGCGCTGGGCATGAGCAAAAAAGACACGCTGGCGATCCTGCTGCCGTACGCCTTCAAGCGCGCGCTCTCCTCTTACTCTAACGAAGTGGTGCTGGTGTTCAAAAGTACCTCGCTGGCCTACACCATCACCCTGATGGAAGTGATGGGTCACGGGCAGCTGCTGTACGGGCGCACCTATGACGTGATGGTGTTCGGCGCGGCCGGCGTGGTCTATCTGGTGGTGAACGGTCTGCTGACGCTGATGATGCGACTGATTGAGCGTAAAGCGTTAGCGTTTGAGCGCAGAAATTAATCACGCGAGTGCATAAAACGTAATTACCAGAGCGGATAACCCGATGGCTTATCCGCTTTTTTTTATATTCAATATAATATTTAATCATATTTATTGCATATAAATTCATTAACTGGCATTGTACATCCATGCCGCAGACACGGCGCATAATGACAAGATAGACAGACGGGAGCATTACAATGAAAAAGTTAGTTCTGGCCGCACTACTCGCCACCTTCGCCGCTGGCGCATCCGCTGCTGATAAAATCAATTTTGGCGTTTCGGCCACCTATCCGCCGTTTGAATCGCTGGACGCCAGCAATCAGATCGTCGGTTTCGATATCGACCTGGCGAAAGCCCTGTGCAAGCAGATGCAGGCCGACTGCACCTTTACCAACCATGCCTTCGACAGCCTGATCCCGTCGCTGAAATTCAAGAAATACGATGCGGTGATCTCCGGGATGGACATCACGCCGGAGCGCAGCAAGCAGGTGGCGTTCACCGACCCGTACTACGCCAACTCAGCGGTGGTAATTGCGAAGAAAGGGGCTTATAAGTCCTTTGACGAGCTGAAAGGCAAACGCATCGGGATGGAAAACGGCACCACGCACCAGAAATACCTGCAGGACAAACATCCTGAAGTGAAAACCGTCGCCTATGACAGCTACCAGAACGCGATTATCGACCTGAAAAACGGCCGTATCGATGGCGTCTTCGGCGACACCGCCGTGGTAAACGAATGGCTGAAAACCAACCCGCAGCTGGGTACGGCAACGGAAAAAGTGACCGATCCGCAGTACTTCGGCACGGGCCTCGGCATCGCGGTACGTCCGGATAACAAAGCCCTGCTGGAAAAACTGAACGGCGCGCTGAAGGCGATTAAAGCAGACGGCACATACCAGAAAATCAGCGAGCAGTGGTTCCCGCAGTAATCTCTTTTTGCCGGGTGGTCTGGCCTACGGGGGTGGTCTGTAAGCCGGGTAAGCGCAGCGCCACCCGGCAATTTCTCACAGCGGCACAAAGAACCTGAACCGCGCCCCGCTCACGGACTCCATCAGCCTGATCCCGCCGCCGTGTAGCTCCAGCATTCGCTTAACGATTAACAGCCCTAACCCGCCGCGGTTCTCCCGCGATGCCTGGGTATTCAGCGCCGAAGGCCGCTGGAACAGATCGTCGCGCAGCGAGGCATCCACGCCCGTTCCGGAGTCTGCCACTTCGACCTGAAGCCGTTCATTCTCCTGCCAGACCGCCAGACGAATTTCCCCGCCAGTGGGCGTATGACGCATCGCGTTATCGAGCAGGTTGGTCACCACGCGTTCGATCATCGACACATCGGCGTTTATCAGCGGCAGCGGCCCCGGCACGTCAATACGCAGATTCACCTCGCGCGTGCGGGCGGTAAGCTCAAACTTCTGCGCCACGTCGGAAATCAGCTCTCCCATCGCGAAACGCTCGCGCTGCGGCTTAATGCCGCCGTGCTCAAGGCGCGCCAGCTCGAAAAGCTGCTGGGAAAGATGTCGTACCTTTTGTCCCTGACGCAGCGCGGTGGCGAGATACTGCTGGTGCTCCTGCGGCGTCAGGGTGGCGGATTTGAGCGACAGGGTTTCAAGATAGCCCAGCAGCGAGGTCAGCGGCGTGCGAAGATCGTGCGAAATGTTGGCGATAAACTCCCGGCGCTGGCGATCGCTGTCGGCCAGCTGGTCCCACTGGCGGGTAATTTTCCGCGCCAGCTCGATGAAACTGTTGCGCAGGAGCGCCACTTCGTCATTGGCCGCGGCATCCGGCGGCTGTGCTGCGAGCAGCCTGATTGCGCTAATGCTGTCCTGCTCCAGGCCGGTGACCTCTTCCGTCAGGCGCTTAACCGGACGCGTCACCCAGTACCAGACCAGCAGTCCCGCCAGCAGGCCAAACAGCGCGACCCACAGCAATGACCAGAGCACCGTGCTCCAGAGCGCCTTATGCCAGGCCATTTCCGCCAGCGCGTTCGACTCCTCGCCCTGCAAAATAATGTACAGGTAGCCCTTAAGCTCGCCGTCCTGCCGCAGCGGCGTGGCGCTGAACACTTTTTTATTTTGACTGCGCGGATCGTCGCCCAGTACCGGTATGGCGGTACCGCTCAGGAAGGTCTGAACCGGTGCCAGGTCGATTTTTTGCCGCTGAATATGGCCCGGCGGTGCGGCATCGGCCAGGATATCGCCGTCCGGCGAGATAACGTACAGTTCAACGCTCGGGTTGAAGGTCATCAGCCGGTCGAACAGCGGCTTCAGCGCGGTGCGGTCAACCCTGCCCTGCGCGTCCAGAATCGGTTCCCGCTGGACGATCTGCTGCGCCAGGCCGCCCGACAACCGCTGCACCATCGCGTTGCCGTACTGCATACTGCTGTAGAGCTGTACCGCGCAGGCGACGGTAGCACAGAGCATCATCAGCAGGACAAACAGCAGCGTCAGTCGCTGGCTCAGGCTAAAGCGGCGCATCATGGTTTGGCTCCGCAAATTTGTAACCCTTGCCCCAGACGGTGCGAATTATCTCCGGCTCGGCGGCGTCCTTCTCAATCTTGATGCGCAGGCGGTTGATATGGGTGTTGACGGTGTGCTCGTAGCCTTCGTGCTGATAGCCCCACACCTGCTCCAGCAGCGCCAGACGGGAAAACACCTCGCCGGGATGGCGGGCGAAGAAGTACAGCAGTTCGAATTCGCGCGGGGTGAGATCCACCACCTGGCCGTGAAGCAGCACGCTGCGCGCCAGGGGATCGATCGTCAGGCCGTGGGCCTGAATTTGCCCGTCAGCCTGCGCCTGCCCCATCGCCTGCTGGCGGCGGAACAGCGCTTTGATGCGGGCAATCAGTTCCTGCACTGAAAAGGGTTTTGCCAGATAATCATCGGCGCCGGTTTCCAGCCCGGTGATGCGGTCGGTTTCGCTGCTGCGGGCGCTGATGATGATCACCGGCAGATAGCGGGTCATCTGACGGATGCGGCGGCAGATCTCCAGGCCGTCAACGTTGGGCAGCATCAGGTCGAGGATCACCGCATCCCACGGCTGTTTTTCAAGGCGCTGCAGGGCGTTGCCCCCGTCGGGCTCGTGGGTGATGGCGTAGCCTTCGTCTTCTAAGTTGAGCCGCAGAAGCGCCGCGATATCGTGGTCGTCTTCCACCAGCAGGATCTGCTTCATGGGTAAGCCTTTATTCATCTCTTATGACGTAAGCTTACCTGATTTTATGGGCGGGCAGAGTTCACATTTTGTTTAAGATTTCACGAGCAACGTCAGGACTTCATAATGCGCGGTATGCGGGAACATATCGAAAAGCTGTACGCGTTCAATGCGATAGCCCGGCAGTTGAGCGATGTCTTTCGCCATGGTCTGTGCGTTACAGCTTGAATAGACGATGTATTCCGGCGCCATCTGGCTCAGGTAGTCGCAGAGGGATTTGCCAATCCCACGACGCGGCGGATTAACCAGCACCAGCTCCGGCACGTTGCCCTGACCGGTCGCGAACTGCGTGGAGTCCAGCGCCTGAAAGTGCAGATTGGTTAACCCCAACTCGGCAGCGGACTGCTTTGCGCAGGCAATCGCTTCGGCGGAGATCTCAATGCCGGTGAGCTGCATCTCAGGCGTGGCGCAGTGCAGGCCAAAACCGCCCACGCCGCAGAACAGGTCCCACATATGATGGATGTTTAACGCGCGCACCCAGTCGCGGGCGGTGGCGTACAGGCTGCTTGCCACGGTCGGGTTGGTCTGGAAGAAGCTTTGCGGGCGGATCCATAGCGGTACGCCGTTGAAGCTCTCCGCCAGCGCGTGCTGGTCGGTGAAGAAAACCTCTTTCTCCCCTTCCATGATCGCCATATGCACCGGCTGAATGTTTGCGGTAATCACCTTTAACTGAGGAAGCTGTTCCTGCAGCCACGGCAGCGCCGCGCGCAGCTGCGCCAGCTTGGCTTCCGAGCGCAGCACGAAGCGCAGCATCATACCGCCATCGATCTGGCTTTCCGTCAGGAGAAGGTACTTTAGCTCACCGCGCCTGCGGGCAACGTTGTAAGGCGTTAACCCCGCGCGAGCGATAAACGGTTTCAGTGCGGCAAAGACCGGCTCAAACGAGGCGGGATAGAGCGGGCAGTCGGTTAAGTCTTCCGGCGTGCCGTCGCGGTGCAGCATCCCCAGCAGCGGTTTTTCAACGCTGCCGCTGACCACCATTTTGGCTTTGTTGCGAAAGCCCTGCTCCGGGCCGCTGACGGGTGCGCACCACTCGCCCACCGCGCGTGCTGCCAGCAGCTGTTGCAGGTCGGTCATTTTGGCGGTGAGTTGTTGAGAAACCGGCTGTTCTATCCACTGACAGGAGCGGCAGCGTCCGGCGTCATAGAGTGCGCACTGCATATGAAAACCTTAAGGAAAACGAGGGCTGCGATTATACACATTATTGCAGGCGGAAGAACCGCCGACTGGACGCCGGAACGAAAAGCAGGCAGAGCACCAGCATATCCGGCAGTTTTTGCATGACCAGCGCATGGAAAATCTCACGTCGCGACTCACCCGGAATGCTGAACAGCTCAGGATAGCCATAGCCCAGCGAGGCGGCCCACAGATAGCTGGCGGCGGTCACCTGCGTGAGCAGATAGACCCAGCGCGCCCAGTTTCGCCCTTTGACCAGCGAAAACGCGCAGTAGATCTCGATAAACACCAGCACCAGGCTGCTTAAAAAGACCAGCGTCAGATTCCACGTTTGCACGCTGCGGTGAATGAATTCCCCGATGCCGCGCACGCCCAGCGTATTCAAAATCATCAGAACGTCCAGGCAGCGGATCATAATAATGGCGAGCGCCGCCACCTGAACCAGCGCAGGAACGTTAGGACGGGCGTGCGTAATACGTGATTTTTTTACTAATCCCAATGTTTTACTTCCCTGAAAAACAGTGCCGCGTCATGCGCGGCACATCACCGGAAATTTTAAATCCTTCAGCCGCGTCTTGCACGCTGGATATCGCGCACGCGCTGTTTTTCCGCGCGCGCCATCAAATACCAGGCGATAAATCCGACAATTCCGACCACGCCGAGAATGATAGAGGCCAGAGCATTGATCTCCGGGTTCACCCCCATGCGCACGCTGGAGAAGACCAGCATCGGCAGCGTCGTCGCGCCCGGCCCCGAAACAAAGCTGGCGATAACCAGATCGTCGAGGGAGAGCGTGAACGCCAGCAGCCAGCCGGAGATCACCGCCGGCATAATCATCGGCAGGGTAATGATGAAAAAGACCTTTAGCGGCGTGGCGCCGAGATCCATCGCCGCCTCTTCAATGGAGCGGTCCAGCTCGCGCAGGCGCGAGGAGATCACCACCGCCACATACGCGGTACAGAAGGTGACGTGCGCCAGCCAGATGGTGAGCATGCCGCGATCCGCCGGCCAGCCGATGGCGTGCGCCAGGGCCACGAACAGCAGCAGCAGCGACAGGCCGGTAATGACGTCCGGCATCACCAGCGGGGCAGTGATCATAAAGGCGAAACCGTTTGAGCCGCGAAAACGCCCGAAGCGCACCATCACCAGCGCGGCGATGGTGCCCAGAACGCAGGCCATCGTGGCCGCCAGCGCGGCAATGGTCAGGCTCAGCCCCACCGCGCTCATCATTGCGTCGTCGTGGAACAGCTCGCTGTACCAGCGCGTCGACCAGCCCGCCCAGACCGTCACCAGTTTGGAACTGTTGAACGAGTAGATCACCAGCATCAGCATCGGCGCATACAGGAAGGTGAAGCCGATAACGAGGATCAGAATGCGCCACGGGGAGCGTACTACCGGTAAGTTGTTCATCCGCGATCTCCCATCTGTTTCTGCTGATGCTTATGGAACCACATGATCGGGACGATCAGCAGCAGGAGCATGATAATCGCCACCGCCGACGCCACCGGCCAGTCGCGGTTATTGAAGAACTCCTGCCACAGCACGCGGCCAATCATGATGCTGTCCGGCCCGCCGAGCAGTTCCGGGATCACAAACTCCCCGACCGCCGGAATAAACACCAGCATCGACCCGGCAATGATTCCGCCTTTGGTCAGCGGGACAATCACGCTGAAGAAGGTCTTCAGCGGACGCGCGCCGAGATCGAGCGAGGCTTCCACCAGCGAGTAGTCAATCCGCGTCAGGGCGGTGTAAATCGGCAGCACCATAAACGGCAGATAGGCATACACAATGCCGATATAGACCGCAAGGTTGGTGTGCAGGATGGTCAGCGGCTGATCGATGACCCCAAGCCACATCAGAAAATTATTCAGCACCCCGTTGTTTTTCAGGATCCCCATCCACGCGTAAACGCGTATCAGAAACGAGGTCCACGACGGCAGGATCACCAGCAGCAGCAGGATGTTGCGCGTTGAGGGCTTGCTGTGCGCCACGGCCCACGCCAGCGGGTAGCCCATCACCAGACAGCAGAGCGTCGAGATCGCCGCCACCTGCAGAGACTGCAGATAGGCTTCGAAATAGAGCGGATCCTCGGTGAGCTGGAGGAAGTTGCCCAGATTCAGCGTCAGCGTCAGTTGCCCGTCGGCCCACTCCCACAGATCGGTATATGGCGGGATCGCCCGCGCCATCTCCGCCAGGCTGATCTTAAAGACGATCAGGAACGGCAGCAGGAACAGCAGGATCAGCCACACGTAAGGCATGGCGATTACCAGCTTGCGCCCGTGGTTCATCTTAAGGCGCGTCAGCCAGTGGGCAAAGCCGCCCGGTTTTTTGACGCGGGCTGGAGGTTCAAGTGTGCTCATGATCGCTCCTTATACCGTCAGCACGACGCAGCTGTCCGCGTCCCAGCACAGGCGCACTTCGTCGCCCCAGGTCGGCTGCCCCTTGCGGTAGCGATGTTCGTTCTGTAGCTGCGCGCTGAGCATCTGTCCGCTTTTCAGGCGCACGTGGTAAATGGAGAGATCGCCCAGATAGGCAATGTGCACCACTTCCCCGACGGCAAAGTTATAGCCATCGGCAGGCGGATCGTCACAGAGCATGATCTTCTCCGGACGCAGCGCGACGTAAACCGGCACGTTATCCACCACGGAGCTATCCGGATCGACCTTAAGCGGATGCTGCAGCCCCGGCGATTCGATGACCAGGCCGTCATCCTGACGATCCTTCAGCAGCCCTTCGAAGACGTTAACCGAGCCGATGAACTCCGCGCTGTAGCGGGTGGTCGGATGCTCGTAAATCTCTTCCGGCTCGCCAATCTGCACGAACTTCCCGCGGTTCATGATCGCGATACGCCCGGCCATGGTCATGGCCTCTTCCTGGTCATGGGTGACCATCACGCAGGTCACCCCCACGCGCTCGAGGATATCGACCACTTCGAGCTGCATACGGTCGCGCAGCTTTTTATCCAGCGCGCCCATCGGCTCGTCGAGCAGCAGCAGTTTCGGGCGTTTCGCCAGGCTTCTCGCCAGCGCCACGCGCTGACGCTGACCGCCGGAAAGCTGGTGCGGCTTACGCTTCGCGAACTCCTGCATATGCACCAGGCTCAGCATTTCGGCCACGCGCGCGGTGATTTCGGCTTTCGGCAGCTTGTCCTGCTTCAGGCCAAAGGCGATGTTTTGCTCCACCGTCATGTGCGGAAACAGCGCGTAGGACTGGAACATCATATTAATCGGGCGCTGATACGGCGGCACGCTGGAGAGATCCACGCCATCGAGCATAATTTGCCCGGCGGTAGGCTGTTCAAAACCGGCCAGCATACGCAGCAGGGTCGATTTACCGCAGCCCGATGCGCCCAGTAGCGCGAATATTTCGCCTTTATAGATAGTCAGGCTGACGTCGTCCACGGCATGCTGGCCATCGAAAGATTTGGTGAGGTTACGAATTTCAAGAAGCGGGGTCAGCGCTTTACGGACTTTCGCCTGCGGGCGGGGGATCGCGTCATTCACGGGGTGCTCTCCGGCATAGATCAATACTGGTGCAAACGCACCGTCTGGGTGCGCATCGCCGGGCGGCGCGAACGCTTGCCCGGCCTACGGGTTGTGTAGGCCCGGTAAGCGATAGCGCCACCGGGCAACATTACCAAACGCCGTTATTTACCGCTTTTCACCTTGGTCCACGCGCGGGTACGCACGCGGTCAATTTTTGGATCCTGAACCTTCAGGGTGAACAGCTTGGCGAACACGTCCGCTGGCGGATAGATTGCCGGGTTACTGCGGATCGCTTCACTCACCAGCGGCACGGAGGCCTTGTTACCGTTGGCGTAGTAAACGTGGTCGCTGATGTGGGCAATCACCTCAGGACGCATCAGGTAGTTAAGGAACTGGTAGGCTTCGTCTTTGTTTTTCGCGTCAGCCGGCATGGCGAAGACGTCAAAGAAGGCCAGCGCCCCCTCTTTCGGAATGAAGTAGGACACATTCACGCCGTTTTTCGCCTCTTTCGCGCGGTTCGCCGCCTGCCACACGTCCCCTGCCCAGCCGATCGCCACGCAGATGTCGCCGTTCGCCAGGTCGTTGATGTACTGTGACGAGTGGAAATAGCGAATGTTTGGACGCAGCTTCAGCAGCAGATCGGTCGCCGGGCCGGTGTAATCATCGGCTTTATTGCTGTTCGGGTCTTTGCCCAGGTAGTTCAGCACGGTGGCGAAAATCTCTTCCGGCGCATCGAGGAAGGAGACGCCGCAGCTTTTCAGCTTCTCAAGGTTTTCCGGCTTCAGCACCACGTCCCAGCTGTCCAGCTTAACGTCCGGGCCCAGCGCGGCTTTGACTTTATCCACGTTGTAGCCGATACCGGTGGTCGCCCACAGGTAAGGCATGGCGTATTTGTTGTCCGGGTCGTGCTTCGCCACCAGCTTCAGCACTTCCGGATCGAGGTTTTTCCAGTTCGATAACTTGCTCTTGTCCAGCGGCTGGAAGACGCCCGCCGTCAGCTGACGCTCCAGGAAGCTTGCGGAAGGTACGACCAGGTCAAAACCGGTGCTGCCTGCCATCAGCTTTCCTTCCAGCACTTCGTTGGAATCGAAAACGTCATAGACCACTTTAATGCCGGTCTCTTTTTCAAAATTAGCGACCGTGTCCGGCGCAATATAGTCAGACCAGTTGTATACGTGCAGCGTTTTTTGTTCCGCAGCGAGCGTGCCGGCAGAGACGGCCATCAGAGCACCCGCAACCAGACCCGATAACCATTTTTTATTCAAGGCGATCATAGTGTTATTCCTTCTGAAAGCTCGTTAACAAACGAACTAAACTGTGCAATCTGGATATATGCAAAAATCATGCATAGTTTGTCGCTCTGCTCAAAATAAAAAGAAACCTCTTTACCCGGCAGGATCCGCTCGCTTTTTTAAGCATCGCAAGAATAACTGTAGCCCGTGTCTCCGGCTATAGCCCAGACGAAAAAACGCCTTTTATCAATTTTTTATGCAGGTTAAGTCTACGTGATAAGCCGAAATGGCCTTGAGGGAGGTGAAAAATTCTTTAAAGAAAGGTTAAAGGCAGCAGAAAAAATGGCCTTCTGCAGCCGCTATGGCAGCGACTGCGCAAAAGTCAGACAGGCTTAGTGAAGAAAATTGGGAGATGCATCATTATTCTCAGCATCGTCTTCCGCGCTATACAGCAGATGATGTGCATTGGCTTCCATCATAACCATGGAAATTTGCTCTTCGCTCAGGCGCATAAACCAGGCGAACTGCTTGAACGACAGCCCTGCCCCGGAGAATAAAGACTGGCAAACGACCAGTTTAGGCAGATTATCGTCCTGTATATCGAGAAATGCTTTCACCGTCAAAGAACTGGCGTTGATAGCCGAGAGATCGGAGGCCAGCGCCAGCAGCGCAGAAGGCTTCACTTCGGCCAGCGCGGAAAAAAGGATCACGTCGTTAATCAGATCGATTTTGGCATCGAAAATGCCGTCGAAATTCTGCATATGAGGCAGATGCAGCGCCTGGCAGGAATCACATTCGAAGAAGGTGATCCCGGCATCATCAAGCCATTGACGTAACGTATCCAGTGTAGGTACGACCTGTAAATCCATCGCTGTGCAGCCTCTTTAGTAAAAACTTCGCATAGGGTACTCAAAAAGCGCCCGGTAATCCATTTAACCGCCCGTTTTCAGACAGTAACCCGGCGTGGCATGACGCTCGATCCATGAGATCATTTTACCTGCAATATCGACCCCTGTGGTTTTTTCCACACCTTCCAGCCCCGGGGAGGCGTTCACCTCCATCACCAGCGGCCCGCGCGTCGCCCGAAGAAGGTCCACGCCCGCTACGTCCAGCCCCAGGGTTTGCGCCGCTTTCACGGCTATTTCCCGTTCGCGTTCGCTAATATCGGCTACCCGCGCAACGCCGCCGCGGTGAAGGTTAGAGCGGAAGTCGCCCTCTTTGGCCTGGCGCTCGATGGCCGCCACGACCTCGTTCCCCACCACGAAACAGCGAATGTCGCGCCCTTTCGCCTCTTCAATGTACTCCTGCACCAGAATGTGCGCATTCAGCCCGCGAAAGGCGTCGATCACGCTCTCCGCCGCCTGACGCGTTTCCGCTAACACCACGCCAATGCCCTGCGTGCCTTCCACCAGCTTGATCACTAAAGGCGCGCCGCCCACCATATCGATCAGATCGCTGGTGTCGTCCGGTGAATGAGCAATGCCCGTGACCGGAAGATCGATCCCCTGTCGGGCGAGAAGCTGCAGGGAGCGCAGCTTGTCGCGGGCGCGGGAAATGGCGACGGATTCGTTGAGCGGATAGCTGCCCAGCATCTCGAACTGGCGCAGCGCGGCGGTGCCGTAGTAGGTAATCTGGGAGCCGATGCGGGGGATGACCGCGTCAAAGTGCGGCAGCTTGCGGCCTTTGTAGTGAATCGACGAGGCGGCGGGGTCGATATTCATATAGCAGGACATCGGGTCGAGGATCTCAACCTGATGCCCGCGTTTCGCCGCCGCTTCTCGCAGGCGCTTACATGAATAGAGCGTTCCGTCCCGGGACAATATGGCAATTTTCACCCTGCACCTCTCTGAAGACATGGAAAAAGCCTGCATATCATATACGCAGGCAGGCGCAGGAGGAATGGACTATCGCGTTGCCCAGCCCTGCTTGTGCAGATACTCAAGAATAAACGGGCGGTTTTCTTTGATGATGGTGCGGCGAATATGGTCCGTCCAGGTGTCGCGACGGTTATTGCTGCCTCGCGTCATGTAGTAGTTCGCCAGCTCTTCATCGTATTGATTCAGGACATCCTGATCGACCGGCTGGTAATGGTTTTCATGCACCAGCATCGCGGCAGGAATGCGCGGCTTGAGATCCGGGTTGTCCGCCGGCCAGCCGAGGCACAGGCCAAACAGCGGCAGCACGTGTTTTGGCAGCTTCAGCAGGTCGGTCACGCTTTGAATGTTGTTACGCAGCCCGCCGATATAGACACCGCCTAACCCCAGCGATTCCGCGGCCGTAAAGGCGTTTTGCGCCATCAGCGCGGTATCCACCACGCCCAGCAGCAGCTGTTCGGCCAGCCCCAGCTCGGCCTCAGGGCAGATCTGCAGGTGGCGGTTAAAGTCGGCGCAGAACACCCAGAACTCGGCTGCCTGAGCCACATGCTTCTGCCCGCCGGTGAGCGTCACCAGCTGTTCACGCATGGCCTTATCAGTAATACGGATAATCGAGCTGCACTGCAAAAAGCTGGAGCTGGAGGTGGCTCTTGCGCTGTCGATAATCGCATTACGCTGCGCCTCGGTAATCGGCTCATCGGTAAAGTGGCGAATGGAGCGGTGGGACTGGAGCAGGTCTATGGTTGGCGTCATCTTGTCTCTCTTTAGTCTTGCTTAATACGTATGGCAGCCAGTATAGGCAATGATGTGCGCGGTGTAATTGGCGAAACATAGCTCATAGGTATTATAACGACAGGCGAAACCTTCTTTAATGACGGCGGGTTATGGGGCACTATACGTGTCATTCGCCGTCAGGCTTGTTTTTTGAGGAGAGAGAAATGTTTGCAGTAATTTTTGGTCGTCCAGGGTGCCCTTACTGTGTGCGCGCGAAAGAGCTGGCTGAGAAACTGACCGAAGAGCGCGATGACTTCAACTTCCGCTATGTGGACATCCACGCGGAAGGCATCACCAAAGCCGACCTGGAAAAAACCGTCGGTAAGCCGGTTGAAACCGTGCCGCAGATCTTCCTCGATCAGAAACACATTGGCGGTTGCACCGACTTTGAGGCCTACGCTAAAGAGCATCTGGGCCTGTTTGCCGAGCAGTAATGAAGAGACGCCCTCACCCTGAGGGCGTTTTTATTTGCGGTGCCGTCGGTGCTGAACCAGGCTGCGCACAAACAGATAGCACAGCGCGCCAAGCGCGCACCAGAATACGCCGCTCAGCAACCACGCCAGCTCCTGCCAGAAACTCCGCGTTGAAATATACATCAGGCGCATCATCAGCAGACACAGCGGTGCAGCGAGCATGGCGCCCAGCAGCGGTTTCACCACCTCCCCTTGACGGGAGAGAAAACTGGCGGCAGCCCCAGGCAACGTGAAGAAGAGCAACCCCAGCTCAGGATGCCCGGACGCCCTGAACGCGCCCTTTACATTAAATGCGAGCGACATGCACACGACCGTGAACAGCAAAAAACAGCTGATCACCCCCGCCCAGTTTCGTTTCATATTCAAACTATCCTCCTGACTTATCTCTATCAAATACACATTCGTCGGGTAGACGCCCAGTCAGATAAAGCAGTGCGGCAATCCATGCCAAAGTACGCACAGGGTGATGCGATAATCAGTAGCTGTCAGTAGCTAATGCGATTAAACTACACGCCAGCTAATGTTTTAGGGAATAAAGCAGGAAACAGGGAGCGTTAGCGCTTTTCCCTGATCCAGAAAACAGTAGCCCAAAAAGTCCTTTCATTCAACAACTTACTGGTAAACAAGAAGTTAGCCTCCGTGAATATAAACGTCGCAGACTTGTTAAATGGGAATTACATCCTGTTATTATTTGTGGTACTGGCGCTGGGTCTTTGCCTGGGTAAATTGCGTCTGGGTTCGGTTCAACTCGGTAATTCCATTGGCGTTTTAGTCGTCTCCTTATTATTAGGCCAGCAGCACTTCAGCATTAACACGGACGCGCTGAACTTAGGTTTTATGCTGTTTATTTTTTGCGTTGGCGTAGAAGCGGGACCTAACTTTTTTTCAATTTTCTTCCGCGACGGCAAAAATTATCTGATGCTGGCGCTGGTGATGGTCGGCAGCGCGCTGCTGATCGCGTTAGGACTGGGCAAACTGTTTGGCTGGGATATCGGGCTTACGGCCGGTATGCTGGCCGGCTCTATGACGTCAACCCCCGTGCTCGTGGGCGCCGGTGATACCCTGCGCCATTCCGGCATGGCGGGCGCGCAGCTCTCTACCGCCCTCGACCATCTGAGCCTGGGCTATGCCCTGACCTATCTGATTGGTCTGGTGAGCCTGATCGTTGGCGCGCGCTACCTGCCAAAACTGCAGCACCAGGATCTGCAGACCAGCGCCCAGCAAATCGCCCGCGAGCGCGGTCTGGATACTGATTCCAAACGTAAAGTCTATCTCCCGGTTATCCGCGCCTACCGCGTCGGGCCGGAGCTGGTGGCATGGGCAGACGGCAAAAATCTTCGCGAACTGGGGATTTACCGCCAGACGGGCTGCTACATCGAACGTATCCGCCGCAACGGCATTCTGGCGAACCCGGACGGCGACGCGGTGCTGCAGATGGGCGACGACATTGCGCTGGTGGGTTACCCGGACGCCCACGCCCGTCTCGACCCGAGCTTCCGTAACGGCAAAGAGGTGTTCGACCGCGACCTGCTCGACATGCGCATCGTCACCGAAGAGATCGTGGTGAAAAACCATAACGCCGTGGGCCGCCGTCTGGCGCAGCTGAAGCTGACCGACCACGGCTGCTTCCTCAACCGCGTGATCCGCAGCCAGATTGAGATGCCTATCGACGACAACGTTGTGCTCAACAAAGGCGACGTGCTGCAGGTCAGCGGCGACGCGCGACGCGTAAAAACCGTTGCCGACCGCATCGGCTTTATCTCCATTCACAGCCAGGTCACCGACCTGCTGGCCTTCTGCGCCTTCTTCATTGTTGGCCTGATGATCGGGATGATCACCTTCCAGTTCAGCAACTTCAGCTTCGGCATCGGTAACGCCGCCGGTCTGCTGTTCGCCGGGATCATGCTGGGCTTCCTGCGAGCCAACCATCCGACCTTCGGCTACATTCCGCAGGGCGCGCTGAACATGGTGAAAGAGTTCGGTCTGATGGTGTTTATGGCGGGCGTCGGCCTGAGCGCGGGCAGCGGCATCGGCCACAGCCTCGGCGCCGTCGGCTGGCAGATGTTGGTTTCCGGCCTTATCGTCAGCCTGGTGCCGGTGGTGATCTGCTTCCTGTTCGGCGCCTACGTGCTGCGTATGAACCGCGCCCTGCTGTTCGGGGCAATGATGGGGGCGCGTACCTGTGCCCCGGCGATGGAAATCATCAGCGATACAGCGCGCAGCAACATCCCAGCGCTGGGGTATGCAGGCACCTATGCTATCGCGAACGTACTGCTGACGCTGGCGGGTACGCTGATTATCATCATCTGGCCGGGACTCGGATAACTCCTAAGTTTGCGCGTAATGAAAAAATTTTTGTAACGCGCAGAACTTTTTTAGCAGGGTGCAGTCATAACTAGTGCCACTGCTTTTCTTTGATGTCCCCAATTTGTGGAGCCCATCAACCCCGCCGTTTTGGTTCAAGGTTGATGGGTTTTTTGTTGCCTGAATTTTATAAACATTAAAATCAACAGGTTACATCGAATCATCAAGCCCAGTGGCGGCAAAATGGCGACTAAAAAATACATGTATCACCATCTTTCGTTATCCCACCTCTTAAAATGCTCAGTGTGCGCTTTACAAAAACCATCAAGATCAGGAAATAAGGTTAACTGTCGTACATCAAATGTTTCTGAAAGGATGCGCAAGAACATCAGTTTCATTTCGGCCGTTATTGCTATTGGGAGATAGGCGTCTTCTCTTTGATCAAAGTCTAAACTCCCCATTCTGTGTTCGCTGACCACGCTATACATAAATTGGGCGCTTTGCGCTGCTATTCGTTTGGTTACTACTGGCGGTTCCCATGCTGTTGCTGGTTTTTCACTATTCCCTTTAACGAATATTTGATCATAGTTACGCTCTTCCGCCTCCCCTTCCTGCCCATGAATAAAGTCAGAATGTATGCCGAAGAGTAGCCCTGTTTTGCCTGGTTCAGATTGACACGCAAACCACAGCGCCACGAGCATGTTCCTGGAGAAATCGATCAGACGTGTTGCTGCCCCATGATGTTGTAACTTTGCAAGTACTTCAAAATCAGCCAAACGCCTGCCGTCCTCGTACCCATACCCTTTGTGTCGCGCTTTTTTAAGAAGCTCAAGTTCATAACCTCGCATCCTACTTTCAGTAACTAGCCTATGACTAATTTTCAATCTGCGATAAGCCGCGCTGTGTATTGGCCAATCAACATCGCCCTGCCCCCGCCACATATAAACAGCGGTGTTTCTTGTAGTCTTTTCCGTCGTTATGTCAATGAGCTCAGAAAAGTTTCGCGGTGCTTTAATGCGCCCAAATAGTTTGGTATCAATTACATCCATGGCATTGTTCCAATCAAGAATAGTCACCTCCTATAATACATAATTTCCTTTTTGAATAAGTAAGTAAGAAGTGGTGCCGTTCTTCAAATTTAAAAATAGGTAACTTGCCCAAGTTAGCGTAAAACCACCGTGTGCCTTCCAGCGCACAATTAAAAATACTTTTGATGGCCGAACCTAGCCCCGTACTGTTGAACGAATTACGAGCAATCTGAACCTGTTACTACTGAAACGCTTTTCAGTTTTTGATATGTACTCGCCCCCTGCCAGACCCGCACCAGCCTTTGACCTGCATTGTTTTTCTTGATTTTCTCGCCTCCAAAACTTAATTTTCTTTTTCCATCTAAAAACCGAAAAAGCATTAACTATCTGATAGTTAAACGTTTAATCTAATCATTCAGGGATCCATAAAAGTGAAAAACACTGAAATCCTTTTCAATCTTTTCAGTTCTGGTTTTATGCAAAGTCGCCAGCACTGGCGCGGTCTGGCGGTCTGGTTTGTAGGAAAATAAAACTGAAAAATTTTTATGATCCAAAAACCGCAGGCGGGTGCGGTGTAGTGCGATTTTGGTCGGCGAAAGATTTTTTGTCCGTGCTGTGACGCGCCAGCGCCCCGCTGTTGGCACGATCTGTTTTAAGGGTGGATCTGAGCGTAAGAAAAGGCTGAACGCGCCAGAGCGCCGCTGACAGCGCGTAGCGATAGCCGCTTGTGAGGTAAGAAAAGAGATATCCCCGCCAGGGAATGAAGGGCATAAAAAAACCCGCTTTCGCGGGTTATGTTCTGGACAGGTTTACTTGCCAATCACCGGGGAGTATTTGCCGTTCAGCGTGTCCGCTTTCGTTCCGGTGTTCCGGATGGCTGCCGCGTTGGTCGGTGTCCCCGTATTGCTGTGCGTGTGGCTTGCCGTTTGCTCTGCCAGCCCCTTAACCACGTCGAGCGTGTCCAGCATCAGCTGTGCCACGTTGATTGTGCCAGAGCCAATCCACACCCCCGGGGCAATAATTTGCTGTTGCACGGCCGCCACGCTTTTACGTATCTGGCCAATTTTCTCAATCAGGTCTTTACCCGTTGTGACTGTCTGGCTCCCGGCTATGTCCGTTTCATCATTGCCGCCGATACTCGCCACGCGGTTATTGACGGCCTTCCTCCGTGCATACCTGCTGAATGGCTCCGGCCATCAGCGTGAACGTACCCAGCACGGTAATTTTATCCGTGGCTTTAACCGTGGTTTCGCGGCTGACCATCTCCCGCTGTTCTGTATCGGCCTTAACCACCCGCGCCATTGAGGTTTCACTGATCGTCTGGTCTGTCTGCCTCACCCAGTCACCCGCCTGGGTGACGCGCTGCGACACTTCTGCACGCTGCTGTTGCAGCTGTTCGCTGGCTGGATATCCGGGAGGCTGGTTCCGTCCGGCACGGTCTGCCGCACAAAAGGCTTATCCGGCCGTCCGCCAGTAAAAACGATTTCGACCAGCGTTCCTTCAGGCGGAAACTGGAACATCCCCGAATCATTACCCGCCATAGGAACCGGCAGCGGCACAGCAGAGTAAACAGGCGTGTCTTTACCTACGGCAGCGGCCACATCTTCAAGGTCGTGCGCCAGTGCAAACGCTCGGCAAGCTGCATCAAAGTGAGCATGTTTAGAAGTTTGATAACCAAACATGGTCATTTCCCTCAGTCGGTAACAAAATCGAACTAATTACAAACCACTTTGCAATCTGAGAGTGCATCTACAGTCATTGTGGCAATATTGATCATCACTTTCTCGCGCTTCTTATCCTTCTGAAGGCGGTGACGAATCAAGCGCCCATCCGCTAACATGTCATTTATGGTGTCGATGGATAACCCTTTGAGTTCACTATATTTTTTCGATAGATATGGAAGGTACGGCCAGTGAGATTGAAATTTGAGGTGTCATAATGCATGATTCCTTGTTTGAATACGGATGAGTTGTGGTCAACCCCATGAAAACCACACAACCTGATTTGTTCACCAATGTGAACTCACACAAACTCACTCCTCACAGTTCGATAAGTCAAACATTGAGTTCACTTGGAGTGATCATGAATTTGGAAAAAGGTGGAAGAGTAGCGCTCGAAAGGATGGTCGATGCATATGGATACACTACAAGGCAGGCGCTGTGCGATCACTTAGGAGTCTCAAAAAGTACGTTAGCTACACTCTACATGCGTGATTCATTCCCCTCTGAATGGGTGATACAGTGTGCGCTAGAAACAGGAGTCTCTTTGAATTGGCTTGTCACTGGTACTGGATTAAAGTACGAAAAAGATACCAGTGATTTAATATCCATTAAGAAATGCAAAATTATTGATGGGGCTGTTAACCAATCAAGTTATTTGATGTTTGACAAGGCATTTCTGCCCACTGAATTGACTTCACCCATATTTATTCAGGATCATGAAAAATCTTACATTGCAGATGAGACATTTTTAGATATCTCGGATGGTAAGTTTCTGATACAAGTTGATAATAAATTCAGCATTCGAGAGATTGCACAAATTCCGAACAATAGAGTAAAAGTTATCAATGATTCATATTCCTTTGACTGTGATATAACAGATATTACAATAATCGCACGAGTAATTAAAACCATCCTATAATTAGGTAGAAAAGAATGGAAGAAAAACTTTACAACCTCATAGAAGTTTTCATTAAGTATTCTTTATGGCCTTTGCTTTGCATTCTTGCTTTGATATTTTATAGAAAACAGCTTGGTGCTATCCTTTCAAATTTAAGTGGTGCTAGAAATTTTAAAGTCCAATCGCCCGTTTTAAACATTGAAGCGACTACTACTGTTCAACTCGAAAATGAAGATAACGCACCTCCCACAGAAAATCTCCCTCAAAACACGAAACCTACAATATCCAATGAAATTAAAACTGATTGGTTTGCTACTGTATGGGATTTGTTTGATGAAGGAAAATTTGAGGATGCCCGTTATTACTTTAATGAAACAATGAAACAACAGCATCATCATTTGGAATACAATAAAGAATATCCATTCTTCTTGTTCGTAAAATATATGTTTTTACCAAGCAATGAAGTTTTGAATGAATTTAAATCAAAAATTAATGAAATAAACATCTTTCAAAACAAGCGCCATTACATTGATAATTATATAAGTTGCTTGACAAAAACAAAGCAATACTCCAAAGCAATATCATTTGTTAAAGAAGAGTTGCGTGCTGTTCATTCTCCAATCGAAAAAGCACATTTAACACTTAAATTATCGCAATTATACATTGATAACTTTGAAGCTACTAAAGCTGAATTAATCATAACTTCCCTGATAGATAAGTTAGAAACCATTGAAAGTGATGAAAGGGATGAATATTTATCCCGCTGCTATAACCAATTGGCTGAGATTGAAAAAGGCAAAGATAATTTGTTCAATTACGCACTTTGCTTAGATAAAGCAGCAGAATACTCACCTAGTGATATCGACGGCATATTTAACGCCGCATACGAGGCTGCTAACACTCCCCTTAGGGCTATTGAAATAGCTAATTATTCACAACTTATCAATTTAGATCCCAAAAACAGCATGACTTTCAACAATATGGGCGTAACTACAGGAAAATGTGGATTAAAATTAATCTCTAGCGAACATTTTAATAAGGCGGTGGAATTAGATAATACGTTGGCGATGGCCAACATTGGCAATGCTCTTCTTAATGCTGGATTATCTGATCAGGCAGATGAGATGATAAAAAGAGCATTATCTTTTAAAAACCCACACGAAAACATACATCAACTGATTACAAAATTAAATACAGAGAGGGATAATGAGAAGAAAAAATGGAACGACCTGCAGAAATACGCTCAGGAAAACGTACGCATTCTGCGAAAATTCACTAGAGCATACTACAATATATTCGAAAAGTTCCCTTTACATCAAAACTGGAGATCTGATAAAGGAGAGATTATCGAAATAACTCAATCAGAAACAAATAAAATTTGCATTAAATGGGAATCTAATAATGATGTGGAAGAAATTCGCGGTTTATTGAACAATTTAGCCTTTAATGGAACTTATACTCTTAAAAATAAAAAAACAGACACCTTATTGAGTTTAGGATTAAATGAAAATAAGACATTTCAATGCGTAGGTTATTACGATACAAAAAAAGAATGTATAATTATTACTTCAGTCTCTGTGACCGATAAGTTTAAAGTTGTGCTCAATAAATCCTAGTCTATGTTTGATTAGAAATATTCATACATTGACCACTATTTATATATACAGTTAAATTATACCCTCATTCATGAGGGCTTTTTTATGGCAGTACGTAAATTAAACATAGGAACATGGATTTGCGAATGTTACCCCACAGGACGTAGTGGGCGGCGCGTGCGTAAGCAATTTGCCACCAAAGGGGAAGCACATGCTTTTGAACGCCACACGATGGATGAGATAGAGGCTAAAACCCTGGTTGGGTGAATCAGTGGACCGTAGAACTCTGCGAGACGTCGTTGAACTCTGGTTCAAACTACATGGCAAATCCCTGTCCGCTGGCGAACATGTTTACGATAAGTTGCTCCTGATGGTCAATGCACTCAGAAATCCCCTAGCAACAGATCTCAGTTCCAAAATGTTCGCCCTTTACCGTGATAAACGTTTGACGGGTGAAATCTACTATAGCGATAAGTGGAAGAAAGGAGCCAGCCCGGTAACCATCAATCTGGAGCAAAGCTATCTGAGCGGAGTATTTAGCGAGCTAGCCCGGCTTGGTGAATGGACAGCACCTAATCCGCTAGAAAACATGCGCAAGTTCACCATTGCCGAGAAGGAAATGGTTTGGCTGACGCATGAACAAATCACTGAGATTCTGTACTACTGCCAACGGCAAAGTCCTCTTCTCGCTCTCATTGTTAAAATCTTCTTAAGCACAGGTGCACGATGGCGCGAAGCAGTAAACCTTACATGTTCTCAAGTCACTATGTACCATATTACATTCGTCAGGACTAAAGGTAAAAAGAACCGCAGTATTCCAATCAGCAAAGATCTTTATGAGGAAATCATTGCCCTAAACGGCTTCAAGTTCTTTACGGATTGCTACTTCCAGTTTTTGTCTGTGATGCAAAAAACTTCAATAGTGCTTCCCCATGGGGCAGCTTACCCACGTTTTGCGTCATACGTTCGGAGCACACTTCATGATGTCTGGCGGCAACATCCTTGCCCTGCAGAAGATCCTCGGCCATCACGACATAAAAAAGACCATGCACTATGCTCACCTGGCCCCTGACCACCTAGAAACGGCCCTGCGCTTTAATCCGATAGCTACATTGCCAAGTGGCGACAAAGTGGCGGCAGCAGTTGGCATTACCCCGTAATCGCCACTCCTTACCACTAACCTAACTTATTGATTATTATGTAAGTCATTGTTTTGACCAACCCGTTTACATAAATGGGTTTTTTGTTGCCTGAAATTCCCCGTCCTGTAATCTGACCTTCTCTCTTCCCACCAAAACATATATGATTAAACGAATATGATTTAATCTACCCTCAGGAACACCCATGCTCCACCCGCTCCAGCTCTTCAAAACCCTCTCCGACGAAACGCGACTCGCCATCGTCATGCTGCTTCGCGAAACGGGAGAATTGTGTGTCTGCGATCTCTGCTCCGCCACCAACGAACCGCAGCCGAAAGTCTCCCGCCATATGGCCTTGCTGCGCGAGTCCGGGCTGGTTATCGATCGTCGCGAGGGTAAATGGGTCCATTACCGTCTCTCTCCCAACATGCCGGCATGGGCAGCAGCCGTTATCGACACCAGCTGGAACTGCCTGCGGGAAGAGACGCGCATGAAGCTGAAAAACCGACTCCCGGGCTCATGCTAATCAAAACATATTCATGAAATCAGATATAACGGAGTAAGCGATGTTTCTGGCAGGGGCAATTTTTCTGTTTACGCTGGTACTGGTCATCTGGCAGCCCAAAGGGCTCAGTATCGGCTGGAGCGCGACCATTGGCGCCGTGCTGGCGCTGGCCAGCGGGGTAATTCACATTAACGATATACCTGTGGTCTGGAATATCGTCTGGAACGCCACGGCGACGTTTATCGCCGTCATCATTATCAGCCTGCTGCTGGATGAGTCCGGCTTTTTCAAATGGGCGGCGCTGCACGTTGCCCGCTGGGGAAACGGTCGCGGGCGATTGCTGTTTACTTATATCGTGCTGCTGGGTGCGGCCGTGGCGGCGCTGTTTGCCAATGACGGCGCGGCGCTGATCCTGACGCCTATCGTCATCGCCATGCTGCTGGCGCTGGGGTTCAGCAAGCAGGCCACGCTGGCGTTTGTGATGGCGGCAGGTTTTATCGCCGATACCGCCAGCCTGCCGCTGATTGTCTCCAACCTGGTCAACATCGTGTCGGCAGACTTCTTTAAGCTGGGGTTCAGCGAATACGCCTCGGTGATGATCCCCGTTGATATCGCCGCGATTGTCGCAACGCTGGTGATGCTGCATCTTTTCTTCCGCAAGGAAATTCCCCCGGAATACGACCTGGCGAAACTTCAGGAGCCCGCGCGGGCCATTCACGATCTCCCGACGTTCAGAACGGGCTGGATCGTGCTGCTGCTTCTGCTCGTTGGCTTCTTTGTGCTTGAACCTCTCGGCATTCCGGTCAGCGCCATCGCCACCGTCGGCGCGCTGATTTTATTCGCTGTCGCAAAACGGGGACATGCAATAAACACCGGAAAAGTGCTGCGCGGCGCTCCGTGGCAAATTGTTATTTTCTCGCTCGGGATGTATCTGGTGGTGTATGGCCTGCGCAATGCCGTGCTGACGGATTATCTTACTGGCGTGCTGAATAGCCTGGCCGGACACGGACTGTGGGCCACCACGCTGGGAACCGGGTTCATCACCGCGTTTCTGTCATCCATAATGAACAATATGCCCACGGTGCTGATTGGCGCGCTCTCCATTGACGGCAGCACGGCAACGGGATTAATTAAGGAGGCGATGATTTACGCCAACGTGATTGGCTGCGATCTGGGCCCGAAAATCACGCCTATCGGCAGCCTCGCCACCCTGCTCTGGCTCCACGTGCTGGCGCAGAAAAATATGACGATAACCTGGGGCTACTATTTCCGGACGGGCATCATCATGACGCTGCCGGTCCTGTTTGTGACGCTCGCCGCGCTGGCGCTACGTCTCTCCTTCACACTGTAATGAGCCACTGATATGAGCCACATCACCATTTACCACAACCCAGCCTGCGGCACCTCGCGCAATACGCTGGAGATGATCCGCAACAGCGGCACGGAGCCGGAGATTATCCTCTATCTGGAAACCCCGCCGTCGCGCGATACGCTGACCACCCTGATTGCCGATATGGGGATTTCGGTGCGGGATCTGCTGCGCAAAAACGTGGAGCCCTATGAACAGCTCGGCCTTGCTGAAGATATCTTCAGCGACGACCAGCTTATCGAGTTTATGCTGCAACACCCGATCCTGATTAACCGTCCGATCGTGGTCACGCCGCTGGGCACGCGTTTGTGCCGCCCGTCTGAAGTTGTCCTCGACATTCTGCCGGACGCGCAGAAAGGCGCGTTTACGAAAGAGGATGGCGAAGCCGTCGTGGACGCCAGCGGGAAAAAAATCGAATCCAGGTAAAACTGGCAGGGCGAGTGATGCCTAAGGGTTCCCCTCGCCCGCAATTCTCCCCACCATCGCCCGAATTTCCTCCCGGCTTAATGGCTCTCGGTCAGTCACATAGTGCAGCGTCATCCCTTCGATGAAGGCATCCAGCGCGCGGGTGGTAACCGGGTCGAACCACTGCTCCAGCGTGGTCTGGCTCATCTTCATCCAGTCCTGCATCACCGTTTTGAGCGCCGCGCTGCGGTGCATAAAGGCGTAAAGCTGATACATCAGTGCCATGTTGTGCGGCGTGGTCACCTGCGAGCTGTGGATCAGGGTGGTGATGGATTCACACGCCATCTCCGGCCCGGTGACGCCCGCGAAGAAATCCCGATACTGCTGTGACATCTGCCGCGTAAACCACGTGAAGGCCTCCTCCAGCAGCGGCTCCATGCCGTCGAAATAGTAGGTCATCGACCCCAGTGGCACGCCCGCGCAGCTGGCGATTTTACGGTGCGTAACGGCGTGAATCCCGTGTTCGGCAATGGTATCCAGCGTCGCCTGGAGAATTTTTTCACGTCGATGCGGATCGTTCGGTGGTCTGCTCATAAATTCCTCACCTGGTTTGTGTACAAATGTACACAAACTTGCTAGTGTTGTCGCTACTGTTGTACTTCTGGTGCTACCCCAATGACGCTGACCTCTTCCCGCAACGCCCTGCGACTACGCATGTGGGCATTGTTTATGTTCTTCTTTATTCCCGGTCTGCTGATGGCCTCCTGGGCCACACGTACGCCCGCCATTCGCGATATTTTGTCCGTCTCTACCGCGGAGATGGGCATCGTGCTGTTCGGTCTGTCGATAGGCTCCATGAGCGGTATCCTCTGCTCCGCGTGGCTGGTGAAGCGCTTTGGCACGCGGGCGGTGATCCGCACCACCATGTGCTTCGCGGTAATTGGGATGATCGTGCTAAGCGTGGCGCTGTGGTTTGCTTCGCCGGTGCTGTTTGCCCTGGGGCTGACGGTATTTGGCGGCAGCTTCGGCTCGGCAGAGGTTGCGATAAACGTTGAAGGGGCGGCGGTCGAGCGCGAGATGAACAAAACCGTGCTGCCCATGATGCACGGCTTTTATAGCCTCGGCACGCTCGCCGGCGCGGGCGTGGGGATGGCGCTGACGGCCTTTGGCATGAGCGCGAATCTGCATATCCTGCTGGCGGCGCTGGTATGCATCATTCCGATCCTGACCGGCATTCGGGCGATCCCGAACGGTACCGGCAAGAATTCCGCTGAAGAACAGCATTCGACGGAAAAAGGGCTGCCCTTCTACCGCGATTTCCAGCTGATGCTCATCGGCGTGGTGGTGCTGGCGATGGCGTTCGCGGAAGGTTCTGCCAACGACTGGCTGCCGCTGCTGATGGTGGACGGCCACGGCTTTAGTCCGACCTCCGGCTCGCTGATTTACGCCGGGTTTACGCTGGGGATGACCGTCGGGCGCTTCACCGGCGGCTGGTTTATCGACCGCTACAGCCGCGTGGCGGTAGTGCGCGCCAGCGCCCTGCTCGGCGGCCTGGGTATCGCGATGATCGTCTTTGTGGACGTGGACTGGATTGCCGGGGTCTCGGTGATCCTCTGGGGTCTGGGCGCGTCGCTCGGCTTCCCGCTGACTATTTCGGCCGCCAGCGACACCGGCCCGGATGCCCCGACCCGCGTCAGCGTGGTGGCGACCACGGGCTACCTCGCCTTCCTGGTCGGGCCGCCGCTGCTCGGTTTCCTCGGTGAGCACTACGGGCTGCGCAGCGCCATGCTGGTGGTGTTAGGGTTGGTTATCATCGCGGCGCTGGTGGCGCGCGCGGTGGCAAAGCCGGAAACGGAACAAACGTCAATGGAGAAGGGATATGAGCGTTAAACTGATCGCCGTCGACATGGATGGCACATTCCTGAGTGATGCCAAGACCTATAACCGCCCGCGCTTTCTGGCGCAGTATGCGCGCATGAAGGAGCAAGGCATTCGCTTTGTGGTCGCCAGCGGCAACCAGTATTACCAGCTGATCTCCTTCTTCCCGGAGATCGCGCATGAAATTGCCTTTGTTGCCGAAAACGGCGGCTGGGTGGTCGATGCCGGGGAAGATGTGTTCAACGGCGAGCTGACAAAAGCGCATTTCAGCACCGTGGCCACCGTCTTAAACGATGTTCCCGGCATTGAGATTATCGCCTGCGGGAAAGGCAGCGCCTACACGCTTAAAGCCTATGACGATGCCTTCATTGATATCGCGTCAAAATATTATCACCGTCTCGAAAGGGTGCAGGATTTCAACAGCCTGAACGACATCTTCTTCAAGTTCGGGCTCAACGTTTCCGATGACGAAATTCCGCGCATTCAGGCGCTGCTGCATGAAAAGCTAAGTGACATTATGGTGCCCGTCACCACCGGTCACGGCAGCATTGACCTGATTATCCCCGGCGTGCATAAAGCCAACGGCCTGCGGATCCTGCAAACGCGCTGGGGCATCGAGGACAGCGAAGTGGTGGCCTTTGGTGACAGCGGCAACGACGTGGAGATGCTGCGTCAGTCCGGGTTCAGCTTTGCGATGGCAAATGCCAAACCGCATATTAAAGCGGAGGCGCGCTTTGAAGCACCGCATAATAACGAGGAAGGCGTTTTAAACGTGATTGAGAAGGTGTTGAACGGAGAGACACCGTTTAATTGACCGCGTGCGGTCTGGCGGCCTCGCCCCTCACCCAGGCCCTCTCCCCAATGGGGAGAGGGGAAAAAAGATTATGGTTGCAGAGCGTTTCCGACGCGTTTGTCCTTCAGGAACACCACCATCAGGCCAACCCACAGCACGCCGTTGGCGAGGTTAAACAGGCTGAACAACCCGTTGCCGCCCAGCGCGTAAGCGTGCTTGCTCACCTCGATACCGACGGTAAAAATCAGCATCTGCAGCATGCCCATCGCCGCAGAGACCGTACCTTTACTCATCTCGCTCGCAAACAGGGTCAGGCGCACCAGACCAGCGTTCGCCACGCCAATTCCGAAGGCATAAATGCTCAGCCCCGCCGTCATCCACAGGTAGGCGTGGGATGACGCGACGGTCGCTACCGCAGCCAGAATCAGCCCTGCCGCAATCGGCCAGCCGCCCATGATAATCAGTGAACGCACGGTGCGGCGAGACGTCAGACGGGCCAGCACCAGGTTACCGATAATCAACGCGCCAAAGATCGGCACCTGCAGCAGGCCGTACTCGTAGCTGCTGAGCTTTTCACCGCTGATGATAATAACCGGTGACTGCGCGATCCACGCCAGCAGAGGCAGGCTAACGAATCCGGTCGCCAGCGCCCCCGCCACAAAGCGGCCATTTTGCAACACTGCTTTGTAATCCCGGCCCAGCTCTTTCAGCGAGAGTTTTTCGCCCAGACGGGTAGCCGTTTCCGGCATCGCGCGGTGCAGGCCGAAGAACGCGATGGCGGCGAGAACAGCAAAGAGCACAAACATCCCTTCCCACGGCGCAACGTGCACCCACGCGGCCCCCACCAGCGGCCCGAGTAAGGGGGCGATCAGCGCCACGTTCGCCATCAGCGCGGTAATTTTGATACACACCGCCTCCTCAAACGACTCCTGGATGGCGGCATACCCCACGGCGCCGATAAAGCACAGGCTCACCCCCTGCAGGAAACGCAGCAGGGTAAATTGTTCAATGTTTTGCGCCAGCAGCGTGGCGAGGCAGGTAACGATAAACCACACCACGCCCGTCAGCATCACCGGACGGCGCCCAATACGATCCGACAGCGGGCCTAACAGCCACTGCAAAAACATGCCGCCAGCCAGATAGGCGGTCATGGAGGTCGGCACCCACTCGATTCCCGCGTTGTACTGCTCCACAACGGCCAGCATACCGGGCTGGATCATATCGTTGCCGATATAGGTAGAGAATTCGTAGAGCACCAGACACAGAGGGAAAAGCAACGCCTGACGACCCAGACGTGAACCAGAAGAAGAACGGTTTAACATGCAATCTCTTTATAATGACAAAATCGCGACGAGTGTAATGAAATGCCGTAATCCGAGATAGTGATTTATCGAGGAGAAACAGAAATAAAGCACATATCGTCTTCGTTTAAGGTTTCCTTAAGTTGACAGATTTATGATAGCGCGATTACTCGTCACTGATCCCTAATTATGGCACTCACTTCCAGCCGTTCAGAATTGTCTAACTTACAGACTAATAAGACAAAACAGCTTTACCGCTTACCGTCCCGCTTTTATGGTTATCAGCTTTTGGTGCTAGTAGCGCTTGCCGTGGTGTTTACGTGGCTATCGCGCGATGAAGCGCTCGACAGATGGATCACCGGTTTTTGGTATGACGCGGCGACACAGACTTTCCCGCTGCAGAAAGACCACCTGCTGGATCTGCTGAATCATCGTCTGGCGAAGTACATTGCGATTGCCTTAGGCGCCGTGGCGCTGCTTTACGGCGCTTACAAACATAACGCAAGGCTTGTCACAGCCGCGCTGCTGATGGGGCTTGGCGCGCTGGTGGTTGGCGTGCTGAAAAGCATCAGCCACCACAGCTGCCCGTGGGATCTGGTGGAATATGGCGGTAAGGCCGTGTCTTACCCCCTGTTCAGCGCCGTTCCGGCAGACAGCGGTCCGGGCCGCTGCTTCCCGGGTGGCCATTCTTCCAGCGGCTTTATGGTGATGGGGCTGTTTTTTGCCTTCTGGCGCGAGCGTCCGCGTCTCGCCTGGAGCTTTGTGGTCCTTGGCGCGGTTCTGGGTCTGGCGATGGGCTTCGGCCAGGTGATGCGCGGGGCACATTTTTTCTCTCACAACCTGTGGGCCGGGTGGTGGGTCTGGTTTTCCCAGGTGGCGGTCTACGGGCTGGTTTCCACCCGGTTTGCAAAAGAGTGATTACGCTATGCTAGAGAATCTGAATTATCAGCTGTTTTATCTGATCAACGCCACCCCGGCCTCGCCAGAGTGGATGATTGATTTTGCCACCTTTCTGGCGAAAGACCTTATCAGCATCGTGCCTGCGCTGGCTGCCATTCTCTGGCTGTGGGGGCCGCGCAGCCAGGTTAAGGCACAGCGCCAGCTGGTGATCAAAGTCGCGATGGCGCTCGGGGTAAGCGTGCTGGTCAGCTATCTTCTCGGCCACGCGTTCCCGCACGATCGTCCTTTTGTCGATCGCATTGGCTACACCTTCCTGCACCACGCGCCGGATGACTCTTTCCCGAGCGATCACGGTACGGTTATCTTCACCTTCGCGCTGGCTTTCCTGTTCTGGCATCGCCTGTGGTCGGGTGCGGTGCTGATGGTGGTCGCTGTGGCTATCGCCTGGTCGCGCGTCTATCTTGGCGTCCACTGGCCGCTGGATATGGTGGGCGGTTTCCTGGTGGGGCTGATTGGCTGCGTGAGCGCGGCTATCCTGTGGAATCTCTTCGGTGAGGCGCTCTACCGCGGGCTCTCTTCGCTCTATCGCGCCATTTTTGCCATCCCGATCCGTAAGGGCTGGATACGTGACTAACCCCAACCGGACAGGTTACACTGAGCCCCCGCCCTGCGGGGGCTCACTTTTTTATCCCGAGGAACTATGGAAACACGACGCGATGACCGCATTGCTCAGCTGCTGCAGGCGCTGAAGCGCAGCGATAAGCTGCATCTGAAGGAAGCCGCCAACCTCCTCGGCGTCTCAGAGATGACCATTCGTCGCGATCTGAACAGCGACAGCGCCCCCGTGGTGCTGCTGGGCGGGTACATCGTCCTTGAGCCGCGCAGCGCCAGCCATTATCTGATCAGCGACCAGAAGACGCGTCTGGTTGAAGAGAAGCGCAAAGCCGCGCGTCTTGCGGCCACGCTGGTTCAGCCGCACCAGACGCTGTTTTTTGACTGCGGCACCACCACGCCGTGGATTATCGAAGCCATCGACAGCAGCATTCCCTTTACCGCCGTGTGCTACTCCCTGAACACCTTTCTGGCGCTTCAGGAGAAACCCGAGTGCCGGGTGATCCTCTGCGGCGGCGAGTTTCACGCCAGCAACGCCATCTTTAAGCCGCTTAACCTGCAGGACACGCTTAGCAATTTATGCCCGGACATCGCGTTTTATTCTGCCGCAGGCGTGAACGTGCGCCAGGGTGCAACCTGCTTTAATCTGGAGGAGCTGCCGGTGAAGAACTGGGCGTTAAATGCCGCGCAGTATCATGTGCTGGTGGTCGATCACAGTAAGTTTGGCAAGGTGCGTTCGGCAAGAATGGGCGAGCTGGCGCAGTTTGACGCCATCGTCAGCGATTGCCGCCCCGATGACGAGATTGTGGCCCATGCAAAGGCACAGCAGGTGAAGTTGATGTATTGAGGTTATGCCGGGTAAGCGCAGCGCCACCCGGCATAAAACTTAACTAAACCAGCTGCCAAACCAGCTATGGAATTTCATCAACACGAAATCCCACATCCGGCTGAAGAAGCCGCCCTCTTCCACCGCTTCCATCACAATCAGCGGACGCTGTTCAATCGACTTACCGTTTAGCTGGAAATCAATCGTCCCGACCACCTGGCCTTTTTTCAGCGGCGCGGTGAGCTGCGGTTCGGTCAGGGTATAGCTTGCTTTCAGGTTTTTCAGCTGACCGCGTGGAATGGTCACGGAACCGGCCTCACCCGCCCCCAGATTCACCTCGCTCTTATCACCAAACCAGACGCGCTGGCTGACGAACGTGGCATCCGGTTTAATCGGCGTCACGGTTTCATAGAAGCGGAAGCCCCAAGTCAGCAGTTTTTCTGACTCGTTAAAGCGGATGCGGTCGGTTTTGGTGCCCAGCACCACCGAGATCAGGCGCATGTCGCCCTGCGTCGCGGAGGCCACCAGGTTGTAGCCCGCGCCGGCCGTGGTGCCGGTCTTCATTCCGTCCACGTTAACGTTGCTGCTCCACAGCAGGCGGTTGCGGTTCGGCTGGCGAATTTTGTTGAAGGTAAACTCTTTCTCTTTGTGGATGGCGTATTCATCCGGCACGTCGTGGATCAGCGCTTTTCCCAGCAGCGCCATGTCGCGCGCGGTACTGAACTGTCCCGGCGCATCCAGGCCGTGGACCGTTTTGAAGGTGGTGTTGGTTAAGCCGAGCTTTTGCGCATAGCCATTCATCAAACCAATGAAAGAATCCTGACTGCCGGCAACGTAGTCGGCCAGCGCGATACACGCATCATTTCCCGACTGAATGATTACCCCTTTGTTCAGATCGGAGACGGAGACCTGATCGCCAGGCTTCAGGAACATCACCGACGAGCCCCGCAGCGCCGGGTTGCCTGTCGCCCAGGCATCCTTCCCGATGGTGACCATATCGTCCAGCTTGATCTTGCCCGCTTTTAACGCCTGCCCGACCACATAGCTGGTCATGATTTTGGTCAGGCTGGCCGGATCGAGTTTCTCATCCGCATTGCCTTCCGCCAGCACCTTACCGCTGGAATAGTCCATCAGGATCCAGGCGCGCGCGTCCACAGGCGGCGCTTCGGGCGCAGCCTGTTCAGCCGCGTAGAGTGTTGGTGCAAACAGGAAAAGAAGCGCAGAGCCTGCCGCCAGGCTGCGCAGAGAAGTCATTTTTCGCGTCATAAATGCCACCCGAGTGTCCATTCAAAAATTACGTCACATCACCGTGTCGCAAGAAGCGATGAGTAATAGCGCACTAAAACGGTTAAAGAAACCCAACGAGGGTAAAGTTATTAAAGTTTATGCAATAACATTCATTTACGCTTTGATTCAGGCGTTTTTTTTGTCTTCTGTTGCGTAATTGTTAGGTTTATCTCACCATGGCAAAAAGCCGACCCGGATTCACACTCAACAGGAGTAAATATGATTACGCTGTGGGGCAGGAATAATTCGACCAACGTTAAGAAAGTGCTCTGGACGCTGGAGGAACTGGATTTACCGTTTAACCAAATCATGGCTGGCATGTCGTTCGGCGTGAACAAAGAGGCCGACTATCTGGCGATGAACCCGAACGGCCTGGTGCCGCTGCTGCGCGATGACGAAACAGACGCAACGCTTTGGGAGTCCAACACCATTGTGCGTTACCTTGCCGCCCAGTACGGTCTTGGCCGCCTGTGGGTTGAAAACCCGGCGCAGCGCGCTCAGGGTGAGAAGTGGATGGACTGGGCAAATCAGACGCTCTCTCCCGTTCACCGCGTGATCCTGATGGGGCTGGTGAGAACCCCTGAAGCCGAGCGCGACTACCCCGCCATTCATGCCGCGCAGGATGCCTGCGAAAACCTGTTTGCGATGATGGACGATGAGCTGGCGAAGCACGCCTGGTTCTCCGGCGATACGTTCGGCGTGGGGGACATTGCCGTAGCGCCGTTCGTCTGGAACCTGACCAACCTCGGTCTGAAATGGACGCCGCGCCCGAACCTTGACCGCTGGCTTAAGCAGCTTAGCGAGCGCCCGGCGTACCGTAACGTGGTGATGATCCCGGTCACCTGATTACGCACCGGACGGGCTGACTTTTAACAGCTGCCCGTCCGTTTCGTCAGTCAGGACATAGAGATAGCCATCCGGCCCCACCCGCACATCGCGAATACGCTGCTCCCGGTCGCCCAGGATCCGCCCGTCCTCCGTCACTTTATTGCCGTCCACGCTCAGCACGATAACGTCCTTTTCCTTCAGCGCCCCAATAAACAGCTTGTTTTTCCACTGCGGGAACACGTCGCTATTATAGAACGCCATGCCGCTGACCGCGGGCGACACTTTCCAGACAAACAGCGGCTTTTCGGCTCCCTCAACGTGCTCGCCTTTGGCTTCCGGGATTTTCAGCCCGCTGTAGTTAATGCCGTGCGTTGCCAGCGGCCAGCCGTAATTTTTGCCCTTCTCCGGGATGTTGATTTCATCCCCGCCGCGCGGGCCGTGCTCGTTCAGCCACAGCGTGTCGCTCCACGGGTTCATCGCCATCCCCTGCGGGTTACGAATGCCGTAGGACCAAATTTCCGGCCGCGCGCCGGAGGTGTTCACAAAGGGGTTATCCGGCGGCACTTTACCGTCTTCGGTGAGGCGCACCACTTTACCCTGCAGCTTGTCCAGATCCTGCGCCGTCGGGCGCTGGTTGTTCTCGCCGAGTCCAATAAAGAGATACCCTTTGCCGTCGAACACCAGTCGCCCACCAAAATGGTTACCGGTTGAGAGTTTCGGCATCTGGCGGAACACCACCTGGAATCCCTCGATGCGGGAAAGATCGTCGCTCAGGCGACCATAGCCCACCGCCGTTCCGGCCTTGCCGTCACGCCCGGCTTCGGCGTAGCTCAGCCAGACGCGGCGCGACTTTTCAAAATCAGGCGCCAGCACCACGTCCAGCAGTCCTCCCTGGCCGTTCGCCCACACCTTCGGCACGCCGACAATGGGATCGGAAAGTCCTTTCCCGGCCTGCCAGCGCTTGAGCTGCCCGCCCTTAAGAGTGACCAGTAAACCGTCATTACCCGGCAGGAACGCCATCGACCAGGGGTGATCGAGTCGGTTTTGCAGCACCTCAACCTTTACCGCCTCTGGCGCAGCAAGAAGCGAAAACGGAATAAACAATGCAGGCAGGAAAATCAACGAGGATCGAGGCATAAAGCGCTCCTTTTTCGGCATATGGCATAAAGATTAGCCATTACCTCCGGGCGCGTTACCACTTTTACAAAAGCTTAATCAGATGGGGGGAGTTGCCTCCCCCCGAACTCAGTGCTGTGCAAGCGTCTCGTGCTTGTTAAGACACATGATGCAAAGAGAGAGCGTTGTCAGGCAGTTTTCAAGCTTCTCCGCGTTAACAGCGATAAAATTTGGGCAGTCGTGGCGTCCGTTCATCAAACATACCCCTGCAATGGAGAGCACCTCAGCGGCGCGACGCAACGCCATCAGCTCGCTTTCATCGTATTCCGCCTTCAGGGTCGGTGCTTTTTCACGCATGAAATTACACAGTTCAAACAGATTATCACGCAGATGTTCGCTTTCGCTGACTGACATATAGCCCTTTGCCTTCCTGAGCTGCAGATAGGCGGCCAGGTCGATTCGGGCGTTGATCAGCTTGTTAAGCAGATCGCGTTTCAGTCTGTCAACGGACATGCTATTTCCTCCTCTGTCAGCCATGTTGCACATTCAGAATAAGGTCATTTTTTGTACAGTTTAATGCCTGAGATCAATTATTCTTAAGTGATTAACATTATTTACAATGTTACAACCTCGGCCTGGCGCATCCGCCTTGCAAAGAGTGTATAAATCCCCGGCGATACGCTGTAAAATCCCGCCCTGATAACTCCATAATTGATGAATTTTTAACCTATGAGCAATGTTACGCACCAGCCGAAAATCGGCTTCGTCTCCCTGGGCTGCCCGAAAAACCTGGTGGATTCAGAACGCATCCTGACCGAACTGCGCACCGAGGGCTATGACGTGGTGCCAAGCTACGACAACGCCGATATGGTGATCGTTAACACCTGCGGTTTTATCGACAGCGCGGTCCAGGAGTCACTGGAAGCCATCGGTGAAGCGCTGACCGAAAACGGCAAAGTGATTGTTACCGGCTGCCTGGGCGCAAAAGTGGACCAAATCCGCGAAGTGCACCCGAAGGTGCTGGAGATCACCGGCCCGCACAGCTACGAGCAGGTGCTGGAACATGTTCATCACTACGTGCCAAAACCAAAGCACAACCCGTTCCTGAGCCTGGTGCCGGAACAGGGCGTAAAGCTGACGCCGCGTCACTACGCCTACCTGAAAATTTCTGAAGGCTGCAACCATCGCTGCACCTTCTGCATCATCCCGTCGATGCGTGGCGATCTGGTGAGCCGTCCGATTGGCGAAGTGCTGGCGGAAGCCAAACGTCTGGCCGATGCGGGCGTGAAGGAGCTGCTGGTGATTTCCCAGGACACCTCGGCTTACGGCGTGGACGTCAAACACCGCTCCGGTTTCCACAACGGCGAGCCGGTGAAAACCAGCATGGTGGGCCTGTGCGAGCAGCTGTCCAAACTCGGTATCTGGACGCGTCTGCACTACGTCTACCCGTACCCGCACGTTGACGATGTGATCCCGCTGATGGCGGAAGGCAAAATCCTGCCGTACCTGGACATCCCGCTGCAGCACGCCAGCCCGCGTATCCTGAAGCTGATGAAACGCCCTGGCTCCGTTGACCGCCAGCTGGCGCGCATCAAGCAGTGGCGTGAGATCTGCCCGGATCTAACCCTGCGCTCCACCTTCATCGTCGGCTTCCCGGGTGAAACCGAAGAAGACTTCCAGATGCTGCTCGACTTCCTGAAAGAAGCGCGTCTGGACCGCGTAGGCTGCTTCAAGTACAGCCCGGTGGAAGGCGCAACCGCCAACGAGCTGGCGGATCAGGTGCCGGAAGAAGTTAAGGAAGAGCGCTGGAACCGCTTCATGCAGCTGCAGCAGCAGATCTCTGCTGAACGTCTGCAGGAGAAAGTGGGCCGCGAGATCATGGTTATCATCGACGAAGTGGACGAAGAAGGCGCGATTGGCCGCAGCATGGCGGACGCCCCTGAAATTGACGGCGCGGTGTACCTGAACGGCGAAACCAACGTTAAGCCGGGTGATATTATTCGCGTCAAAGTTGAAAACGCGGACGAGTATGACCTGTGGGGTAGCCGGGTTTAATCTCACTGCACATCTTTTACAGGCCGGGTAAGGCGTAGCCGCCACCCGGCACATTTCACTGCACTACCCTTTAATCCTCGGATCCAGCGCGTCGCGCAGCCCATCCCCCAGCAAATTAAACGCCAGCACGGTCAGGAAAATCGCGAGGCTCGGGAAGATCGCCACGTGTGGCGCAATCACCATATCGGCCCTAGCCTCGTTCAGCATCGCGCCCCACTCCGGGGTCGGCGGCTGTGCCCCTAAGCCCAGAAACGACAGGCTGGCCGCCGAAATAATCGACACGCCGATACGCATGGTGAAATAGACCACGATGGACGACACCGTCCCGGGCAGAATATGGCTGAACAGAATGGTGGTATCGCTGGCCCCCATGCTGCGGGCGGATTCAATAAACGTCTGCTGTTTCAGCACCAGCGTGTTGCCGCGCACCAGGCGGGCAAAGGCCGGAATCGAAAAGACCGCCACCGCGATGATGACGTTGGCCATGCCGCTGCCCATAATGGCGACAACGGCAATCGCCAGCAGAATGCCGGGGAAAGCAAACAGCACGTCGCAGATGCGCATGATGATGCGGTCCCACCAGCCTTCATAATACCCGGCGACGAGCCCCAGCACGGTACCGATAGCCGCACCGATCAGCACCGCGACTACCCCGGCGGCGAGAGAAATTTGCGCCCCCACCAGCACGCGGCTGAAGATATCGCGGCCAAGCGAGTCCACGCCGAACCAGTGCAGCATTGAGGGGCCGTCGTTCAGGCGGTCGTAGTCAAAGTAGTTTTCCGCATCAAACGGCGCTACCCACGGCGCAACGATCGCCACCGCAATTAGCACCAGCACGAACAGCCCCGCCGCCATTGCGACCGGCTGACGGCGAAAACGTCGCCAGAATTCGGACCACGGGGTGCGGACATGCTCCGGTTTCAGCCCCGGCATCGCGTTCAAAACGGCCTGACGCCGCCAGTTCAACAATCGCATCTTACTTATACCTGATGGCCGGGTTAATGGCGGCGTAGAGCACGTCCACCACTAAGTTGATAAGAATAAACTCCAGCGAGAAAAGCAGGACTTCTGCCTGAATCACCGGGTAGTCGCGCATCTCGACGGAATCGACCAGCAGGCGCCCCAGCCCCGGCCAGTTGAAGACCTTTTCCACGACGATAGAGCCACCCAGCAGGAAACCAAACTGCAGCCCCATCATCGTCACCACCGGGATCATCGCATTGCGGAACCCGTGCTTGAGAATGACCCACTTCTCGCTGACTCCTTTCGCCCGCGCGGTGCGAATATAATCTTCGCTCAGCACGTCCACGAACGAGGCGCGGGTAAAGCGGGCCATCACCGCCGACACGGCAGCGCCCAGCGTCATGGAGGGCAGAATGTAATGCTTCCAGGTATCGGCCCCGACGGTCGGCAACCAGCCCAGTTCAACGGAGAAGATCTGCATCAGCAACATCCCCAGCGCGAACGCCGGGAAGGAGATGCCGGTCACCGCCAGCGCCATGCCGAGCTTGTCCGGCCAACGGTTACGCCAGACGGCCGCCACAATCCCGGCGCCAAGTCCGAACACCACCGCCCAGCTCATGCTGGCAATCGTTAGCCAGAACGTGGGCATAAAGCGGCTGGCAATCTCCTCTGACACCGGACGCCTCGACACCATCGAGATACCAAAGTCGCCCTGCAGAACGTTGCACATATAGTGCAGAAACTGCATATACAGCGGCTGGTCGAGGCCCAGCTGTTTACGCACCAGCTCAATGACGGTGGCATCCGCTTCGGGCCCGACTACCAGGCGCGCCGGATCGCCCGGCAGCATGTGGACAAACAAAAACACCAGCACCGCCACTATCAGCAGCGTCGGGATAAGCCCCAGCAGACGTTTACAAACATAATTCAGCATGAGGTTTATTTTAAATCCGCATCGTCAAAGCTAAAGCCGGTGTCCGGCATGATGTAGAACCCGGTCAGCGCTTTGTTATGGGCTGAGACCAGTTTCTCCACCACCAGCGGTACCCACGGCGACTCTTTCCAGATAATGTCCTGCGCGTCCTTGTAGAGGCGGGCTTTCTCTTCCGGTTTGGTGGTTTTCAGGGCATCGGCCAGGTCTTTGTCCACCTGCGGATTGCTGTAAAACGCGGTGTTGAACAGGGTTGGCGGCCAGTTCTGCGAGGCGAACAGCGGCGACAGCGCCCAGTCGGCTTCACCGGTCGAGGCCGTCCAGCCGGTGTAGAACATCCGCACGCCGCTCTCTTTCTGCCCTTTCCCCTCCACTTCTGCCGCACGCTGCCCGGCATCCATCGCGGTGACCTGCGCCTTAATCCCCACCTGCGCCAGCTGCTGCTGGGTGAACTGCAGCACCTTCTGGGCGGTGCTGTGATTGTGCGACGACCACAGCGTGGTGCTGAAGCCGTTCGGGAAACCCGCCTCTTTCAGCAGCTCGCGCGCTTTGGCCGGATCGTACGGCCACGGCTGATAGCTTTGCGCATACGCAATAGACGGCGGCAGCACGCCGGTGGCCGGGGTGGCATAACCCGCAAAAGCGACCTTCACCAGCGCCTGACGGTTAATGGCATAGTTGATGGCTTCACGCACCTTCGGGTTATCAAACGGCTTCTGCGTGACGTTCATGCTGATGTAGCGCTGCATGATAGACGGGCTGGCAACCAGCTCCAGCTTGCTGTTTTTCTGCAGAATGGCGGCCTGCTCATACGGGATGGGGAAGGCAAACTGCGCCTCGCCGGTTTGCAGCATTGCCGCGCGGGTGTTGTTATCCACCACCGGGCGCCAGGTGATGGTGTCCAGCTTCGGCAGCCCCTGCTGCCAGTATCCCGCGAATTTTTTCACCTTCACGAAATCGGTCTGGTTCCAGGTGAGCAGCTCGTACGGCCCGGTTCCCACCGGGTGGAAGCCGATCTCTTTACCGTACTTTTTCAGCGCGGCGGGCGACATCATCGCCGTCGCCGGATGCGCCAGAATATTGATAAACGCGGAGAATGGCTCTTTCAGGGTGATTTTTACCGTTGCCGGGTCGACTACCTCGGTGCTGGCGATATTTTTATACAGGTTATAGCGCTTGAGGCTGTTTTGAGGATTGCTGGCACGGTCGAGGTTGACCTTTACCGCCTCCGCATTGAAATCAGTCCCGTCCTGGAACTTCACGCCGGAACGGAGCTTGATGGTATAGACCAGCCCGTCGTCGGATACGGTGTACCCCTCCGCCAGCACATTTTTCAGCTTCATCTCTCTGTCGAGACCAAACAGCCCCTGATAGAACGATTTCGCCACCGCCTGGGAGAGCGTGTCGTTGGCGTCGTACGGATCGAGCGTGGTGAAGTTGGAGCCGACGGCAACCACCACATCTTTGGCGGCGAACGCGGGGGCAGCGGCCAGGGCTGCCGTCACGCTCGCGGCTAACAACCATTTACGCGCTACAAATGTAACCATTGTGTTCTCCTGCCTGTTGTAAGTTATAACCGTGAGAAGGCATTGTCCTGGCGCGGCGGAGCCACGAAGTGGCCCGGACCAACCTCACGCAGCGTGACGCGCTCCACGGCTTCGCCCCGTTTACGAATGTTGCTCGGCATCTCATCCTGCAGCAGCACGCGCTGGCCGTGACGGTGCGCGGGATCGGCAACCGGCACCGCCGCAATAAGCTTGCGGGTGTAGGGGTGCTGCGGGTTCTCAAACACCGCCCTTCGCGGGCCAATCTCCACGATCTGCCCCATAAACATCACCGCCACGCGGTGGCTGATACGCTCTACCACCGCCATGTCGTGCGAGATAAACAGGAAGGCAATGCCCATATCCCGCTGTAAATCCAGCAGTAAGTTGATAATTTGCGCCCGGATCGAGACATCCAGCGCCGAGACGGATTCATCCGCAATCACCACCTTCGGGTTCAGCGCCAGCGCGCGGGCGATGCATATACGCTGCCGCTGCCCGCCGGAAAACTCATGCGGATAACGCCAGGCGTGTTCCGGCTTCAGGCCAACGCGCTCCAGCAGCCAGGCCACGCGACGCTGCGCCGCCTCGCCGTCGAGCAGGTTATGCACCCGCAGCGGCTCCATAATTGAGTACCCTACCGTATGGCGCGGGTCGAGAGAGGCATACGGATCCTGGAAGATAAACTGAATATCTCGTCGTATCGCCTGTAATTTATTATCTGGCAGAGTGTCGATACGTTCACCGTTAAAGGTTATCGTCCCCTCCTGGGTCTCCACGAGCCTGAGCAGCGCCCGCCCGGTGGTGGATTTCCCGCAGCCGGACTCTCCTACCAGCGCCAGCGTTTCACCCGGCCAGAGATCGAAACTGACGTTTTCCACCGCATGCACTTCGCGCTTCAGGCGGTTGAAAATTCCGCTGCGCAGCGGAAAGCGGGTCACCAGATTGCGCACTTCGAGTATCGGTTTGCCCGACACCACGGTGTCCTGCTCGCCTTCATCCTCCTGCGGCTCTGTCGCCTCCAGGGAAATCAGCGGAAAACGACGCGGCAAATCGCTGCCGTTCATCGCTCCAAGCCGCGGCACCGCCGCCAGCAGCGCTTTGGTGTAAGGATGCTCGGGGGCATGGAAAATCTGCTCGACCGCACCGGTTTCCACAGCATTGCCCTTGTGCATTACCAGCACCCGATCGGCGATGTCAGCCACCACGCCCATATCGTGGGTGATGAAAATCACCCCCATCTCCATCTCCTGCTGCAGCACTTTGATGAGCTGCAGGATCTGCGCCTGAATCGTCACGTCCAGCGCCGTCGTCGGCTCATCGGCGATCAGCACCGCCGGACGGCAGGAGAGCGCCATGGCAATCATCACCCGCTGGCGCATGCCGCCGGAAAGCTGATGCGGGTAGCGCCCCAGAATGGCCTGCGCCTCCGGAATGCGCACCAGCTCCAGCATGCGTCGGGCCTCTTTGAGCGCCTCATCGCCGCTCAGCCCCTGATGCAGCCGGATGGACTCGGCAATTTGTTCCCCGACCGGGAACACCGGGTTCAGGGAGGTCATCGGCTCCTGGAAGATCATCGCGATATCTGCCCCGCGCACGCCCTGCATCTGCGCGCCGCTCAGCTCGTTTAAATCAATGACCTGACGGTTACGGCGGCGCAGGAGCATTTTCTCGCTGCTGATTTGCCCGCCCGTCTGTTCCAGCAGGCGCATCAGCGCCAGCGCGGTGACCGATTTACCGGAGCCGGATTCGCCAACAATCGCCAGCGTCTCGCCGCGCCTGAGCGAGAACGATAAATTCTGTACTGCGGGGATGAACTGCCGCTCTTCCTGAAACGCAATATTCAGCTGATGGACAGCCAGCACCTCGCGGTTGTCCAGTTCTTCAGTGTGCGGCACGCGCTGCCCCCTTATTCACGATAGATGCCCGTGCTCGGCTCATCACCGGCATAACCCCAGGCGCGGTACATGCCTTCGCTGTTGAACGGCAGGGCCACGTTGCCCTCACGATCGACCGCAATCAGCCCGCCGACGCCGCCCAGGGCAGGTAATTTTTCCATCACCACGCGCTCGCAGGCCTCGCTCAGGCTTAAACCGCCGTAATCCATCAGCGCGGTGATGTCGTAGGCCGCGAGGGCGCGAATAAACACTTCCCCGGTGCCGGTACATGACACCGCCGCCGTGGCGTTATTGGCATAGCAGCCCGCGCCGGGCAGCGGGCTGTCGCCGACGCGTCCCGGCAGCTTGTTGGTCATGCCGCCCGTTGACGTCGCCGCCGCGAGGTTACCGGCTTTATCGAGCGCCACCGCGCCGACCGTGCCCATTTTGGTGGTTTCATCCAGCGGAGCAGTATGGTCAAGCTGCGTTATGCCCGCCGTACGGGCTTCCAGCAGCTGCTGATAGCGTTCTTCCGTGGAAAACAGATCCGGCGATACCGGTTCCATTCCGTGCTCAAAGGCAAATTTTTCCGCCCCGGCGCCCGCCAGCAGAACGTGCGGGCTCTCCTCCATCACCAGACGCGCCGCCAGCACCGGATTTCGCAGATGGCTCACGCCCGCCACGGCGCCCGCCTTCAGGGTGACGCCGTCCATCACGCAGGCGTCCAGCTCGTGGGTTTCATCCCGGGTAAAGACCGAACCTATTCCGGCATTAAAGAGCGGACACTCTTCCAGCAGGCGCACCGCCTCGGTGACCACATCCAGCGCGCTCTCGCCCGCTTCCAGCATTTTCTGGCCCGTTTCCACAATGGCGTACAGCGCGTCAATGTAGCGCTTTTCCTGCTCGGGACTGAGCTGTGCACGGGTGATTGCCCCTGCGCCGCCATGAATTGCGATTACCGCATTAACCATTCGCATCACCCGTTAGCCTGATTCGCGGCTTTTTCTATAAATATCATTATCGTCGATGAAACTTCAGATGATTTTTGAATATAGAAAGACGCAACAGTGATGTAAAGCGTACACCCATCGGGTCATACAGTTAGCCGCACTTTTCTGCCATAATGGGCGCTTTCGTTGTTACTCCGCAGGAGCCCACCATGGATTTTACCGCCGGACTGATGCCGCTTGAGACGGCACTCTCGCAGATGCTTGACCGTATTTCTCCGCTGCATGACGTTGAGACGCTGCCGCTTGTGCGCTGTTTTGGTCGTATTGCCGCGCGCGATATCGTCTCGCCGATGAACGTGCCGGGGTTCGATAACTCCGCGATGGACGGCTACGCGGTGCGCCTGGCGGATCTCCAGACGGGTAACGCCCTGCCGGTGGCGGGTAAAGCCTTTGCGGGCCAGCCGTTTAGCGGCGAATGGCCTGCTGGCACCTGCGTGCGCATCATGACCGGCGCGCCGGTTCCGCAGGGCTGCGATGCCGTGGTGATGCAGGAAGAGACCGAGCAGACCGACGACGGGGTGCGTTTTACCGCGAACGTTAAAGCGGGCCAGAACATCCGCCGCACGGGCGAAGACATCACCCTCGGCGCGACCGTTTTTGCCGCCGGGCAAAAATTGACGGTAGGTGAACTGCCGGTGCTGGCGTCGCTCGGCATCGCCGAAGTTGACGTTGTCCGCAAGGTGCGCGTGGCGGTCTTCTCCACCGGCGACGAGCTGCAGCTTCCGGGCCAGCCGCTGCAGGACGGCCAGATTTATGACACCAACCGCCTGGCGGTACACCTGATGCTCGAGCAGCTGGGCTGCGAGGTGATTAACCTCGGGATTATTCCAGACGACCCGGAAAAACTGCGCGCGGCGTTTATCGAGGCGGACAAATCCGCCGACGTGGTCATCAGCTCCGGCGGCGTCTCCGTGGGCGAAGCGGATTACACCAAAACCCTTCTTGAAGAGCTGGGCGAAATCGCCTTCTGGAAGCTGGCGATCAAGCCGGGCAAACCGTTCGCGTTTGGCAAGCTTCCGCACAGCTGGTTCTGCGGTCTGCCGGGTAACCCGGTCTCTGCGGCGCTCACCTTCTACCAGCTGGCGATCCCGCTGCTGGCGAAGCTTTCCGGCAACAAAGCCAGCCCGCTACCGGAACGCCTGCGCGTGCGTGCCGCTACGCGGCTGAAAAAATCGCCGGGTCGTCTCGATTTCCAGCGCGGCATTCTGGTCCGCGGCGCGGACGGTGAGCTCGAAGTGAGCACCACCGGACATCAGGGCTCGCACATTTTCAGCTCCTTCAGTCTGGGTAACTGCTTCATCGTGCTGGAGCGCGAGCGCGGCAACGTGGAAGCCGGCGAATGGGTTGAGGTTGAGCGCTTTAACCACCTGTTCGGAGGCTGACATGACGGTGGAGCTGAGCGACCAGGAGATGATGCGCTACAACCGCCAGATCGTGCTGCGCGGGTTTGACTTTGAGGGCCAGGAAGCGCTTAAGGCAGCCAATGTGCTGGTCGTCGGTCTCGGCGGGCTGGGCTGCGCTGCCGCGCAGTATCTTACGGCGGCGGGCGTGGGCAGGATGACGCTGTTGGATTTCGATACCGTCTCGGTGTCCAACCTGCAGCGCCAGACGCTGCACAGCGACGCGACGGTTGGCCAGCCGAAAGTGGACTCTGCCCGCACGGCGCTGGCGCGCATCAACCCCAACGTTCAGTTCACCCTGATTGACGCGATGCTGGATGACGACGCGCTGTTCGCGCAGATTGCGCAGCACGATCTGGTGCTCGACTGCACCGATAACGTCGCCGTCCGTAACCAGCTGAACGCGGGCTGTTTTGCCCACAAAACCCCGCTGGTCTCCGGCGCGGCGATCCGCATGGAGGGGCAAATCAGCGTCTTCACGTACGCGGATGGTGAACCCTGCTACCGCTGCCTGAGCCGTCTGTTTGGCGAGAATGCGCTGACCTGCGTCGAGGCGGGCGTGATGGCGCCACTCGTCGGCGTGATTGGCTCATTGCAGGCAATGGAAGCGATCAAAGTGCTGGCACACTACGGCACGCCTGCCGCGGGGAAAATCGTGATGTATGACGCGATGACCTGTCAGTTCCGCGAGATGAAGCTGATGCGCAATCCGGGGTGTGAGGTTTGCGGAGGTTAAAGCAAACGGCAACCTTCAGGTTGCCGTTTTAGTGTTTGCTCCCTCTCCCTCTGGGAGAGGGTTGGGGTGAGGGCATCAGGCCGCACCCGTCAGATAGACGTCCGTCCAAACGCCCCCTGCCAGTCCTGCTCAAACTTCACGATCGCCGCATCCACCGCAGGGGAAGTAATAAACTGCTGCGCCACGTCCAGCGGCAGCGTGATGGACTCGCACCCTGCCAGCAGGCAGTCCAGCGCCTGACGCGGGGTTTTAAAGCTCGCGGCCAGCACCTTTGACTGCGGCGCGTGCAGCGCCAGCAACTGCTGTAATTCCACAACGGTCTGGATCCCGTCCCCGCCCTGCGCGTCCACGCGGTTAACGTAAGGAGCCACATACTCTGCTCCGGCCAGGGCGGACAGCATCCCCTGCGCGGCGCCATACACCGCCGTGCCCAGCGTCGGGATCCCTTCCGCTTTCAGCATCTTAATAGCCTCCAGCCCTTCCGCGGTCACCGGCACCTTCACCACCAGGTCGTTAATGATAGCGCGCAGCTTGCGCGCGTCTTCCACCATCCCTTCGGCGGTGGTTGCCATTACCTGCGCAAACAGACGGCCCTTACCGCCCAACGCGTCGTGCAGCGCGGGCAGCAGCTCATCTAGCGGCGTTTTTCCTGCCGCCACAATGCTTGGGTTGGTGGTCACGCCCGCCAGCGGGAAGATACGCGCCAGCTTTTTGACTGCCGCAACGTCAGATGTGTCGAGATAAAGTTCCATGATGTCACCCTCAAAATTAGCCTGCACTTACCCTATCACGATAAAACCTGCTCAAGAGTTGACCTGCATCAAGATAACTTTCATTCGAAAGTAATTTAATCTTCATATGCAACTTGAGGGCAAAAATATGATCTTCAATATTCAGCGTTATTCCACCCACGACGGCCCCGGTATTCGAACCGTGGTGTTCCTGAAAGGCTGCTCGCTGGGCTGTCGCTGGTGTCAGAACCCGGAAAGCCGCTCGCGCAGCCGGGACGTGCTGTTTGACGCGCGCCTCTGTCTGGAAGGCTGCGACCTGTGCCAGCTGGCGGCACCGGGCTGTATCGAACGCGCGCTCAATGGCCTGGTCATCCACCGCGAAAAGCTGAGTGAAGAGACGCTTAATGCCCTCACCGACTGCTGCCCGACGCAGGCGCTTACCGTCTGCGGTGAAGAGAAGCAGGTGGACGAGATCATGGCCACCGTGCTGCGCGACAAACCTTTTTATGACCGCAGCGGCGGCGGGATCACCCTCTCCGGCGGCGAGCCGTTTATGAACCCGGAGCTGGCGCACGCCCTGTTCAAGGCCAGCCACGAACAGGGTATCCACACCGCCGTCGAAACCTGCCTTCACGTGCCGTGGCACTATATCGAGCCGTCATTACCGTACGTCGATCTGTTCCTTGCCGACCTTAAGCACGTCGACGGAGCGGTGTTCAAACAGTGGACCGACGGTTCGGCCAAACGGATCCTGGACAACCTGAAGCGCCTCGCCGCTGCCGGGAAAAAGATCACCATCCGCGTGCCGCTGATCCAGGGCTTTAACGCCGATGAAGCTTCCATCACAGCCATTACCAACTTCGCCGCCGACGAACTCGGCGTCGATGATATTCATTTTTTGCCGTATCACACGCTGGGCATGAACAAATACACCCTGCTCGGCCAACCTTACTCTGCCCCTGACAAACCGCTGGATAACCCTGCCCTGCTGGATTTCGCGCAGCAGTACGCCTGCCAGAAAGGGTTAACCGCGACCTTACGAGGATAAACCTATGACCACCCTGAATCTCAACACCCTCAGCGAACGTATTAAGGCGCACAAAACGGCGCTGGTGCATATCGTCAAGCCGCCGGTCTGTACCGAGCGCGCGCAGCATTACACCGAAATGTACCAGCAGCACATGGACAAGCCGATCCCGGTGCGTCGCGCCCTGGCGCTGACACATCACCTGGCGGAACGCACCATCTGGATCAAGCACGACGAGCTGATTATCGGCAACCAGGCAAGCGAAGTGCGCGCCGCGCCGATCTTCCCGGAATATACCGTCTCCTGGATTGAGAAAGAGATTGACGATCTGGCGGACCGTCCGGGTGCGGGCTTCGCGGTGAGCGAAGAGAACAAGCGTGTGCTGCATGAAATCTGCCCGTGGTGGCGCGGCCAGACGGTGCAGGACCGCTGCTACGGCATGTTCACCGACGAGCAAAAAGGCCTGCTGGAAACCGGCATCATCAAAGCCGAAGGCAACATGACCTCCGGCGACGCCCACCTGGCGGTAAACTTCCCGCTGGTGCTGGAGAAAGGTCTCGACGGCCTGCGCGCCAAAGTGGACGAGCGCCGCTCGCGCATCAACCTGACGGTGCTGGAAGACCTGCACGGCGATCAGTTCCTGAAGGCAATTGATATCGTGCTGGAAGCCGTCAGCCTGCACATCAAACGCTTCGCCGACCTGGCGCGTGAGATGGCGTCTACGGAAACCCGCGAAAGCCGCCGCGACGAGCTGCTGGCGATGGCGGAAAACTGCGACGTGATTGCCCACGAGCCGCCAAAAACATTCTGGCAGGCGCTGCAGCTGTGCTACTTCATTCAACTGATCCTGCAAATTGAGTCCAACGGCCACTCCGTCTCCTTCGCGCGTATGGACCAGTATCTCTATCCGTACTACCGCCGCGACGTGGAGCTGGACCAGAGCCTGGATCGCGAGCACGCCATCGAGCTGCTGCACAGCTGCTGGCTGAAGCTGCTGGAAGTGAACAAAATCCGCTCCGGCTCGCACTCCAAAGCCTCTGCCGGTAGCCCGCTGTACCAGAACGTCACCATTGGTGGTCAGAAGCTGGTTAACGGCGAGCCGATGGACGCGGTGAACCCGCTCTCCTACGCGATTCTGGAATCCTGCGGTCGCCTGCGCTCCACCCAGCCAAACCTGAGCGTGCGCTACCATGCGGGCATGAGCAACGACTTCCTCGACGCCTGCGTGCAGGTGATCCGCTGCGGCTTCGGGATGCCGGCATTTAACAACGATGAAATCGTGATCCCGGAATTTATCAAGCTTGGCGTTGAGCGCGATGATGCCTACGACTACGCGGCCATCGGCTGTATCGAAACCGCGGTAGGCGGCAAGTGGGGCTACCGCTGCACCGGCATGAGCTTTATCAACTTTGCCCGCGTCATGCTGGCGGCGCTGGAAGGCGGCCGCGACGCCACCAGCGGCAAGGTGTTCCTGCCGCAGGAGAAAGCGCTCTCCGCCGGTAACTTCGACAATTTCGAGGAGGTAATGGCGGCGTGGGACAGCCAGATCCGCTACTACACCCGCAAATCTATCGAAATTGAGTACGTGGTAGACACCATGCTGGAGGAGAACGTCCACGATATTCTCTGCTCGGCGCTGGTGGACGACTGCATCGAACGCGCGAAAAGCATCAAGCAGGGCGGCGCGAAGTATGACTGGGTCTCCGGCCTGCAGGTGGGTATCGCCAACCTCGGCAACAGCCTGGCAGCGGTGAAAAAGCTGGTCTTTGAGCAGGGCGTCATCGGCCAGCAGCAGCTGGCGGCGGCGCTGGCGGATGACTTCGACGGGCTGACCCACGAGCAGCTGCGCCAGCGCCTGATCAACGGCGCGCCGAAGTACGGCAACGATGACGATAGCGTGGACATGCTGCTGACACGCGCCTACCAGACCTACATTGAGGAGCTGAAGCAGTACCACAACCCGCGCTACGGCCGCGGCCCGATTGGCGGTAACTACTACGCGGGCACGTCGTCTATCTCCGCTAACGTGCCGTTCGGCGCGGCAACGATGGCCACGCCGGACGGACGTAAGGCGCATACCCCACTGGCGGAAGGGGCCAGCCCGGCTTCCGGTACGGACCACCTCGGCCCGACGGCGGTGATCGGCTCGGTCGGTAAACTGCCTACCGAGGCGATCCTGGGCGGCGTGCTGCTGAACCAGAAGCTGAACCCGTCGACGCTGGAAAACGACAGCGATCGCCAGAAGCTAATGGTACTGCTGCGTACCTTCTTCGAGGTGCACAAGGGCTGGCATATTCAGTACAACATTGTCTCCCGCGAAACGCTGCTGGAAGCGAAGAAGCACCCGGACCAGTACCGCGACCTGGTAGTGCGCGTGGCGGGTTACTCGGCGTTCTTCACCGCCCTGTCGCCGGATGCGCAGGACGATATTATCGCCCGTACTGAGCATACGCTGTAACGGTGTATCCCCTCTCCCCTTGGGAGAGGGAGAAAACACTAAAAACGGCAACCTCGGTTGCCGTTTTGCTTTTACTTTCGAATGAAATTAAATTTGTGCTCCCCGTCACCTTGTTATTAGAATGTTTCAAAACGCAGTGACCCAGGAGCACAGTATGACCGTTAAAGTTATCGTCACCGATATGGACGGAACTTTCCTTGATGATGCCAAGCAGTACGATCGTGACCGCTTCCAGGCACAGTTTGAGCAGCTTAAATCCCGCGATATTGAATTCGTTGTCGCCAGCGGCAACCAGTATTACCAGCTCATCTCCTTCTTCCCCGAGCTGAAAGAGCAGATCTCCTTCGTGGCGGAGAACGGCGCGCTGGTGTTTGACCACGGCGAACAGGTTTTCCACGGCGAGCTGACCCGCCATGAGTCGCAGATCGTTATTGGCGAACTGCTGAAAGACGAAGGGCTGAACTTTGTAGCCTGCGGTCTGGAGAGCGCCTACGTCAGCGACAAAGCCCCGGACGCCTTCGTGGCGCTGATGTCAAAGCACTATCACCGCTTAAAACGCATCAGCGATTACCGCGAAATCGACGACGTGCTGTTTAAGTTCTCCCTGAACCTGCCAGACAGCGATATCCCGAACCTGGTCGATAAACTGCACGTCTCCCTGGACGGCATAATGAAGCCGGTCACCAGCGGTTTCGGTTTTGTCGATTTGATTATCCCCGGCCTGCACAAAGCCAACGGCATCAGCCGCCTGCTGAAACGCTGGAAAATCTCCCCGCAGGAGTGCGTCGGCATTGGCGACAGCGGCAACGACGCGGAAATGCTGAAGCTGGTGAAATACTCTTTTGCGATGGGCAACGCGGCGCAGAGCATTAAAGACATTAGCCGCTACAGCACCGACGATAACAACCATCAGGGCGCGCTGAACGTCATTCAGGCCGTGCTCGACAACCACTCTCCTTTCGACGTCTGATCCTTTCCTCGCCGGAGCCCCGCTCCGGCCTCTCACTCTTTTTCCGACCTGTGACTTGCGTCAAGTTTTTAAACTTGCATTAACTTATTTTTAACTTAAAGTATCATTTGTAGATATTTTAACTTTCGAATGAAAGACGCGAGGCAGTTATGACCTTTACCAGTGAAACCTTGCCGGCGGACCACAAAGCGGCAATCCGTCAGTTAAAACGTGAGTTACGCGCGCAGATCGGCGACGTGCAGGCGGTGTTCGATAAGCTCAGCGATAAAATCGCCACCCGCGTGGCGGAGATCAACGCCCTGAAAAATAAAGGCGAATCCGTCTGGCCGGTGATTCCGTTTGCAGATGTGAAAAACGGCACGATTACCGACGCTCAGCGCGAGGCCGTTAAGCGCCGCGGCTGCGCGGTGATTAAAGGTCACTTCCCCCGCGAGCAGGCGCTGGCGTGGGATCGGTCGATGCTCGACTACCTCGATCTGAACAAGTTTGACGAGGTGTACAAAGGGCCGGGCGACAACTTCTTCGGCACCTTAACCGCCTCCCGCCCGGAGATTTACCCGATCTACTGGTCCCAGGCACAAATGCAGGCGCGCCAGAGTGAAGCGATGGCGCAGGTGCAGTCGTTCCTGAACCGTTTATGGACATTTGAGAGCAACGGCAAGCAGTGGTTTAACCCTGACGTGAGCGTGATTTACCCGGACCGTATTCGCCGCCGCCCGCCGGGAACCACCTCTAAAGGGCTGGGGGCGCATACCGATTCCGGCGCGCTGGAGCGCTGGCTGCTGCCGGCTTACCAGCAGGTGTTTGCCCGCGTGTTTGACGGCAACGTTGAGAAATACGATCCGTGGAACGCCGCGCACCGTACTGAAGTGGAAGAATACACCGTGGATAACACCACCAAGTGCTCGGTGTTCCGCACCTTCCAGGGCTGGACGGCGCTGTCGGACATGATCCCCGGCCAGGGGCTGCTGCACGTGGTGCCGATCCCGGAAGCAATGGCCTACATTCTGCTGCGTCCGCTGCTGGACGACGTGCCGGAAGACGAACTCTGCGGCGTGGCGCCGGGGCGCGTGCTGCCGATTTCCGAGAAGTGGCACCCGCTGCTTGTCGAAGCATTGACCAGCATTCCGGCGCTGGAAGCCGGTGATTCCGTGTGGTGGCACTGCGACGTGATCCACTCCGTCGCGCCGGTGGAAAATCAGCAGGGCTGGGGCAACGTGATGTACATCCCCGCCGCGCCAATGTGCGAGAAGAACCTCGCCTATGCGAAAAAGGTCAAGGAAGCGCTGGAAACCGGCGCGTCGCCGGGAGACTTCCCGCGCGAGGATTATGAAAAAAGCTGGCAGGACCGTTTTACCGTGAACGATCTCAACATCCACGGTAAGCGCGCGCTGGGCATGGCTTAACTGTCGTACAGCCCTTCCCGCTCCACGGCGGTGCGTCGTTTCCCCTGACGTATCCGCCGTACCGACTCCCGCACGGCCAGCGTGCCGTTCAGCAGCAATGTTCCTACCGGCGCGTCCGGGCGCATCAGCCGCTGCTGGAGCATATGCACCGCTTCCGTTCCCAGCTCGTCGCGGGGAACATGCACCGCCGTTAAGGGCACATCCTGAATCGCCGCCAGATTAAAGCCGTCAATGCTCATCACCGAGACGTCCTGCGGCACGCGCAGACCGTGATTTTGCAGCGCGCTGATGGTGCCTGCCGCCATAAAGTCCCCGCCTACCAGGAACGCCGTCGGCAGGTCTTTTCCCTTCTGTTGGTTAAGCCACTCGCTCACCAGTTGCTCCGTCTCTCTGGCGCTGAAGCTTGGCACCACCAGCAGATCGCGCCTGTCGTTAAACCTGAGATTATGAGCGTGCCACGCGTCGCGGATCCCCGCCAGGCGCAGCTCCATGGTGTAGCGACGCAGGCACAGCACGTTCATCACCTCGCGGTGCCCCATCTCGAACAGGTACTCCGCCGCCCGCTCGCCAATAGCACGGTGATCCGGGGCAACGGCAGGCAGGCGCATGCGGCGGTCCCGGCAGTTAATCAGCATGCAGGGTTTCCCCACATCCACCGCCAGATCGTGGATATGCGGATCGTCGATACCGAGCAGAATGGCCGCCTGGGTATCCGGCTCGTTCATGCGTGCCAGAAAAATCTGGGCGTCGCTGTCGTTCTCCTCCAGCGCGCAGTAGCGCAGCCGAACCTCGTGCGAGGCAAGCCCTTTGCTCACGCTCTGGATCACGCGGTAGTAAAAGATGTCGGACCGCTCGTCGAAGGCTCGCTGAGGGGCAAAAACCACCAGGCTGTTAAGCAGCAGACGCCCCGCCGCCATGCCGTCCATTACCCCCAGCTCCCGCGCGCACGCCAGCACCTTAGCCCGCGCCTTTTCGCTGGTATTCGCTTTGCCTGCCAGCACACGGGAAACCGTACTGATGGAGAGCTGGGTACGGGCGGCGATTTCGGTGATTTTTAGCCTTTTGTCCATTTTGTGATCTGGCTCCATTTGCGAAATGAAAAAATTTTCATAGCGTGTTTATCAGGCAATAACTGACATCAAGACCATCATGCCAGAGGGTTTACGTCAGTTATGAGAAATTTTGCACAAAATCCACTTTTGCCCTCTCATTTTCTTCCCTAAGGTGAACTTGTCACACAGCTTCCATACTAGTTGTATAGCAACTTAAGCATTCTAAGCGGATAGAAATCAAAGGCATAACAATCTGCGTGACACCTGAACCTCCGTCCCCTTACCGTCCGTCTTGTGGAGAGTAAAATGAGTCAGGACATCAATAACACCGTTGCGACAAGCAAAACCCGTCGCGTCATTAAGAATTTGCGCTGGTACGTGCTGGTGCTGTTTTTACTTGGCGTCACCGTTAACTACATCACCCGTAACTCACTGGGGATCCTCGCCCCGGAACTGAAAGAGAGCCTCGGGATCACCACCGAGCAGTACTCCTGGATAGTCGGCGCGTTTCAGATCGCCTACACCATTTTCCAGCCCCTGTGCGGCTGGCTGATCGACGTTATCGGCCTGAAGATTGGCTTTATGGTCTGCGCCGGGATCTGGGCGCTGATGTGTATCTTCCACGCGGGTGCCGGAAGCTGGCTACATCTCGCGATTCTGCGCTTCTTTATGGGTGCTTCCGAAGCTGCCGCCACGCCAGCGAATGCCAAAACCATCGGCGAATGGTTCCCTAAATCGGAACGTCCCGTTGCCGCCGGCTGGGCGGGCGTGGGCTTCTCCATCGGCGCGATGCTGGCCCCGCCTATCATCTACTTTGCTCACGCCTCGTTCGGCTGGCAGGGCGCGTTTATGTTTACCGGCGTGCTGGCGCTGCTGTGGGTGATCCTCTGGTGGGCGTTCTACCACAACCCGGAACAGCACCCGAACCTGAGCCGCGACGAGCTGGCGTTTATCAAACAGGATAACGAACCCGCACCGGTCAAGCTGCCCTTCCTGACCGCGCTGAAAACCGTCTCGAAAAACAAACGCTTCTACGGTATCGCCATCCCGGCCTTTATGGCAGAACCCGCCTGGGCGGTGCTGAGCTTCTGGGTGCCGCTGTACCTCGCTAAAGAGCACGGCATGGATTTGAAGCAGATCGCGATGTTTGCCTGGCTGCCCTTCCTCGCCGCCGACCTCGGCAGCGTGGCAAGCGGCTACCTGACGCGCCTGTACACCCGCTGGTTCGGCTGCTCCCGCGTGAACTCGGTGGTGGCAAGCTCCGTCACCGGCGCGTTTCTGATGATTTCGCTGGCCATCGTCGCCGTGACTCGCGACCCGTATATCACCATCGTACTGATCTCCATCGGCGGCTTCGGGCACCAGATTATCTCCTGCATGCTGAGCGCGCTGGTGGTGGAGTCCTTCGACAAAGGCCAGATGGCGACCGTCAACGGCATGCGCGGCTCGGCGGCGTGGATCGCCAGCTTCCTGTTCTCCCTGTTAATCGGCGTGACCGCCGACAAAATCGGCTTCAACCCGCTTTTTATTGCCATGGGCTTCTTTGACCTGATTGGCGCTCTCTTCCTGGTGGCATTTATTGCTGAACGTCGCGCCAAGCGCGCCTGATAGTGGATGTATTGCATATGAAAACCCTGAAAAACTGGACCGTCGATAAGCAATCTGCGAATCATCTGGAGCTGCTGGTGGATAATCAGCACCGCCTGTGCCTGTACGTGCTGGAACAGAACCTGTTCCGCGTGCTGATCAAACGCAAAGGCGAGATGGCGCTGGACCGCACCTGGAGCATCGCCCCGGAACAAGACGTGCCGTGGGAAGGCCGCCGTCGTGACGACTTGAGCGGTTTCTCCTGCCCGGCCTGGACCCTGACGCAGCAGGATGACGCAGTGACGGTGGCAACCGAGCAGCTGCGCGTGACCGTCCACCAGCCCCTGTGGCTGGAGTGGCACTACCGTAATGATGCGGGCGAATGGCAGCCGCTGGTCCAGGATCGCCCGACCAGCGCCTACCTGCTGAACGCCCACGGCGACGGCGTGGCGCACTATCTCAGCCGCCGCAAGGACGAGCGTTTCTACGGCCTGGGTGAGAAAGCGGGCGATCTGCAGCGCAACGGCAAACGCTACGAGATGCGTAACCTGGACGCCATGGGTTACAACGCCGCCAGCACCGATCCGCTTTATAAGCACATTCCGTTTACCCTCACCCGCCGCGATGACGTGAGCTACGGCCTGTTCTACGACAACCTGAGCAGCTGCTGGCTGGATCTGGGCAACGAGATCGACAACTATCACACCGCCTATCGCCGCTGGCAGGCGGAAGCGGGCGATATTGATTACTACCTCTTTACCGGCGCGCGCGCGCTGGACGTCACCAAAGCCTTTGTGCGCCTGACCGGGAAAACGCTGTTTGGGCCGAAGTGGAGCCTGGGCTACAGCGGCTCGACCATGCACTACACCGACGCGCCGGACGCGCAAAACCAGCTGATGAGCTTCATCCGCCTGTGCGAAGAGCACGCCATTCCGTGCGATTCGTTCCAGCTCTCGTCCGGCTATACCTCCATCAACGGCAAGCGCTACGTCTTCAACTGGAACTACGACAAAGTGCCGCAACCGAAGGCGATGAGCCAGGCCTTCCACGACGCGGGACTGAAGCTTGCGGCCAACATCAAGCCGTGCCTGCTGCAGGATCATCCCCGCTATAACGAAGTGGCGGAACGCGGCCTGTTCATTCGCGATTCAGAAACCGATGCACCGGAACGTTCCAGCTTCTGGGATGACGAAGGCTCGCACCTCGACTTTACCAACCCGCAGACGGTGCAGTGGTGGCAGAACGGCGTGACCACGCAGTTGCTGGAGATGGGTATCGACTCCACCTGGAACGACAACAACGAGTATGAAGTGTGGGACGGGGAAGCCCGCTGCTTTGGCTTCGGCAAGGAGATCGCCATCAAGCATATTCGCCCGGTGATGCCGCTGCTGATGATGCGCGCCTCGCTGGAAGCGCAGCAGCGCTTTGCGCCGGAAAAACGCCCGTATCTCATCTCCCGCTCCGGCTGCGCCGGGATGCAGCGCTACGTTCAGACCTGGAGCGGCGACAACCGCACCAACTGGGACACCCTGCGCTATAACATCCGCATGGGGCTGGGCATGAGCCTGTCCGGGCTGTTCAACGTCGGTCACGACGTGGGCGGTTTCTCCGGCGACAAGCCGGACGCCGAGCTGTTCGTGCGCTGGGTGCAGAACGGCGTAATGCACCCGCGCTTTACCATCCATTCATGGAATGACGATCGCACCGTGAACGAGCCGTGGATGTACCCGGGCGTGACCCCTGCGATCCGCAGCGCCATTGAGCTGCGCTACCGCCTGCTGCCGTATCTCTACACCCTGCTCTGGCAGGCGCACGCCGACGACGAGCCGATGCTGCGCCCGACCTTCCTCGACCACGAGCACGACGCGCAGACCTTTAAAGAGTGCGACGACTTCCTGCTGGGCCGCGACCTGCTGGTCGCCAGCGTCGTCGAAGCCGGGCAGCGCGAGCGCCGCGTCTGGCTGCCGGATAACGCAACGGGCTGGTACGATTTTTACACCCACGCGTGGTATGCGGGCGGGCAATCCATCGTCCTTGATGCGCCGCTGGAAAAACTGCCGCTGCTGGTGCGCGCCGGGGCCGGTCTGCCGCTGAGCGAGCGCATCACGCATGTGAGTGCTGAAAAAGATACGACCCGCGAGCTGAAGCTGTTCCCGGTTAAAGGCGTCGGCACAACCACGGGGCTGCTGTTTGAGGACGACGGTGAAAGCTGGGGCTATCAGAAGGGCAATGCGCTGTGGGTGGAATGGGAAATGGAGTGTGATGGCGCAACCATCAACCTGAAGGTCAACGCGCGCGGGGATTATCGTCCGGCGTGGAAGGCGCTGAAGGTGTCATTACCTGTAGGGGAAAAACGTACGCTGCGGGTGAACGGGGTTGAAGGGAGCGAGTGGGTGGTGTAGTGCGGCCTGATGCCCTCACCCTAGCCCTCTCCCACAGGGAGAGGGGATAAAGGCACGACGCCTTTCCCTAAGTATTTCGCGCTGCAGGAAGGCGGCAAACCTGTGAATCCCCGGGAGCTTACATAAGTAAGTGACCGGGGTGAACAGGTGCAGCCAACGCATCTGCAGCGTGAAAGACGACGGGAAATTAGCCGTCGATACCTTTGCTGCGCAGGTAATCTTCGTAGTTACCGGTGAAGTCCACCACGCGCTCTGGCATAATTTCGATCACGCGGGTCGCCAGGGAGCTGACGAACTCACGGTCGTGAGAGACGAAGATCAGGGTGCCCTGATACATCTCCAGCGCCATGTTCAGCGATTCGATCGATTCCATGTCCAGGTGGTTGGTCGGTTCGTCCATCACCAGAATGTTCGGTTTTTCCATCATCAGCTTGCCGAACAGCATGCGGCCTTTTTCACCACCGGAGAGCACTTTGGCCGGCTTTTTGATGTCGTCCTGGCTGAACAGCAAACGACCCAGAATGCTGCGCACCGCCTGCTCGTCGTCACCTTCCTGCTTCCACTGGCTCATCCAGTCGAAGACGGTCAGGTCGTTTTCGAACTCATATTCGTGGTCCTGCGCGTAGTAACCAATCTGCGCGTTTTCAGACCACTTCACGGTGCCGTTGTCCGGCTGCAGTTCACCCACCAAGGTTTTCAGCAGGGTAGATTTACCCACGCCGTTGGCGCCCAGAATGGCAATCTTCTCACCCACTTCCAGCAGCAGGTTGAAGTTTTTAAACAGCGGGCCTTCATCAAAGCCTTTGGTCAGCGCCTCAACTTCCAGCGCGTTACGGAACAGTTTCTTGTCCTGCTCGAAGCGGATGAACGGGTTCTGACGGCTGGAGGCCTTCACTTCTTCCAGCTTAATTTTGTCGATCTGACGGGCACGCGATGTTGCCTGACGGGATTTAGAGGCGTTAGCGCTGAAGCGGCTCACGAAGGATTGCAGGTCCGCAATCTGCGCTTTCTTCTTGGCGTTGTCGGCAAGCAGACGTTCACGCGCCTGGGTGGCTGCCGTCATGTATTCGTCGTAGTTGCCCGGATATACGCGCAGCTCGCCGTAGTCCAGATCCGCCATGTGCGTACAGACCATGTTCAGGAAGTGACGGTCGTGCGAGATGATGATCATGGTGCTGTCGCGGTCGTTCAGCGTCTGCTCCAGCCAGCGGATGGTATCGATGTCCAGGTTGTTCGTTGGTTCGTCGAGCAGCAGGATGTCCGGGTTAGAGAACAGCGCCTGTGCCAGCAGCACGCGCAGCTTCCAGCCTGGCGCGACTTCGCTCATCGGGCCGTAATGCTGTTCAACCGGAATACCCACGCCCAGCAGCAGCTCGCCCGCACGCGCTTCCGCAGAGTAACCGTCCATTTCGCCGTACTGGGTTTCCAGATCGGCCACTTTATAGCCGTCTTCTTCGCTCATTTCGGCGAGACCGTAGATACGATCGCGCTCCTGCTTCACTTCCCACAGCTCCGCGTGCCCCATGATCACGGTGTCGAGCACGGTGAACTCTTCGAAGGCAAACTGATCCTGACGCAGCTTACCGATACGCTCGTTCGGATCGAGCGACACGTTGCCCAGCGTCGGCTCTAAATCGCCGCCGAGGATCTTCATAAAGGTGGATTTTCCGCTACCGTTGGCACCAATCAGGCCGTAACGGTTGCCGCCGCCAAATTTGACGGAAATGTTTTCGAACAGCGGCTTACTGCCAAACTGCATAGTGACGTTGCTGGTAACTAACACGGAGAGATTCCTGCGAAAAGTGTGATAAACACGGCATTATGCCACAATTCCGAATTGAGATCCCGTGTTGCGGCAATCCACTAAACTTTAACAAAATCGAAAAAAATGTGATTTCGTACACATCTGAATTCCCTGTTAGCGGGAATGCACATATAATGCGCTCCCATCACAGATTCAGACTTATCAACTCATCGCCTGAATGGCTTAGATACCTCGCACAACATGAACATGAAATTAACAACGCTTTTTGCGGCGGCGTTAGCCGTAGTAGGTTTTTGTAAGACCGCCTCTGCGGTGACGTATCCCCTGCCGACAGACGGAAGCCGTCTGGTGGGTCAAAACCAGGTGGTGACGGTGCCTGAGGGCAACTCTCAGCCGCTGGAGTATTTCGCCGCGCAGTACCAGCTGGGCCTGTCCAACATGCTGGAAGCGAACCCGGGCGTTGACCCGTATCTGCCAAAAGCAGGTACCGTGCTGAATATTCCTCAGCAGCTGATCCTGCCGGATACCGTTCATGAAGGCATCGTGATTAACAGCGCCGAAATGCGTCTGTATTACTACCCGAAAGGCACTAACACCGTGATCGTGCTGCCAATCGGTATCGGTCAGTTGGGCAAAGACACCCCGCTGAACTGGACCACCAAAGTAGAGCGTAAGAAAGCGGGCCCAACCTGGACGCCGACGGCTAAAATGCACGCGGAATACATCGCTGCGGGCGAGCCGCTGCCCGCCGTTGTGCCAGCCGGCCCGGATAACCCGATGGGCCTGTACGCGCTGTACATTGGTCGTCTGTACGCCATCCACGGCACCAACGCCAACTTCGGTATCGGCCTGCGCGTGAGCCACGGCTGCGTGCGCCTGCGTAACGACGACATCAAGTTCCTGTTCGAAAACGTGCCGGTCGGTACGCGCGTGCAGTTCATCAACGAACCGGTGAAAGCGACGTCTGAGCCAGACGGCAGCCGCTACATCGAAGTGCACAACCCGCTGTCCACCAGCGAAGACCAGATCAACAACAACGAGATCGTGCCGATTACGCTGAACAGCGCGGTGCAGTCAGTGACCTCTCAGCCAGACGTGGAAACCACCATCGTCGACCAGGCGATTCAGAACCGTTCCGGTATGCCGGTGCGTCTGAACTAATCACGCGCATCAAAAAAGCGGGCCTCGAGGCCCGCTTTTTTTTATCCGTTATTCACAATCACAATCCCGCCGTGGTCGTAGCGATAGTGGCAGTGGGCATACTCCAGCGGCGTGCCATCTTCCAGATAAATGACCTGCTCCACCTCCAGCACCGGATCGGTTTCCTCACAGACCAGATGCTCTCTGTCCAGCGCGCTGGGCTTTAGAGCCCGCACGACCCGGTATGACCCCATAATTTTCAGCCCCAGGGTTTCCTGAACGTACTGAAACACCGAACCTTCAAGGTGGTTTTTCGTCAGGCCCGGCACCAGATTCATCGGCATCACTGTGGAATCCAGCGACATTGGTTCGCCGTTCAGTAAACGCAGGCGAATGAAGTCGTAGATCGGCGCATCGGCGTTAATCATCAGCGACGCCTGCTCTTTTTCGTTGGGGAAGCGCAGTTCGAAATGCACCACCTGGCTCGTGACCGTACCCAGATGCGCCCAGGTTTTGGTCGCGCCAAAGTAGTCGCTGCCGGAGAGATCCCACTGCGAGAGCTGGAGGAAGTTTTTGCGGATGAACGTCCCCTGCCCCTGACGGGTGTAGACCAGCCCTTCGACGATCAGCTGGCGCATCGCCTGCTGAATAGTCATCCGGCTGGTGCTGAACTCAGCCGCCAGTGCAAACTGGTCCGGCAGGGGTTCGTTGGCGGCGTACTGCTGGCTGATAATGCGTTTCTTAATTTCCCGCGCTATGGTGATGTACTTCGCCGCCATCGTCCTTCCTTTCTGTTAGTTTTCTATCCCGCTGTTTTTCATGGCCACTCGCTCGGCAATTTTGAGGAAAGGCAGGTAGAAGAATACACCAAATACGATGATTGCCAACTGGACCACCACGGCGCGCCAGTCCCCCGCCGTCGCCAGCCAGGCGCTCAGGATCGGCGGCGTGGTCCAGGGGATCATCACCACGCAGCGGGACATTAACCCCAGCGTGGTGCAGAGCCAGGCGAAGTAAATGCCGATGGCGGGTAGCAGCACAAACGGGATCATCAGCGGCAGGTTAAAGACGATCGGCAGGCCGAAAATCACCGGTTCGTTGATGTTGAATAAGCCAGGTGCCAGCGACAGACGCGCCACCTGCTTCGCCGACTGCTGGCGCGAGAAGATAAAGATGGCGATCAGCAGCGAGATCGTGCTGCCCGTGCCGCCCACCATGCCAAACGTCGGCACGAAAATATTGTTGATGATGTGCGGGATCGGCTGACCGTTGGCGAAGGCCAGCATGTTCTCGTTGGTGTTAATCAGCAGAAACGGCTCCAGCACCACGCTGTTGACCACCGACTGATGAATACCGAGCGTGAACAGGAAGTTGCCGAAGCTGTAGATGAAAATCGTCCCCGGCAGGCTGGTGTTGATCAGCCGCAGCGGCTGCTGGATAAAGGTCGTAATGAGATGGATCAGATCCGTATGCAGCACGTTTGCCAGGATCGCCGCCAGCACCGCGAACAGGGAGAGCGTGAGGATCGTCGGGATCAGCGCGGTAAAGGATTTGCTCACCGCCGGGGGTACGTTTTCCCCCAGCGAAATGTGCAGCGCCTTCAGCCGCGAAATGGCGATGAACAGCTCGGTGGAGAGCAGGCCAATCAGCACCCCGGCGAAAATCCCGGTGGAACCGATATTGGCGAAGGTCAGCACCTGCGTGACGTTCACCGCAGCGTCGCTGCCAACGGGCGTAACCTGTAAGCGCATCGGCATCATGATGATAAAACTGCTGACGGCGATAACCACTGCCGAGACCGGATTGTCGAAATCTTTGTTGCGCGCCAGCGACCAGGCAATCATCGGCGCCAGCAGCAGCGCGGCGATGTTCAGCGTACCGTTAATAATCGCCTCGCCCCACACCTTAAACTGTGTGAGCGTGTCGCCCTCAAAAATCCACGGGAACACCACGTTGTTCACCAGCACCGCCAGACCGGCGAGGATGAAAATCGGCATCACCGTGGCGAAGGCGTCGCGCAGGGATCGCAGGTGCACCTGGTTTGCCAGGCGCGCCGAGAACTCAACAAATTTGTCGACAAAAGACTGCATGTGCGGTGTGATTTTTGTTTCAGACATAGCGGAGTGTTCCCATCAATCAGTCACAAAAACGGCCCGGCAGCGTACGGCTTACATCTCGCGTCCGTTGGTATGGATAACCTGTTTTAACCACGCGTAGCTCTTCTTCGGCACGCGCTTCAGGTCTTTAAGGTCATGATTCTCGCGGTTGACGTAGACCACGCCGTAGCGCTTACGCATGTCCCCCTGCGAGCTGAGAATGTCAATTAACCCCCAGCCGAGATAGCCAATGACCTCTGCGCCATCCTCGAACATGGCTTCCTGCATGGCCTCGATATGCGCCCGGTGGTAGTCGATGCGGTAGGTATCCTCAATCGGGTTAACCCCGTCCCAGGACTCAATCACCCCAATACCGTTTTCAATCGGGAAGACCGGCAGGCGCCAGTCGTTGGCATAGCGAGTGATGATGGTGCGAAAGCCCAGCGGATCGATCTGCCAGTTCCACTCGGTGGCTTTCAGGTAGGGGTTATTTTTCTCACCGTGCAGCAGGTAATAGTTGACCGGCGTGCCTTCCGGGATCGCATCGCTGTCCAGCGTTTTGCTGGCGTAGTAGCTGAAGGCCATAAAGTCGTTTTTCGTGCGGGCAAACAGAGCGAGATCGTCGGCGCGATAGATATCACCGAAGCCCTCCTGCTCTACCACCGCCATCACCGCCGGGCTGTAGCCCTGGCCGGCAAAGACGCGCAGCAGGTTCTGGTTGAGGAATTCGTCATACTGCTGGGCGCAGAAGATATCGCGCGGCTTGCAGGTGGCCGGATAGATCAGCTGGTGCGCCAGCATGCCGCCCATTAGCTGGCCCGGTTTTGTCTGGTGCAGATACTCGGTCAGCGACATGTGCGCCACCATCGCATGGTGCTGAAGCTCATACAGCTCGCGCAGGGTTTTCTCGCCTTTCATATAGCCGGAAATGCGGAACGCTTCCGGCATATGGAAGATGTTCTGCTCGTTAAAGGTCAGCCAGTACTTTACCCGGTCGCCGAAGCAGTCGATCATCTTTTTGCCGTAGCGGATAAAAGCCTCCACCACGCGGCGATCGTTGAAGCCGTTGTACTCCTGCGCCAGCGCCAGCGGCATGTCGAAGTGGTAGAGGCAGACCATCGGCTCGATGCCGCGGGCGATGAGATCGTCAATAAAGCGGTCGTAAAAGGCGATGCCCTCGTCGTTGAACGCGCCGTCGCCCTGCGGGCAGACGCGGCTCCAGGAGATCTGGAAGCGGTAGCAGTTCATGCCCAGATCCTGCATCAGGTCGAAATCTTCCCGGTAGCGATGGTAGGAGTCGGTCGCCACCTTCCAGTCGGAGACGTTTTCTCCGGCTTCACGAATGTCGTACACCGACATCCCCTTCCCACCCTCGTTCCAGGCCCCTTCCGTCTGCATGCTGGATACCGAGTTGCCCCATAAAAAGTTGGCCGGCAGTGAATTGTTCATGCTCTCTCCCTATATGACTAGTCATTTAAAATCTCATGACTAGTCATATAGGCGAAGATGAAATTTCGATCAAAGGGGAGGATCGTTTTTTGTGAGGAATGTCGGAAAGAAGCGCTAAGCAGGAAAAATGAAGAGCGAAATCCTGTTATTCAGGCCTGAGCGTTAGCCTATGCAGAATCACATTTCCTGCTCGTGCCGCTGGCTGGCCTCATAAAATCATTATTAACTTAATGCGCACCAACCACGGCTCAGGCCGGAACATAAAAATCTCAACCCTATCAAATGGAAAATGACGCTCATGAAGATATCTACTCGCCGTATCGCATTCGCTCTTAGCTTAGCGTTGCCCGGCTCAATGACTCACGCGGCAACGGTGTATACGGGTGATAAAGTGCAGGGAGTGCCGGTTATCTCTACGCTGGATGTATCAGACCTGCCAGCCGGACAACATCGCTTCATGTTCGAGGGGGTTGAGACAGGAACGGGACAGCGCTGGTATGTACCCATAATGGTGGCAAAAGGGAAAACGGACGGGAAGAAAGTCCTTCTGCAGGCGGGCGTCCACGGGGATGAGCTAAACGGTGTGCGCATCGTACAAAAAGTGATGGAACAACTGGACCCCGAAAAAATGAACGGCAGCGTTATTGGCATCATTGGCCCAAACCGTTCTGGCCTTGAGAGAGTCTCCCGGACATGGTCTGTTTCAACCGATGGGGGTGAAACGATCGACTACAACCGCGTCCATCCAGGAAAAGAAACGGGTAACCCTGCTGAGCGTCAGGCATGGATGATGTGGAACAAGGTTTACAAGGGGAATGTCGACCTGGCGATTGACTATCACACCCAGTCTACCGGAACGGCTTATCCGCTGTTCATTTATGCCGACTACCGCAATGCGGATGCCCGGACAATTGCGGAACTTTTTCCGGCAGATCAAATTAAGAAAGACCCCGGCGAAGCCGGCTCAATGGAAACCACCTTTATTCAAAATGGTATCCCGGCGATAACGGCCGAGACGGGAGAGCCGAGGATTTACCAGCAGGATATGATTGCCCGGGGTGTAGAGGGTGCCCTCAATGTACTGATCCATTACAAGGTGATTGAAGGCAAAATCGGCGCAACCGCCAGCAGCAATAAAACGTATATTGGTAATGCTATCAGTTCCATACGAGCAACTACGGGTGGGTTTGCGGAAGTTTTCGTTAAACCCGGCGACACGGTAAAAGCAGGACAAGAGGTCGCCCTGCAGCGAAATGCTTTCGGTGATGTTGTCGCGAAGTATTCAGCAGAACGGGACGGCAAAGTACTGGCAATTGGAACAGATGTGGTCAGAGAGCCCCGAGCCCTGCTGGTAAGAGTCCTTGAGCAAAACCCAGCCGCAACCTGCAAAGACGGCTGCTGATTACCGCCACAGCACATCGTTGAATCGGCAAAAGCAGCTTATCGCCATTTCTTCGATATCATCCCCGGCAGGCGAAGCGCCGCCGGGGATGAGGAGCGTTATTGTTGCGCAAGCTGATTGCGACGATATTCCCCCTGCCGCTCCAGCATCCAGCCCGGATATTCACGCGGCAGCGCGCTGACGGCATCCAGCTGCTTAAGCTCGTCTTCGCTGAGACGGATCCCGGTGGCGGCAATGTTGTCGTCCAGCTGCTCAACGCGCTTCGCGCCAATGATGACGCTGGTCACTGCCTTCTGGTGCAGCAGCCACGCCAGCGCGATTCGTGCGACGGAGACGCCCTTACTTTCGGCAATCACTCGCATCACGTCCACGCAGTCGAAGGCGCGATCTTTGTTCACAGGCGGGAAGTCAAACTCCAGACGGCGGCTACCGGCTTCGCTCTGCCCGTCGCGACCATATTTTCCACTCAGCAGGCCGCCCGCCAGCGGGCTCCAGACCATCAGCCCGACGCCTTCGCTCTGCATCATCGGCACCAGCTCGCGCTCAAGATCGCGCCCGGCGATGGTGTAGTACGCCTGGAGGGATGCGAAACGCGCCAGCCCGAGTCGCTCGGAAATGCCCAGCGCTTTGGCTATCTGCCACGCCGCCCAGTTCGAGACGCCGATGTAGCGCACGTGGCCGTGCTGCACCAGGCTATCCAGCGCATACAGCGTCTCCTCAATCGGCGTGGCCGGATCGAAACCGTGAAGCTGATAGAGATCGATATGATCGAGCTGCAGGCGGCGCAGGCTCTCCTTCACGCTGCTGATGATGTGATAGCGCGAGCTGCCGCGCGAGTTCACCCCCGCAGTGCCCGTTTCGCCGAACACCTTGGTGGCAACCACCACATTCTCGCGCGGGACATTGAGGTTTTTCAGCGCCTGCCCGAGGATCGCCTCCGAGCGCCCTTCCGAGTAAACGTCCGCGGTATCGATAAAGTTGATCCCGGCATCCAGCGCGCGGCCCACCAGCTGTTCTGCTTCGCTCTGCTGGAGCTGACCAATCTTGCCCCACATGCCGCCTTCTCCGCCGAAGGTCATGGTGCCGAGGCACAGTTCAGAAACGAACAGACCGGTGTTGCCCAGTTTTTGATAACGCATAAGATAATCCTCGCATGTCGATTGGGTACCCGATAGTTATACCCGCCCCTCAGCCATCGCGAATGTGGCGTTCCTGTCCGTTTCTTGCCCAATCCTCTGAATTTTATCCGCGCGGGGCGTCGCCAAAGACGCTGTAGTCCGGGAGCTGCACCTGCTGATACGGCTCCCAGCCGCCGCCGAGCGCCTTGTAGAGCGCCACCAGATCGAGAGCGCTTTGTACCTGCGCCTGCGCCCGCTGCTGCTCGGCCTGCGCCAGCTGACGCTGGGCGTCCAGCACGTCGATAAAGCTGGCGATCCCCTGCCGGTAGCTGTCGCTGGCAAGATCAAAGGCGTTTTGCAGCGCGTCGATGGTTTTCGCGAGACCCGCCTCACGCTGCTGGTCGGTGCGATAGCTCACCAGGGCATTTTCGACATCGCCGAGCGCGGTGAGCACCGTCTGGCGATAGTCCAGTACCGCAGCGCCCTGCTGCGCGCGCGCCACCTTGACGCTGGAGACCAGCCGACCGCCCTGGAAAATCGGAATGGAAACCTGCGGGCCGAAGCTGTAGAAGTGGCTGCTCCAGTCGGTCAGCCAGCCGGATTCGCTGTTGCGCAGGCCAAACTGTCCGGAGAGGGTAAAGCTCGGGAACAGCTCGGCCACCGAGACACCAATCTGCGCCGTGGCGGCATGAAGGTTGGCCTCCGCTTCGCGCACGTCCGGACGGCGGCGCGCCAGCGTGGACGGTATACCAGTCTGCACGATATCCGGCAGCGCGGGCATTGGCTGCGCGGATTGCAGCTCGCTATCCAGCGCCCCCGGCGGCTTGCCGAGCAGAATAGCCAGCCCGTTCATCGCCTGGCGTTCCTGGGCCTGATACTGCGGCAGCTGGGCTTCAAGATTGCCCAGCTGCGCCCGGGCGTTTTCCACGTCCATCTGCGGCGACAGCCCGCCGCGCTGGCGGCTTTCGGTCAGGTCCAGCGTCTGCTGCGCGCTTTTAATCTGAGTGTTCAGGGTAGCGTTAATGCTCTGCGCCCCGCGCAGCTGGAGCCACGCGCGCGCCACTTCCGCTTCCAGCGACACCAGCGCATCGTTACGCTGTTCGATGGCGGCCTTCTGCTGCGCCTCGGCGGCTTCCACCTGACGGCGCACCTTGCCCCAGAGGTCGATTTCCCACTGAGCGTCGAAGCTGCCCTGATAAAGGTTAATCGGCTGCGTCAGCGGCCCCAGCGCGCCTCTGAGTTCAGGGTCGACATTATCCAGCTGGTCGTACACGCCGTGGGATTTTAGCTCCCCTTCCAGCCCGAGCTGCTGGCGCGTCGCCTGCAGATTGCCGTTCACCGACGGGAAAAATGCCCCGCCCGCCTGGTTAATCTGTTCACGCGCCCCGGCAATGCGCAGTACCGTTTGCTGTAGCGTCAGGTTTCCGGCGATGGCGCGTTCAACCAGACTGTCGAGCTGCGGCGAGCCGAAGGTTTTCCACCAGCGCGGATTGGTCGCGGCGGAGGTGGTTTGCGATTTTACCGCGCTGTCGCCCTTATCGTTCCAGTGCGTAACGGCGGGTGGCGCAGGCTGCTGGTAGTCCGGCCCGACGGCGCAGCCCACCAGCAGCATCATTATCATCAGGGGGTGTAAACGTCTGTGTATCATCAGTGTGCTCCTGCACTCCCCTCGCTCTTAACCGGCGAGAGCAACAAACAAAACGGAATCAATAGCAAGGCCACGGCGCTCAGAATGGTGAAGACGTCGATGTAGGCCAGGAAGCGGGACTGCTCGATCATCGTCTGGTACATCCGCCCGGTGGCAATCCCGGTCGGATCGCCCACCTGGGTGGTGAAGTTCTGGATCGCCTGGGCGCTTTCGCGAATCGCCAGCTGGAACTGCTCGTTAAACGGCGAGGCGTGGTAGGCAAGGTGTGCGCTGTGCGCCTGCGCGCGCTCGGTGATGGCCGCCGTCGAGAGAGAAATCCCGATGGATCCCGCCACGTTGCGGAACATGGTAAACAGCGCCGCCGCATCGGCGTTGAGCCGTCTCGGTATCGAGATGAAGGCGATGGTGGTGAGCGGCACAAACAGGAACCCCAGACCAATCGACTGGGCGCTGCGGAACAGCACCAGGGTTTCGAAGTCAATATCCGGCGTCAGCGTGCGCGACCAGAAGAACGACACCGCCAGGCAGGTAAAGCCAAAGGCGATGATCCAGCGCGTCTGCACCACCGGCATCAGCTTCAGCACCAGCGGGATGGTCAGCACGATCAGCACCGCGCCGGGCGAGAGCACCAGCCCGGACCAGGTGGCGGTATAGCCCAGATCCTGCTGCGCCAGCTGCGGGATCACCACCGAGCTGCCGTAGAGGATCATCGCCATCCCCGCCATCAGCAGGCTGGAGATCGCGAAGTTGCGGTCCTTCATGCAGTGCAGATCCACCACCGGCTTTTTGGCATACATCAGCCAGTAGATTGCGCCAATAATGCCAACCAGCGTCAGCACCGCGAAGGTGCGGATAAAGTTCGAGTAGAACCAGTCGTCATCCTCGCCCCGGTCGAGCATCACCTGCAAACAGCCAAGGCCGAGGGCGATCAGGCCGATCCCCGTCCAGTCGATGGTCAGCTTCTCTTTTGATTTGCTCTCCCACGGCGGATCTTCCAGCAGCTGGTAGATCGCCAGCACCGTCACAATCCCCACCGGGATGTTGATAAAGAACACCCAGCGCCAGGAGTAGTTGTCGGTGATCCAGCCCCCCAGCGTCGGGCCGAGCACCGGCGCGACGATAATCGCAATGGAGGAAAGCCCAAACGCTTTGCCCCTGTCCTCCGGCTTGAAGTAGTCAAGCAGCACCGACTGCTGGGTGGGCTGTAGCCCGCCGCCAAAGAAGCCCTGCATCACGCGGAACAGGATGATTTGCCACAGCTCGGTGGCGATGCCGCACAGAAACGAGCAGATGGTGAACATCACGATGCAAATGAGGAAGAACTGCTTGCGGCCAAACAGCCGGCTCAGGAACGCCGAGATGGGCAGCACGATGCCGTTCGCCACCAGGTAGCTTGTCAGTACCCAGGTGGATTCGTCGTAGCTGGCCGAGAGCGACCCCGCCACGTGCGGCAGCGCGACGTTGACGATGGTGGTGTCCAGAATTTCCATGAACACCGCCAGGGTGACGACAATCGCCACCGCCCACGGGTTACTGGCGGGCTTCCAGTTATCGTGGCTATGATCCGTCATTCCACGGTGACCTTCGGTTCAACCGACAGCCCCAGCGGCAGCGGCTTGTTCGGATCCAGACCTTTATCAATGACGATTTTTACCGGTACGCGCTGAACAATCTTCACGAAGTTACCGGTGGCGTTTTCCGACGGGAAGGCGGAGAAGCGCGAGCCGCTGCCCTGCTGGATGCTGTCGATATGGCCTTCAAGCTCCATATCCGGCCAGGCATCCACGGAGACGCTAACCTTATCGCCGGGCTTCATGCGCTCAAGCTGGGACTCTTTAAAGTTCGCCACCACCCACACGTTCGGGGAGACCAGCGAGAACAGCGCGGTGCCCGCCTGCACCAGCGTGCCGGGCTGCACGTTGCGTTTGGTGACAAAGCCGTCGAACGGGGCGCGGACTTCGGTGTAAGAGAGGTTCAGATTCGCGGTTTCCAGCTGCGCTTTGGCCTGTTCGACCTGACGCTCGCGGGCTTCGACGTTGGTCTCCTGCTGGCGAATTTGCAGCTGTACCTGCTCCGCCACTTCCAGCTGCGCCTGTGCGCTGGCAAGGCCAGCCTGGGCGCTGCGCAGCTGAGCATTCGCAGAATCAATACTTTGCTGGGTGGTCGCGCGCGGGTCAACGCCGCGCTGGCGCCGGTACTCCGCCTGCGCGTTCGCCAGATCGGCCTGCGCTTTCAGCACCTGCGCTTTGGCTTCGTCACGCTGGGCGGGATACTGCACTTTTGAGAGCGCCAGCTGCGCCTGGGCCTGATGCAGCTGCGCTATAGCCAGCCCAAGCTGAGCCTGAGCCTGATCGCGCTGGGCGGTGGTATCGCGAGGATCGATCACCACCAGCACGTCCCCTTTCTTCACGCGCTGGTTATCCCGCACGCGAAGCTCGGTAACGTAGCCCGCCGTTTTGGGGGCAATGGTCACCACGTCGCCGTCGGTAAAGGCGTCGTCGGTCGTCTCTTCGTTGCGGGTTAAAAACCACCAGACCAGCGCCACGATCACCATCACGATGACCACGATGCCAAGGATAATTAACGGTTTTTTGCCCGGGCGTTTACGCTCGTTATTGTTTTTATCCTGCTCGTCAGCAGGTGGATTTTGTTCTTCTGCCATAATTCAGCAACGGTCCTGTCAGTGAGCGGCATCACACTATGCCGTTCACTAAAGCTAGGACGTTGCTATACATTTGCCAGGAAAAACTGACAAATTGCGCACTATATGAGAAGGAATAGTCCGAAACCGATCGCCGCAGCCCAGAGCAGCATCGGGATCGACCAGAGGTGGAAGCGCCACCAGATGCGACGGTCGTTGGCCATGCGCAGGGCGATCAGGTTTGCCAGGGAGCCGGGCAGCAGCCCAAACCCACCGATGTTCACCGCCCAGGCCAGCAGCGTGTCCGGCGGAACGTAGTTGAGCAGCAGAATGGTGGCAGGCACGTTGCTGATAAACTGCGACAGGCCAATCGCCGTCAGCCACAGTCCCGGCTGCGACAGCGTGCTGACGCTGTGCAGAACGTTTTGCAGCACGGGAAGCTGAATAAGCAGATGCACGTCGATGAACATCGCCATAAAGACCAGCAGCAGCGTCCAGTCCACGCTTACCAGCACGCGCCGCGCCAGCACGACAAAGCCCGCGGCGACGAGCAGGACGCCCGCCAGCTCATACCTCAGCTCCAGGGCGAACAGAAAGACGATATACAGCCCGAGGCAGCTCCAGACCAGCCGCGGCTGCCACTGCGGGCCCGTGGTCCCGCTATGGTATTGCAGCTTTTTATCCGGAAACGCGAACCAGCAGACCGCCAGCAGCGACAGCATCATCACCAACGCCAGAGGCGCCATCTGCCAGGTAAAGGCGGCGAATGACAGACCGGAACGACCCCAGAGAAGAATATTTTGCGGGTTGCCGATGGGCGTCAACAGAGAACCGGCGTTAACGGCGAGCGCTTCAAAGATAATTAGTCTGCTGACCGGGATCTCGCATAGCTTACGCAGGGTGAGCGTGAGGGGCACGATGATAAACAGCGCCACATCGTTGGTCAGAAACGTCGACAGCACCGCGGCGGAGAACACCATAAACAGGGCCAGCCTGCGCTCGGTGGCAAAACGGCGCACCATTTTACGCCCCAGGACGTCAAAATAGCCGCTCAGCTCGACCCCTTTGGTCAGCATCATTAACCCACTCAGGGTAATGATGGTGCGCCAGTCAATCGCCGCAGACCAGGCCTGTGGCGCAAACGGCACAAACAGGCTTAACCCGGCGCCAATGATTAATAAGAGATGGAAGAAACGATCGCGTGAGAGGGCCTGCAGTCCAGGGATTTTCATTCAGCGGAGGGACCATATTTAAGGGTAAATTCGCGAAACTTCACCAGCGTCTCTTCGCTAACGTGGTGCTCCATTCCTTCCGCATCCCGACGGGCAATTTCCGGGCTGACGCCCAGCACCAGCAAAAAGTTCTCGACAAGCTGATGGCGCTCGCGGCTCTCCTGCGCAAGCTTCTCCCCTTCCGGCGTCAGAAACACGCCGCGCCAGGGGATCATTTCGATCAGGCCTACCGAGGCCAGACGTTTTAACATTTTAGCGACCGTCGGCTGCGAAACCCCGAGCCTGGCGGCCATATCGACCTGACGCGCTTCCCCAACCTCGCGGATCAGATCGGAAATCAGTTCAACATAATCATCAATCAGTTCACGCCGGTGCGCTTCACGTACCTGGCGAAAACCTTCGACATGTTCTTCAACATTCACCAGTTGCGTCGTTTTTTTAATGGTTGGCTTACCTGCGCGACGGTTCATTGTACTTCCTCATTGGGGTGACGCTTCCAGCGCCCGGTATCGAGAGCGCACATTGTAAACCATCCCTCCACAAGCACAAAAAATTAACGAAATAGCCATAGCTATACAATATAGCCTGTGCTATATCTGTATGTAATGCAGTCACCCTTCACGGATCGAAGGGATCAAACATCAGGAGGTCTCATGAACGAATTCAAGAGGTGCATGACCGTGTTTACCCACTCTCCTTTTAAAGTGCGCTTAATGCTGTTGAACATGCTGTGCGATATGTTTAACAACAAACCGCATCAGGACGACAAACCTTCCCACTAAGCGGCGTTGCGGTACGCCGCTTCATTTTTCTGTCACACTTCCGTTGTAAACTGACCAATTCCCGATAATTTTTGCGGATTTGCAGCCCCCTTCGCAAAACATCTGTTTAGCAACTGTTGACCTTAATTCACGCTCGCACTATCTTCTTGCAGCCCTGCACAATTTGCGGCTCGCTGAAGCGGACCTCTCATTCCCTTTCCACGCACTGTCCGGCAGGCTTTGACCCTTGGCGCCAGGGTGAGCACATGGCGTTTTTGTGATAGTGACCTATGAATGTAACCCTGATAGATACCATCGTTACCCGCAGCCGGGCCTTAAGCCCGTGGACGGGATTTTACTTTTTGCAGTCGCTGCTGATTAACTTTGCGCTCGGCTATCCCTTCAGCCTGCTTTATGCAGTGGCTTTCACCTGCATCCTGCATGTGCTGTGGCGAGCGGCCCCGCGCGTGCAGAAAGCGTTGGTAGGGGTCTGTTCGCTGATTGCTGCGATGTATTTCCCGTTTGGCCAGGCCTACGGCGCGCCAAACTTCAACACCCTGCTGGCGCTGCACTCCACCAATATGGAAGAGTCGACGGAGATCCTGACGATCTTCCCCTGGTACAGCTACGTCGTCGGCCTCTTTATCTTTGCGCTTGGCGTCATCGCGGTTCGTCGCAAAGCAGACGCGAAGAGATCATGGGGAAAAATGGAGTCTCTGTGCCTGGCGTTTAGCGTGGGGACGTTTTTCGTTGCGCCGATGCAAAACCTGGCCTGGGGCGGCGTGTTCAAGCTGAAAGATACGGGCTATCCGGTGTTCCGTTTCGTTAAAGACGTCGTCGTGAACAATAAAGAGGTTCTCGACGAGCAGGCGCGCATGGCTGAACTTTCCAATATGAAAGACACCTGGAACGTGCTGGCGGTTAAGCCGAAATACCATACCTATGTGGTGGTGATTGGCGAGAGCGCACGTCGCGACGCGCTGGGCGCATTCGGCGGGCACTGGAATAACACACCGTTTGCCAGCTCTGTCAACGGCACCCTGTTTACCGATTATGTGGCGGCCAGCGGCTCGACGCAGAAATCGCTCGGCCTGACGCTGAACCGCGTAGTGGATGGCAAACCTCAGTTTCAGGATAATTTTGTCACGCTGGCCAACCGCGCCGGTTTTCAGACCTGGTGGTTCTCCAATCAGGGGCAAATTGGCGAATACGACACCGCCATCGCCAGTATTGCTAAGCGTGCTGACGAAGTGCAGTTCCTGAAGAGCGGTGATTTTGAAGCCGACAAAAACACCAAAGACGAGGCGCTGCTGAAGATGACGGCGCAGGTCTTTGCTACCCAGCGCACCCAGCCGCAGCTGATTGTTCTGCACCTGATGGGATCGCACCCGCAGGCCTGCGATCGCACTGGCGGTAAATACGCGGAGTTTGTGCAGTCGAAAGAGACCTCTTGCTATCTCTATACCATGACGCAAACCGACGAGCTGCTCAGCAAGCTTTACGATCAGCTGCGCAACACGGGCGAAAGCTTCTCTGTGGTCTATTTCTCGGATCACGGGCTGGCGTTTAAAGAGCGTGGCAAAGAAGTGCAGTATCTGGCGCACGACGACCAGTTCCAGCAAAATTTCCAGGTGCCGTTTATGGTGCTGTCGAGTGATGATAAAACGCATCGCGTTATCAAAGCGCGGCGCTCGGCGAATGATTTCCTGCAGTTCTTCTCGCAGTGGACGGGGATTAAGGCCAAAGAGATAAAAAATGATTACCCGTTTATCTCCAACAAGAAAGCGCCCCCAGTGTACGTTACCAACTTCAAGTTACAGAAAGTTGACTATAACCATCTGGGTACCGATATTTTTGATATTAAGAGTAAGTAAGCTGTGCGATCTCGTGCGGTCTGATGCCCTTACCCTGGCCCTCTCCCACAAGGAGAGGGAAAAAGCTAAAAAAAAAAATCCGCCACATTGGGCGGATTTTTTATTAGCTCACCGAAGTGATTAGAAGCGGTAACCTACGCCCGCGATCCAGGTGCCAACGTCAACGTTGCGGATACGGCTCTGCTCATAGGAGAAGTCCAGAGCCACGTCCTGGATTGGGTTGAACTGCAGGCCTGCGCCATAGGAGAAGCCGTAGTCGCTGTTGCTTGCAGTGCGGTTCAGACCCTGGTTTTCGGTCTGCTGGAATTTACCGTAGCCAACACCTACAACACCGTAGATGCTCGCCCAGTCGTTCAGACGGTAAGCTGGACCAGCAGTGATACCGTAGTACTGGCCTTTGTTGTATGCGCCGTTCTCAGTACGATCTTTCTCGGTGTAGGTGAAAGAACCGATCACGCCCAGCGGGTTGTTATCCTGCTCGTAACGATACTTCAGGTTGAAACCGTTGGTTTTGTTCATCACGCCCTGCATATCGCTCTGAGCGTAACCACCAGTTACAGTAGAAGTAGCAGCTACAGCGGTACCTGCGGAAACAGCCAGTACAGCGGCCAGTGCTGAAAGACATGCAATTTTTTTCATAACCACCTCAAATGTGCTTCAAGTAAGTCCGTAAGTTTTAAATATATCAAAAAATTTTGCGAAACTCTTTGTGATTCGTGATGTCTAATGAGGCCTTTCCTGTAACAGAACGTTTCCAACCTCAGCTAACTCTTTCAAATCACATGCGATTTTTCCTACTAAACGCCCATATTGCGCGTCTGCGCCGTTACATTCATCCAGATTATTCCTAATCTTTCAGGTGATAAATCCACCAGCGCTTAACCATTTTACGGATTTCACGGGTCTTTTTTTTCAACCTAGTCTCAACCGTAGCTGTATATTTCCTTTACACTGCAACCTTTACTCCACTTGACATTAGCTGACAGGAGAAAGGATGCCTGGGTTATCCCGCACGTCGTCGGTCTGGTTGCCGGTAGCCGTCATACTTATTGCCATGTTGTCCATCCAAAGCGGTGCTTCGCTGGCAAAATCGCTTTTTCCACTGGTGGGTGCGCCCGGGGTAACAGCCCTGCGTATCGTGCTGGGAACGGCGATACTGGTCGTCATCTTCAAACCCTGGCGTCTGCGCTTCAAAAAAGAGCAACGTCTTCCCCTGCTTTTTTATGGTCTGTCCCTCGGGGCAATGAACTATATGTTCTACCTCTCCATCCAGACCATCCCGCTGGGGATTGCCGTCGCGCTGGAGTTTACCGGCCCGCTGGCGGTCGCGCTTTTCTCGTCACGTCGTCCGGTGGATTTTATCTGGGTCGTGCTGGCCGTTCTGGGCTTATGGTTCCTGCTGCCGCTCGGCCAGAATGTCTCTGAGATTGATCTCACGGGCGCAGCGCTGGCGTTGGGAGCAGGAGCCTGCTGGGCTGTCTATATACTCACCGGGCAGCGAGCGGGTGAAGAGCATGGCCCGGCAACGGTCGCCCTGGGTTCCGTGATTGCGGCTATCGTTTTTGTGCCGATCGGTATGGCGCAGGCCACGGAGTCTATCTGGCAATGGTCAGTCATGCCTATCGGGCTGGCGGTCGCTATTCTTTCAACGGCTCTCCCCTATTCTCTGGAGATGATTGCCCTGACGCGTCTGCCGACGCGCATATTTGGCACCCTGATGAGCATGGAGCCCGCCCTTGCGGCGATCTCCGGGATGGTGTTCCTGGGCGAAACGCTGACGTTTACCCAGACGCTGGCGCTCTGCTCAATTATCGCGGCGTCAATGGGGTCAACGCTCACCATGCGCCCTGAACCTAAAGTTGAGAAAATCGACATCGGCTAATGCCATATATTCTGCATGGCTTCACGGCCATGCAGAATAAAGGCCAGAATGCCATCCGTTATAATTTCTTACATAGTTTGTCATATAACCGAAATATCCTTCCCCACCCATTCCCCTCTATGCGAATTAAGATTGATCTGTATCAATTTTAAAATTATCTATTAATTTCAATAAATTAAATTATCAACCACCTTCTTGCTATTAAACCGATAGGCACAGCCAGACCGCAGAGAAAAAATCCGGTGCTATACTTAGTTCCGTAATTACCTGGGACATAAACATCAAGAGGATATGAGATTATGAGTACCGCTAAACTGGTGAAAACGAAAGCGTCTAATCTGCTTTATACCCGTAACGATGTATCGGATAGCGACAAAAAAGCGACCATTGAGTTGCTGAATCGCCAGGTGATCCAGTTCATCGATCTTTCGCTGATCACCAAACAGGCCCACTGGAATATGCGCGGTGCAAACTTTATTGCCGTCCATGAAATGCTGGATGGCTTCCGCACAGCACTGGTGACACACCTCGATACGATGGCTGAACGTGCCGTTCAACTGGGTGGTGTCGCGCTTGGGACCACGCAGGTGATCAACAGCAAAACGCCGCTGAAAAGCTACCCGCTGGATATCCACACCGTTCAGGATCACCTGAAAGAGCTGGCGGACCGCTACGCGATTGTGGCCAATGACGTGCGCAAAGCGATTAGCGAAGCCAAGGATGAAGATACCGCAGACATCTTCACCGCCGCATCCCGCGACCTTGATCAGTTCCTGTGGTTTATCGAATCTAACATCGAGTAATCCATAAGACTTTCCTGTCAAACCCTCGCCTCTGGTGAGGGTTTTGCACATTTATGGTGCACAGTTTTTGCCTGAGACGGTGCAAAAGTGAATAAATTGTAATAATCACCTCACACAACCGTTAATGGGAGATTGTTTTTTCGTCAGAATTTACGCTTAATATCTCCCCGTCAGTTGACCCAAACGAAGCGCACCAAAATGGTGCTCCATGCTGGTGCAACACGACATCATTGCCACGCTTTTTGTGCAATGTATGATTTCATCCCCTTTGTAAAACAACAGCTTGTAAAGTTGGCACGATTTTTTCATTGTGCCAGTCGTTCTCGCAGGGGATCGCCCCGTGGATATAAAAGGAAATGCTATGAAGTCTGTATTAAAAGTTTCACTGGCTGCACTTACCCTGGCTTTTGCGGTGTCTTCTCAGGCTGCCGACAAACTGGTTGTGGCGACCGACACGGCGTTCGTTCCGTTTGAATTCAAACAGGGTGACAAATACGTTGGTTTTGATGTTGATCTGTGGGCCGCTATCGCCAAAGAACTCAAACTGGACTACACCCTGAAGCCGATGGACTTCAGCGGCATCATCCCGGCGCTGCAAACCAAAAACGTCGATCTGGCGCTGGCGGGCATCACCATTACCGAAGAACGTAAAAAAGCGATCGACTTCTCTGACGGCTACTACAAAAGCGGCCTGCTGGTGATGGTCAAAGCGGATAATAACGACGTAAAAAGCGTGAAAGACCTCGACGGTAAAGTGGTGGCAGTGAAGAGCGGCACCGGTTCCGTGGATTACGCGAAAGCGAACATCAAAACCAAAGACCTGCGCCAGTTCCCGAACATTGACAACGCGTATATGGAACTCGGCACCAACCGTGCTGACGCTGTTCTGCACGACACGCCGAACATCCTGTACTTCATTAAAACGGCTGGTAACGGCAAGTTCAAAGCCGTGGGCGACTCTCTGGAAGCTCAGCAGTACGGTATCGCGTTCCCGAAAGGCAGCGACGATCTGCGCACGAAAGTTAACGGCGCGCTGAAAACGCTGAAAGAGAACGGCACTTACAACGAAATCTATAAAAAATGGTTCGGTACTGAGCCTAAATAATTTTACCTGAATTCAGGTTTATAGCGCCCGGCGGCGCTCACGCTTGCCGGGCCTACATTTTTCGTTTTTCACCACGGTATACAGGAATACATCATGCAGTTTGACTGGAGCGCCATCTGGCCTGCCATTCCACTCTTGCTTGAAGGCGCTAAAATGACCCTGTGGATTTCGGTCCTGGGTCTGGTAGGTGGGTTGATTATCGGTCTTGTCGCCGGTTTCGCCCGCACCTACGGTGGCTGGATTGCAAACCACATCGCACTGGTTTTCATCGAAGTGATCCGCGGCACGCCGATTGTCGTGCAGGTCATGTTTATCTACTTCGCCCTGCCAATGGCATTTACCGACCTGCGCATCGATCCGTTCAGCGCGGCCGTCGTGACCATTATGATCAACTCGGGCGCCTACATCGCGGAAATCACCCGCGGGGCGGTGCTGTCGATTCATAAAGGTTTCAGCGAAGCCGGTCTGGCATTAGGTCTTTCTCGTCGCGAAACGATCCGTCACGTTATTCTCCCGCTGGCGCTGCGCCGCATGCTGCCGCCGCTGGGTAACCAGTGGATCATCAGCATTAAAGATACATCGCTGTTCATCGTTATCGGCGTGGCCGAACTGACCCGTCAGGGCCAGGAAATTATTGCGGGCAACTTCCGCGCGCTGGAAATCTGGAGTGCGGTCGCCGTCGTTTATCTGATCATTACGCTGGTACTGAGCTTCGTTCTGCGCCGTCTTGAAAGAAGGATGAAAATCCTGTGATTGAATTTAAAAACGTCTCCAAGCACTTTGGCCCAACCCAGGTGCTGCACAATATTGATCTGAATATCAAGCAGGGTGAAGTGGTGGTGATTATCGGGCCTTCCGGTTCCGGTAAATCGACCCTGCTGCGCTGCATCAACAAGCTGGAAGAGATCACCAGCGGCGATCTGATCGTTGACGGTCTGAAGGTAAACGACCCGAAAGTGGACGAGCGTCTGATTCGTCAGGAAGCGGGCATGGTGTTCCAGCAGTTCTACCTGTTCCCGCACCTGACGGCGTTGGAAAACGTGATGTTTGGCCCACTGCGCGTGCGCGGTGCCAACAAAGCGGCGGCGGAAGCGCTGGCAAAAGATCTGCTGGCGAAGGTTGGCCTGGCGGAGCGTGCGCACCACTACCCTTCCGAGCTCTCCGGTGGCCAGCAGCAGCGCGTGGCGATTGCCCGCGCGCTGGCGGTGAAACCGAAGATGATGCTGTTTGATGAGCCGACGTCCGCACTCGACCCGGAGCTGCGCCACGAGGTGCTGAAAGTCATGCAGGATCTGGCGGAAGAAGGGATGACGATGGTGATCGTGACCCACGAAATCGGCTTTGCTGAGAAAGTGGCTTCCCGCCTGATCTTTATTGATAAAGGCCGCATCGCCGAAGACGGTAACCCGCAGGAATTGATCGCGAATCCGCCTAGCCAGCGTCTGCAGGAGTTCCTGCAGCACGTCTCCTGATCCCTCGCTACATACCGAGCCGGGCTTGCCCGGCTTTTTTACGCCAGATTGTTCCCAAAAACTCCCCTCCGCCTCTCGCCCTCTATACTTATCATTTTGCACGATATTTTTGTCGGAGGACGCCGTGCCGTGGATCCTGCTGCTGTTGATAAGCCTGTTTAGTACGCCATCGCTTGCCGTGGCAATCCCCGGCGTCACCACCGGAGCAACTGCTACTCAGCAAAATACGCCGCCTCCGGAGCCGGATGCAGAACAAAAAAAAGCGGCCTATAGCGCACTTGCCGACGTCCTTGAGAATGACACCTCCCGGCAGGAGCTGATCGATCAGTTGAGGAAGGTGGCCGCCACGCCGCCTCAGGATCCGGTTCCGACCATTACGCCACCGCAGATCGAAGAGGAAAAGACGGTACTGGAAAACGTCACAGACATCAGCCGCCGCTACGGGGAAGCCCTGTCGTCGCGTTTTGCCCAGCTCTATCGAAATCTTGTTGGCACCTCGCATAAACCTTTTAATCCCCACACCTTCACCGCAGCCGCCACGCAGTTTGCGATTCTGGCGGGTGCCGTGTTCATTTTTTACTGGCTGCTGCGCCTGTGCGCCTGGCCGCTCTACCGGAAGATGGGCCACTGGGGACGGAAAAAAAATCAGCATAAAAGCAGCTGGCTGCACCTCCCGGCCATGATTACCGGAGCGTTTATCATCGATTTACTGCTGCTGGCCCTGACGCTGTTTGTCGGTCAGGTGCTGGCGGACCGCCTCAATACGGGCAACAAAACCATTGCCTTCCAGCAGGCGCTCTTCCTGAATGCGTTTGCGCTCATCGAATTTTTTAAAGCGGTGCTGCGCGTCATCTTTTGCCCGCGCGTGCCTGAACTTCGCCCTTTCAACATCAACGACGACAGCGCGAAATACTGGGCCGTGCGGCTAAGCGTGCTCAGCGGACTGATAGGCTACGGCCTGCTGGTTGCCGTGCCGATTATCTCCAACCAGGTTAACGTGCAGTTTGGCGCGCTGGCGAACGTGCTGATTATGCTCTGTATAACCGTCTGGTCTCTGTACCTTATCTTTCACAATAAAAGGACGATCACCGAGAGTCTGCTGCATCTGGCCGACCGTTCCCTCTCTTTCTTCAGCCTGTTTATCCGCGCCTTCGCGCTGGTGTGGCACTGGCTGGCAAGCGCGTATTTTATTGTGCTGTGCTTCTTCTCGCTGTTCGACCCGGGAAACAGCCTGAAATTTATGATGGGGGCGACGTTTAAAAGCCTGGCGATTATCGGCATCGCGGCGTTTGTGTCCGGGCTGCTGTCCCGCTGGATCTCGAAAACCATCACCCTGTCGCCGCAGGTCCAGCGTAATTACCCGGAACTGCAAAAACGGGTGAACGGCTGGATGTCGGTATCGCTGAAGGTGGCGCGCATTCTGACCGTCTGCGTGGCGATCATGCTGCTGCTGAATGCGTGGAGCCTGTTTGATTTCTGGAACTGGCTGCATAACGGCGCAGGCGAGAAGACCGTCGATATTTTAATTCGTATCGCGCTGATTCTGTTCTTCTCCGCCGTCGGCTGGACGCTGCTGGCGAGCCTTATCGAGAACCGTCTGGTATCGGATATTCACGGCAGACCGCTCCCCAGCGCCCGCGCACGCACGCTTTTGACCCTGTTCCGCAATGCGCTGGCGGTGATCATCAGCACCATCACCATCATGATTGTGCTATCGGAAATCGGCGTGAATATCGCCCCGCTGCTGGCGGGTGCCGGCGCGCTGGGTCTGGCGATCTCCTTCGGCTCGCAAACGCTGGTGAAGGATATTATTACCGGCATCTTTATCCAGTTTGAGAACGGGATGAACACAGGGGATCTGGTGACCATCGGGCCGCTGACCGGTACCGTGGAGAGGATGTCGATTCGCTCGGTAGGCGTGCGTCAGGATACCGGGGCATATCACATCATTCCCTGGTCATCGATCACTACCTTCGCCAACTTTGTGCGCGGCATTGGCTCCGTTGTGGCCAACTACGATGTGGATCGTCATGAAGATGCCGACAAAGCGAAGCAGGCGCTGCGGAATGCGGTCAGTGAACTAATGGAAATGGAGGATATTCGCGGGCTGGTGATTGGCGAGCCGTCGTTTGCCGGCATCGTTGGGCTGACCAACACGGCGTTCACCCTGCGCGTGTCGTTCACCACCCAGCCGCTGAAGCAATGGACGGTGCGCTTTGCCCTCGACAGCATGGTGAAAAAGCACTTCGATCTGGCGAACGTGCGAACGCCGGTGCAGACGTATCAGGTATTGTCGCCGCCCGCCTCGCCGCTCCCTCCGCAGGAGCCGACGCTGTAACCGAGCCGGGTGGCGGCTTTGCCCTACCCGGCCTGGGGCGGGATACTATTTGCGACGTTTGTTATCGTCCATAAACGACCAGGCGATAAAGCGGCTCTGCTTCTGGCCCTGCGCCATCTCTTTTTTCACCACTTTTACGGCGCCCGCTTCGCTCAGCGCGCGGTAGAGCGGCGGCAGGTTATCCCCGCGGGAAACCAGCGTCGTGAACCACTTCACCTGACGGCCAAACTGTTGGCTTTCCGCAATCATGCGCAGGATGAAGGCAACTTCACCGCCCTCGCACCACAGCTCCTGCTGCTGCCCGCCGAAGTTCAGCGCGGCGTCTTCCGCCTGACCGAGGTTGCGGCGTTTACGTTCGCTGCCCGCGCGAGCCGCTGCCGCCGAATCATGAAACGGCGGGTTGCACATCGTAGCGTCATAGCTTTCGTTTTTATGAATTATGCCGTTGAAGATGGAAGCCGCCTCTTTCTGACGACGCAGACGAATGGAGCGGCTCAGGCCAGGGTTCGCGCTGATAATCGCCTGCGCGCTGGCAAAAGCCTCGGCGCCGATTTCGCTCCCGGTAAAGCGCCAGTGATATTCATGTCCGCCAATCAGCGGGTAAATCAGGTTTGCCCCGGTGCCTATATCCAGGATGGAAGCCTGCTGCGGTATAGCGCCGTCACGATCTTCGGCAAGCAGATCGGCAAGGTGATGAACGTAATCAGCGCGGCCCGGCACAGGGGGGCAGAGAAAGCCTTCCGGAATATCCCAGTGAGCCACACCGTAAAAATGCGCCAGCAGGGCTTTGTTCAGCGTTTTCACCGCCTGCGGATCGGCAAAGTTGACGGTCGGCTCACCCGCTGGGGTCTGGACAATATAGTCCTGCAGCGCAGGGCAGCTCTGGCACAGGGCGTTCATGTCGTAGCGGCTGCGGTGGCGATTTCGTGGGTGCAATCCCGGCTTTTGGGAAGTCATGGCGTTCTCCTTTAAACAGCGGCGTAAGATACCCTGTGCTGGCCCAGCGGTAAATCTTTCTCTGCGGCGCTTAAAAAAACACCGTAAATCAAACACCTCTACGTCTATGATCTGTCAGCGAATTGTCAGTTTTTATCGTTCAAAAAATAAGCAGATCATCATCAAATATTTGCGTTAAGTCACACTCGTCAGGCTTCTAAACTTAAAGGGAATCACCTGTTGTTTCCTCATGAGGATGTGATTATGAAAAAGTACCTGACCCTTGCTGTTATCGCCGGCGCCCTGGCAACGGCTTCATTTTCTGCGATGGCCGTTCAGTCACTGAATGAAAGTACCGATACTAGCCAACTGCGTCCGGCGGGCACCGTCTCGGTAAGTCGCGCAAGTAACCTGGACGATCTGCAGAATAAACTGGCCGAAAAAGCCCGCCAGGAAGGTGCGAAAGGCTTTGTCGTGAACTCCGCTGGCGGAGATAACCATATGTACGGCACAGCAACCATCTATAAATAATTTTTTCCTCCACAACAAGACTGCATCTGCCTGCCGGATGCAGTTCATTTCCGCTTTATCTTGATTGTTCATTTTTTAACCCCATATTAAAAGCAGGGTATAAACCGATTTCAGGAGGATGCCATGGCTTCCGGTTGGGCGAATGACGACGCCGTTAACGAACAGATCAACAGTACCATTGAAGATGCGGTTGCGCGCGCTCGCGGTGAGATTCCGCGCGGCGAAAGTTTGAAGGAGTGCGAAGAATGCGGAGAGCCGATCCCGGAGGCGCGGCGTAAAGCCATTCCAGGCGTAAGGTTATGTATTACCTGCCAGCAGGATAAAGATTCAAAAAATGCGTCACATTCAGGTTATAATCGCAGAGGATCGAAAGATAGCCAGTTACGCTGACTCTCCTTTACCTAAGTTAACCCTGCCTGCACTTACCTTTACGCTCACGGTTTTTAGCGAACCGCGTAGCAAAATGTGCCCTTCATCTTTCTTCTGTAAAGCGCATCCACAAGAAGTGTAAAGCGCTGGTTTGAATTTATTAATATTCAATAAGTTATTTGTCATTCAATTTTTTTGACTGATCACGTCAATTCTCTTCGATTTTATCCGTCAGGAAAAAACGTGATACTTATCACATCGACGGAACATCGTCCCCTTAACAGAAAACACCTGCGAGAGATTAATTATGAAAACCATCAAATATGCTGTAGCTGCTGTTGCCCTGTCCGCTCTGTCTTTCGGCGCATTCGCCGTAGAGCCTGTTTCATCCACTCAGGCCCAGAGCATGAATAAAATCGGTGTGGTAAGTGCAGAAGGCGCGACCACGCTGGACGGCCTGGAAGCCAAGCTGGCTGAGAAAGCCGCTGCTGCCGGTGCAAGCGGATACACCATCACCTCCGCTAACACCAATAACAAGCTGAGCGGTACTGCGGTTATCTACAAATAATCGCCTGAAATGAATGCTGTACCCTCGCCAAACCCTCTGGTGAGCTGCTCCAACCCTCATTGACCCTGTTGTTTGTTACCCTTGCTTGCCCGTCCGCCACTGGACGGGCTTTTTTTTTGCCTAAAACGACTGTGCCACCCGCTGTAACCCCGCTTCCACCGTCTCTACCTCCCCTGTCGCCAGCAAGCAGCAGGCCATTTGCAGTTTGATCGACTGTGGGACCGGCACATTTCCGGCCAGGCACTGCGTAATCCAGTGCGCGGTAACCTGCGGATCTTTTGACTCCGGCAGAATCACATCGCTGTTTTCTTCCCCGCGTTCAAGCACAACGCGCGTACCGACAGAATCGATCAGCATCAGCTGTGGGCAACGCTGCGGGTTGGCGTACACCTCCCCTTCTGTTCCGTGCATCAGCAGTGCGCGTCCACCGATTTCGGCAAAGAACTGACCGACGCGCGTCACGTACTCCGGATGAGAAACACTGGAAAGGCGCAGTGCGGCATCCTCAGCAAACGGCGTTGCCAGCTTCGCCAGGGTGTGCGCACTGTTACGCACGCCCATGCGCCAGCGCATGTCCAGCTGCTTTTCCAAAGGCGGACAGAGCGCACGAACGGGAATATAGACCGGCTGGTTCCCCTCCAGCTTTGCCTGCGCCTGGCCGGCATGGAGGGTCGGTTCAATGCCCAGCAGTTCAAAGATGGTTTCTGTCAGTACGCGCGTGGGATCTTCGCTGACCCCATGTACCACCACAGGGAACCCCAGCTTATGTAACAATATCGCCAGCAGCGGCGTCAGGTTTGCCTGCTTGCGCGCCCCGTTATAGCTCGGGATCACAATCGGCATCGGTTTTGCCACTGGCGGCGTTAAGCGCAGCGTTTGCGCCTGCATCGCCTCGTAGAAACCACGCATCTCCGCTTCGCCTTCGCCTTTGATACGCAGCGCAATCAGGATGCCGCCCATTTCCAGGTCCGGTACCTCGCCGTTGAGCATACGGGTGTAAAGCGCGCGAGCGGTTTCATGGTCCAGGTCGCGGGCGTGGTTTTTCCCACGACCTACCTCTTTGATAATTTTGCGATAATCCACGACATTTCTCCTGACAGCCTATCTTGTTAACACTATAGCCCTGATGAATGGCTCTCCGTTAGTTTTTTATCCCTTAAGGCAACCTTCTGTTTTAATAGCAAAAAATAAACACAAGCTTTTTTTCAATTATTTGTGATTTCTATAGCAGATTCGTATTCATACATTTTTTGATTAAATAACCAGCGGAAAGTCATTAAGGGTCAACGGTGAAAACGTCCAGGCAACGCTATCACCCGAAACATATCAGGATTTGCTATGAACAAGGTTGCTTTAGGTTTAATCATCGCCGCAGCGGTGGGATGTTCTGCATCCACGTTTGCGGCAACGAACGGTGAAGGGCAAATAAACTTCACCGGCGAAATTATCGATTCTGCTTGTCAGGTCGTAAATGGATTAAGTAATCCATTAAATGTACAGCTGGGGAAAGTGTCTAAAACGGTATTTACCGGTGCAGGCTCTACCAGCACCTTAACGAAGTTTGATATTCAGTTAACGAATTGTCCTGACACGGTCACCTCCGCCGCCATTAACTTTGGCGGAACACCGGATGCGAATAACAATTCAACGCTTGCCTTAACGCCAGATACCGATGCGGCGACAGGGGTGGCGATTCAGTTGGTGGATGCCTCGCAGCAGCCTGTCAGCCTGTATACGCCGTCTCAGCAGTATCAGTTAACCTCCGGCACGGCAGTTAACGATCTGGAGTTCGGCGCACGCTATATCCAAACCGGCCCGGCAATTACCGCAGGCCCTGCTAACTCCGTTTCAACCTTCACCGTTATTTATAACTGATCTTATCAATCCGGAGATATTAATGCTTTCGCGAGCATTAATATCTTCTCTATTCATTGAGAAATCTTTATGCGCCACGGTTATTTACTGAGCACGCTTTTACTGGTAGCAACTGCTTCACATGCTGGGGTCATTATTAACGGCACCCGACTGGTCTATCAGGGAGATAAAAAGGAATCTTCTCTTGGTCTTTCAAATCCAGATGCGACGGATTATCTGGTGCAGTCCTGGGTTGATTCCGGCGGTAAAAACCTGGCCAAAGCCCCGTTCCTGATCACCCCGCCGCTTTTCCGTCTGGATGCGCACGAAGATAACGTTCTGCGCGTGGTGCGTACGGGCGGAAATTTACCGGAAGACAGGGAATCCCTGTACTGGTTGAACATTAAAGCAATCCCTTCCTCAAAACACGTTGAGGGGGTAAATACGCTGCAAATCGCCATTAATACTCGAATCAAATTATTGTATCGCCCGTCTGCGGTAAAAGGCAGACCAGAAGATGTGGCGGATAAACTTGAATGGCGCCGCGAAGGGAACGATCTGGTGGTGAATAACCCCACGCCGTTCTATATGAATTTCCAGACCGTTACGCTGAATGGTCATAAAGTCGCGAAAGCCACCTGGGCTGTTCCGAAAACGGAAACGCATTTTGCCTTACCGGGTAATGTCGGGGGCGCGAATGTGACGTATTCCATTATTACCGACTTCGGCAGCATCAGCCATACCTGGTCGAAATCCGTTCATTAATTCTTTTGCCCGGTAATAAAATAATTATGTACAGCCATAAAAAGCCGTTCACCTGCCGATTGTCTTCATTGCTGGTCATTCTCTGCGGTCTGGCAATGGCGATCTTTGCGCAGCAGGTTATGGCTGATGATTATTTTAACCCTGCCCTGCTGGATATTGATAATCCCCAGCAGGGTAAAACCGATCTGTCCATCTATGAAAAAGGGCCTGGTCAGGCGCCGGGGAAATATGAGGTCGCGGTATTTATCAATAATAATAAAATTGATACCCGCAACGTGACCTTTACGCTTCAGAAAGATTCGCAGGGCAACAGCACGCTGCAGCCTTGCTTTAGCCTTGAGGAATTAAAAAGCCTCGGCATCAAAACCAAAAAATTTCCGCAGCTGATGGCCAAAGGCCAGTGTGCTGATTTACATGTCATTCCTGCTGCATCCGCCACCTTTCGCGTTCGCAACCAGCAGCTGCTGATGAGCATCCCTCAAACGGCGCTGGGCCAGGTGCCTCGCGGTTACATTGAGCCGAAAGAGTTTGACGAAGGGATCACTGCGGGCCTGCTTAATTACAGCGCCAATGCCAGCCACAGCCGCGCGCGACAGCACGGTGAGCAGGATAACAGCAGCCAGTACGTAAACCTGCGCCCAGGCCTGAACGTTGGCGCATGGCGCATTCGCAACTATTCCACCTGGAATCGCAGCACCACGGGCCATGAGGAGGAGCAGAAATTCACCTCCGTTTATACCTATGCGCAACGCGATATCGTGGCAATGAAAAGCGACATCACCGTCGGCCAGAGCTCATCCCCTGCCGACGTGTTTGACAGCGTTCCCTACACCGGGGTGGAGCTGAAATCCGACAGCGACATGCTGCCGGACAGCGAGAAAGGCTACGCGCCGATTATCCGCGGCACGGCCCACAGCAACGCGCTGGTGGTGGTTCGCCAGAACGGCTACGTCATTTATCAGAACACGGTCGCGCCGGGCGCCTTCGAAATTAACGATCTCTACCCCACCGGCAGCAGCGGCGACCTGCAGGTTACCGTGAAAGAGACCGACGGCAGCGAAAGCCATTTTGTCGTGCCGTTTGCCTCCGTGCCGGTCTTGCAGCGTGAAAAAAACCTGCGCTACAGCGTGACCGCCGGGCGTTATCGTTCCTATGACAACGATGTCGAAAAGACCCCGTTTGCCCAGGGCAGCGCCATCTACGGTTTACCCTACGGTATCACCGCCTACGGCGGCGTTCAGCAGAGCAGCCATTATCAGTCTCAGGCGGTGGGCGTCGGGAAAAACATGGGCGATTTAGGCGCCTTCTCCATTGACGTCACTCGCGCCAAAGCCCTGCTGAAAAAACAGCAGGCCAGCAAAGGCCAGTCGTGGCGCGTGCGCTACAGCAAAGATATCGCCCAGTCAGGCACTAACTTCTCGCTGGCCGGCTACCGCTATAACAGCAAAGGGTTTTACACCCTGGAAGACACCATGGAGTCGTATACCCGCTCTGACGACTGGTCTGAACCGCAGCAGCGCCGCGCCCGTACCGAAGCCACCGTCGACCAGACGCTGCCGGAAGGCTGGGGTTCCCTAACCCTGAGCCTGGTGAAAGAGACCTACTGGACCCAGAGCCAGGACATGACCTCGGTGAGCGTCAGCTACAACAACAGCTGGCACGGCGTGAGCTACAGCCTCAGCTACAGCATGAACAAAAACACCCGCGACAGCGACGAAGACGGCAATGAGGTGACGAACGACAACCAGTTCGCGCTGAGCGTCTCGGTGCCGCTGGACCACTGGATGCATAACACCTGGGCCACCTACAACCTGAACAACACCAAAGATGGCACCACGCAGAATATCGGTCTGAACGGCACGGCGCTGAAAGAAGATAACCTCAACTGGAATATTCAGGAGGGGGTGAGCAGTACCGGCAGCGGCAACTCCACCAGCCTCAACGCCGATTACAAAGCAACGTACGGCGAACTCAGCGGCGGCGTCAGCCAGGACAAATATCAGCAGACCGTGAACGTCGGCCTGCAGGGCGGCGTGGTTGCCCATGCGAACGGCATCACCCTGAGCCAGCCGCTCGGTGAGACCATCGCGCTGGTGAAAGCGCCGGGCACGCACGGGACGCATATCACTAATCAGACCGGCGTTGAAACCGACTTCCGCGGCTACACCGTTGTCCCGTATGTGACCGCGTATCGCCACAACACCATTGCGCTGGATACCGAAACGCTGCCGGACAATGCCGACGTCACCCACGCCGCGCAGGTCGTCACCCCAACTCGCGGGGCCGTGGTGCGCGCCAGCTTTAACACCCGCGTGGGCAACCGCGTGCTGATGACGCTGACGCACAACGGCAAACCGCTGCCGTTCGGCGCGACGGTCACCACAGAGGATAAGGACAGCGAGTTTATTGTGGGTAATGACGGCCAGACCTATCTTTCGGGTCTGCCGCAGCAGGGGCATCTCGCCGTTTCCTGGGGACAGGACGCGAGCGAGCACTGCATCGCTGACTATGCGCTAACGGATGAGAAAGAGAAAACCAGCATCATTAACGCTGCCGCGCAGTGTCATTGATTCACCGTTCAGGCTAACGACTATGCAAATGATAAAACAATGCTTTTTCTTACTGATTCTGGGCACCGCGGCATTATTTATGCCGCATGCGAAGGCTGACTGCACTACGCCCGATATGCCGAAAATGATCAACGTTGCCACCATTTCGGTCCCGACGACGCTGGCAGTAGGCGCTACCATTCCCGGTACGGAGCAAACTGTACACGTCGCGGGTAACTGCAACCATCCTTACGAAAGCGGGATGGAAATCATCTCCTGCTATTACGGAACTGGTTCGGAGATACCCGGGTTGACCGGCGTTTATGACACAGGCGTGCCTGGAGTCGGCATTGCCTTAAGGAACGACCAGGGCCAGCGCATTTCAGGCGGGGGAAAGGTCGCCTGCGATTCCCGCAGTACGCCCATCGGCTATGTCTCGACCGATGGATATCAGTCCTTTGATTTTAACGTCACACTTGAGCTGGTTAAAACCAGTGATGCAGTACAGTCCGGCACGCTGCTTCAGGCGCAAACAGAGTTCGGTATTGGCGTATATGGCAACGACGGCATTGGTTCACCCAATGTTATCTCCTACGCAGGAAACGTTAACTTCCAGAACGTCACCTGCTCCGTTTCCCCAAAAAACCTGACCATTAATCTGGGCGACTTCCCGGTCAGCGATTTTATTAGCGTGGGGATGTTATCCAGCCCGGCGCAAAACTTTGACGTGACGGTGAACTGCAACAGCAACGTGCAGCCTGAAGTGAAGGTCACCAGTTCAAATGGTTATGAACCGGGGTCAGCAGGGGTGATCAAACTCACCCGGCAGCCCGGCATGGCAACCGGCGTCGGGGTCAGAATGCTGGTTGATAACCAACTCGCCACCTTTGACACCTACGTGAACACCCAAAGCCAGGCAATCGCCAACCAGACGCTGGCGATCCCGTTTGAGGTTCGCTACGAACAAACCAGCAACGTCGTGACGCCAGGCCCTGCCAACACCGTCGCCACCGTTACCCTCGCTTATAAGTGACGATCATGAAAAAAACAGCTTTGATGCTGGCGCTGGGCCTGATAGCCCAGGCCCACGCCGATGATATTCAGATCCAGATGACGGGGAATATTTACGCCAACACCTGCGTCATTGACAGCGCCAGCCGCAACCTGACGGTAGATTTAGGCCAGGCAGTATCAGGTAATTTTAAAGATGTAGGGGATACCGGCGAATGGAAAGATTTTTCGCTCTCGGTATCGCACTGTCCCGCCACGCTGGCGCTTGCCACGGCCTATTTCTACGGCCAGGCAGACAGCGTGCACCCGACCAAATTCGCCAACACCGGCAGCGCGAAGGGGCTGGCGCTGGAGCTGGCCGACCGACAGGACAAGATCCTGATCGCCCCGCAGGCGGCGTTTAACGTGCCGATTAACCCGGCTGACCACACGGCCACGTTTCCGCTCTCCGCCCGCTATTACGCCACGTCTATGCCCGTCTCCGCAGGCACGTTCAGCAGCGTGATTCAGGTGACCTTTACTTACCAGTAGGACCGCGCCCCTTAGCACGGATGCTTTTCCTGCGCCCGGCGGCCAGTTTTGCCGGGCGTTTTTTTACTTCAGGCACCTCCGGCTGCTCAATCGGGAAGATAGGCAGCGCGTTCAGCAGCCGCTGACCGTAGTTTTTGGTGAGCAAACGCTTGTCGTAAATCACTACCTCACCCCAGCAGCCGTGGCTACGAATAAGACGCCCCACCTGCTGAATCAGGTTAAACGACGCCGCAGGCAGGCTCTGCACCTCAAACGGATAGCGGTTGAGGCTTTTCAGCCACTCGCCCTCGGTGATCACCACCGGGCTGTCGATGGGCGGGAAGGCGATCTTATGGATATGCACCTGCGTCAGGTAATCCCCCTTCAAATCCAGCCCTTCGGCAAAGGACTGTAGCCCCACCAGCACGCTGCGCTCGCCGTTATCAATACGTTTGCGGTGCGTTTCCACCAGCCGGTAACGGGGCTGGTCGCCCTGCACCAGCAGGAGTAAACGCAGGTCGGTGACGTGCTCCAGGAAGCGCTGCATCGCCCGCCCGCTGGCAAACAGCACCAGCATGCCGGGATATTTTTTACTTTCGACCTGCTCGCGGAAGTAGGCCGCCATCTCCGCAATGTGCTGCTCTTCATTGTCGATAAGCGGCTCGTATTTCATGCGTGGAATGACCAGCTTGCCCTGCTCGCAGTGGTTGAACGGCGAGTCCAGCGCCACAAAACGATCGCCCGCTTTCTCCTTCAGGCCGCTCATCTCCTGCAACCGTGAAAAGCTGTTCAGAGAGCGCAGCGTCGCAGAGGTAACGACCACGTGCGGCACGCTGCGCCAGATCAGCTTTTCCAGCTGATCGGCCACGCGGATGCCCACGCAGTGGAAAAAGAGGTGCACCTGCCCGTCGCGCACTTCGCGGGTGGCCCATTTGGTGACCGGCGCGCCCGACGCCTGCGCCATCGAGGCCAGCCGCCAGAGCTTGCTCTGCGCCTCAAACATCCCCAGCGCGCGGTTCATCTGCAGCAGGATGCGGTGCAGCCGCACCACGTCGTGCGAGCCAGTTTTCTCGCTGAGGTCGTTCAGGAACATCTCCGCCAGCCCACGCAGCTTTTCGAGATGCTTCGCCAGTTGCTGGCAGATCTCCATCACCTCGTCCGGCAACTCGCCCATCGCGAAGCGGTGTTCTGCCTCCTGGGCTGCCGGAAGATAAAGATTGAGGATGTTGTTCAGAGACGAGATAAGGCTGTAAACCTCTTCGCAGTGGTCGCTCAGACGCTCGGGGACCGCCAGCGGCGGCGTGGTTTTCGGGCGAAACTGCTCCATGCAGGTCGCCACCAGTTTGCAGAACAGATCCAGCTGAAGTCGGAACCACGGAGCGGTGATTTCCGCGCTCATCTCCAGCGCGTCCCGCGCCACGTCAGGCAGGTGGTGGCCTTCGTCGAGCACCAGCAGCAGGTTTTTCGGCTCCGGCAGCACCGCTTCGCTCTCCAGCGCCGCCATCACCAGCGCGTGGTTGGCGACAACCACCTCCGCCTCCTGGATCTCGCGCCGGGCGACGAAGAACGGGCATTCCCGGTAGTAGTGACAGTTGCGGTTCAGGCAGCTTGCTTTATCGGTACTGAGCCTGCGCCACAGGTCGTCGCTAATCGCCAGGCTGGTGTGATCCCGCAGGCCGTCCCACTTATAGCCGTCGAGCTCGGCTTTCAGCTTTGCGCACTGTTCCTGCTCGGCCTTGTTATTCGGCGTCAGCTCGTCATCCAGAAAGGCGAGCAGATCCTGCTGCGAGGGCTCGCTGCTGGCCAGCGCCGCCAGGTTACGCGGACAGACGTAGCGCCCGCGCCCAAAGGCGGCGATGAAGCGGAGATCGGGGATGATTTTGCGCAGCAGCGGCAAATCTTTGCTGAAGATCTGATCCTGCAAGGCCACGTTCGCAGTGCTGACCACCAGCGTTTTGTCCTCTTCCCGCGCAATAGCGATGCCGGGAATGAGATACGACAGGGTTTTCCCGACACCGGTCGGGGCTTCAATCGCCAGATGTCGCCCGTCGTCCCCGGCGAGCGTTTTTGCCACGTCGGCAATCATCTGCCGCTGCGGCGCTCGGGGGATAAAATCGGGGATCTGCTGCTGAAGCGCCTTATACCAGGCGCCTATTTGCGCTTTCAGCGCCGCGGTTAAAGCCATTGGAAAACCTGAAATACTGTATAAACAGCCACTATTGTGGCACTTTCTCTTCGCCGTCGCAAAAAGAAAAGCCCGGCTTTACGACCGGGCTTCCAGATTACTGCGGGTTAGCAGGCTTGCGCGGGCGGCGTCGGCGCTGCCCCTCGCCTGCCGGTTTCCCTTCGCCGCTGCGCCACGGGCTTTCACCGGCCGGCTTGCCGTCGTTATTACGACGCGGCGGTTTGCCGGATGACTTCGGCGCGCCACCTTCTGCACGACGCGGCTGCTGGCCGCGACCACCGCCGCCCTGACCGCGACCACCACCCTGACGACCGTTCTGAATCGGCTCGGCTTTGATGGACGGATCCACTTCATAGCCCGGGGTTTCGATGCGCGGGATCTCTTTCTTCAGCAGGCGTTCGATGTCGCGCAGCAGCTTGTGCTCGTCCACGCAGACCAGAGAGAGCGCCTCACCTGTGGCCGCCGCACGGCCAGTACGACCGATACGGTGAACGTAATCTTCCGGGACGTTTGGCAGCTCGTAGTTCACCACGTGCGGCAGCTCTTCAATATCGAGGCCACGGGCAGCGATGTCGGTCGCCACCAGCACGCGGATGTCGCCGGATTTGAAGTCCGCCAGCGCGCGGGTACGCGCGCCCTGGCTCTTGTTACCGTGGATCGCCGCGCTGCGGATGCCGTCTTTATTCAGCTGTTCCGCCAGGTGGTTCGCGCCGTGCTTGGTGCGGGTAAAGACCAGCACCTGCTGCCAGTTGCCCTGACCGATCATCTGGGAGAGCAGCTCCCGCTTGCGCTTTTTATCCACAAAGTGAACGTGCTGCGTCACCTGCTCGGAAGCGGTGTTGCGGCGCGCCACTTCCACTTCCAGCGGGTTATGCAGCAGCTTTTCCGCCAGCGCCTTGATCTCGTCGGAGAAGGTCGCGGAGAAGAGCAGGTTCTGGCGACGCGGCGGCAGCTTCGCCAGCACGCGACGAATATCATGAATGAAGCCCATATCGAGCATGCGGTCGGCTTCGTCCAGCACCAGAATTTCAATGCTGTCGAGCTTCACCGCGTTCTGGTGTTCCAGATCCAGCAGACGGCCCGGCGTTGCCACCAGCACGTCCACGCCGCCGCGCAGCTTCATCATCTGCGGGTTAATGCTCACGCCACCGAAAACCACCAGCGAGCGAATGTTGAGATAGCGGCTGTACTCACGCACGTTCTCGCCAATCTGGGCTGCCAGCTCGCGGGTTGGGGTGAGGATCAGCGCGCGCACCGGACGACGGCCTTTGGCGTGCGGCTGGTTTTTCACCAGCAGCTCTAACAGCGGCAGGGTAAAGCCCGCGGTTTTACCGGTGCCGGTCTGGGCGCTGGCCATCAGGTCACGGCCCTGAAGCACGGCCGGAATAGCCTGCTGCTGGATAGGGGTTGGCTCAACGTAGCCCTGCTCTGCGATCGCGCGCAGAATTTCCGGGTTCAGGCCAAGGGAATCAAAAGACATAAAAACTCCGAACCGCCCCGACCATCACAGGTGTAGTTTTCAGGGAGATATCACGAATAGAAGGACAAAAACCACAATGTCGCGAAGGTGCGGAGTGTAGCAGCTTTTGTGACGTGGCGCATAAAATATCCCTGTCGTATCCCTCGACGATTTAGCGATTCAGGTATAATTTTAATCAATCGATTGATTAATTTTTAATGCCGACATGAATACGACACCGACGACAACCAAAGGTGAACAGGCCAAAAGCCAGCTTATCGCCGCCGCGCTGGCGCAGTTTGGCGAGTATGGCCTGCATGCCACCACGCGGGATATCGCCGCCCAGGCCGGGCAAAACATTGCGGCCATTACCTACTATTTTGGCTCAAAAGAGGATTTATACCTCGCCTGCGCCCAGTGGATTGCCGATTTTATTGGCAACAATTTTCGCCCGCACGTTGAGGAGGCCACCGCGCTGCTGAGCCAGCCGACGCCGGATCGTACCGCTATCAGGCAACTTATCCTCAATGCCTGCCACAATATGATCCGCCTGCTGACGCACGACGATACGCTCAACCTGAGCAAATTTATCTCCCGCGAGCAGCTCTCCCCCACTGCCGCTTATCAGCTGGTACACGATCAGGTGATTGCCCCGATGCACACCCATCTGACCCGGCTGATTGCCGCCTACACCGGGCGGGACGCCAGCGATACCGACACCATTTTGCATACCCACGCCCTGCTGGGCGAAATTCTCGCCTTCCGTCTGGGGCGTGAAACCATCCTGTTACGCACGGGCTGGGCACAATTCGATGAGGATAAAGCCGCGCAGATTAGCCAGGTCATCACCTGTCATCTCGATCTGATCCTGCAAGGCTTAACGCAAAGGAGCCTGAAGTGATGAAAAAACCTGTCACCATCGTTCTGGTGGTTGTTGTTTTGCTTGCCGCGGGAATCGGTGGCTGGCTGTGGTATCAGAGCCAGCAGGATCGGGGCCTGACGCTGTACGGTAACGTGGATATTCGTACCGTGAATATGAGCTTCCGCGTCGGCGGGCGTCTCGCCTCGCTGAGCGTTGACGAAGGCGACGCCATCAAAGCCGGGCAGACGCTGGGGATGCTGGACAAAGCCCCCTTTGAGAACGCGCTGATGCAGGCAAAAGCCGGCGTCTCCGTCGCCCAGGCGCAGTATGACCTGATGCTGGCGGGCTATCGCGATGAGGAGATTGCCCAGGCCGCTGCCGCCGTTAAGCAGGCCAAAGCCGCCTACGACTACGCGCAGAACTTCTATAACCGCCAGCAGGGGCTGTGGAAAAGCCGCACCATTTCCGCCAACGATCTGGAAAACGCGCGGTCATCCCGCGACCAGGCGCAGGCGACGCTGAAATCCGCGCAGGATAAATTAAGCCAGTACCGCTCCGGTAACCGCGAGCAGGACATTGCCCAGGCGAAGGCCAGCCTCGAGCAGGCGCAGGCGCAGCTGGCTCAGGCGGAGCTGGATCTGCACGACACTATCTTAACCGCCCCGTCTGACGGCACGCTGATGACCCGCGCGGTAGAGCCGGGCAGCATGCTCAGCGCGGGCAGCACCGTCTTGACGCTGTCCTTAACCCGTCCGGTATGGGTGCGGGCCTACATTGATGAGCCGAATCTCGGCCAGATGCAGCCGGGCCGCGAGCTGCTGCTCTATACCGACGGTCGCCCGGACAAGCCGTATCACGGCAAAGTGGGCTTTGTCTCCCCTACCGCCGAATTCACGCCGAAAACGGTAGAAACACCGGACCTGCGTACCGACCTCGTGTACCGCCTGCGCATCATCGTCACCGACGCGGACGACGCGCTGCGTCAGGGCATGCCTGTTACCGTGACCTTAAACGACGGGGAACGACATGAATGATGCGGTTATCCAGCTCAATAATCTGGTCAAACGCTTCCCCGGAATGGATAAACCGGCGGTCGCGCCGCTGAACTGCACCATTCAGAAAGGCTACGTGACCGGACTGGTGGGCCCGGACGGCGCGGGCAAAACCACGCTGATGCGGATGCTGGCGGGGCTGCTGAAGCCGGATGAAGGCTCGGCCAGCGTGCTTGGCCTTGACCCGATAAAAGACGACGGCGCGCTCCACGCCATGCTCGGCTATATGCCGCAGAAGTTTGGCCTGTACGAAGATCTGACGGTGATGGAGAACCTCAATCTGTACGCCGACCTGCGCAGCGTCACCGGTGAAACCCGGCAGAAAACCTTCGCCCGACTGCTCGAATTTACCTCCCTCGGCCCGTTCACCGACCGGCTGGCGGGCAAGCTTTCCGGCGGGATGAAGCAGAAACTGGGGCTGGCCTGCACGCTGGTGGGCGAGCCGAAGGTGCTGTTGCTCGATGAGCCCGGCGTCGGCGTGGACCCGATTTCCCGCCGCGAGCTGTGGCAGATGGTGCACGAGCTGGCGGGCGACGGGATGCTGATCCTCTGGAGCACCTCCTACCTCGACGAAGCGGAGCAGTGCCGTGACGTGCTGCTGATGAACGAGGGCGAACTGCTCTATCAGGGCGAACCGACCGAGCTGACGCACACCATGGCCGGGCGCAGTTTTCTGCTGCACAGCCCGCAGGAGTCCAACCGCAGGCTGCTGCAGCGGGTGCTGAAGCTGCCGCAGGTGAGCGACGGGATGATTCAGGGCCGCTCGGTGCGCGTGATCCTCAAAAAAGAGGCCACCGTCGACGATATTCGCCGTGCGCCGGGCATGCCTGAGATTGAAATGGACGAGACCGCCCCGCGCTTTGAAGATGCGTTTATCGACCTGCTGGGCGGGGCGGGAACCTCAGAATCACCGCTTGGCGCCATTCTGCACACGGTGGAAGGCACGCCGGGCGAAACGGTCATCGAGGCGAAATCGCTGACCAAAAAATTCGGCGATTTCGCCGCCACCGATAACGTCAATTTTGCCGTGAAGCGCGGCGAGATTTTCGGCCTGCTCGGGCCGAACGGCGCGGGAAAATCCACCACCTTTAAGATGATGTGCGGCCTGCTGGTCCCGACGTCCGGCAAGGCGCTGGTGCTGGACATGGATCTCAAGGTCAGTTCCGGCAAAGCGCGCCAGCATCTCGGCTATATGGCGCAGAAGTTCTCGCTGTACGGCAACCTGACGGTCGAGCAGAATCTGCGCTTTTTCTCTGGGGTGTACGGCCTGCGCGGGCGGGCGCAGAATGAAAAAATCCGCCGCATGAGCGACGCCTTCGGGTTAACGAATATTGCGTCCCACGCCACCGACGAGCTGCCGCTCGGCTTTAAGCAGCGGCTGGCGCTGGCCTGCTCGCTGATGCACGAGCCGGATATCCTGTTTCTTGATGAACCCACGTCAGGCGTGGACCCCCTCACCCGCCGTGAATTCTGGCTGCATATCAACAGCATGGTGGAAAAAGGCGTGACCGTGATGGTCACCACCCACTTTATGGATGAGGCGGAATACTGCGACCGCATCGGGCTGGTCTACCGCGGCAAGCTGATTGCCCACGGCACGCCGGACGACCTGAAAGCGCAGGCCGCCGACGACGCACAGCCAGACCCGACCATGGAGCAGGCGTTTATCACCCTCATCCACGACTGGGATAAGGAGAATGCTCATGCGCAGTAACGCCCTTTCCTGGCGCCGGGTGCGCGCCCTGTGCATCAAAGAGACGCGGCAGATCGTGCGCGATCCCAGCAGCTGGCTGATTGCGGTGGTGATCCCCCTGCTGCTGCTGTTTATCTTTGGCTACGGCATTAACCTCGACTCCAGCAAGCTGCGGGTCGGTATTTTGCTGGAGCAGCAGAGCGAAGAGGCGCTGGACTTCACCCATGCCATGACCGGCTCACCCTACATTGACGCCACCGTCAGCGACAACCGGCAGGAACTGATTCAGAAAATGCAGGCCGGGAAAATTCGCGGCCTGATCGTCATCCCGGTGGATTTCGCCGCCAACATGGCGCGCCCGGGTGCCGATGCGCCGATTCAGGTGATTACCGACGGCAGCGAGCCGAACACCGCCAACTTCGTGCAGGGCTATGCGGAGGGGATCTGGCAGCTCTGGCAGATGCAGCGCGCCGAAGACCGGGGTGAGACGTTTGAACCGCTCATCGATGTGCAGACGCGCTACTGGTTTAACCCCGCCGCCATCAGCCAGCACTTTATTATTCCGGGGGCGGTGACCATCATTATGACGGTGATTGGCGCGATCCTCACCTCGCTGGTCATCGCCCGCGAGTGGGAGCGCGGCACTATGGAGGCGCTGCTCTCCACCGAGGTGACGCGGGTTGAGCTGCTGCTGTGCAAGCTCATCCCCTACTACTTCCTCGGCATGCTGGCGATGCTGCTCTGCATGCTGGTCGCGGTCTTTATTCTTGGCGTGCCGTATCGCGGCTCGCTGGTGGTACTGTTCTTTATCACCAGCCTGTTTTTACTCAGCACGCTGGGGATGGGGCTGCTCATCTCCACCATCACCCGCAACCAGTTTAACGCCGCGCAGGTGGCGCTCAACGCCGCCTTCCTGCCATCGATTATGCTCTCCGGTTTTATCTTCCAGATAGACAGCATGCCGGAGGTGATCCGCGCCGTGACCTACATCATTCCGGCGCGCTACTTCGTGAGCACGCTGCAGAGCCTGTTCCTGGCGGGGAATATTCCGGTGGTGCTGATTATCAATACCCTGTTTTTGCTGGCGTCGGCGGTGATGTTTATCGGGTTGACGTGGCTGAAAACCAAACGGCGACTGGATTAAGGAGCGCACATGTTTCACCGCTTATGGACATTGATCCGCAAAGAGCTGCAATCCCTGCTGCGCGAGCCGCAAACCCGCGCCATTCTGGTGCTGCCGGTGCTGCTTCAGGTTTTATTGTTCCCGTTTGCCGCCACCCTTGAGGTAACTAACGCCACCATTGCCATTTATAATGAAGACAACGGCAAACACGCCGTCGAGCTGACGCAGCGTTTTGCCCGGGCGAAGGCCTTTACCCACATCCTGCTGCTTAAAAGCCCGCAGGAGATCCAGCCCACTATCGACACGCAAAAAGCGCTGCTGCTGGTGCGTTTCCCGGCGGATTTCTCCCGCAATCTGGACACCTTCCAGACCGCGCCGATGCAGCTGATCCTCGACGGGCGCAACTCCAACAGCGCCCAGATAGCGGCCAACTACCTGCAGCAGATAGTGAAGGAGTATCAGCAGGAGCTGATGGAGGGCAAACCGAAGCCCAATAACAGCGAACTGGTGGTGCGCAACTGGTACAACCCGAACCTGGACTACAAGTGGTTTGTGGTGCCGTCGCTGATCGCCATGATCACCACCATCGGGGTGATGATCGTGACCTCCCTGTCCGTGGCCCGCGAGCGCGAACAGGGCACGCTGGATCAGCTGCTGGTTTCCCCGCTCGCCACCTGGCAGATTTTCGTCGGCAAAGCGGTACCGGCGCTGATCGTCGCCACCTTCCAGGCCACCATCGTGCTGGGAGTGGGAATTTGGGCCTACGAGATCCCGTTCGCCGGATCGCTGGCGCTGTTTTACTTCACGATGGTGATTTACGGGCTGTCGCTGGTGGGGTTTGGGCTGCTGATTTCAGCGCTCTGCTCCACGCAGCAGCAGGCGTTTATCGGGGTATTCGTCTTTATGATGCCGGCGATTCTGCTCTCCGGGTACGTGTCGCCCGTCGAGAACATGCCGGTGTGGCTGCAGGATTTAACGTGGATAAACCCGATTCGACATTTTACGGATATCACCAAGCAGATCTATCTGAAGGATGCGAGTCTGGATATTGTGTGGGGAAGTTTGTGGCCGCTACTGGTCATAGCGGCCACGACGGGGTCAGTGGCCTATGCGATGTTTAGACGCAACATTGCGTAGCTTTTTCTCTTTAGTGAGCAGCGACACTACCGCTGGCCCTGCAAGGATTGCCAGACCCGCCAGGGCCAGCAGCAGGTTGTTTTGCAGCACGCGTGACAGCAGCCACAGCACGATCATCGCGGCACCAAAGTACCAGGTGGTGGTGAGCTCTTCGAGCACATCACCCACCTCGCGCCAGCGCGCGTCATGGTGGCGCTGTAAGAACAGCATCGACAGCACGGTGACGCCATAGAGGACGCATAGCCCTAAGCCAACACGCACCAGCGTGCCGCTCATCAAGCCCATCACCAGTACGGCCACGACCAGTAAATGCAACATTATCTGCCAGCAACTCAAACCCGTTGCGACACGAACACGTTGTTGCCACTTCATGGCTTCTCTCCTGAAGGATTTTTCTCTGCTTAATCAGACTACCGCACTTTACGGAAAATTCCGTAACGCCGCATCTTTTTGTGACGCCGACTACACTTTATTTTCATCGGGATAGTCACCCAGGAAGGTGTTTATGAGCAAAAAAACGCAGCATTTCTCGCTTAAAGTGCTGACGATAAACATTCATAAGGGCTTCACAGCATTTAACCGCCGCTTCATTTTACCGGAGCTGCGCGACGCGGTACGCACCGTCAGCGCGGACATTGTCTGCCTGCAGGAGGTGATGGGCGCGCACGAGGTACACCCCATGCATTTCGAAAACTGGCCCGATACGCCGCACTATGAATTCCTGGCCGACACCATGTGGAGCGATTACGCTTACGGCCGCAACGCGGTCTATCCGGAAGGCCATCACGGTAATGCGGTGCTGTCGCGTTTTCCTATAGAACATTATGAGAACCGGGACGTTTCCGTCGGGGAGAGCGAAAAGCGCGGGCTGCTTTACTGCCGCATCACGCCGCCGGAACTTGACGTTCCGGTTCACGTGGGCTGCGTTCACCTCGGACTGCGTGAAGCCCACCGCCAGGCGCAGCTGCAGATGCTGGCGGACTGGACCAATGCGCTGCCGGAAGGCGAACCCGTGGTGGTCGCCGGGGATTTTAACGACTGGCGGCAGCGCGCCAACCATCCGCTGAAGGTCAAAGCGGGACTGGAGGAAATTTTCACCCGGGCACATGGTCGTCCCGCACGGACGTTTCCGGTGCGCTTCCCCCTGCTGCGCCTGGACCGCATCTACGTGAAAAATGCGCATGCCAGCAGCCCGACGGCGCTGGCGTTACTGAACTGGCGACATCTTTCCGACCATGCCCCGCTGAGCGCGGAGATCCACTTATGAAATGCACCTGGCAGGAAGGTAACCGTATTACGCTGCTGGAAAACGGCGATAACTTCTATCCGGCGGTCTTTGAGGCGATTAGCCACGCACAGCAGAAAGTCTACCTTGAAACGTTTATCTGGTTTGAAGACGATGTTGGCAGGCAGCTGCACAGCGTACTGCTGCATGCAGCCCGGCGCGGGATAAAAATCGAGGCCCTGCTCGATGGATATGGCTCGCCGGATCTTAGCGATGAATTTGTTAACGAGCTCACCGCCGCCGGCGTGGTGTTCCGCTATTACGATCCCGGTCCGCGTCTGTTCGGCATGCGCACCAACCTGTTCCGCCGCATGCACCGCAAAATCGTCGTAGTGGACGAAACGGTGGCGTTCGTGGGCGGCATTAACTACTCCGCCGAACATATGTCGGATTACGGCCCGGAGGCCAAGCAGGACTACGCGATCCGCATTGAGGGACCGGTGGTTCAGGACATCCAGCTGTTCGTGCTGGAAAACTTGCCCGGTAAAGAGGCCGCTCGCCGCTGGTGGCGACGCCGTCATCGCCCGGAAGAGAACCGCAAGCCCGGCGAAGCGCAGGCGCTGTTTGTCTGGCGGGACAACGAGGAGCATCGGGACGATATTGAACGTCATTACCTGAAGATGCTGGCCAATGCGAAGCGCGAAGTGATTATCGCCAACGCCTATTTCTTCCCCGGCTACCGTATTCTGCACGCCATGCGCAACGCGGCCCGACGCGGCGTGAGCGTTAAACTGATTGTGCAGGGCGAGCCGGATATGCCCATTGTGAAGGTGGGCGCGCGCCTGCTCTACCGCTACCTGGTGAAAAGCGGCGTGCAGATATATGAATACCGCCGCCGCCCGCTGCACGGCAAAGTGGCCGTCATGGATGACCACTGGGCAACCGTCGGCTCCAGTAACCTCGATCCGCTGAGCCTGTCGCTTAACCTGGAAGCGAACCTGATCATCCACGACCGTCAGTTTAACCAGACCCTGCGGGATAACCTTCAGGGACTTATCCATAAGGATTGCGTACGGGTGGATGAGTCCATGGTGCCGAAACGGAGCTGGTGGAACGTTGGTATCGGCGTGGTGGTGTTCCACTTCCTGCGCCACTTCCCGGCGATGGTCGGCTGGCTGCCGGCGCATACGCCAAAGCTGGCGCAGGTTGATCCGCCGGTACAACCTGAAATGGAAACCCAGGACCGCGTTGAAGCGGAAGATGGAGGCAAACCCTGATGTCAAAATCTCATCCTCGCTGGCGGCTGGCGAAAAAAATCCTCACCTGGGTATTCTTTATCGCGGTCGCGGTACTGCTGGTGGTCTACGCGCAGAAAGTGGACTGGGAAGAGGTGTGGAAGGTCATCCGCAACTATAACCGGCTGGTGCTGCTGGGCGCCGTAGGGCTGGTTATCGTCAGCTACCTGATGTACGGCTGCTACGACCTGCTCGGTCGCGCCTACTGCGGCCACAAGCTGGCTAAACGTCAGGTGATGCTGGTGTCGTTTATCTGCTACGCCTTCAACCTGACGCTGAGCACCTGGGTGGGCGGCATCGGCATGCGCTATCGCCTGTACTCGCGTCTCGGATTACCGGGTGGCACCATCACCCGCATTTTCTCGCTGAGTATCACCACCAACTGGCTGGGGTACATTCTGCTGGGCGGGGTGATTTTCACCATCGGCGTGGTGCAGCTGCCCGCACACTGGTATATCGACGAGGCCACGCTGCGCATTCTCGGCATCGTGCTGCTGCTGATCATCGCCGTGTATCTGTGGGCCTGCGCCTTTGCCAGACGCCGCCATATGACCATTAAAGGGCAGAAACTGGTACTGCCGTCGTGGAAGTTCGCGGTGCTGCAGATGGCGGTATCCAGCGCCAACTGGATGGCGATGGGGGCGATCATCTGGCTGTTGATTGGCGAGGACGTGAACTACTTCTTCGTGCTGGGCGTGCTGCTGGTGAGCAGTATCGCCGGGGTTATCGTGCATATTCCGGCGGGAATTGGTGTGCTGGAGGCGGTGTTTATCGCGCTGCTGGCCGGAGAACATGTTTCACAGGGGACGATTATTGCCGCCCTGCTCGCCTACCGCATGCTCTATTACTTCCTGCCGCTGGCGCTGGCAACGGTCTGTTATCTGGTGCTGGAGAGCCGGGCGAAAAAGTTACGGGCGAAAAATGAGAAGGCAATGGCGAAATAAAAGCAAAACGGCAACCTTGTTGCCGTTTTTAGTGTTTGTTCCCTCTCCCGTGGGAGAGGGTCAGGGTGAGGGCACCAGACCGCACCGCCACCCGGCAAAGCAACCTCAGCGACGGTTGCCGAAAATCCGCAGCAGCATCAGGAACAGGTTGATGAAGTCCAGATAGAGCGTCAGCGCGCCCAGAATCGAGTATTTGCGCAGGTTTGAACTGTCGCGCCCGTCGATCTGCTCGCCGATGTTTTTCAGCTTCTGAGTGTCATAGGCCGTCAGCCCGACAAAAACTACTACCCCGATATAGGTCACGGCCCACATCAGCGCGTCGCTCTTCAGCCACAGGTTCACCAGCGATGCCAGCACAATCCCGATCAGCCCCATAAACAGCATATTACCTAAGCCGCTCAGGTCACGTTTGGTGGTGTAACCGTACAGGCTCATCACGCCGAACATCCCGCCGGTCACCACGAAGGTGCTGGCGATGGAGGAGTAGGTGTAGACGATGAAAATGCTGGAGAGCGTCAAACCAGTCAGCGCCGAATAGAGCATAAACAGCGTGGTCGCCATTCCGGCACTGAGTTTCTGCACCAGGCCGGAAAGCACAAACACCAGCGCCAGCTGCGCGATAATCAGCCCAAAGAAGGTGATTTTGCTGGAGAAGATAAACATCATCAGCTCAGGCGTGTTCGCCGCATACCACGCGATAAACGCGGTAAGCAGCAGGCCGACCGTCATCCAGCCGTACACCTGCGCCATATACGTCTGCAGGCCGCTACGGGTCTGCTGTACTATTGAATCGGAACGCGGAAATCGGTCCATGATTCACTCCTGATTAAGGTTAAGAAGACACACACACATTAAGAGTAACACATCCACGTAAACCGACTACCAACGGCTGGCGGCCTGTTTATCGCTGTCGCGAGATTCCACCCAGCGCTCGCCTTCCGGCGTGGCTTCGCGCTTCCAGAACGGCGCTTTGGTTTTGAGGTAATCCATAATGAACTCCCCTGCCGCAAAGGCGCTACCGCGGTGCGCGCTGGTCACGCCGACAAAGACAATCTCTTCGCCGGGCCACATCTCGCCGATGCGGTGGATCACCGTGACCCGCCCGAGCGGCCAGCGGCCTCGCGCTTCATCCACAATTGCCGCCAGCGATTTCTCCGTCATGCCCGGATAGTGCTCCAGCGTCAGCGCTTTTACGCTGTCGCCGAGATTGTGGTTACGCACTTTACCGGTGAACGTAACGACCGCGCCGTCTTCATCGCGCTCCGCCAGCCAGTCATATTCTGTACCGACGTTAAAGCGCTCGGGACCGACCAGAATTCGGGTTTCAGCCATCTTAGCCCCCTGTGACCGGCGGGAAGAAGGCCACTTCATCCCCTTCAGTCAGCGGGTGGGTGAACTCCACCAGCGTCTGGTTAACGGCCGCCAGCAGCTTGCCTTCGTCGAGCGCCAGCGCCCAGCGGTCGCTTTGTGCCGCCAGATGCGCGCGCAGGGCGGCGACGTTTTCAAAAGAGGCGTCCAGCGTCAGGCTGTCAGTATTGACCAGCTCACGCACCTGGGCGAAAAAGAGCACCTTAATCATGGCTGTCCACCTTAAAATCACCGGATTTGCCGCCGCTTTTTGCCAGCAGACGAACCGGGCCAATCACCATATCTTTCTGCACCGCTTTGCACATGTCGTAGATGGTCAGCGCGGCGACGGAGGCCGCCGTCAGGGCTTCCATCTCCACGCCGGTTTTGCCGGTTAAGCGGCAGAGGGACTCAATACGCACGCGGTTGTGCTCCGGCTGCGCCTGCAGGTTCACTTCCACCTTGCTCAGCATCAGCGGATGGCAGAGCGGGATGAGGTCCCAGGTCCGTTTTGCAGCCTGAATACCGGCGATGCGGGCGGTGGCAAAGACGTCGCCCTTATGGTGACTGCCGTCGATAATCATCGCCAGCGTCTCCGGCAGCATGGTGACGAATGCCTCAGCACGCGCCTCGCGCACCGTTTCGGCCTTGGCGGAGACATCCACCATATGCGCTTCGCCAGCGGCGTTAATGTGGGTCAGTTGTGACATAGTTTACTTCTTCAAATGGGGATGAAAATTACACGGACGGGTACGGGCATCCAGCTGCGGGGCAATAATATTTTCCCATGCGGTGCGGCAGGCTTTGGTCGAGCCCGGCATGGCGAAAATCAGCGTGTTGTTTGCCACGCCGGCCACCGCGCGCGACTGCAGCGTGGAGGTGCCAATCTCTTCAAAGGAGAGCATGCGGAACACTTCGCCGAAGCCTTCTACCTCGCGGTCAAACAGCGGGATTAGCGCCTCTGGGGCCTGATCGCCCGCGGTAAAGCCGGTGCCGCCGGTGATCAGCACCACCTGCACCTCAGCACTGGCGATCCACTGAGAGACCTGCGCGCGAATGGCGTAGCGGTTCTCTTTCACAATCGCTTTATCGACGATGGTATGCCCCGCGTCATGGGCCGCCTCACGCAGCCAGTGGCCGGAGGTATCATCCTCTTCGCCACGGCGGTCGGAAACGGTAAGAATAGCAATGCGTGTCGGGATAAATTCTGCGCTGACCTGACTCATCTTCTGGTTCCTTCTAAAGACTGATTACCCGCCGATGTAGGACAGGTTCTGAGTAATGCCGGTATTGCCCTGATGCAGGAAGTGGGTCTGCTTTTTGTGCGTCAGCGCTTCAGAAATGCGCGCTTCAAGCGCGGCCTGCTGCGCATCGTCTTCCAGCAGATCGCGCAGTTCTACGCCGCCATCCCCGAACAGGCAGAGGTGCAGCTTGCCCACCGACGATACGCGCAGGCGGTTGCAGCTGGCGCAGAAGTCTTTCTCATAGGGCATGATAAGCCCAATTTCGCCTTCGTAATCCGGGTGACAAAAGACCTGTGCCGGGCCGTCGCTGCGCTGGCGGATCTGGTGGATCCAGCCGCGTTTCAGCAGCTCGTCGCGCAACACCATGCCGGAAATATGGTGACGGCGGAACAGTTCGCTGCCCTCGCCCGTTTCCATCAGCTCGATAAAACGCAGTTGAATGGGACGGGATTTAATCCACGCCAGGAAGGTGTCCAGCTGATGGTGGTTTACGTCGCGCATCAGCACCGTGTTGACTTTGACCTTTTCGAACCCGGCGGTAAACGCCGCATCGATGCCGTCCATCACCTGGCGGAACTTGTCCTGACCGGTAATGGCGTGAAACTGCCGGGCATCAAGGCTGTCCACGCTGACGTTGATCGCGGTTAGGCCAGCGTCGCGCCAGTTGGCCACGTCACGCGCCATGCGATAACCGTTGGTGGTCACCGCGATCTGGCGGATGCGTTCGTTTTCGCGTACGGCGGCAATGATGTCGGTGAAATCGCGGCGCAGGGAGGGTTCGCCACCGGTCAGACGGACTTTTTCAGTACCCAGCTCAGAAAACGCACGCGTGACGCGGCGCACTTCATCCACGGAGAGAAAGCCATTATTGGTGACGCTGCCCGGCTTGTAGCCATCGGGCAGACAGTAGGTGCAACGGAAGTTGCACACATCGGTAATCGACAGACGCAAGTAGTAAAACTTACGCGCGAAAGCATCAGTAAGTTGTGAAGCCATGTACACCTTTCCAAATCGGGAGGCACAGTCATTTCTTTCTGTACCCTGGTGGCAAATCCGCCACGGCCAGGGCGCCATATCATTCGACACAGGCGCCAGGGCTAGAGTGTATGTTTTCAGTTTTGAAAACGTGGTTATGGCGATAGTAGCGTGGAAATCGACACTCCGCCATTGTCGCTTTTCGCTATATAATTATGTATATAGCGATTCAGTCCTGCATTTTCGCTACAGAATACCTAAAAACCGCATTTTCGCATTGATATACGTCATTTTGCATTGGGTGAGGCATCGTCTTTTGGGGGTAGTTAGGTTACTGTTACGCGATCGAACGTGATAAGGAATACGTATGCGCAATCGCACTTTTGCGGATCTTGACCGAGTGGTCGCTCTTGGCGGAGGCCACGGCCTGGGCCGCGTCATGTCCTCTTTGTCGTCACTGGGCTCACGGCTGACAGGGATAGTGACAACCACCGACAACGGCGGCTCAACCGGGCGGATCAGGCGGGCTGAAGGCGGCATTGCCTGGGGAGATATGCGCAACTGCCTGAATCAGTTAATTACCGAGCCGAGCGTCGCGTCGGCGATGTTTGAGTACCGTTTTGGCGGCAATGGCGAACTTTCCGGGCATAACCTCGGAAATCTGATGTTAAAGGCGCTGGATCACCTGAGCGTACGGCCTCTGGAAGCCATCAACTTAATCCGTAATCTGCTCAAGGTGGACGCATTCCTGATCCCCATGTCTGAACAACCGGTTGACTTGATGGCAATCGATGCCGAAGGGCATGAAGTTTACGGCGAGGTGAATATTGACCAGCTCCTCCTGCCGCCAACGGAGTTGATGACCTATCCGAGCGTGCCCGCCACGCGAGAAGCGGTAGAGGCCATTGGTGAAGCGGATCTTATCCTGATCGGTCCAGGCAGTTTTTATACCAGCCTGATGCCCATTCTGCTGGTAAAAGAGCTGGCGCAGGCGCTGCGTCGCACCCCTGCCCCGATGGTTTATATCGGTAACCTGGGCCGTGAGCTGAGCCCGGCAGCGGCGAGCCTGTCGCTGGCGGACAAGCTGGACCTGATGGAGCAGTACGTCGGTAAGAAAATTATCGACGGTGTCGTGGTTGGGCCAAAAGTGGATGTGACAGGGATTGGCGATCGCGTGGTGGTGCAGGAGCCGCTGGAAGCCAGCGATATTAAATATCGTCACGACCGCCACCTGCTGCGCGAGGCGCTGGAGAAAGCGATTCAGGCGTTGGGTTAGGTTCGCTTTGTGCGGCCTGATGCCCTCACCCCAGCCCTCTCCCACGGGGAGAGGGGGAATACACGCCGCTTTACCTATGATGCCGCGATAAACAGATCCCGCAGCTGATGCAGCTGGTCGCGGATCTGTGCCGCCTCTTCGAACTCCAGGTTCTGGGCGTGCTGCATCATCTGCCCTTCCAGCTCGTGGATTTTCTGCTGCAGCGCCTTCGGCGTCAGTACGACGGTATCTTCTTCCACCACTGAACGCGCCTTGCCGCGGCCTTTCGCTTTGGTCTTCGCAATGTTCTGACCCAGCGCCAGAATATCCACCACCTTCTTGTTCAGCCCCTGCGGCGTAATGCCGTGCTCTTCGTTGTAGCGCTGCTGCTTCTCGCGTCGGCGTTCCGTTTCGCCAATCGCTTTCGCCATCGACGGGGTGATTTTGTCGCCGTACAGAATCGCTTTCCCGTTGACGTTACGCGCGGCGCGGCCAATGGTCTGGATCAGGGAGCGTTCAGAGCGCAGGAAGCCCTCTTTATCGGCGTCCAGAATCGCCACCAGCGAGACTTCAGGCATATCCAGACCTTCTCGCAACAGGTTGATCCCCACCAGCACATCAAATTCGCCCAGACGCAGATCGCGGATAATCTCCATGCGCTCCACGGTGTCGATATCCGAGTGCAGATAGCGCACCTTCTCACCGTGTTCTTCAAGATACTCGGTCAGGTCTTCCGCCATGCGCTTGGTGAGCGTCGTCACCAGCACGCGCTCGTTGATGGCGGAACGGGCGCGGATCTCAGAGAGCAGATCGTCCACCTGGGTCGCCACCGGGCGCACTTCGATAATCGGATCCAGCAGCCCTGTCGGACGGACCACCTGGTCGATCACCTCATCGCCGGATTTCTCCAGCTCGTAGTTGCCCGGCGTGGCCGACACGTAGATGGTCTGCGGCGCCAGCGCCTCAAACTCTTCAAACTTCATCGGACGGTTATCCAGCGCTGACGGCAGGCGGAAGCCGTACTCCACCAGCGTCTCTTTACGCGCGCGGTCGCCGCGGTACATCCCGCCGATCTGCGGGATCGTGACGTGGGATTCGTCGATCACCAGCAGACCGTCGGCCGGAAGGTAGTCAAACAGCGTCGGCGGTGGCTCGCCCGGCCCGCGCCCGGAGAGGAAGCGCGAGTAGTTTTCGATACCCGAGCAGTAGCCCAGCTCGTTCATCATCTCCAGATCGAACTGGGTGCGCTGGCTCAGGCGCTGCTCTTCCAGCAGCTTATTGTTAGCCAGAAGCACCTTACGGCGCTCTGCAAGCTCCTCTTTGATCTCTTCCATCGCCTGCACGATACGCTCGCGTGGCGTCACGTAGTGCGTTTTAGGGTAGATGGTAAAACGCTGTATCACCGACTCAACGTGGCCGGTCAGCGGGTCGAACAGTGACAAACGCTCAACCTCTTCGTCAAACAGCTCGACGCGCAGCGCCATATCGTCCGATTCCGCCGGGAAGATGTCGATCACCTCACCGCGCACGCGGAACGTCCCGCGCTGGAAGGCCTGGTCATTACGGGTGTACTGCAGCTCGGCCAGACGGCGCAAAATTGCGCGCTGATCGATGATCATCCCCTGCGTCAGGTGCAGCATCATCTTCAGATAGAGATCCGGATCGCCCAGGCCGTAAATCGCCGAAACAGACGCGACCACAACCACATCGCGTCGCTCAAGCAGCGCCTTGGTCGCAGACAGTCGCATCTGTTCGATGTGTTCGTTCACCGAAGCATCTTTCTCGATGAAGGTATCAGAGCTCGGCACATAGGCTTCCGGCTGGTAGTAATCGTAGTAGGAGACAAAATACTCCACCGCGTTTTCCGGGAAGAACTCTTTCATCTCGCCGTAAAGCTGTGCCGCGAGGGTTTTATTGGGTGCAAGCACCATCGTGGGGCGCTGCAGGTCAGCGATCACGTTGGCGACAGTAAACGTTTTGCCCGAGCCGGTTACCCCCAGCAGCGTCTGGTGCGCCAGCCCGTCTTCCAGCCCTTCTTTAAGACGACGGATAGCCTCAGGCTGATCGCCAGAGGGGCGGAAAGCAGAATTCAGTTTGAACGGTTTACTCATGGGCGACGACCTGATGACGTTATAAGCGGCAGGTGAGTAATTTTACTCGTTGTTGCCAGGAATGCCAGTAAAAAACACTGGATGAAAAACCAGTAGCGTGTCAGGATATTTAGCGTAGCGGCGGAGTCATTAGCGCGTTAGCGGACAAAATTTAGGCTCTGACGAGATAAAAAACCAGCCAGGTTGGGTTATCCCCAGAACTTTTTCTTTTTTAACATTTGTCAAGCCAGGTAATGATAGTTTTATGGCAACGAGTGACACTTTCATTACGGTAATTGCTTTTATCTAAGCAATTAAATTTTAAACGATATTTTCTAAAGCCGCGTTTCGCGTCAATTTGGGCGAAAGCCGCGTCTTCTCTCGCTTATCGCGTGTTTTCTAACTCTAATGCACATGGTTATCCACAGGAATAGTGGATAACTGCTTCCAGCCCGTGTAGACCGCCGCTCAGCAAATTCCCGGATTTTCCCACGAGGCGGCAACAAAAAATTTTTATAGCTCTTTTTTGACGATAAACAGTTGAGTCATTCATAACCAACAGATGCGATCCTGCTCACATTTCAGCCATTTTTCGTCCTGCACCACAACTCACCATTCCCGGCACCGTCGATGTGCAAGCCACGCGTTTTTACCCTGCTCTCCTGTGGCTTATTCCTAAAAAAGTCGTTTTTTTAATCGATTTCAGGTTTCTGGCAAGCGTTTTGCAGCTTCACGTCAGGCCTATCCCTACGCATTTTTAAGGAGAGAAAGATGTTGAGTCTGCGTGCAGTGAATCAGTTTTACGGAAGCCAACATACGCTATGGAACGTGGATTTGGATTTTCCGCAAGGGATGTGTACAGGCGTCATAGGCCTGCCGGGGATGGGCAAAACCACCCTGATGAACTGTATTACCGGAAACATCCCCGTCGAAAGCGGCACGATTATCTGGCATGAAGCGGGCGCACCGCCGCGTGATTTGCTCAGCCCGGCACCGGAACAACGTTCAGAGCCGGGAATAGGCTATGTGCCGCAGGACAGGCGTATTTTCTCTCAACTGACGATTGAGGAGAATCTGCATATTGCCATGCGGGCGATGGGGAAACCCGACCCGGCGGCGAAAAGCGACGTATACGATCTGTTCCCGGAACTCTACGCGCGACGTCAGACGCGGGGCAATGCCCTTTCGCCAGAGGATCAGTATCAGCTTGCCCTGGCGAATGCACTGGTCAACCGCCCGCGGATGCTGATTCTGGATGAGCCTACGCATGGGGCAGGACACGGATTTGCCCAGAAGCTGGCGCAGCTGCTGGGGCGCTTAAACCGAGAGTTAGGCATGACGGTGCTGCTGGCGGAGCAGCAGCTGTCGTTTATCCGCCGGGTGGCGGATCGGTTTTGCATGCTTTATCGCGGGCGTAACGTGGCTCAGGGCCACGTTAGCGAGCTGAACGATGAGCTCATTGCCCACTGGATGTCGCGGGAAGCAAGACGCTGAGGTCGAGATAGCGCCCGGTTTCGGCCTGCTCAGCATCGCCAGCAATCCAGGGGATTTCCCCGAGGAACGGTGCCGGGAGCACGCGCTTGAGGGTCGCCAGATACTCCTGATGCCGCCTGCCCGGCGCAACCACGTCGTTGGCTATCCAGCCTGCCAGCGTCAGCCCTGCCTGCTGAACGGCCTGCGCCGTCAGCATGGCGTGATTGATGCAGCCCAGCTTCACGCCGACGACCAGAATGACCGGAAGCCGCTCGGCCTGCACCCAGTCAGCAAAGGTCTGCGTGTCCGAAAGCGGCGTAAACCAGCCTCCCGCGCCTTCCACCAGCACCCAGTCGGCCTGGCTTTCCAGCGTCCGTAACCCGGCAGACAGCACGGCGAAATCAATCGGACGGCCTTCGTCAGCGCTGATAATGTGCGGCGACGTCGGCTCGGCAAAGGTATAGGGATTAACCGCCGAATAGGCAAGCTCAAGGCTACTGTTACGCTGGAGCGCCAGCGCGTCGGTGTTGCGTAACCCTTCCGCCGTCATCTCGCTGCCGGAAGCCACGGGCTTATATCCGGCGGTGTTTTTTCCGAGCAGTCGTGCCGCCTGCAGCAGCGCAGCGCTGGCAACCGTTTTGCCCACTTCCGTATCAGTGCCGGTAACAAAATAACGTTCAGTCACGTTCGATAATCCCATGAAAAAGTTGATAAGAGAGCGGGAAAAGGCCCCGCTGCTGCGGCCAGGCCAGTTCCAGGCGTTGCAGCTGCCCCCGGGTCAGCGGTTTTTTCTCCCGCCCGGCGTGCAGGTGCGTGGCGCCGATGCCCTTCAGAGAGCGCATGGCGCTGAACGCGTCGCTAAAATTAAGCGTGATGGTTTGCACCGTGCTGCGACAGCGCCAGCCTGCCAGCGCCTGCGTCACCTGCTCATACGATAAAAAGCGGTTCGCGTGCGGCTGCTCATCCACCGCTTTCCACGCCTGATTCAGCTCCGGCAGCGAACTTTCCAGCAAGGTGGTAAAGGCCACCTTTCCGCCCGGTCGTGCGACGCGATAAAGCTCGCGTAACGCCTGCGGCAGGCTGCTGCACCACTGCACCGCCAGATGGCTCCAGACCAGATCGAACTGCGCGTCCGCCAGCGGGATCGCCTCAATATCCGCCACTACATAGTGGTGCGCCGCCTGCTGCTGGCGCGCCTCGTCCAGCATGGCGGGCGACAGGTCGATGGCCGTCACCTCGCTCCCCGCCTCGCGCCAGTAGCGGCTGTTGCTGCCGGGACCACAGCCGGCGTCCAGCACCTGGGGGAAGCGGTTCTCGCCAAGCGCGGCCAGAAGCCCCTGCGCGCTCTGGCGCTGGAGTTCATCGTGCTGCGAATAGCTCCGCGCGGCCCGGCCAAATGCCGCCGCAACGGCCTGCTTATTCACCGGCATCATGAAGCGCCTCCAGCAGCGTCTGGATATCCTGCGCCTCATGCGCCGCCGTCAGGGTTAAGCGCAGACGCGCGGTGCCCGGCGGAACGGTTGGCGGACGAATGGCCGTTACCCACATCCCCCGCTCGCGCAGCGCCTGGGCCAGTGCCAGCGCGCGGCCGTTTTCGCCGACAATGACGGGCTGGATGGCGCTCTGCGAATCGGGACTCTGGAAGGGAAGCGCCGCCAGTCCCTGACGGAAGCAGGAGATGTGCTCTGCCAGCTGCTGACGGCGTTCATCCCCTTCTGCGCTGCGGATCACCGCCAGCGACGCCGACAGCGCCACGGCCTGCGCCGGGGGCATGCTGGTGCTGTAGATGAGGTGACGGGCAAACTGCAGCAGATAGTCGGCGACAGATTCGCTGCACAGCACGGCGGCGCCGCTGACGCCAAAGCCTTTGCCGAAGGTAACCACCAGCAGTTCCGGCTTCACGTTTTGTTGATGGGCGCTGCCGCGTCCTTCATCGCCCATCACCCCAGTGCCGTGAGCATCATCGACCAGCAGCCAGGCGTTTTGCCGCTTTGCGGCCTCGTGAAGCGCGGCAAGCGGCGCACTGTCGCCGTCCATGCTGAACACCCCTTCCGTGACTGCCAGCTGTTGCCCGTCGCAGGGTTTGTCCAGCAGCGAGGCGAGCTGTGACGCATCGTTATGGGCAAAACGCCGCAGCTGCGCCGGACTTAAGTTTGCCGCTTCCAGCAGCGAGGCGTGGCTTAAACGGTCGGCGACAATGCGGTCCTCTTTCCCCATCATGGCCGTGATGACCGCCTGGTTGGCGGCAAATCCGGAGATAAACAGCAGCGCGCGCGGATAGCCCAGCCAGTCGGCCAGCTCTTCCTCCAGCGCCTGATGCGCCGTGGTGTATCCGCTGACGTGCCCCGAGCCACCGCTGCCCACGCCAAATCGCTCCGCGCCCTGCTGCCAGGCGCGGACGATGGCCGGATGCTGGCTCAGTCCGAGATAGTCATTGCTGGAGAAATTACAAAACTGCCGTCCCTCGCGGGTCAGAAAACGGCCCGCGCCGTTTTCCACCACCCTGCGAACGCGAAACGCCTCTGCCGCCCGGCGTTCTTCCAGCGCGGCATTAATCCGTACCTGCCAGGTCATACGGCTGCCGCGTTGTAGAACTGATCGGTGTCGGCGTTGAGAATCTGCTGCTCCAGCTGCTGCTGTTGCTCGTTATCGCCCGTCAGCACCCCGGTCTGGTGCGGGTTCAGCCCCAGCTTGCGGAACAGCTGAACGTCTTTGTCCTCTTCCGGGTTCGGCGTGGTCAGCAGCTTGCAGCCGTAGAAGATGGAGTTGGCCCCGGCCATAAAGCACATTGCCTGAGTTTGCTCGTTCATCTGCTCGCGACCGGCAGAAAGGCGGACGTAAGAGGTTGGCATCATGATGCGCGCCACCGCGATAGTGCGAATAAAATCAAACGCATCCACGTCCTCGTTATCCGCCAGCGGCGTGCCCTTGACCTTCACCAGCATGTTGATGGGCACGCTTTCCGGCGGGGTCGGCAGGTTCGCCAGCTGCAGCAGCAGACCCGCGCGGTCTTTCACCGTTTCGCCTAAGCCCACGATGCCGCCGGAGCAGACCTTGATCCCTGCATCGCGCACTTTATCCAGCGTGTCCAGGCGCTCCTGGTAGGTGCGCGTGGTGATGATATTGCCGTAAAATTCCGGGGAGGTGTCGAGGTTGTGGTTGTAGTAATCCAGCCCCGCGGCAGAGAGGCGCTGCGCCTGCTCCTCGTTCAGCGTGCCGAGCGTCATACAGGCTTCGAGGCCCATCTCCTTCACGCCCTTCACCATCTGCTCCAGATAGGGCATATCGCGATCGTGCGGGTTCTTCCACGCCGCGCCCATGCAGAAGCGGGTTGAGCCCGCGTTTTTGGCCTTGCGCGCGGAGTCGAGCACCTGCTCGACCTCCATCAGGCGCTCTGACTCCAGGCCGGTTTTGTAGCGCGCGCTCTGCGGGCAATATTTGCAGTCTTCAGGACAGGCGCCGGTCTTGATCGACAGCAGCGTGCTGACCTGAACATGGCGCGGATCGAAGTGCTGACGATGCACCTGTTGCGCTTCAAACATCAGCTCAAGGAAAGGTTTATTGAATAATTCAGTAACTTGCGACATCGTCCAGCGTGCGTGGTGAGCCATTGGGCTTCTCCAAAGGGTTTTGTTAATTTTCGGTTCGGTTTATACTCGTAAACCTAAAACTTTTCAAAATGGTTTACAAGTCGATTATGACCCAGGACGATCTCGCCTTCGACAAGCAGCATATCTGGCACCCTTACACCTCCACCACCCGCCCCCTTCCCGTCTATCCGGTGGCCTCTGCCCACGGCTGCGAGCTGCATCTCGCCAGCGGCGAGCAGTTGGTTGACGGAATGTCCTCCTGGTGGGCGGCCATTCACGGATACAACCATCCGCGCCTGAACGCGGCGATGAAGGCCCAGATTGACCAGATGTCGCACGTAATGTTTGGCGGGATCACCCATCAGCCCGCGGTGGATTTATGCCGTCGCCTGGTGGCGATGACGCCTGAATCGCTGGAGTGCGTTTTCCTGGCCGATTCCGGCTCGGTGGCGGTGGAAGTGGCGATGAAGATGGCGCTGCAGTACTGGCATGCGAAGGGCGAAACGCGCCAGCGGTTCCTCACCTTCCGCAACGGCTATCACGGGGATACCTTCGGGGCGATGTCGGTGTGCGATCCGGACAACTCCATGCACAGCCTGTGGAAGGGCTATCTGCCGGAAAACCTGTTTGCCCCTGCGCCGCAAAGCCGATTAGACGGCGAGTGGAACGAGATGGACATGGTGGGCTTCGCGCGGCTGATGGCGGCGCATCGCCATGAAATCGCAGCCGTTATTCTCGAACCGATTGTGCAGGGCGCGGGCGGAATGCGGATGTACCATCCGGAATGGCTGAGGCGCATTCGCAAGATGTGCGACCGCGAGGGCATTCTGCTGATTGCCGATGAAATTGCCACCGGCTTTGGCCGCACCGGCAAGCTGTTTGCCTGCGAACACGCGGGCATTGCGCCGGATATTCTGTGTCTGGGTAAAGCGCTGACTGGCGGCACCATGACGCTCTCCGCCACCCTCACCACTCGTCAGGTTGCCGACACCATCAGCGACGGCGAGGCGGGCTGCTTTATGCACGGCCCGACGTTTATGGGCAACCCGCTGGCCTGCGCCGTGGCAAGCGAAAGCCTCGCCATTCTTGAGAGCGGCGAGTGGCAGACGCAGGTCGCGGCGATTGAGGCACAGCTGAAAGGAGAGCTGAGCGCCGCCTCGGGGGCGAATTTTGTGGCGGACGTGCGCGTGCTGGGTGCCATCGGGGTGATTGAAACCACCCGCCCGGTGAACATGGCGGCGCTGCAGCGCTTCTTCGTTGAGCAGGGCGTCTGGGTGCGGCCTTTCGGCAAGCTTATCTACCTGATGCCGCCGTACAGCATCACGCCGGAGCAGCTGCGTAAATTAACCGACGCGGTCGTAACAGCCGTTAACATTCCCGCGCATTTCGCGATTTAATCCCATGCGTTACACTTCCTGAACGAGTGAATAACGAGGGTAAACCGTATGAAAATCATCAGTAAAGATCTGCGCGACGGTGAAAAACTCCCGGAACGCCACGTTTTCAACGGCATGGGCTATCAGGGGGATAATATCTCCCCACACCTGGCGTGGGGCGACGTTCCTGCAGGAACCAAAAGCTTTGTCGTGACCTGCTACGACCCGGACGCGCCGACCGGCTCGGGCTGGTGGCACTGGGTTGTGGCGAACCTGCCCGCCGACACGCGCGTGCTGCCGCAGGGTTCCGGTTCAGACCTGGTTGCCCTGCCTGAAGGTGCCATTCAGACGCGCACTGACTTTGGTAAAGCGGGCTACGGCGGCGCGGCGCCACCAAAAGGGGAAACCCACCGCTATATCTTCACGGTGCACGCGCTGGATGTGGAGAAGATTGAGGTCGATGAAGGCGCGAGCGGCGCGATGGTCGGGTTTAACGTGCATTTCCATTCCCTGGGGAGCGCGTCGATTACGGCGATGTATTCCTGAAAAAAGCCGGGTGGCGGCTACGCCTTACCCGGCCTGGATCTCGCATTCGTAGGCCCGGTAAGCGCAGCGCCACCGGGCAAAAAAATCACAGCACCGAAGGTAGCAGTCCTACAAGGCGCCCCTCTTCCAGAAGCTGCATCGCCTTATCAATATCCGGCGCAAAGAAGCGGTCGTCATCGTAATGCGTGACGTGCTCGCGCAGCACATGGCGCGCCTGCTCCAGCAGCGGGCTGGATTTAAGCCCTTCGCGCAGATCGATACCCTGACACGCCGCCAGCCACTCCACCGCCAGCACGCCGCGGGTGTTGGAGGCCATCTCCCACAGACGACGCCCGGCCGCCGGGGCCATCGACACGTGATCTTCCTGGTTCGCCGAGGTTGGCAGGCTGTCCACGCTGTGCGGGTGCGACAGCGCTTTGTTCTCGCTTGCCAGCGCTGCGGCCGTCACCTGAGCGATCATAAAGCCTGAGTTAACCCCGCCGTTACGCACCAGGAATGGGGGCAGCTGGGACATGTGTTTATCCATCATCAGCGCGATGCGGCGCTCCGACAACGCCCCAACTTCGGCAATCGCCAGCGCGATATTGTCCGCCGCCATCGCCACCGGCTCGGCGTGGAAATTGCCCCCGGAGACCACCTCGTTTTCCTCGGCGAACACCAGCGGGTTATCGGACACCGCGTTGGCCTCCACCAGCAGCACCTCTGCTGCCTGGCGCAGCTGCGTCAGGCACGCGCCCATCACCTGCGGCTGACAGCGCAGAGAATACGGATCCTGCACCTTCTCGCAGTTATGGTGTGAATCCGCAATCTCACTCGTGTCGGTAAGCACGTGGCGGTACATGGCTGCGGCATCAATCTGCCCGCGCTGGCCGCGCACCGCGTGAATACGCGCGTCAAACGGACGACGCGAGCCGAGCACCGCCTCGGTGGTCAGCGCACCGCACACCACCGCCGACGCAAACAGATCTTCCGCTTCAAACAGGCCGCGCAGCGCAAAGGCCGTCGACGCCTGCGTGCCGTTAAGCAGCGCCAGCCCCTCTTTTGCCGCGAGGGTGATTGGCGTTAAGCCGGCTTTTGCCAGCGCTTCTTTCGCAGGGAGCCACTCGCCCTGCCAGCGCGCTTTGCCCTCACCCAGCAGCAGCAGCGACATGTGCGCCAGCGGGGCGAGATCGCCGGAGGCGCCGACGGAGCCTTTTGCCGGGATCCACGGATAGACTTCTGCATTTACCAGGGCCATCAGCGCCTGGATCACGCTCAGGCGAATGCCCGAGAAACCGCGCGCCAGGCTGTTGATTTTGAGCACCATCATCAGACGGACAATCTCATCGTCAAGCGGCTGGCCGACGCCTGCCGCGTGCGACAGCACCAGCGAACGCTGTAAGTTTTCCAGATCGTGCGTGGCGATGCGGGTCTGCGCCAGCAGGCCAAAGCCGGTGTTAATCCCGTAGGCGGTGCGCCCTTCGGCAACAATCGCTTCTACGCAGGCGACGCTGTCGTTTATCGCGGCGTGGGCGCTTTCATCAAGTGAAAGGGTGACCGGCTGGCGCCAGACGTTACGCAGCTGTTTGAGCGTCAGCGAGCCGGGAGTGAGTGTTAACGCGTTCATGCATGCTTTCCTTGTGTGGCAGGGATCATCGGCAGGTTCAGTCCCTGCTCTTTGGCACAGTCAATGGCAATCTCGTAACCCGCATCCGCGTGACGCATCACGCCGGTTGCCGGGTCGTTGTGCAGCACGCGGGCGATGCGCGCGGCCGCTTCATCGGTTCCGTCACAGACGATGACCATCCCTGAGTGCTGGGAGAAGCCCATCCCGACGCCGCCGCCGTGGTGCAGCGAGACCCAGGTGGCGCCGCTGGCGGTATTCAGCAAGGCATTAAGCAATGGCCAGTCGGAGACCGCGTCAGATCCGTCGCGCATGGCTTCGGTTTCACGGTTTGGGCTGGCGACGGAGCCGGAGTCCAGATGGTCGCGGCCAATGACGATCGGCGCGGAGACTTCACCGCTGCGCACCATTTCGTTGAAGGCCAGACCCAGCTTTTGCCGCCACTCCAGCCCTACCCAGCAGATGCGCGCCGGCAAGCCCTGGAAGCTGATGCGTTCGCGAGCCATATCCAGCCAGTGGTGCAGGTGTTCGTCGTCTGCGACGATCTCCTTCACTTTGGCGTCGGTTTTGTAGATATCCTGCGGATCGCCGGACAAGGCCACCCAGCGGAACGGGCCGATGCCGCGGCAGAACAGCGGACGGATATAGGCAGGCACGAAGCCGGGGAAGTCGAAGGCGTTATTCACGCCCATCTCTTTCGCCATCTGGCGGATGTTGTTGCCGTAGTCAAAGGTTGGAATGCCCAACTGGCTGAAGGCCAGCATCGCGGAGACGTGTTCCGCCATCGAACGCTTAGCCGCCAGTACCGTGCCTTCAGGGTCGGTTTCCGCTTTTTGCTGGTAGTCTTCCCACGTCCAGCCTTTTGGCAGGTAACCATGCAGCGGGTCATGGGCGCTGGTCTGGTCGGTAACGAGATCCGGACGCACGCCGCGGGCAACCAGCTCCGGCAGAATATCCGCCGCGTTACCGCACAGGGCAATCGACATCGCTTTGCCTTCGGACGTGTATTTTTTGATGCGCGCCAGCGCGTCATCGAGATTCTCGGCCTGTTCGTCGACGTAACGGGTACGCAGACGGAAATCAATGCGGCTCTGCTGGCATTCAATGTTCAGCGAGCACGCGCCGGCCAGCGTGGCGGCCAGCGGCTGCGCGCCGCCCATCCCGCCCAGACCGGCGGTAAGCACCCAGCGGCCTTTCAGCGAGCCGTTATAGTGCTGACGCCCCGCTTCCACGAAGGTTTCGTAGGTGCCCTGCACAATCCCCTGGCTGCCGATGTAGATCCAGCTCCCGGCGGTCATCTGGCCATACATCGCCAGCCCTTTCGCGTCCAGCTCGTTGAAGTGTTCCCAGGTAGCCCAGTGCGGCACGAGGTTAGAGTTGGCGATCAGCACGCGCGGCGCGTTCTTATGGGTTTTAAATACGCCAACCGGCTTGCCGGACTGCACCAGCAGGGTTTCGTCGTGTTCGAGTTCGGTCAGGGATTTTACAATTGCGTCATAGCATTCCCAGTTGCGTGCGGCGCGGCCTATGCCGCCGTAGACCACCAGTTCGTGGGGGTTTTCCGCCACCTCAGGATCAAGGTTGTTCATCAACATGCGCAGCGGGGCTTCGGTGAGCCAGCTTTTGGCAGTAAGCGTGGTGCCGCGCGCGGCACGGACGTCCTGCTGGCGGTATTTACCTGACGACATTGTGTGCTCCTCATAAGGGACAGATGATGCATTTAGATATACTTGTATAGACAAGCACACACAAGGTCAGATTTAACAAAAAAGATACAATTTTGTTATATTGCGTTAGCGATCACGCTTATAAAACTTATGACATAAAGTGGCCCTGTAGCCGGTAACGGTTCCCCGGGAAAAGCAGTCGGGCATGCGACACGATATGCGATGATGACCAGGTACGACGGCGGATCAGCAGGCACGGATCGTGTTCTTTAATGCGCAACAGCTCGCACTCCTGCGGCGTCGCGCGTACGGCCTCAACAATGTGCTCCCCTTCCGTGAGCGGTGCGACGAGCGAGAGATACGCGTGCGGCGTGGTGTGGGTGTAATCCTGGTTCAGGTATTCCGGTATCCGCTCTGCGTTGACGCAGCGATCTTCAATCTGCACCGGAATGTCGTTTTCAAAATGCACCATCACAGAGTGGAAGATGCGGCTACCCTCTTTGACATTTAGCTCAACGGCCTGCTCGGCGCTGGCCTGAGTCTCTTCCAGCACCAGCACTTCGCAGCGGTGCTGATGATTACGCGAGGTTATCTCATCGGCAATGCTGCGGATTTCAAACAGGGCGGACTGCCCTTTCGGTTCCGCCACGAACGTCCCCACGCCCTGCAGGCGCACCAGAAGTCCTTCGTCGGTGAGCTCGCGCAACGCCCGGTTGACAGTCATCCGGCTAAAACCGAACTGCGCCACCAGCTCGGCCTCCGACGGAATGCGATCGTGCGGGCGCCAGACGCCGGTAGCAATCTTTTCGCTGATCGCCTGTTTCACCTTTTCATAGAAAGGCGCGGGCGGGCTCGGTTGCGGCAGGGGTGAGCGTGAAAACATCGTGACTCCTTTAATAGTGTTATGCCCACCAGTGAGCAATTTGCCAGGCCAGACGGGCGGCGAGCTTTGCGCCCTGCCCGTCCCGATCGTACTGCGGGTTAAACTCTACCAGATCGGCGGCCTGCAGCTTACCGCTGCGGCAGATTTGTTCAATAACCGGCATAAGATCCATTGCCGGGACGCCTAACGCCGCAGGGGCGGAAACGGCAGGCATTTCGCCCGCAGGCAGGACGTCCAGATCGATTGTCAGATAGATACGATCGGCCTGCGCCAGCACCTTTTCCAGCGCCGATAATGCCTCGCGTCTGAAATGAAGATCCTCCACCAGCGTGACGTTCAGGCGCTCGGCCTCATCCCACAGCGCCTGCGTGTTCGCCGCCCGGCTCACGCCAAAGCAGGCGTACTGAAATGCCCGCCCGCGCTCAGCGCAGTAATGCGCCAGCTGGCGAAACGGCGTGCCGGACGTCGCCCGGTCGGCCTTGCGCAGGTCGAGATGCGCATCCAGGTTTATCACCACTACGCGCTCGCCGGGGAACGCATCCAGAACACCCCGTCCATGCGCCCAGGCGGTTTCATGCCCGCCGCCAAACACCAGCGTGCGCATCCCGGACTGCTGGCAGGCCGTCACGGCATCGCTTAACGCCCGCTGCGCGGGTTCAAGCTCATCGCTTTCAACGTACACCGAGCCCATATCCGCCAGCCGTTCGTGTCCCTGATGGCTTGCCATATTCGCCAGCGCTTTGCGCAGAATATCAGGGGCCTGCGCGGCGCCGGGCCTGCCCTGATTGCCTTTAACCCCTGCATCGCATTCAAAGCCTATCAGCGCGATGCCGGATGAAAGCGGCGTGAACAGCGCCTGCTGTTGTATCGTCTGGAAAATGCGCGTTGCATTGCTGGCTTCGGCGCTGTCATCTCGCCCCTGCCAGACCGTTTCGGCGACGGGCCGCCATAACTTCATACTGCCTCCCCACGGAAAATACGTTGATACAGCGGATTGCGTCCCGGCTCGTAAACCATCTCCACAGGATGGTGAGCATCCCAGACGATAAAATCGGCAACAAACCCCGGCTGCAGCTGCCCGTGCGTTGCGCCGCGGCCCAGCGCCTGCGCCGCATGGCGCGTGACGCCAGCCCAGGCCTCTTCAGGGGTGAGGCCAAACTGGACGCAGGCCATATTCATCGCCAGGTGCAGGCTGGCAAACGGGCTGGTACCGGGGTTATAGTCGGTGGCGACGGCCATCGGCACACCACGTTTTCGGAGCTGATCAACCGGCGGACGCTGGCGCTCCTGCAGAAAATAGAACGCGCCGGGGAGCAGCACCGCAACCGTACCGCTTTGCGCCATCGCCTGAACGCCCGCGTCGTCGAGATATTCGATATGATCGGCCGACAGTCCGTTATATTGGCTGACCAGCGCCGCTCCGCCCTGATTCGACAGCTGTTCAACATGCCCTTTCACCGGAATACCGAGCGCGGCGGCGGCCTGGAAGAGGCGCTCGGTTTGCGACGGGGTAAAGCCGACGTTTTCACAAAACACGTCTACTGCTTCATATAACTCTTTTTGCCACAGCGTGGGCAGTATCTGCTCGCAAACCAGCGCGAGGTACGCATCCGGATCCTGTCGGTATTCCGGCGGAACCGCATGGGCCGCCAGCAGCGTTGGGCTGATATCAACCGGGTTATTGAGGCTCAGCTGGCGGGCAACCTGCAGCATCTTCTCTTCGGCCTCGGCGTTGAGACCGTATCCCGATTTGATTTCAACGGTCGTTACACCTTCATTCATCAGACGCTGGAGCCGCTGCTGCGCCAGTTTCAGCAGGGTTTCCAGGGAACTGCTGCGCGTTGCCGTCACGGTGGCGTTAATCCCGCCCCCCTGAGCGCTGATGGTCTGGTAAGAGACGCCGTTCAGACGCTGCTCCCACTCCGCCGCACGGTCGCCGCCAAATACCAGATGGGTATGGCAGTCAATCAGGCCAGGCGTGACCAGACGTCCCTCAAGATCGATGACGTGACGGTGTCCGGAAGGAAGGTCAGATTCAGGAAGCACGGCAAGGATAGTTTGGCCGCGCACGACCAGCGCGTACTGCTCTTTCAGGCCATAAGGCGCGGATGTATCGGGAACCATTGTTGCCAGGCGCGCATTTCGCCATATAACATCGTCAGGTTGAAGCTGCATGGGCATTCCACTTGTCATGGGTTGTATAGACATTTATTTGCATCCATCGTCTGCTGTCAACCGCCTTGAGGGAAAATGTTATTTATTTGTGATGACTTTCCCGTCACCTCCGGGCAAAAAATGCAACTTTTACCCTTTTTATCTTCCCGTTTCGCTCAACTTAGTATAAAAAAGCAGGCTATTTCGTCTATCCCGTAAAGACTTGCATACCCAGGAGCTTCACCTTGAACATTTCCAGGATTTCCCGTCTGGCGTTAGCGCTCGCCTTTGGCGTGACATTATCCGCATGCAGTTCTACACCACCGGATCAGCGTCCTTCTGAGCAGGTAGCGCCCGGTACCGCCTCCCGCCCGATTTTGTCCGCGGATGAAGCGAAGAATTTCGACCGCACCCATTACTTCTCGGCGATGGATCCTAACGCCGCGCCGTGGACACCGTCTTCTATTAACCTGCCTAAACAGCCTGACTTCGTTGTTGGCCCGGCTGGCGCGCAGGGCGTAACGCATACCTCTATCCAGGCAGCGGTTGACGCGGCAATCACTAAACACAGCGCGTCTCGCCAGTACATCGCGATCCTGCCGGGTGAATACGAAGGCACCGTGTATGTTCCGGCGGCTCCTGGCAGCATTACGATTTACGGTCTGGGTGAAAAAGCCATCGACGTAAAAATTGGCCTGGCGATTGATTCCGAAATCGACAGCACCGCCTGGCGTCACCTGGTGAACCCGGCAGGCAAATATATGCCGGGCAAACCGGCGTGGTATATGTTTGATAACTGCCAGAGCAAGCGTTCCGCCACCATTGGTGTGATGTGCTCGGCGGTGTTCTGGTCGCAGAATAATGGCCTGCAACTGCAGAACCTGACCATTCAGAATACCCTGGGTGACAGCGTGGATGCCGGTAACCATCAGGCCGTGGCGCTGCGTAGCGACGGCGATAAGGTGCAGATTAACAACGTCAATATTCTGGGCCGTCAGAACACCTTCTTCGTGACCAACAGCGGCGTACAGAACACGCTGCAGAACAACCGTCTGACCCGCACGCTGGTGACCAACAGCTACGTTGAAGGTGACGTGGATCTGGTGTCCGGTCGCGGCGCGGTGGTGTTTGATAACACCAATTTCCGCGTGGTGAATTCCCGTACCCAGCAGGAAGGCTATGTGTTTGCTCCGGCAACCCAGTCTAACCTGTTTTACGGCTTCCTGGCCGTGAACAGCCGCTTTAACGCGGCCGGTGACGGCGTGGCGCAGCTGGGCCGTTCCCTGGACGTGGACTCTGCGACCAACGGCCAGGTCGTTATCCGCGACAGCGTGATCAACGAAGGCTTTAACGTGGCGAAGCCGTGGGCTGATGCGGCTGTCTCCAAACGTCCGTTCTCCGGCAACACCGGTGCGGTGGACGATAAAGGAAACGTGCAGCGCAACCTGAACGACGCGAACTTCAACCGCATGTGGGAATACAACAACCGCGGTCTGGGCAGCAACGTGGTTGCTGAGCCGAAGCAGTAACGAGATGAGAGTAAAAGGGGGAGTTTAATCCCCCTTTTTACTGCGACTGAATGCGTCAGGCTCCAAACTTAAGATACGCATCCAATAGTTGCATAATCGCAACCATGAGTTGCAGGAACAGAATTGCCCATTCCACACCGCTCATACGCCACTCCTTTGGTATAGAGCACTTCTCCTCTGGTTTACCTTTCCGCTGCCTGTCACCAGAGGTGTGTTGGTTATGTTTTGATGTGCTCCGCAGTTTAGGCACCGTCGGCACCACCCGACAGCCAGGACTTAAAAAGGATCCTGAATTGCGGAACTGCAACACATCGAACCAACGCACAGAATGATATCAAATCACCACTGTACATAAAAACAGTTAAAACCAATTTAGGAATTTATAAAGCAAAAGCACTTAAGTGACTGATTATTATTTATATACTATTCACTGATCATTCCGTGTTCTCCTTTGTTCGTTGACGATGAATTTACATCGCCTTGAGTCGACATTATGATGACCCTGTTGGTTACGTTTTGATGTGCTTACCCGGCTACCACCGGGCATAAAAAAACCTCGCATTCGCGAGGTTTTTTGTTTTAAGCCGCTTAGTGCGCGTTAACCACCACCCACATTGGCCCCTGACCTACCGCATAGCGTCCTTTCTCTTCCAGCAGGCCCTGCTCGCCTTTGATTTCATACAGGGCGATGTGGTGGGATTTCTGTCCCGCCGCAATCAGGTATTTACCGCTGTGATCGATATTAAAGCCGCGCGGCTGGGTTTCCGTTGGCTGGAAGCCCTCAATAGCCAGCACGCTGCCATCTTCGGAGACGCTGAAGACGGTAATCAGGCTGGAGGTGCGGTCGCAGGCGTAGAGATGACGACCATCCGGCGTGATGTGAATATCTGCCGCCCAGCGAGTGTCTGAGAAGTCAGACGGCATCATGTCCAGCGTCTGCACGCACTCAATCTGGCCGTTTGGATCTTTCAGCTCCCATACGTCCACCGAGCTGTTCAGTTCGTTAACGACGTAGGCATATTGCTGGTTCGGGTGGAATACCATATGGCGAGGACCTGCGCCCTCAACGGTGGTGACTTCAGCAGGATTCTGCGCCACCAGGTGACCATCGTCGCTCAGGGTGAACAGGCAGATACGATCCTGCTTCAGCGCAGGCACCCACAGCGTGCGGTTGTCCGGGGAAATATTCGCCGAATGGCAGCCTTCCAGCCCTTCCACCACGTCGACAGTTTCTACCGGAATACCATCGTCAAGACGGGTCACGCTGACGCAACCGGCATTGTAAGAACCGCTAAAAATGAAACGTCCTTTACGATCGGTCGAGATGTGGGTTGGGCTGCCCGGTAGTGGCGCTTCAGCGGTGTAGGTCAGCGCGCCGTCGTCAGGAGAGATGCGGTAGGCCAGCACGCGAAACTCCGGGCGCACACCCACGTATAAGAAACGTTTATCCGGGCTGACGACCATCGGTTGCACCTGGCCCGGCACATCAACAACCTGAACCAGCGTGAGCGAACCTTCTGCATTCAAGCGCCAGACGTGGATCTGCTGACTTTCAGGACTGGCGGTATAAACGGTTTGTTTCATGAATACTCCTTTCCTCACTGCACGTGAAAGTGATTATTTTTAACGGTGAATGCTGAATTTTAGCCAGGAATTTTGCAGCGATTTACTCTCGGTGTAACATCCCCTGAGACCTAAAATTCAACATTAACCCGGAAGAACAAATGACCTCGCGTGTGATTGCACTGGATTTAGACGGAACATTACTTACCCCTCAGAAAACCCTGCTCCCCTCCTCCCTTGAAGCGCTTAAACGCGCGCAGGAAGTGGGATATCAACTCCTTATCGTAACGGGTCGACATCACGTTGCCATTCACCCTTTTTATCAGGCACTGGCGCTGGATACACCTGCAATTTGTTGTAATGGCACTTATTTGTATGATTATCAGGCAAAAAAGGTTTTAGCCTCCGACCCGCTGCCGGTTCCCCAGGCGCTGCAGCTGATTGATCTGCTGGATGAGCATAACGTTCACGGCCTGATGTATGTGGATAACGCGATGGTGTACGAGCGCCCAACCGGCCATGTGGTACGCACCAGCAACTGGGCGTTGTCCCTGCCAGAAGCGCAGCGTCCGGTCTTTACCCAGGTTTCCTCTCTGCGTCAGGCGGCCCAGGACGTTGAGGCTATCTGGAAGTTTGCCCTGACGGATGAAGACACCACCAAACTGAATACCTTCGCGAAACACGTCGAGGACACGCTGGGGCTGGAGTGCGAATGGTCCTGGCACGATCAGGTGGATATTGCCCGCAAAGGCAACAGCAAAGGCAAGCGTCTGACGCAGTACGTGGAATCGCAGGGCTGGTCAATGCAGGACGCGATCGCCTTCGGCGACAACTACAACGACATCAGCATGCTGGAAGCTGCCGGTACGGGCGTGGCGATGGGTAATGCGGACGACGCGGTAAAAGCGCGCGCTAACGTGGTGATTGGCGACAACACCACCGATAGCATCGCGCAGTACATTTATACCCACCTGCTGTAATCAGGCGGTGATCGAAACGCTCTTGATTTGCGCGTAAAGCCACAGGCCGGGCTTGATTGCCAACTCATCCCTGGCCCACGGGCTGATGCGCGCCCAGAGCGTCCTGCTGCCCACGTCGAGCTTCACCTCTACCTGCCCGTTATCATCAAAACACTCCGCCACTTTGGCGCGCAGAATATTTCGAATACTGGTTTGCAGCGGCGGCTGCAACACCAGCGAGACGTCCGACGCCTGGATGCGGATCCGCAGCGCGGACTGCAACGGTTTGTCGATCTTATTGACCCAAAGATGCTGGTCGCCCAGCGCCAGGGCGGTCATCGCGTAGTGCGGATGATGCTCCAGAACGCTCACCTTCAGGATGCTGCTCTGCTGCTCCCTGGGTAACCAGGGGTGCATCACGCTACTGCCCCACACCTCTTCCAGGTTGCCGAAGGCCTTCACGCTGCCCTCTTCCAACACCAGCACTTTGTCGGCCAGATGCAGGATCTCATCCAGCGAATGGCTGACGTAGAGCATCGGAATATTAATTTCGCGGGTCAGACGCTGCAGGTAAGGCAAAAGCTCGCGCTTGCGCGGTATATCCAGCGAGGCCAGCGGCTCGTCGAGCAGCAGCAGTTCGGGGGCGGTCAGCAACGCGCGGCCTATAGCCACACGCTGTTTCTCCCCGCCGGAGAGCGAGGACGGCAGCCTGTCGAGCAGGGGTTCAATGCCTAAAAGCGTCACCAGCTTATCAAACTGCCCGGCCATGCTTTTCGCCATGCCGTAGCGCAGGTTGCCGCGCACGCTGTAGTGCGGGAACAAGCGCGCGTCTTGAAAAACATAACCGATGCGGCGTTTATCCGGCGAAAGGAAAATCTTGTTCTCCACGTCATTCAGGACGCGGTTGTTCAGGACAATGCGCCCTGACTGCGGGCGCGTCAGGCCGCTGATGGCGTTAATCAGAGACGTTTTACCCGCGCCCGACACGCCGAAGACGGCAGTGATACCGCTTGCAGGCAGCGTCTCGTTAAGCGTCAGAGTATGGTTTCCCAGCGTCTGGGTGAAATTCAGTTCCAGCATCGTTATTTCCCCATCCGTTCGCGGCTTAGCCGTGCCAGCCATTCAGAAACCAGCAGCGAAACCAGGGCTAATACGATAGAGATGATGCACAGCCGCGCTGCGGCACTCTCTCCCCCTGGCGTCTGAATCAGGGTATACATGGCTGAAGGGATGGTCCGCGTCTCGCCGGGAATGTTCGACACAAAGGTGATGGTCGCACCAAACTCGCCCAGCGAGCGGGCGAACGCCAGCACCGTCCCGACAATGATGCCCGGCAGCGTAAGCGGAAGCGTGATGGTAAAAAAGACGCGCCAGCGCCCGGCACCGAGCGTGCGGGCTGCCTGTTCGAGCTTCATATCCACGCCTTCCAGCGCGAGGCGGATCGCTCTGACCATCAGCGGGAATGACATCACCGCCGCCGCCAGTACCGCACCGCGCCAGCTAAAGGCAAAGGTGATTCCGAACCAGTCGTAGAGCTTTTCGCCGATAAAACCGCGTCGCCCCATCGAAATCAGCAGCAGATAACCGACCACCACGGGCGGTAAAACCAGGGGAAGATGAAGGACGCTGTCGAGCAGCGCTTTGCCGGGGAACCGACAGCGAACCAGTAGCCAGGCAAAAAAGATCCCAAAGGGCAAACTCAGCGCAACCGCCAGGGAAGAGACTTTAAGGCTCAGCAGAACAGCCTGCCATTCAGGATCGGTCAGTATCATCAGTGAGTCGTAAATCCATAACGTTTAAAGATTGCGGACGCCTCCGGCCCCTTCAGATAATCGCGGAAGGCCGTTACGGTCGCATTTTTATGTCCATCAACAATCGCCACAGGATATTCCACTTTCTTGTGGGAGTCTTCCGGGAAGGTGCCAACCACTTTTACACCCTTGCTGGCAACGGCATCGGAACCATACACAATGCCCAGCGGAGCTTCGTTACGCTCCACCAGCGCCAGCGCGCCGCGCACATCTTCCGCCGGGGCCAGTTTTGGTGACAGGGTCTCCCACGCGCCCAGCTTTTGCAGCGCTTCTTTGGCGTAAATCCCGGCCGGAACGTGTTCCGGGTCACCCACCGCCAGACGGCCACCGTTCAGCAGGCGGGTCCAGTTTGTCTCTTTGTTGATGGTGATTTCACCCTGCACGCTGGCCTTCGGTGCAACCACAACCAGGCTATTGCCCAGCAGCGTTTCGCGGGTCGCCGCATCAATCGATTTCTTCTCCACCGCGTAGTCCATCCACTTCTGGTCAGCAGAGATAAACAGATCTGCCGGAGCGCCCGCTTCTATCTGCCGTGCCAGCGTAGAGGAAGAGGCAAAAGAGGAGACTACCTCGACGTTTTTCTCTTTTTTATACGCCGCCGCAATATCCTGCAGCGCGTTGGTCAACGACGCCGCCGCAAAGACCGTAATTTTACCTTCGTCCGCCAGCGCGTGTCCGGTAAGTGAAAGCGTCAGCGTTGCCCCTGCGAAAAGGCGTACCCATGAACGTGCCATCTGTAACTCCTGTGAGTAGCGTTATATACATATTAATATAGCGGTATCGTCAGGGAGATCCCAGCGGTAATTCGTACCGCTCAAGGGGTAACACGGTGTGTTACGTTAAATAATATCGGCGAAAGTAAGAAAAGCTTGAGAGCAAAACGCCCGGGCAAGCCGGGCGTTTTGTGGGAAATTAATGCTGCTTTTTCGCACGGTCTCGGTGACCGATATTCGAAAAGACGTTGAACACTTCACCCAGGCCGTAGATGGCACCGAGGATGATGGCCATCACTACTGGTACCATGATCACGGCGAATACCAGACTTTTCAACAACTCTAACATGGTTTTCTCCAGATTTTGTGAATGGGCTATTCTACTCTGAAAAGTAAGAAAAACATCCCCTTTTGTGCGGTGCCCTTTGCGCCCTGCACCATTTGGGTCACAATATTCTTTTTGCCAGGACACTGTTATGCAGGCCGAAATTCTTCTTACTCTCCGACTTCAGCAAAAGCTTTTCGCCGATCCCCGACGTATTGCCCTGCTTAAACAGATAGAACAAACCGGCTCAATTAGCCAGGGCGCTAAGAACGCCGGGATCAGCTATAAAAGCGCCTGGGATGCCATCAATGACATGAACACCCTGAGCGAGCATCCGCTGGTGGACAGAGCCACAGGGGGCAAAGGCGGTGGAGGTGCTGTTGTCACACGCTACGGCCTGCGCCTGATACAGCTCTACGATCTCCTGGGCCAGATTCAGCAAAAAGCGTTCGATGTATTGAGTGACGACGACAACGTTCCGCTGGACAGCTTGCTGGCAGCCATTTCCCGCTTCTCGTTGCAGACCAGCGCCCGCAACCAGTGGTTTGGTACGGTGACGGCGCGCGATAATCTCCAGGTACAGCAGCATGTTGAGATCCTGCTTGCCGATGGTGTCACCCGTCTGAAAGCGGCGATAACGGCCCAGAGCGCAGAACGCCTTGACCTGGATGAAGGTAAAGAGGTGCTGGTGTTGCTGAAAGCACCTTGGGTCAATATCACACGCGACCCGGACAAGGCAAAGGCGGCTGATAACCAGCTGCGGGGCACCATCAGCCATATCGAACGCGGCAAGGAGCAGTGCGAAGTGCTGATGCCCCTGGCAGACGGACAGGCGCTTTGCGCCACGGTCCCGCTCAGCGAGGCGAACGATTTAGAAGAAGGTGCTGTCGTCACCGCATATTTCAACGCGGACCGGGTGATTATCGCCACATTGTGCTGAGCGCATTGACAATCGTGACGACAGTGCGTATCCCTGATATCAATTGCTGCAAAAAATGGGATACATCATGTCATCATTGCATATTTCGCAAGGTACGTTTCGTCTTAGCGATACCCGAACGCTGACGATTGCCGATCTGACAATACGCGCGGGTGAAAGCTGGGCGTTTGTCGGCACTAACGGCAGCGGTAAATCCGCGCTGGCCCGCGCGCTGGCCGGAGAGCTTACCCTTCTCAAAGGCGAATGCCGGAGCGATTTCACGCGCCTGACGCGCCTGTCCTTTGAACAGCTGCAGAAGCTGGTCAGCGACGAGTGGCAGCGCAACAATACCGATTTACTCAGTCCTGGCGAAGAAGATACCGGCCGCACGGCGGCGGAAATTATTCAGGATGAGGTGAAAGATCCCGCCCGCTGTCAGCATCTGGCGGAACAGTTTGGCATTTCAGCGCTGTTAAACCGGCGCTTTAAGTACCTCTCTACCGGCGAGACGCGGAAAACGCTGCTGTGCCAGGCGCTCATGAGCCAGCCGGAGCTGCTGATTCTGGATGAGCCCTTTGACGGGCTGGATGTCCACTCCCGCGCCCAGCTGGCTGCCCTGCTGGACTCTCTGAATCAGGAAGGCTATACGATCGTACTGGTGCTGAACCGCTTTGATGAAATTCCTGACTTCGTGCAGAACGCGGGCGTGCTGGCAGACTGTAGCCTGATCGAAACCGGAGAAAAGTCCGCGCTGCTCCGACAGGCGCTGATTGCCCAGCTTGCGCACAGCGAAAAGCTGGCGGGCATTGCGCTGCCGGATCCCGACGCGCCGGCAGCACGCCACGGTCTCGATCCCCGGCAGCCGCTTATCGTCCTGCGCGATGGCGTAGTCTCCTATGACGAACGACCGATCCTGAATCACCTCAGTTGGACGGTTAATCCTGGCGAACACTGGCAGATTGTCGGTCCCAACGGCGCGGGGAAATCCACGCTGCTGAGCCTGATAACCGGCGATCACCCGCAGGGCTACAGCAACGATCTGACGCTGTTTGGCCGCCTTCGCGGCAGCGGCGAAACCATCTGGGATATCAAAAAGCACATTGGCTACGTCAGCAGCAGCCTGCATCTGGATTACCGGGTCAGTACCACGGTACGCAACGTGATCCTTTCCGGCTATTTTGATTCCATCGGCATTTATCAGGCGGTGTCAGATAAACAGCACAAGCTGGCCCAGCAGTGGCTGGATATTCTGGGGATGGATAACCGGGTGGCTGACGCGCCGTTTCATAGCCTGTCGTGGGGGCAGCAGCGCCTGGCACTGATCGTTCGCGCGCTGGTAAAACACCCTACGCTCCTGATCCTCGACGAGCCGCTGCAGGGGCTGGATCCGCTTAACCGACAGCTGGTCCGCCGCTTTGTGGACGTGCTGATTAGCGAAGGTGAAACGCAGCTGCTGTTCGTTTCACACCATGCCGAAGATGCCCCCTCCTGCATCACCCACCGCCTCGAGTTTGTCGCGGACGGCGAGGGTTATCGCTACCTTCTCAGCAACGTAGATTAACCGCGGAGGGCACCGCCCTCCTCTTTTCAGATAACTTGCATCAATACATCGCTATCTCTTTGATCTAGAATGCTCTACGTCATCGAAAAAGCGAGTGTGAAAACGAGTGTAAACGATTCCACTATTTTATCCCATGTCACACTTTTCGCGTCTCTGTTATGCTATGGTTATTACATACCATAGGCCCAATGGAGCGAATTATGCGAGTTCTGGTAACAGGTGGTAGCGGTTACATCGGAAGTCATACCTGTGTGCAGCTGCTGCAAAATGGTCACGATGTGATCATCCTCGACAACCTGTGCAATAGTAAGCGCAGCGTACTGCCGGTGATTGAACGTCTTGGCGGTAAACAGCCGACTTTCGTAGAAGGCGACATCCGCAACGAAGCGCTGATGACCGAGATCCTTCACGACCACGCCATCGAAGCGGTGATCCACTTCGCGGGGCTGAAAGCGGTCGGTGAATCCGTTGCGAAACCGCTTGAGTATTACGACAACAACGTCAACGGTACCCTGCGTCTGATCTCCGCCATGCGCGCGGCAAACGTCAAAAACTTTATCTTTAGCTCCTCCGCCACCGTCTATGGCGATCAGCCAAAAATTCCTTACGTTGAAAGCTTCCCGACCGGTACGCCGCAAAGCCCGTACGGCAAAAGCAAGCTGATGGTAGAGCAGATCCTGACCGACCTGCAAAAAGCCCAGCCGGAGTGGAGCATCGCATTGCTGCGCTACTTCAACCCGGTCGGCGCCCATCCGTCTGGCGATATGGGTGAAGATCCGCAGGGCATTCCGAACAACCTGATGCCGTACATCGCCCAGGTGGCGGTAGGCCGTCGCGAGTCGCTGGCCATTTTTGGCAATGACTACCCGACCGAAGACGGCACCGGCGTGCGTGACTATATCCACGTGATGGATTTAGCAGACGGCCACGTTGCAGCCATGCAGCAGCTGGCTGACAAACCGGGCGTGCATATTTATAACCTCGGTGCCGGGGTCGGCAGCAGTGTGCTGGACGTGGTTAACGCCTTCAGCAAAGCCTGCGGTAAGCCGGTGAACTACCACTTCGCTCCGCGTCGTGATGGCGACCTGCCTGCTTACTGGGCCGATGCCACCAAAGCCGATAAAGAACTTAACTGGCGTGTCACCCGCACGCTTGATGAAATGGCACAGGATACCTGGCACTGGCAGTCACGCCACCCGCAGGGTTATCCGGACTAAGGATCCGTCATGACTTCGTTTAATCCCGTCGATCATCCGCATCGTCGTTTTAACCCGCTAAGCGGGCAATGGATTTTGGTCTCTCCGCATCGCGCCAAGCGTCCCTGGCAGGGGGCGCAGGAGACGCCTGCAAAACAGACCCTGCCGCAGCACGACCCGGATTGCTTCCTCTGTCCGGGCAACACGCGCGTGACCGGGGATAAAAACCCGGACTACAAAGGCACCTTCGTGTTTACCAACGATTTTGCCGCCCTGATGACCGACACCCCGGATGCCCCCGCGAGCCACGACCCGCTGATGCGCTGTGAAAGCGCGCGCGGTACCAGCCGCGTGATCTGCTTCTCGCCCGATCACAGCAAAACGCTGCCGGAGCTGAGCGTGGACGCGCTGAAAGAGGTGGTCAGCACCTGGCAGGCGCAAACCGCTGAGCTGGGGCAGAGCTATCCGTGGGTGCAGGTGTTCGAAAACAAAGGCGCGGCGATGGGCTGCTCTAACCCGCATCCGCACGGCCAGATCTGGGCGAACAGCTTCCTGCCCAACGAAGCCGAGCGTGAAGACCGTCTCCAGAAGGACTATTTCGCAGAAAACGGCTCCCCCATGCTGGTGGACTACACCCAGCGCGAGCTGGCCGACGGCAGCCGTACCGTAGTGGAAACCGAACACTGGCTGGCGGTCGTGCCTTACTGGGCCGCCTGGCCGTTTGAGACGCTGCTGCTGCCGAAAGCGCACGTTCAGCGCATTACCGATCTCAGCGACGCGCAGCGCGACGACCTGGCGCTGGCGCTGAAAAAGCTGACCAGCCGTTACGACAACCTGTTCCAGTGCTCCTTCCCGTACTCCATGGGCTGGCACGGCGCGCCGTTTAACGGCGAAGAGAATCAGCACTGGCAGCTGCACGCCCATTTCTATCCGCCGCTGCTGCGCTCTGCAACGGTGCGTAAATTTATGGTGGGCTATGAAATGCTGGCGGAAACCCAGCGTGACCTGACGGCGGAACAGGCGGCAGAGCGTCTGCGTGCCGTCAGCGACGTCCACTATCGCGAATCAGGAGTCTAAAAATGAGTCTGAAAGATAAAACACAATCCCTGTTTGCTGAGAAATTTGGCTACCCTGCCACCCACGTAATTCAGGCGCCTGGTCGCGTCAACCTGATCGGTGAACACACCGACTACAACGACGGCTTCGTGCTGCCGTGCGCCATCGATTACCAGACGGTTATCAGCTGTGCGAAGCGCGACGACCGTAAAGTCCGCGTCATTGCGGCGGATTACGGTAATGAGACGGACGAGTTTTCCCTCGATGCCCCGATTGTGACGCACGACAGCCAGCAGTGGTCTAACTACGTGCGCGGCGTGGTGAAGCATCTGCAGAAGCGCAACAAGAACTTCGGCGGTGCCGATTTAGTCATCAGCGGCAACGTGCCGCAGGGTGCGGGCTTAAGCTCGTCGGCCTCGCTCGAAGTGGCCGTGGGAACCGTCTTCCAGCAGCTGTATCATCTGCCGCTGGACGGGGCGCAAATTGCCCTGAACGGTCAGGAAGCGGAAAACCAGTTCGTGGGCTGCAACTGCGGCATTATGGACCAGCTGATCTCCGCGCTGGGCAAAAAAGAGCATGCTTTACTGATCGATTGCCGCTCGCTTGGCACCAAAGCCGTTCCCCTGCCAAAAGGCGCGGCCGTCGTGATTATCAACAGTAACTTTAAACGTACGCTGGTGGGCAGCGAGTACAACACCCGCCGCGAACAGTGCGAAACCGGCGCGCGCTTCTTCCAGCAGCCTGCCCTGCGCGACGTGACGCTCGATGAATTTAACAAAGTGGCGCACGAGCTGGATCCTGTCGTCGCCAGACGCGTTCGCCACGTGCTGACCGAAAATGCCCGTACCGTTGAAGCCGCCTCCGCGCTGGCGAAAGGTGACCTGAAGCGCATGGGTGAGCTGATGGCGGAATCTCACGCCTCCATGCGCGATGATTTTGAAATCACCGTGCCGCAGATCGACACCCTGGTGGACATCGTCAAAGCGGTTATTGGCGATAAAGGCGGCGTGCGCATGACGGGCGGCGGCTTTGGCGGCTGCATCGTCGCGCTGGTGCCGGAAGAGCTGGTCCCTGCCGTCCAGGACGCCGTGGCGAAGCAGTACGAAGCGCAAACGGGCATCAAAGAAACGTTCTATGTATGTAAAGCATCACAAGGAGCCGGACAGTGCTAAACGAAACACCTACCCTCGCACCGGATGGTCTGCCGTATCGCCTGTTAACCCTGCGCAACAGCGCGGGAATGGTGGTTACGCTGATGGACTGGGGTGCGACCCTGCTTTCTGCCCGCGTACCGATGCCGGACGGCAGCGTGCGCGAAACCCTGCTGGGCTGCGCCTCACCCGAGCAGTACGTTAATCAGTCTGCCTATCTGGGCGCGTCCGTCGGGCGCTATGCCAACCGCATCGCGAAGAGCCGTTTTGAGCTCGACGGCGTGCAGTACCCGCTGCTGCCAAGCCAGGGCGAGAACCAGCTTCACGGCGGTCCGGATGGGTTTGATAAACGCCGCTGGAAAATTGTTCGTCAAAACGACGGCGAAGTGCTGTTCTCGCTGGATTCGCTTGATGGCGATCAGGGCTTCCCGGGGAACCTTACCGCGTCCGCGCGCTTTACGCTGACGGACGACAACCGTATCGCTATTGAATACCGTGCGACGGTCGACAAGCCGTGTCCGGTTAACCTGACTAACCATGCCTACTTCAATCTCGACGGCAACCAGTGCGACGTGCGTAACCACAAGCTGCAGATCCTGGCGGACGCGTATCTGCCGGTTGACGAGATGGGCATTCCGTATCAGGGCCTGAAAGACGTGAGCGGGACCAGCTTTGACTTCCGCAGCGCGAAAGTTATCGCCCAGGATTTCCTGAGCGATGACGATCAGCGCAAGGTGAAAGGCTACGATCACGCGTTCCTGCTGCACGCCAAAGGTGATGTGAAGCAGCCTGCCGCACAGGTCTGGTCCAGCGATGAGAAACTGCAGATGACGGTGTATACCACCGCCCCTGCCCTGCAATTCTACTCGGGCAACTACCTCGGCGGCACGACGGCGCGCGAACACAATGAGTACAGCGACTGGCAAGGACTTGCGCTTGAGAGCGAGTTCCTGCCGGACAGCCCCAATCATCAGGAATGGCCGCAGCCGGACTGCGTGCTGCGCCCCGGTGAAGAGTACATTAGCGTGACGGAATACCATTTTATTCCGAAATGATTTCCAGCCCTCCCATCGGAGGGCTTTTTTCTGCGCGTCTTGCTGAAAATAGCGCCGATCGCTGACAAAATCCTAACCCTGGATTCACAAGCATCTTACACTCAGAGACTATTTTCGCTATGGTTAGGGTTAAGCGTTGCTGCTGGCACGGCCACAGCAATATAATGAGAATTGTTATCATTCTAAAAATGCTTGAGGAGTAAGAGATGGCTATTACTAAGCTGGTCCTGGTGCGTCACGGCGAAAGCCAGTGGAACAACGAAAACCGCTTTACCGGTTGGTACGACGTTGATCTGTCCGAGAAAGGCGTAAGCGAAGCAAAAGCAGCAGGTAAACTGCTGAAGGAAGAAGGCTTCAGCTTTGATTTTGCTTACACCTCTGTGCTGAAACGTGCCATCCACACCCTGTGGAACGTGCTGGACGAACTGGATCAGGCCTGGCTGCCGGTTGAGAAATCCTGGAAACTGAACGAGCGTCACTACGGTGCGCTGCAGGGTCTGAACAAAGCGGAAACCGCTGAGAAATACGGTGACGAGCAGGTTAAACAGTGGCGTCGCGGCTTCGCGGTCACCCCACCAGAGCTGACCAAAGATGACGAGCGCTATCCGGGCCACGACCCGCGCTACGCGAAACTGACTGATGCTGAGCTGCCAACCACCGAGAGCCTGGCACTGACCATCGACCGCGTTGTGCCTTACTGGAACGAAACCATTCTGCCACGCCTGAAAAGCGGTGAGCGCGTGATCATCGCTGCTCACGGTAACTCCCTGCGCGCGCTGGTGAAATACCTGGACAACATGGGCGAAGACGAGATCCTCGAACTGAACATCCCAACTGGCGTACCGCTGGTATATGAGTTCGACGAAAACTTCAAGCCAATCAAACATTACTACCTGGGTAACGCGGACGAGATCGCAGCGAAAGCAGCGGCTGTCGCGAACCAGGGTAAAGCGAAGTAATTTTCGCCGGACGTAAAAAAAGCGCGGAGCCTTCCGCGCTTTTTTATTTGTGCGTGAGGACTCAGCCGCGGCGCGCTTTTACCGCATTCGCCAGCTGACGCAGGATGGCATCGGTATCGTCCCAGCCAATGCAGGCATCGGTGACGCTTTTGCCATACACCAGCGGCTCGCTGCCTTCCAGGTTCTGGTTACCTTCAACCAGATGGCTTTCGATCATCACCCCAATTACCGCCTTCTCACCGTTGGCGATCTGCTGACAGACGTCTGCCCCCACTTCCATCTGCTTTTTGAACTGCTTGCTGGAGTTGGCGTGGCTGAAGTCGATCATCACCTGCGGTGGCAGCCCGGCTTTTTCCAGCCCGGCCTTCACCTCTGCCACGTGTTTTGCACTGTAGTTTGGCTCTTTACCGCCACGCAGAATGATGTGGCAATCACCGTTACCGCTGGTGTTGACGATGGCGGAGTGACCCCATTTGGTCACGGACAGGAAGCAGTGCGGCGCACCCGCGGCGTTGATGGCATCGATAGCCACTTTGATGGTGCCATCAGTACCGTTTTTGAAGCCCACCGGACATGAGAGACCGGAAGCCAGCTCGCGGTGAACCTGAGATTCAGTGGTACGGGCACCAATGGCGCCCCAGCTCATCAGGTCTGCCAGGTATTGTGGCGTAATCATATCCAGGAACTCGCCGGCAGCAGGCAGGCCGCTGTCGTTGATCTCCAGCAGCAGCTTGCGCGCAATGCGCAGGCCGTCGTTGATCTGGAAGCTGTTATCCATGTGCGGATCGTTAATCAGCCCTTTCCAGCCCACGGTCGTGCGCGGTTTTTCAAAATAGACGCGCATGACGATTTCCAGCTCATCCTTTAACTCTTCACGCAGGGTGAGCAGACGCGCCGCATACTCTTTCGCAGCGGCAGGATCGTGAATGGAGCACGGGCCAATCACCACCAGAAGACGATCGTCATTACCTTTCAGGATCTTGTGGATCGCTTTACGAGCATGAGAAACCGTATTTGCGGCATTTTCAGTGGCGGGGAATTTCTCAAGGAGTGCTACAGGAGGTAATAACTCATTGATCTCTTTGATGCGTAAATCGTCGTTCTGATAATTCATCTTCTTTCCAGCTCTGCCATATCTTTAGTAATGAAAGCAATCCTTTCAATCTATCTTGTCGACCAGGAAGTGTAAACACGGTTTTACACTTCACGCAGATAATTCCTGGAATTCGCCTAAAAATCGCCACAAAATAGCGAAAAATGAGATCTAACCTAAGCTTTTTAACTGTAACAACCATTTTTAAACGCTTAAACGCGATTCCCTACTGACGTAAGTCCGTCAGGCGGAATCTTTCGCCTATAAAAAGATGCACTGTTGGAGAATGTTATCCAGCGTAACGACAAGAACAGGAGCACCATCATGAAAATGACAAAACTGACCACCCTCTTCCTGACTGCCACACTCACCCTTGCCAGCGGCAGCGTCCTGGCCGCAGAAACGGGGGCTTCAGACAGCAACGGTGATGCCAATGCGGCAGCAGCGGCAGGCCAGGTTGCGCCTGATGCGAAACAGAATATCGCCCCGAATAATGTCGATAACAGCCAGATCAATACCGGCAATACCAACACCGGCGGCACTATGCTGCATCCGAACGGTAGTGCTTCCGACACCATGAATCATGACAACATGAGCTCGGATGAGGTTCATAAGAACTCGATGTGCAAGGACGGCAAATGTCCCGATCCGAACGACAAAGTGGGTAACGACGCCAATACCAAAACTGATGGCACAACCCAGTAATTCTTGATGCTTCAAATGTGAAAGGAGAGCCCAGGCTCTCCTTTCTTTTTGGAGTAACCTGTTAAAAACGCTACACTAAAATAATAACGAATCAGGAAAGCAGACATGGCGCACACCCACTCACACCCATCTTCTCCCGGCAACGACAATGCAAAACGACTTATGCTGGCCTTTGGCGTTACGGCCACGTTTATGGTTATCGAGGTCATTGGCGGCCTGGTTTCCGGCTCGCTGGCGCTGCTGGCTGATGCCGGACATATGCTGACCGATGCCGCAGCGCTGCTTTTCGCCCTGCTGGCGGTGCAGTTTGCTCGCCGCCCGCCCAACGCGCGTCATACCTTCGGCTGGCTGAGGCTGACCACCCTTGCCGCGTTTGTTAACGCCATCGCGCTGGTGGTTATTACTGTTCTTATCGTCTGGGAGGCCGTACAGCGTTTCAGGCACCCGCAGCCCATCGCCGGGACGACAATGATGGTGATTGCCGTGGCGGGGTTGCTGGCAAATATTCTGGCGTTCTGGATTTTGCATCGCGGCAGCGGGGAAAAGAACCTCAACGTTCGCGCTGCGGCTCTGCATGTGCTGGGGGATTTGCTCGGCTCAGTAGGGGCGATTGTCGCCGCGCTGGTGATCCTCTATACCGGCTGGACGCCTGTCGACCCCATTCTCTCCGTGCTGGTATCGTGTCTGGTCTTGCGCAGCGCCTGGCGGCTACTGAAGGAGAGCGTCAATGAACTGCTGGAAGGGGCGCCGGCATCAGTGGACATTGACGAGCTGAAACGAAACCTGCGCCGTACTGTCCCGGAAGTGCGTAATGTTCATCACGTGCACGTCTGGCTGGTAGGAGAGAAGCCGGTCATGACGCTGCACGTCCAGGTCATCCCGCCCCATGACCACGACGCGCTGCTTGAACGCATCCAGCACTTTCTTGAACATCACTATGAGATAGGTCACGCCACCATCCAGATGGAGTATCAGCCCTGTAGCGGGCCGGACTGCCACCTTAACGAGGCGCAGCCCGACCATTCACATCATCACCACTAGCTTGAAAGCGCGTGTGAGCCACGCTCACGCGCGCTCTTGATCCACATCCGGCTGCCGTTCAGGGCAATGAAGGTCAGCAGCAGATACTCCAGCGACATGGCATAGACGCCCTGAAGGGCAAAAATCACCACGCTGATGACGTTGATGATGACCCACAGCAGCCAGTTCTCAACGTATTTACGGGTCATCAGGACCATCGCCGCGATCGACAGCACCATCATGCAGGAATCCCAGAACGGGAAGGCATCCGGCTGAAGCTCCGGCATCGTCACGTTGAGGCCAATCGCGGACATGACCGAAACGGCAACGCGGGTCAGGAACGCAAACACCGGGTTGATGTAGACGGTCATCAAACCAATGGCGACGACGCAGGCGACAAACCAGGCGATGGCTTTCGGTAAGGGCAGCCAGCGGATCTGCAGCTCAGCCTCCTGCTGGCTGTTCTGCCGGGACCAGGCGTACCAGCCGTAAATATTGGCGGCGAAGAAAAACAGCTGTAAAAGCAGGCTGGCGTACAGCTGGATCTGGAAGAAGATAATCGCAAACAGCGTGACGTTAATCAGCCCGAACGCGTAGTTGCTGATCTTCTCCAGGCTTGCCAGCCAGATACACAGCAACCCCGCCAGCGTGCCTACGGCTTCAATCCATGACAGGTCATAGCCACCTGCACCAATCGGTATATGAACCAGAATGTTTTGCGTGCTAAAAAAATCCATCTTTTCCCCAGGGCGTTTTTGAATTAAGTACGTAGTGTAGCCGTAAAATCCAGCATGCGGTTAAGCGGAATTAACGCACCTTCACGCAGAGCGGCATCCACATGAATTTCATGCGCTGCACCGCCTGTCTCGAGCCCTTCGGCAATGGCCTTCAGGCCGTTCATCGCCATCCACGGGCAATGCGCGCAGCTGCGGCACGTCGCGCCCTCACCTGCCGTTGGTGCTTCCAGCAGCTCTTTCTCCGGTACGGCCTGCTGCATCTTATAGAAGATACCGCGATCGGTCGCGACGATGAGCTGCTTGTGCGGCAGCGTCCTGGCCGCGTTGATAAGCTGGCTGGTTGAGCCAACCGCATCGGCCATATCAACAATCGACTGCGGTGATTCAGGGTGCACAAGAATGGCCGCGTCAGGATAAAGCGCCTTCATACGGGACAGCGCCTGGGTCTTGAATTCGTCGTGCACAATGCAGGCGCCCTGCCAGCAGAGAACGTCAGCGCCGGTCTGCTTCTGAACGTAATTGCCAAGATGGCGGTCCGGGGCCCAGATAATTTTCTCACCCAGGCTGTCCAGATGCTCAATCAGCTCAACGGCGATGCTCGACGTGACCACCCAGTCTGCGCGCGCTTTTACCGCCGCAGAGGTGTTGGCGTAAACAACCACGGTCCGGTCAGGATGGGCGTCGCAGAAGGCGGTGAATTCGTCAATCGGGCAGCCGAGATCAAGCGAACACTCCGCATTGAGCGTCGGCATCAGAATGGTTTTTTCCGGGCTGAGGATCTTTGCCGTTTCGCCCATAAAACGCACGCCTGCAACCAGCAGCGTGGAAGCGGGATGTTTTGCACCGAAGCGGGCCATCTCCAGTGAATCAGAAATACAGCCCCCGGTCTCTTCCGCCAGCTGCTGGATTTCCGGATCGGTGTAGTAATGGGCCACCATCACCGCATCGCGCTCTTTGAGAAGCCGTTTGATCTTCTCGCGGTAGAATTGTTTTTCATCCTGGCTTAATGGCACAGGCTTTGGCGGAAACGGATAGATTGCGGCTTCAGGATCGAACATCACGCTCATTATGGCTTCTCGTTTTACTGGCTTAACAATATTGCCTTTCTTTTGCCTGACAAAGCAAAACGCAGGGCAATTGTGTTTTATATACTAAACAAGATAACGAATCTGGAGTGAAAAGTCACCGGGAATAGATGGGCGAAGCATTTGTTGTACGGCAGATAGCAAAAAGGCGCCTTTAGGGCGCCTTTCTACACTGGTGGGTCGTGCAGGATGACTCGCTTCGCTCGCCCTTCGGGCCGTCGCCGTAAACGGCTCCGGTGCCTCACTACGTTCGGCTCGAACCTGCTGCAGGTTCGAATCATCCAGATCGCAGATAGCAAAAAAGCG
>NZ_JADCLF010000017.1:0-274 GCF_014982345.1 Enterobacter cloacae complex sp. P1B | reverse complement strand
CCAACTGAGCTAACGACCCGAGTGGTGGGTGATGACGGGCTCGAACCGCCGACCCCCTCCGTGTAAAGGAGATGCTCTACCAACTGAGCTAATCACCCACTCTGTACTGCCGGAACTGCGTTAAGTGGTGGGTCGTGCAGGATGACTCGGCTTCGCCTCGCCCTACGGGCCGTTGCTGACGCAACGTTATCCTTCACGTTTTACTACTAATTCCACCTGACTTAGTGGTGGGTCGTGCAGGATTCGAACCTGCGACCAATTGATTAAAAGTCAA
>NZ_JADCLF010000016.1:327287-390332 GCF_014982345.1 Enterobacter cloacae complex sp. P1B | reverse complement strand
ACCAACTGAGCTAACGACCCACTTTTATGCTGCTTTCACGTTGTTTGATATCCCGTGGCAACGGCGGCATATATTACTGATTTAAGAATTCAGCGCAACAAAAATTTCGATGAAGATCACTTAACTGCTTAGTAATCATGCTGCACGACCAGAAATAACGCGATTTCTGGTCATGCGATAATCATCCCATCGAATTCAGGCGTTTTTGCGCCTGCTTAGCACCTTCGGTGCCCGGGAATTTTGCGACCACCTGCTGATAAACCGCTTTGGCTTTCGCCGTGTCGCCTTTGTCCTGCATGATCACGCCAACCTTAAACATCGCATCTGGCGCTTTCGGCGATTTCGGGTAATTTTTTACCACGGAGGCAAAATAAAACGCCGCATCGTCCTTTTTACCCTTGTTGTAATTCAACTGACCGAGCCAGTAATTCGCATTTGGCTGATAAGTTGAGTCAGGGTATTTCTTGATAAAGTTCTGAAACGCAGCGAGCGCGTCATCCTGACGAGATTTATCCTGCACCAGGGCAATGGCCGCATTGTAATCCGTATTCGCGTCACCGCTCTGTACAGGCGCTCCTGTTGAGGCTGAAGCATCAGCAGACGGCGCAGGCGCTGAGGTTGCCGCGCCGCTTTGATCGCCCGCTGCGGGTTGTGCTGCTGCACCGCCGCTGCTGAGGCTATCTATCTGCAATAAAATTTGCTTCTGACGTTCCACAACCTGGTTAAGCTGATACTGACTTTCCTGAATCTGACCGCGGAGAGAGTCAATATCGTTTTGGTTATCGGAAAGTTGCTGCTGGAGTTGGGTTAAAAGCTGACTGTGAGCGTTAGAAATACGCTCGAGCTGAGTGACCCGGTCTTCTACCGAGCCTGAGCCGACACTACTGATTGGTGCCTGAGCAAAAGCGGCCCAGGGGGCCGCTATTCCAACCAGTAACGACAGACTCAACAGATGATGTCTGAAGTTACTGCTCATGCAATTCTCTTAGTAAACCAGTACGGCACGACGGTTTTTGGAGTAAGCCGCTTCGTCGTGACCCAGTACTGCAGGTTTTTCTTTACCGTAAGAAACGATGGAGATCTGGTCAGCAGAAACGCCTTTACCCTGCAGGTACATCTTAACGGCGTTAGCACGACGTTCACCCAGGGAGATGTTGTACTCTGGAGTACCACGTTCGTCCGCGTGACCTTCTACGGTGACTTTGTAAGATGGGTTACTACGCAGGAAGTTAGCGTGAGCATCCAGCATCGCAGCGAAGTCAGAACGGATGTCGTATTTATCCAGATCGAAGTAAACGATGTTGTTCTGCTGCAGCTGCTGCATCTGAAGACGCGCTTGCTCTTCAGAAGACATGTTGCCATTGCCGTTCGCGTCCATACCGGTACCGGCACCCATCATGCCTTCGCCGCTCTGGTCATTGCTGGCGTTCTTGTTAGAAGAACACGCTGCGATTGCCATTACAGGCAGAGCGATCATCAGCCCCTTCAGCACTTTGTTCAGTTGCATTTCTATGATTCCTTTAGTAATCAATTAATTATTATTTACAGATACGGCGACCAGGCAGGTGATTTTACCTGTCCATCAGTTGCCGGAATACGCGCTTTGAAACGCCCATCTGTAGAAACCAGATTCAGCACAGATCCCATCCCCTGAGAAGAGCTGTAGATTACCATAGTGCCGTTAGGTGCCAGACTTGGCGTTTCATCCAGGAACGTTGACGACAGAACTTGAACGCCACCCGCTACCAGATCTTGTTTGGCAATGTGCTGCTGCCCACCGTTGGAGCTGACCATTACCATGAATTTACCGTCGCTGCTCACGTCTGCGTTCTGGTTCTGAGAACCTTCCCAGGTGATACGCTGCGGAGCACCGCCGTTAATGTTCACTTTATAGATTTGTGGACGGCCTGCCTGGTCAGAGGTAAACGCCAGGTTTTGGCTGTCCGGGAACCATGATGGTTCAGTATTGTTGCTGCGACCGTCGGTCACCTGACGGATCTGGCCGGAGCCAATGTCCATCACGTACAGGTTCAGGCTACCGGTTTTAGACAGCGCAAACGCCAGTTTAGACCCATCTGGAGAGAAGGAAGGCGCACCATTGTGACGTGGGAACGACGCTACCTGACGCACCGCACCGTTAGCCAGCGTCTGGATAACCAGCGCAGAACGACCACTTTCGAAGGTCACGTAGGCCAGCTTAGAACCGTCCGGAGACCAGGCTGGAGACATTAGCGGCTGTGAAGAGCGTTTCACCAGGAACTGGTTGTAACCGTCGTAGTCAGAGACGCGCAGCTCGTACGGGAACTGACCGCCGTTGGTCTGTACCACATATGCGATACGGGTACGGAACGCACCTTTAATACCGGTCAGCTTTTCGAATACCGCGTCGCTGGCCGCGTGTGCCGCGTAGCGCAGGTACTGTTTAGTGACCTTGTAAGAGTTCTGTGCCAGAACGGTACCCGGTGCACCGCCGGTATCTACCAGCTGCCAGGCCACGTTGTAAGAACCGTCCGGGTTAGGCGTAACCTGCCCCACCACCACGGCATCGATACCCAGCGCAGACCATGCAGCAGGCTGGACTTCCTGCGCACTGCCCGGCTGCTGCGGCAGACGAGAACGATCTAACGGGTTGAATTTACCGCTGTTACGCAGGTCAGCCGCCACGATGCCACCGGCATCTTCAGGTGCAGCGCCAGGACCGGCCCACTGGAACGGAACAACACCGATTGGGCGTGCCGAGTCCACCCCCTGGGTGATCTCGATACGTACTTCTGCGTGCAGGACTGCTGCCCACAGCATTAAAAAACTAAATGCTACACGTAATGCCTGCTTCATCATATCTCCCTTATCCGGGTAACCTTACCCACGATAATTTAGCAGAATGTTAACAAACTCAAATAGACAAAACTACCCGAACCCTGTGACTAAACCTGGTCTATTTTTCCCCGTTTGCACGGGGAAAATGTAACTTAAGGTTTGAAGTCCAGCGGCGCATTTTTGAAGACTTCGTAGACTGCCTGAGAAGGCGGTTTAGGCATCTTCGCCTGACGCGCTGCAGCCAGAGCCGCAGTACATAAAGCCGGGTCGCCACCTTCAGACTTAATATCAAGCAGCATGCCGTCCGGAGCCAGTTTTATACGCAGCGTACACGTTTTACCGGCATAGGAAGACGCATCGTAGAACCGGCTTTCAATCGCCGATTTAATCTGCGCGGCATAGCCGTTGATTTCAGCCCCTGTCGCACCGTTACTCTTAGTGTTACCACTTCCGGTCGGCGCTGCGTTGTTTCCTTTCGCGCCACCGCCCGTTTTCGGTGCATTCTTACCGGAGCTTAAATCCCCCAGCAGATCGTCAACCCCTGCGGCGGCCGCGGCTTTCTCAGCGGCAGCAGCCTTTTTAGCAGCCGCTTTTTCAGCAGCTGCTTTCTTATCGGCAGCGGCCTTCTCAGCTGCAGCTTTTTTATCAGCAGCGGCTTTTTCAGCGGCGGCAGCTTTTTCTGCAGCAGCCTTCTCAGCCGCAGCGGCTTTCTTCGCAGCCTCGGCAGCCGCTTTCTTCTCTGCGTCCTGAGCGGCTTTCTTCGCGGCTTCGGCTTCAGCTTTCTTCTGTGCATCAGCAGCGGCTTTCTTCGCGGCTTCCACCTCGGCTTTCTTCTGAGCATCCGCAGCGGCTTTCTTCGCGGCTTCGGCCTCAGCTTTCTTCTGGGCATCGGCAGCCGCTTTCTTCGCCGCTTCTGCCGCTAATTTTGCCTGGGCATCAGCCTGCGCTTTGGCATCCGCTGCGGCTTTTGCTGCCGCCTCTTCCGCCTGCTTTTGCTGTTCCTGCGCTTTCTTCGCGGCCTCTTCGGCTTGCTTCTGATGTTCCGCCTGCGCTTTCGCGGCTTCCTGCGCCTGCAAACGTTCTTTCTCAAGCTGCTTCAAACGCTCCTGCTCGGCGGCCTGCTTTTCACGCAGCTCTTCCGCCTGCTGTTGCGCCTGTTTTTCACGCTGCTCTTCAGCCCGTTTGGCACTCGCCTTCTGCTGTTGTTCGCGATTATAGTTTTGCACTACCGCACCGGGATCCACCATTACGGCGTCAATGGAAGACCCTCCACCGCCGCCTGCTGATGCATCAATATGCTCGTCGAACGAACTCCAGATCAGCGCTGCAAAAAGAATAACGTGCAGCACTGCGGAGACGATTATCGCTCGCTTAAGCTTGTCGTTCTGTTCGGTTGCCTTTGACACTATCGGTTCCCAAAAACTACGCGGATGATCAAATAGGTTGAGTCATTAAGCCAACTGACTTAACACCCGCACTATGTAGCAAGTTCAGCGCTTTAATAATTTCATCGTAGGGTACGTCTTTCGCGCCACCGATTAAGAAGACCGTTTTCGGATTTGACTCCAGGCGACGCTGCGCTTCGGCAATAACCTGCTCAGGTGGCAGCTGATCCATACGATCTTTCTCTACCACCACGCTGTACTGCCCTACGCCGGAAACTTCAATGATGACCGGAGGATCGTCATTGGTGCTCACCGCCTGTGATTCTGTCGCATCCGGCAGATCGACTTCCACACTCTGGGTAATGATGGGCGCTGTTGCCATGAAGATCAGTAGCAGTACCAGCAGAACGTCCAGCAGTGGCACGATATTGATTTCGGACTTGAGCTCGCGACGACCTCGTCCACGCGATCTGGCCATGGTTTACCCCTTGTTGCTCTCGGTGCTGGTAAACGCCTGACGGTGCAGAATCGCAGTGAACTCTTCCATAAAGTTGTCGTAGTTCAGTTCCAGTTTGTTCACGCGCTGGTTCAGACGGTTGTAAGCCATTACCGCCGGAATTGCCGCAAACAGACCGATAGCGGTCGCAATCAGTGCTTCAGCGATACCCGGTGCAACCATCTGCAACGTCGCCTGCTTCACCGCGCCCAGCGCGATAAAGGCGTGCATGATCCCCCACACGGTACCAAACAGACCGATATACGGGCTGATAGAACCCACGGTGCCGAGGAAAGGAATGTGCGTTTCAAGATTTTCCAGCTCGCGGTTCATGGAGATACGCATCGCACGCGATGCCCCTTCCACGACGGCTTCCGGCGCATGATTGTTTGCCCGATGCAGACGAGCGAACTCTTTGAATCCGCTATAGAAAATTTGTTCGGAGCCGGTCAGGTTTTCACGGCGTCCCTGGCTCTCCTGATACAGGCGAGAAAGTTCAATACCCGACCAGAACTTATCTTCAAATGCTTCCGCTTCACGGCCAGCTGCATTGAGGATACGCGTTCTCTGGATAATGATGGCCCAGGATGCGATTGAAAAACCAATCAAAATCAACATGATAAGTTTAACCAGAAGGCTTGCCTTCAGGAACAAATCAAGGATATTCATGTCAGTCACTGCTTAAACTCCGCGACAATAGACTTAGGAAGCGCACGAGGCTTCATTATGGTTGGATCAACACAAACAATCAGTACTTCAGCTGAGTTCAGTACGGTGTTCTCTGCGTTGACTATCCGCTGCGTGAAAACCAGTGAGGTTCCGCGCATTGATGTAATTTCAGTTTGGACTTCGAGCATATCGTCGAGTCTGGCAGGCGCAAAATACTCAAGCGTCATCTTGCGTACCACGAAGGCAACTCGCTCAGCCAACAGCACCTGTTGACTAAAGTGATGATGGCGCAGCATCTCTGTGCGTGCCCGTTCATAAAAAGCAACGTAGCTGGCGTGGTAAACCACACCACCGGCATCGGTATCTTCGTAATAGACACGAACCGGCCATCGAAACAGCGTTGTATTCACTTTACATCCCAGTAATGCAACAAAAGTTAGAGCTTTTAAACTTCGCTACTATACGCGCGGGAAAGATGGTTTGGAATGGGGGAAAGTAAACGGAGAGTAAATTTTTATGGGCTCGGGTAAGCCCATAACGTTAACGGACATTTCTTATTCAGAAGAAGAAGAAAATCAAACCGGCGAGAAGCACCAGATCGGCAATCAGCGGGCAAAAAATTCCCTGCCAGTGAACGGCTTTCGGACGAAAGCCCACGCCGTGGATCACCCCGGCACACACTGCCCACATGATGAGGAAGCCGTGCCAAATCTCAAGCTCGCTGGTCTTTGCCGCAAAGCGCGACGGGTCCCAGAAGATACAGCCTGCCAGCAGTAATGCCATCACTAAAGAAAGCGCCCTTAACGGGCGCTTATCCATTACCGCGTAAAGCTTCGCGATAATATTCATCAGTGTTTTTCTTCACCCGCTTTGGTCGCTTCGACGTGCTCAAGCGCCAGGGCAGTGATGACACCAAAAGCACAGGCAAGAAGCGTCCCTAAAATCCATGCGAAATACCACATATTCAGCTCCTTACTTAGTACATAGAGTGGGTGTTGCTTTCGATATGTTCTTTGGTGATACGACCGAACATTTTCCAGTAACACCAGATGGTGTATGCCAGAACAATCGGAACGAACACGCAAGCAACGTAAGTCATTAAGTTCAGCGTCATATGGCTGGAGGTTGCATCCCACATGGTCAGGCTAGCATTCAGCATGGTGCTGGATGGCATGACGAATGGGAACATGGCAATACCCGCCGTCAGGATGATGCATGCCAGCGTCAGTGAAGAGAACACGAATGCCAGAGCACCTTTCTCCAGACGAGACGTCAGCACGGTCAGCAGCGGCAGCAGCACGCCCAGAGCCGGGATCGCCCACAGCGCAGGGGTATTGTTGAAGTTCACCAGCCATGCACCAGCCTGACGCGCCACTTCTTTGGTCAGCGGGTTAGACGGTGCCGAGTGGTTAATCGCAGACGTCACCACGTAGCCATCAATACCGTACACCACCCACACGCCTGCCAGAGCGAAGCAAACCAGCGTCACCAGTGCCGCCACCTGAGCAGTAGCACGGGAACGCAGGTGCAGTTCACCCACAGTACGCATCTGCAGGTAAGTTGCGCCCTGAGTGATGATCATCGCCACGCTCACCACACCGGCCAGCAGGCCAAACGGATTCAGCAACTGGAAGAAGTTACCGGTGTAGTAAAGACGCATGTATTCATCGAGGTGGAACGGTACGCCCTGCAGCAGGTTACCGAATGCCACACCAATCACCAGCGGTGGAACGAAGCTACCAATGAAGATGCCCCAGTCCCACATGTTGCGCCAGCGGGTATCTTCAATCTTGGAACGGTAGTCGAAACCGACCGGACGGAAGAATAAAGAGGCTAGCACCAGAATCATCGCCACATAGAAGCCGGAGAACGCAGCCGCGTAGACCATCGGCCAGGCAGCGAACAGCGCGCCGCCTGCGGTGATCAGCCACACCTGGTTACCGTCCCAGTGAGGGGCGATGGAGTTAATCATGATTCGACGCTCGGTGTCATTACGACCGAGGAAACGGGTGAGCATCCCCACCCCCATGTCGAAACCATCCGTGACGGCGAAACCGATCAGCAGAACGCCAACCAGCAGCCACCAGATAAAACGCAATACTTCATAATCGATCATTTGATGACTCCTGTCTTAGCGTGCCGGCTGAGTAGTCGCAGTGGACTGCTCGTAGTGATAGCGACCGGTTTTCAGGCTGCTTGGGCCAAGGCGCGCGAACTTGAACATCAGGAACAGTTCAGCCACCAGGAACAGGGTGTACAGACCACAGATTAGCAGCATGGAGAAGATGAGGTCGCCTGCCGTCAGGGAAGAGTTCGCGACCGCCGTTGGCAGCACCTCACCAATCGCCCATGGCTGGCGGCCATACTCCGCTACAAACCAGCCGGATTCAATCGCGATCCACGGCAGTGGAATACCGTACAGCGCGGTGCGCAGCAGCCATTTTTTCTCGCCGATGCGGTTACGAATCACGGACCAGAAGGACGCCGCAATGATCAGCAGCATGATGATGCCGCAGCCCACCATGATACGGAATGCGAAGTACAGTGGCGCAACGCGTGGAATCGAGTCTTTGGTCGCCATCTGAATCTGTGCTTCCGTCGCATCAGAAACGTTCGGGGTATAACGTTTCAGCAACAAACCGTAGCCCAGGTCTTTCTTCACGTCGTTAAATTGATCGCGAACGGCCTGATCGGTAGAGCCGGCACGCAGCTGTTCCAGCAGCGAGTAAGCCTTCATACCGTTACGGATACGCTCTTCGTGCTGAACCATCAGCTCCTTCAGACCCGTTACCTGCTTATCGACAGAACGGGTTGCGATGATACCCAGCGCGTAAGGAATTTGGATGGCGAAGCGGTTTTCCTGCGCGTCCTGATCGGGAATACCGAACAGCGTAAAGGCAGCAGGTGCCGGTTGGGTTTCCCATTCGGCTTCGATAGCGGCCAGTTTGGTTTTCTGCACGTCACCCATTTCGTAACCGGATTCATCACCCAGAACGATAACGGAGAGGATTGCAGCCATACCGAAGCTTGCAGCGATAGCAAAGGAGCGCTTGGCAAACGCGAAGTCACGACCGCGCAGCATATAGTAGGAGCTGATACCCAACACGAACATCGCGCCGCACACGTAGCCAGATGCCACGGTGTGAACAAATTTAACCTGAGCAACCGGGTTCAGGACCAGCTCGGCAAAGCTGACCATCTCCATACGCATGGTTTCGAAGTTGAAGTCAGACGCGATCGGGTTCTGCATCCAGCCGTTCGCCACAAGGATCCACAGCGCGGACAGGTTCGAACCTAATGCCACCAGCCAGGTTACGGCCATGTGCTGGACTTTACCCAGACGGTCCCAACCGAAGAAGAACAGACCTACAAAGGTGGATTCGAGGAAGAAGGCCATCAGGCCTTCAATGGCCAGCGGCGCACCGAAGATATCCCCTACATAGTGGGAATAGTAAGACCAGTTAGTCCCGAACTGGAACTCCATGGTCAAACCGGTTGCCACGCCCAGCGCGAAGTTGATACCGAACAACTTGCCCCAGAACTTGGTCATATCTTTATAAATCTGTTTGCCGGAGAGGACGTAAACCGTTTCCATAATTGCCAGCAGGAACGCCATACCGAGCGTCAGCGGCACAAACAGGAAGTGGTACATCGCGGTCAAGGCAAACTGTAAGCGCGACAGTTCGACTACGTCTAACATTATGACTCCTTGCTCATCGCATGAAGACTCCGAGAGTGAACCCCGTCAGAAAGAGATTCACACGCATGCCCCAATACAAATTATTCGCATCCTGGTCGTCGTTATTACCCTGGAGAAGGATAAAAACGATGACGACAGGTTACAAATAGGTTAATAAAAAACTCAAATTGATCCCGCAAATATAATACGCTGCAAAACCCTTACAATAAACAGGTTTTTATTGAATCACATTTACGTTTTTCGACGGCGATCAATTTATAGCAAAATTACCACTTTTCGGCCATTTTGATCGGGGACAATTTAGCGCTTTTCGTCATCTTTTTCCAAGCATTAAACCTTGATTTAAATCAAAAACCAGTCTTGATGTTAATCATGTTTAGCTGCGGTGAGAATGGTAAAAACCATGTTAATGATATGTGCATGCAAAGATGCGATTGGTTATCGAAGACCAAAAAAAATATAAACAGAAGTGATTTTAATTAACGCGAGAGAAAAATGCCCTGTCGAAGCGGGACAAACAATAAGCGTAGCTGGGCCAGTTTATTTTTCCATTCTGTTTTTGCAATCCTTAGAAATTACATTTAATTTACTTTTATTATCCCGGAAGTTAACACCGAAACGTGACTATTTAATGAAAAAGGCCGCAAACTCTGCGGCCTTTTGATCGTGTCAGCGGTTTTCAGGCAAGAAGAATGCTGAAGGTTCGTGACTGTCCCGGTCTGAACGCCCCGACGATGCCCTCTTCTTCACGATTGTCTATTATCCTTTCATTCATGTCCGTTTCGCAGCACCGTTTCACGGTCGGATCCACGGATAAGGTCGCGTCACATGCGCTGGACTCGGAAGGGTTGAACAGACGAAGAATGAGCTCGTCTCGATCTTCAGCCTTTTTGAGCGTACTGAGCACGCATCCCGTGGGCGAAAGCGCCAGCAGGCTGTAACTTTCCGGCGTGGTAAACGACGAGCGATTGAGCTTCATCGCGTCCCAGGGAATTTTGTTATAGCACTGCACCGGCGTTAACCACGATTTAGCCTGCTGCGCGACGCCCGCGTTTTCCGGCGTTCCACTGAAGCTGAAGAGGCTAAAGCGACAGCTTAACGAACCGCGCACCTGGGAGTCAGGAACAGGCATTTTGATTCCTGAAGGCCTACCGGGGCGCAACAGCAAATCTTCTTTGCCGAGTAACCCCACGCCGCGCAGCAGGGTCAGGGCAAAGGCTTTTTTATCCTCGCCTACTACTTCAAACTCGCGTAGTCCTTCGGTGAACAGCGCAAGCCCGTTTCGTTTTTCCTGCAGGACGGCATAGTTGAGTAAATTCCAGACGGGAACCGGCGCTTCTTTCCACCCCTCCTCCTTCCAGTTTTCCATCGCCGCGTCCTGCACCGGACGAGTGAGGGTGCCAAACTGCGTATCCGCTAACACGCCCTGGGTTGTAAACGGCGTAGGGATCAGCACGCGAACGCGGTGGTCGTCAGCCTGATTATCCAGACGCACCGCCACATCAATACGCCTGCTGTGGTGGCTAAGCGTGATTTCAAACTCAGCGCCGAGAGACCCGCTTCGCTGACGCGCCGCGCGTTCGGCCAGATTAGCCGGTACCGCGATCTGTTGGCGAATCACCGCCCTGCTCTGCCAGCCTTCGTGTATAACCTCGACCTGATGCTCGCCCTGCACTGAAGTGAGTCTCCACTCTTCCCGCGAAGGCGAGTAGTCGTACTCATCGCCATCATCCGAACTCTCTTCGATTTCCAGCACCCGGTCATAAATCAGCCCGGTTTCTTTGTCGCGCAGGCGCAGCATACCGTCGTTATTTAAATCAATCTGCCAGAAGGCGTTTTCGAGCAAGGATTCGGTGTTTATCACCGGAGAGACCACCTTCCCGGCCACGTTTGGCTCGATAAACAGCGTACGGTAGCCCATCGACGGCAGTATCTGGCTGAGCTGAATATCAAACTCCATAAACGGCTCATAATTACCGTAATGGACAATCTGCCGGTCAATGAGACCTGGGTCCAGCTCGCGCGCGCTGCGAATGAAATACGGGATCTCGTTTCCTTTATCATCCAACAGACGGAACTGGCTGGCGCGCAGTCGAATCGTGGTGTTCATCACCTCTTCACGCGGCCAGGGCATCAGGTTGAACATCACCAGTTTGTCGGCGTCGCTTTGCGGCATGTTGTCGACAATCTTGCGCATATAGAAACGCACCAGGTTATCTGCCATGTCTTCAGCCAGTTCAAAACGAGAGACAATCTCACGATGCACCTTGTCGCTGCAGCAGCAGCCGATGCTGTCGTGAGCGTGGTTTTTAAGGATCTCTTTCCACATCTTCTCCAGCAGGCCGTGGTGATAATCGAAGCCCAGCGTCCATGCAAGCGTTGCCAGCGGTTCGAGGATGTTGACAAGTTTGTTCTCAATACGCGCATGGGCAATTTTGATATCCATGCGCGTGGAGCCGATTGTCCGGTGCACGCGCATGTATTTCCCGTCGATAAACTCCCCTTTCAGGGTCGCCAGTTCATCGCGGCGTGCCTCAATGTGGTCAAACACTTCTTCAAAGCGGCTCATTACAAATTGACGCTGCGGATAGATTTCACGCAGCTTATCCATCACGGAGAAAATGTTCTGCTGCAGCGGCATCTGATCGTGACCGTTGGGCAGCAAAATCTCTTTGGTGACGGAGGCCTTTTCCAGAACGTCGAAATAGCTGTCGAGCCGTTTTCGCAGCCCGGCTTCGTCCTCCGGTAAGTACTTACCAATCGCGTAGCCCAGCGGCAGCACCTGCGCCGTGACTTCACTGCCGTCCTGGCTCTGCCAGAGAAATTCGGTTTTATCGGTCCCGTGTCGTTCCGAGCAGCCGCGCCAGAACATCGTCCGGGTAATGCCAAATCCGTTATAGATATGCGGAAGCTGGCCGGACATACCAAACGAATCCGGCAGATAGCCGATCTTCATCGGCTCGCCGAACGCCATACAGTCTCGGATGCCGTACATCAGATTGCGGACAATCGACTCGCCGCTGACAATCGTGGTATCGGTCTGGGTATACCAGGGGCCGATAATCAGTTTTCCGCGCTCCACAAGCGCCTTTACCCGCGCGCGGTTTTCGGGCACGACGGCAAAATAATCTTCCAGCACCGCCGTCTGGCCATCAAGGACGTAATATTTATACTCGTCGTCCTGCTCCAGGCGGGTCAGGATCTCTTCCATATTATTGACCAGAAGAATGCGCGACTCTTCAGTGGTGAAGTACCACTCACGGTCCCAGTGCATATGCGGCGTGATATGAACGCGAGATACAGCTTTCATCTTCGTTTCCTGTTTTGTGAGTTTTTACGGTATGGCGTCTTCTGTGAGGTACTTGCCCTTTTTTACCGCCTGACGTCGCCAGAGCAGCAGAACAAACGTGGAGACAGCGGTCCCCGCCAGCGCCGCGCCAAACCAGCCCGCCGCCGCAACCACACCGCCCAACCCGGCATCGTGAAGTAAAAAGAGAGAGAAAATCCCGGCCCCCGGGGTAGACAACCCGATCCCCATCGCACCGACAGCCGCGCCTGTTACCATGGAGCCGAGCACAAATGAGCCAATGACGCGAAGCGGATCTTCAATCGCCATCGGGATCGCCCCTTCGGTAATGCCCGCCAGGCCGAGCAGCCACGTTGATTTACCGGTTTCAATTTCAAACGGTTTAAACAGCTTCGGCGCCAGCATCGTCGACGCTGTCACGGTGAAGGCTGAGACCATTTTGACGGAGGCAAAGATTGCGTAAGGACCATAAACGCCGTTCGCCATCGCCCCCAGGCAAAACGCGTAAGAGGCTTTGTTGACCGGGCCACCCAAATCGAATGAGCACATAAACCCGAGGATTGCCCCCAGAAGCAGCGCATTCGCGCCGGAGAGACCGTTAAGCCAGACGGTGAGCGTGTTATTGAGCCAGGCCACCGGTTCGCCAATCACAAACAACATCAGGCTGCCCGCGCCGAGCACGCCAATCACCGGATAGAGATAAAAGGTCAGAAAGCCGTTGTAGCGGCTACTGAGCCGGATGTGGTTTTTCACCCAGCGCATTAGATAGCCCGCGATCAGCCCACCGACGATAGCGCCCAGAAAACCGGAGCCGATCATATTGGCAGCAAGACCGGCCGCAAAGCCCGGCGTCAGCGCGGGTTTATCCGCCAGCGAATACGCGGTATAGGCCGCCAGAACAGGTACCATCAGAATGCCGAGCATGCCGCCGCCAAGCTTGCGGTACATCCACAGCCACGAGTTTTCCTGGTCAAACAGGTGCTGCAGGCCCAGTATTTGCGCCAGCAGTACCGACACGGCCAGCACCGTACCACCAGCGACGATCAGCGGCACCGCAAAAGAGATACCGCTGAGAAGTGCCTGCTTGAGTTCAGTTTTAACGCTCTTTTTCGTTTCGGTATCGACATGCGCAGGACGCGCATCGGATGCAGGCTGCAGCGCCAGCGCGCGCTCAATAAGCGCTTCAGCATGGCGCAGAGGCTCCGCGACGGGCACGGAGATGGCGGGGATCCCCTGAAAACGCTCGCTCTCTTTGATCGCCACTTCTGCGGCAAAAATGCACGCTTTGGCCTCACGAAGCTGCTGCGCGGTAATACGCCCCTCAATGCCGTTCGCGCCCTGCTTTTCGACCACCACGTTGACGCCAAGCTTGCGTCCCGCTTTTTCCAGGTACTCTGCGGCCATATAGGTATGCGCGATCCCGGCCGGACAGGCGGTCACGCAGACGATTGTCGGGGCATTCAGCGCGACGGCTGCCTCTTCCGTGTCAGGGGCAGCTTCAAGCGCAGCAAGCACGTCTTCCGCCGTGGTAGCAGCCATCACGCGCGCCCTGAGATCGTCATCCGCCAGGCGAGACGTCAGCTCCGTCAGCACCTGAATATGGGTCGAACCCGCTTCTGCTGGCGGAATGGCGAGCAGAAAAACCAGCTCAACCTCTTCCGGCCCGTCCACGCCTTCCCATGCAAGCGGTTCTCGCAGAGTTGCCACGGCAAAAGCCGCCTCCTTCACGACGGCTGATTTACCGTGAGGAACGGCCAGTCCTTCACCCAGCGCGGTCGGCCCAAGCGATTCCCGATGAAACACCTCCTCCAGAAACGCATCGGCATCAGCGATTTTGCCCAGCGCCACCAGCCGCGCCGTAAGCTGACGGATTGCCTCATCCCGGCGGGTAAACTGCGCCTGAACGCAAACAGCACGCGGATCGGTCAGAGTCGTCAGGTTCATAAAGATCCTCACCTATACAGAGTTATTGTCTGGGGAGGATTCTGGCAGACCTGATAATACATTTATGTGATCACTTTCACTAACAGCCAAATTTGTATTTTAATTGTATTATTTACAAATCATCAGTTGAATGCATAATTCCCTGAAAAGGTATTAAGCAGGCGCGATAAAATGGGCAACAAACCGATGTACCGGCAGATAGCCGATGCGTTCCGCGAGAAAATCAACGCCGGGGAATTAAAACCCGGAGACGCGCTGCCGACGGAGTCCAGTCTTCAGGAGGCGTTTCGCGTCAGCCGCGTCACCGTGCGGCAGGCCCTGAAACTGCTCGCCGATGAGCAGATCATCGAAAGTATTCAGGGCAGCGGCTCTTATGTAAAAAAAGAGGAGCGCGTCAATTACGATATTTATCAGCTCACCGGCTTTTACGAAAAGCTGGCAGATCGTCATGTCGATACGCACAGTGATGTCAAAATCTTTGAAGTGGTGAAAGCCGATGCGCGGCTGGCGGCAACATTAGCGGTTGGCGTGGAAGATAAGGTCTGGCACGTTAAGCGCGTGCGTTTCATCAAGCAGAAGCCGGTGAACCTGGAGGAGACATGGATGCCGCTGGCCATGTTTCCCGACCTCACCTGGGAAGTGATGGAGAATTCGAAATATCACTACGTTGAGCAGATCAAAAAGCTGGTTATCGATCGCAGCGAGCAGGAGCTGATGCCGATCATGCCGTCAGAGGAGGCGATCGCCGCGCTGTCGCTCGATCCGGCAAAGCCGATCCTGGAAAAAGTCTCCCGCGGGTTCCTGAAGGACGGACGGGTATTTGAATACAGCCGCAACGTGTTCAATACCGACGACTACAAGTTCACTCTCGTCGCCAGACGCAGGCAATAAAAAAGGCCGCTTTACAGCGGCCAACCATGTCGAAACGGACATTTTTATACTTCAACGCCCCCCTTTCGGGGAGCAGAGAGGACTTACTTAATGATGGATTTCAGTGCTTCGCCGATATCCGCCAGGCTGCGAACGGTCTTCACGCCTGCGGCTTCCAGCGCTGCGAATTTCTCATCAGCCGTACCCTTGCCACCGGCGATGATCGCGCCCGCGTGGCCCATACGCTTGCCTTTCGGCGCGGTCACACCCGCGATGTAGCCCACAACAGGCTTGGTTACGTGTTCTTTGATGTAAGCAGCCGCTTCTTCTTCCGCGCTACCGCCGATCTCGCCGATCATCACGATCGCTTCGGTCTGCGGATCTTCCTGGAACAGCTTCAGGATGTCGATGAAGTTAGATCCCGGGATTGGGTCACCGCCGATGCCCACGCAGGTGGACTGGCCAAAGCCGTAGTCGGTGGTCTGCTTAACCGCTTCATAGGTCAGGGTACCGGAACGGGAAACGATGCCCACTTTGCCCGGCTTGTGAATGTGACCAGGCATGATGCCGATTTTGCATTCGCCCGGAGTGATCACGCCAGGGCAGTTCGGGCCGATCATGCGCACGCCTGCTTCGTCCAGCTTCACCTTCACGGTCAGCATATCCAGGGTCGGGATGCCTTCGGTGATTGTGATGATTAGCTTGATGCCTGCGTCGATCGCTTCCAGAATGGAGTCTTTGCAGAACGGTGCCGGAACGTAGATCACGGTCGCGGTTGCGCCCGTCGCTTCTACCGCTTCACGCACGGTGTTGAACACCGGCAGGCCGAGGTGCGTGGTGCCGCCTTTACCTGGCGTTACGCCGCCAACCATCTGCGTGCCGTAGGCAATCGCCTGTTCGGAGTGGAAAGTCCCCTGGCTACCGGTGAAGCCCTGGCAGATAACCTTGGTATCTTTATTAATTAAAACTGACATTATTTCCCCTCCACTGCGGCAACAACCTGCTGAGCTGCATCCGTCAGACTTTTCGCTGCAATAATATTCAGGCCGCTGTCAGCCAGTTTTTTCGCGCCGAGTTCAGCGTTGTTACCTTCCAGACGCACTACCACCGGAACGTTAACACCCACTTCTTCTACCGCACCGATGATGCCGTCAGCAATCAGGTCGCAACGGACGATGCCGCCGAAGATGTTAACCAGTACCGCTTTAACGTTGTCGTCAGAGAGGATGATTTTGAACGCTTCGGTTACGCGCTCTTTGGTTGCGCCACCGCCCACGTCGAGGAAGTTTGCCGGCTCACCGCCGTGCAGCTTAACGATGTCCATGGTGCCCATCGCCAGGCCCGCACCGTTAACCATGCAGCCGATGTTGCCATCCAGCGCCACGTAGTTCAGCTCCCACTGAGCAGCCTGTGCTTCACGCGGATCTTCCTGAGACTGGTCGCGCATTTCGCGCAGATCCGGCTGGCGGAACAGCGCGTTGCCGTCAGCGCCCAGCTTGCCGTCGAGGCAGATCAGGTCGCCCTGGGTGGTGATCACCAGCGGGTTGATCTCGATCAGCGCCAGATCGCGCTCAAGGAAGATAGTCGCCAGGCCCATGAAGATCTTGGTGAACTGCTGAACCAGTTTGCCTTCCAGACCCAGCTTGAACGCCAGCTCGCGACCCTGATAAGGCATTGGGCCCGCCAGCGGATCGATAGCCACTTTGTGGATCAGGTGCGGGGTCTCTTCCGCCACTTTTTCAATTTCCACGCCGCCTTCGGTAGACGCCATGAACACCACGCGACGGGAGCTACGGTCAACAACCGCACCCAGGTACAGCTCTTTCGCGATGTCGGTCGCCGCTTCGACCAGGATCTGGTTAACCGGCTGGCCGTTCGCATCTGTCTGGTAGGTCACCAGACGCTTGCCGAGCCAATGTTCAGCAAACGCACGAATCTCTTCTTTGCTCTTAACAACCTTCACACCGCCCGCTTTACCACGGCCACCAGCGTGAACCTGACATTTAACTACCCACGGGCCGGAACCGATTTTAGATGCGGCTTCTTCTGCTTCACGCGGGGTAGTACAGGCATAACCCACCGGAGCCGGTAAGCCATACCGGGCAAACAGCTGTTTGGCCTGATATTCATGTAAGTTCATGTGTTCTATCCATCCTTCAGGGTAATCGTTATCTTCAAACCTGTAGACCGGCGCAGCGTGTGCCGGTCCACGGGGCAGGTGATGCTAAATCGTTACTAGACGTCCAGCAGCAGACGCGTTGGATCTTCCAGCAGCTCTTTAATGGCTACCAGGAAGCCCACGGACTCGCGGCCGTCGATCAGGCGGTGGTCGTAAGAGAGCGCCAGGTACATCATCGGCAGAATCTCAACTTTACCGTCAACTGCCATCGGGCGATCTTTAATGGCATGCATACCCAGGATCGCGCTCTGCGGCGGGTTAATGATCGGGGTAGACATCAGCGAGCCGAATACGCCGCCGTTGGTAATGGTGAAGTTACCGCCGGTCAGATCGTCTACGGTCAGCTTGCCGTCGCGGCCTTTCACGGCCAGCTCTTTGATTTTCTTCTCGATGTCAGCCATACCCAGGGTATCCACATCACGCAGAACCGGGGTCACCAGGCCGCGTGGGGTAGAAACCGCCATGCTGACGTCGAAGTAGTTGTGGTAAACCACGTCATCGCCATCGATAGACGCGTTCACTTCCGGGTAGCGTTTCAGCGCTTCAACCACCGCCTTCACGTAGAAGGACATAAAGCCCAGACGGATACCGTGACGTTTTTCAAACGCGTCACCGTACTGCTTACGCAGGTCCATAATTGGCTTCATGTTCACTTCGTTGAAGGTGGTCAGCATCGCGGTGGAGTTTTTCGCTTCCAGCAGACGCTCGGCGACGCGCTTGCGCAGGCGGGTCATCGGTACGCGTTTTTCGCTGCGGGCACCCAGAGCAGGCTGAGCTGCCGGCGCGGCCACAGGGGCTTTCGCTTCCGCCTGAGCAGGCGCTTTCGCCAGGTGCTTGTCGATGTCTTCGCGGGTCAGACGACCGCCCACACCGGTGCCTTTGATGGCTGCCGGGTCAAGGCTGTGTTCAGCCAGCAGGCGACGGATCGCCGGGCTGAGGGCGTCGTTAGACTGTTCTTCCAGAGAAGCCTGCTGGCGCTGAGCCGGCGTAGAGGCTTTCTCTTCAGACTTCGCGCTGGACTCTTTGCCCGCGCTGTTGCCTTCACGCAGGCGCCCCAGGATCTGACGAGAGGTGACGGTGGTGCCTTCATCTTCCAGCACCGCGTCCAGAACGCCATCCGCCGAAGCCGGTACTTCCAGTACCACTTTGTCAGTTTCGATTTCTACCAGCACTTCATCGCGCTTAACGGCATCGCCTGGTTTTTTGTGCCAGGTAGCGACGGTCGCATCTGCTACGGATTCAGGCAGGTCGGGAACAAGAATATCTACGCTACTCATTATGTATCCTTTAATTAATCGACGTTCAGCGCGTCATTGACCAGATCTTGTTGCTGCTTCTGGTGAACGGACATATACCCTACCGCCGGAGAGGCGGAGGCCGGGCGACCTGCATAGCGCAGGGCTGACCCAAATGGAATCACTTCACGGAAATGATGCTGGCTGCAGTACCATGCGCCCTGGTTGAGCGGCTCTTCCTGGCACCAGACAAAATCATGTACGTGAGCGTACTGTTTCAGCACTTCCTGCATCGCCTGATGCGGGAACGGATAAAGCTGTTCGATACGCACGATGGCGACATCTTTCTGATCGTTCTTGCGGCGCTGTTCCAGCAGGTCGTAATAAACCTTACCAGAACACATCACCACACGCTTCACGGCCTGCGGATCCAGCTCGTCAATTTCACCGATGGCCGGCAGGAAGGTACCGTTCGCCAGCTCTTCCAGGCTGGAGACCGCCAGCGGATGACGCAGCAGGGATTTCGGCGACATCACCACCAGCGGACGGCGCATACCGCGCAGCGCCTGACGACGCAGCATGTGGTACACCTGAGCCGGGGTGGACGGCACGCAGACCTGCATGTTCTGCTCGGCGCAGAGCTGCAGATAACGTTCCAGACGCGCGGAGGAGTGCTCCGGACCCTGGCCTTCATAACCGTGCGGCAGGAGCATCACCAGGCCACACATGCGGCCCCACTTCTGCTCGCCGGAGGAGATGAACTGGTCGATAACGACCTGCGCACCGTTGGCGAAGTCACCGAACTGCGCTTCCCAGATGGTCAGGGTGCGCGGTTCCGCCGTGGCGTAGCCGTATTCGAATGCCAGGACCGCTTCTTCAGACAGCACGGAGTCCCAGACCTTGAACTGGCCCTGACCGTTATGCACGTGCTGCAGCGGAGTGTAGGTTGAACCGTTAGACTGGTTGTGAACCACTGCGTGACGGTGGAAGAAGGTCCCACGGCCCGCGTCCTCACCGGACAGACGAACAGGAATGCCTTCGTCAACCAGCGTTGCGTAGGCCAGCGTTTCCGCCCCGCCCCAGTCGAACAGCTTCTCGCCTGCCGCCATGGACTGACGGTCGGCGTAGATTTTCGCCACGCGAGACTGCATCTCGATAGCGTCCGGCACGGTGCTGATGCGTTTAGCCAGCTCCTGCAGGCGCTTCATCTCAACCTTGTTCGGGTAGCTCTCATCCCACTCGTGGTTGAGGTACGGCGACCAGGTAAAGGAGTGCATGTTCATCGGGCGCAGTTCTTTCACCACGCATTCACCCGCATCCAGCGCGTCGCGGTAGAGGTTGACCATTTCGGTCGCATCTTCCAGCGTCGCCACCTTGTCGCTTTCCAGCTTGTCAGCATAGATTTTGCGCGGGGTCGGGTGTTTTTTGATTTTCTGGTACATCAGCGGCTGGGTTGCACTTGGCTCATCCGCTTCGTTGTGGCCGTGACGGCGGTAGCAGAAGAGGTCAATGAACACATCGCGCTTAAAGGTATTACGGAAGTCCAGCGCCAGACGGGTAACGAACGCAACGGCTTCCGGGTCATCCGCGTTAACGTGGAAGATTGGCGCCTGTACCATCTTACCGATGTCGGTGCAGTACGGGGTAGAACGGGCATCCAGCGGGTTAGAGGTGGTGAAGCCCACCTGGTTGTTGATCACGATGCGAACGGTACCGCCCACTTCATAACCACGCGCTTTCGACATGTTCAGGGTTTCCTGAACCACGCCCTGCCCTGTGACCGCCGCATCACCGTGGATGGTGATTGGCAGCACTTTATTGCTGCTCGGCTCGTCCAGACGATCCAGACGCGCACGCACGGAACCGATAACCACCGGGCTGACGATTTCCAGGTGTGACGGGTTAAACGCCAGCGCCAGGTGAACCAGACCGCCTTCGGTTTCGATATCTGACGAGAAGCCCATGTGGTACTTCACGTCGCCGGTGCCGAGGTGTTCTTTATGTTTGCCCGCGAATTCGTCGAACAGGTCCTGCGGTTTTTTACCCAGCACGTTGACCAGCACGTTCAGACGACCACGGTGCGCCATGCCGAGCACCACTTCACGGGTGCCGCTCTTGCCTGCGTGGCGAATCAGCTCTTTCAGCATCGGCACCAGCGCGTCGCCGCCTTCCAGCGAGAAGCGTTTTGCGCCCGGGAACTTCGCGCCCAGATAGCGCTCAAGCCCTTCCGCTGCGGTCAGTTCGCTGAGGAAGCGTTTCTTCTCGTCGGCCGAGAAGGTCGCGTGGCCCGCTACGGATTCGATGCGCTGCTGGATCCAGCGTTTCTCTTCGGTAGAGGTAATGTGCATATATTCCGCGCCGATGGAGCCGCAGTAGGTTTGCTTGAGCGCGTCAATCAGATCGCCCAGCTTCATCGTGTCTTTGCCGATGGCAAAGGAACCTACGTTAAAGCTTTCCTGGAAATCGGCCTCGGTCAGATCGTGATACGCCGGATCGAGATCGGCCACACGTTCCTGCTGCCACAGTCCCAGCGGATCGAGATTCGCATGCTGGTGACCGCGGAAGCGATAAGCGTTGATAAGCTGCAGGACTTTAACCTGCTTCGCATTGGTGTCAGGGTCGGAAATCGCAGAAGAGTAACGTGAGGCATCCTTCGCCAGACGACGGAAATAATCACGTGTTTTGGAATGGAATTGATCCGGTTTGACCCCTGTACCAGGCAACTGCTGGAACATGGAACGCCAGTTTGCGTCCACTGAGTCAGGATCGGTTAAGAAGTCTTCATAGAGCTGTTCTATCCAGCTCTGGTTGGCACCAGAGAGGTAAGAAGAGTCCAGCCAGGCTTTCATTGCGCCGTTCTGCATCGTGATCCCTTAAGCATTTTTATGCTTACTTTCGCCGTAGAAACTACCACGCACACCGCGTGTACGTGCCGGGGTTCACCTGCGAGCTCTTTTCATTTGGCCCGCGAAGGAACCTTTAGAAACTGTCTAGACTTCAGGGCAGTTTTTAAAGGTTTCTGCAATTATTCCCTCTCCCTTTGGGAGAGGGTTTAGGGTGAGGGGAACAGCGCTCCCCTCTCACAACTTACGCACTGCGCTGCAGCAGCATCGACTTAATATGGCCGATGGCGCGCGTCGGGTTCAGCCCCTTCGGACACACACTGACGCAGTTCATGATGCTATGGCAGCGGAATACGCTGAAAGCGTCACTTAATCCTTCCAGACGGCTGTCGGTTTCGGTGTCTCGGCTGTCGATCAGGAAGCGATAGGCAGCCAGCAGACCCGCAGGGCCGATAAACTTGTCCGGGTTCCACCAGAACGACGGGCAGGACGTTGAACAGCATGCGCAGAGAATACACTCGTACAGACCATCGAGTTTTTCACGCTGCTCAGGAGACTGTAAGTGCTCGCGAGCGGGTGGATTTTGCCCATTATTCAATAAGTAAGGCTTAATCTTCTCATATTGTGCATAGAATTGCCCCATGTCTACCACCAAATCACGCACGACCGGCAGGCCTGGCAGAGGACGGATAACAATTTTCTGACCAGGACGCTGCAGCGCTGAAATTGGCGTGATGCAGGCCAGGCCGTTTTTGCCGTTCATGTTCACACCGTCAGAGCCACATACCCCTTCACGGCAGGAGCGGCGGAACGACAGCGTAGGATCTTTCTCTTTCAGCTGGATTAAGGCATCCAGCAGCATCATGTCACGACCTTCTTCCGCTTCGAGGGTATAGTCCTGCATGCGCGGAGCGTCATCAACATCCGGGTTATAACGATAAACTGAGAATTCGAGTTTCATTATCCTGTCTCCGCATTAGTAAGTACGAATCTTCGGCGGGAACGCCGGACGCAGTTTCGGTTCCATGTTGACGTTACGACGCGTCATGGTTTCCGACTCTGGCAGATACAGGGAATGGCACAGCCAGTTTTCATCGTCACGATCCGGGAAGTCGAAGCGGCTATGGGCGCCACGGCTTTCGGTACGGAAGTTTGCCGACATCGCGGTTGCGAATGCGGTTTCCATCAGGTTATCTAGCTCCAGGCACTCAACGCGCTGGGTGTTGAACTCGCTGGAGGTGTCGTCCAGACGGGCATTTTTCAGACGCTCGCGGATCGCCTTCAGCTGCTCAAGGCCTTTGGCCATCGCATCGCCTTCGCGGAATACCGAGAAGTTGTGCTGCATGCACTCCTGCAGCGCTTTACGGATTTCCACCGGATCTTCGCCGTTACGGTTACCGTTCCAGCGGTTGAGGCGTTCAAGAGAGGCGTCGATTTCGTCGTCGGTTGCATCACGCAGCGCGCCCTGCTCGGCAATGGACTCCTGCAGATGCAGACCCACCGCACGACCAAATACAACCAGGTCCAGCAGCGAGTTACCGCCCAGACGGTTTGCGCCGTGTACGGATACGCAGGCGATTTCGCCTACCGCGAACAGGCCAGGAATGACCACGTCTTCGCCCTGCTCGTTCACGGTCAGCGCCTGACCGGTCACTTTGGTCGGAATACCGCCCATCATGTAGTGGCAGGTTGGGATAACCGGGATCGGCTCTTTCACCGGATCGACGTGCGCGAAAGTACGGGACAGTTCCAGGATGCCCGGCAGACGGGATTCCAGCACTTCTTTACCCAGATGGTCGAGCTTCAGCTTGGCGTGTGGACCCCATGGGCCATCGCAGCCGCGGCCTTCACGGATTTCGATCATGATGGAACGCGCCACCACGTCACGACCCGCCAGGTCTTTCGCATTCGGGGCATAACGCTCCATGAAGCGCTCGCCGTGTTTGTTCAGCAGGTAGCCACCTTCACCGCGGCAGCCTTCGGTGACCAGCACGCCCGCACCGGCGATACCGGTTGGGTGGAACTGCCACATCTCCATGTCCTGCACCGGTACGCCGGCGCGAATAGCCATACCGACACCGTCACCGGTGTTGATATGGGCGTTGGTGGTGGATTGGTAAATACGGCCTGCACCGCCGGTCGCCAGCACGGTCGCGCGGGCTTTGAAGTAAACCACTTCACCGGTTTCGATGCACAACGCGGTACAGCCAACAATTGCGCCATCGGCGTTTTTCACCAGATCCAGCGCATACCACTCGGAGAAGATGGTGGTGTGGTTTTTCAGGTTCTGCTGATACAGGGTGTGCAGCAGTGCGTGACCGGTACGGTCAGCCGCCGCCGCGGTGCGTGCCGCCTGCTCGCCGCCGAAGTTTTTCGACTGGCCACCAAACGGACGCTGATAGATAGTGCCATTTTCCAGACGGGAGAACGGCAGACCCATGTGATCCAGCTCCAGAATCGCTTCCGGGCCGGTTTTACACATATATTCGATGGCATCCTGGTCGCCGATATAGTCGGAACCTTTTACCGTGTCGTACATGTGCCATTCCCAGTTATCTTCATGGGAGTTACCCAGCGCAACGGTAATACCGCCCTGCGCGGACACAGTGTGGGAACGGGTCGGGAACACTTTAGAGAGCAGCGCACAGGTCTGGCCGCTCTGGGAAATTTGCAGTGCGGCGCGCATACCTGCGCCACCCGCACCAATCACAACAGCATCAAATTCTCTGACTGGCAGTTTCATTACACACCCCACACCACAACAAATCCATAAATGACGTAAACCAGCAGCGCAACAACAATAATCAGTTGCAGCGGAAGGCGAATCGCCAGCGGTTTAACGTAATCGGTCAACACCTGCCACATGCCGATCCAGGCATGGATAAGGATGGAGAACAGGGCCAGCAGGGTGAACACTTTGGTGAAGGCCGATCCGAAGAAACCACTCCAGATTTCCCACGTCAGCGTGCCGCTGGTCGCGAAGAAACCGATCATATAGATGATGTAAAGCGTGAGGACGATGGCGGTAGCGCGGACCAGAATGAAGTCATGTACGCCGTTGCGTCCTAATGCGGAGGCGTTGCTTACCATACGAGAACTCCTGCGAGAAGTGAAAGCACGACAGTGATCACAAATGAAATGTTCGCGGTACGTTTCCCGGCCTCGAACGTCTCTTCCAGATAGCCAAAGTCCATCAGCATGTGGCGTACGCCGCCAACAACGTGATAGGCCAGCGCGGTGAGAATGCCCCACATGATAAATTTCACGAAGAAGCTATTCATGATGGCCGAGGCCTGGAGGAATCCTTCAGGGGAAGAGAGGCTGGTGCCCAGTAACCACAGCAAAATACCGACCGCCACAAACGTAATCACACCAGAAACACGGTGCAGAATGGACGCTATTGCTGTTACGGGGAACCGGATCGTTTTGAGATCCAGATTGACAGGTCTTTGTTTTTTCACATTTCTTATCATGAATAACGCCCACATGCTGTTCTTATTGTTTCCTTCCTCCGGACTGCGATGCGGGTCAAGCAGCGTTCCTTTTCTATAACTGCGCGTCATGCAAAACATTGCTTCCAAATGCTAAAACGACACGTTACAACGCTGGGTGGCTCGGGATTGCAGGGTGTTCCGGAGACCTGGCGGCAGTATAGGCCGTTCACAAAATCATTACAATTAACCTACATACAGTTTGTTGGGTTTTCTCTGGAACAGTGATCAGGGTCACGATAACAACATCTTTTTAATTTTTAATCATCTGATTTGACAAATGTTAAACAATATTGTTACAAACGTCATCAGAAAAGGCATATAATGCGCAAAAGTTATGAGGTCTCTCTTTCACCTGACAAATAGTTATGTAACAGTGTGATGGTATTGACCGAAGTTATCAGGACAGTTATTAGTGATATACAGGTTTGAATAATTCGGACTGCAAAAACGCTGATTTGCTGTTGTTTCACTGATATTTCATTCGTTTACCTGCAAGGCGCCATAGCTCTGTACCCTGGTTACTCCTCGTGAGCTGAGCGGTAAGCCAAATAACAATCTGGTAACGGTGATTAACAGCTGAAGGCAAATCCGGTAAAAGCAGTCTTAAGCATAAGGCGCTAAGGAGACCGTAAATGGCTGATACAAAGGCAAAACTCACCCTAAATGGTGATGATGCTATTGAACTGGATGTGCTAAAAGGCACGCTCGGTCAGGATGTTATTGATATCCGTACGCTGGGTTCCAAAGGAGTATTTACCTTTGACCCTGGATTTACCTCTACCGCATCTTGCGAATCCAAAATCACCTACATTGACGGTGACGAAGGTATCCTGCTCCATCGCGGCTTCCCCATCGATCAGTTAGCCACCGAATCCAACTATCTGGAAGTGTGCTACATCCTGCTGAACGGCGAAAAGCCGACGCAGGCGCAGTACGATGAATTCAAAACCACCGTAACCCGTCACACCATGATCCATGAGCAGATTACCCGTCTGTTCCATGCGTTCCGTCGTGACTCTCACCCAATGGCGGTGATGTGCGGGATTACCGGTGCGCTGGCGGCGTTCTACCACGACTCACTTGACGTGAATAACCCGCGTCACCGTGATATCGCGGCGTTCCGCCTGCTGTCCAAAATGCCGACCATGGCGGCGATGTGCTACAAATACTCCATCGGCCAGCCGTTTGTGTACCCACGTAACGACCTCTCCTACGCCGGCAACTTCCTGCGCATGATGTTCTCCACACCGTGCGAAGAGTATGAAGTGAATCCGGTGCTGGAACGTGCGATGGACCGTATTTTGATCCTGCACGCTGACCACGAGCAGAACGCCTCTACCTCTACTGTCCGTACCGCAGGCTCTTCAGGCGCGAACCCGTTCGCCTGTATCGCTGCGGGCATCGCCTCCCTGTGGGGACCGGCGCACGGCGGCGCGAACGAAGCGGCGCTGAAGATGCTGGAAGAGATCAGCACCGTTGAGCACATTCCAGAGTTCGTGCGTCGCGCGAAAGACAAGAATGACTCCTTCCGCCTGATGGGCTTCGGTCACCGTGTTTACAAAAACTACGACCCGCGCGCAACCGTTATGCGTGAGACCTGCCACGAAGTGCTGAAAGAGCTGGGCACCAAAGACGATCTGCTGGAAGTGGCGATGGAGCTGGAACACATCGCGCTGAACGACCCGTACTTCATCGAGAAGAAACTCTACCCGAACGTCGATTTCTACTCTGGCATTATTCTGAAAGCGATGGGCATTCCGTCTTCCATGTTCACCGTGATCTTCGCCATGGCGCGTACCGTGGGCTGGATTGCGCACTGGAACGAAATGCACAGCGAAGGCATGAAAATCGCCCGTCCTCGTCAGCTGTACACCGGCTACGAGCAGCGTGATTTTAAGTCTGACCTGAAGCGCTAAAAAACGTTGGGTGCGGCCTGATGCCCTCCCCCACAGGGAGAGGGTGAAAACATTAAAAACGGCAACTTTCGTTGCCGTTTTGCTTTTACCTCCGCCACCCGGCTTTTTTACATCTGGCACCGGGGGCACCAGTAAAACGGTCTGGAAGAGATCGTAGCCTTCTCAATCACTCCGCCGCACCGCTCGCACTTTTTCCCCGCCCGATGGAACACCTTAAACCGGAACAGCGCCCCGTGATGCTTGTTCTCATCCACCAGGCCGCGCGTGTTGTACGACAGCCGTGGAATATCCAGCAGCGCGTGCGACAGCGCCTCCAGCTTTTCATCGCTAAGCTGAGAGGCCTTGCGCTGCGGTGCCAGCCCCACTTGCCAAAGGATCTCCACCCGCAGGTAGTTTCCCAGCCCGGCAAGAAACGCCTGATCGAGCAACAATCCGGAAAACTGGCGGTTGCGGAATTTGGGCGATAACAGTCGGGCCTTCACGTCGCTCGCCGTCAGGCGCATGTCCAGCACGTCCGGCCCGACGCGCTGTAAGAACGGATGCGTCAGCAGCTGCTCCGGCGTTAACATTTCGATATCAGAGGCGCTGTAGAGCAGGATCGCATTATCCGCCGTTTGTAACCGGACGCGCAGCACGCGCGTCGTTTGCGGCTGCTCGTCCGCATCGACGACGCGCCACACACCGTAGAGCTGGTTATGGCTATATAACGTCAGGTTATGGGAAAAATGCGTGAGCAACGCTTTGCCGCGCGTTTCAATATGGGTCACCGTCTGTCCCACCAGCTCTGTTTCAAACGGCTTAAGTTGAGGAAAGGCAAACCAGACATCGGTCAGGGGTTTGCCCTTTATCGCCGCCTCCAGGCTATCCGCCGCGCGGCGGATCTCCGGACCTTCAGGCATGTCATTGTCCTTTTATAATCAATCTGCGCTGACGAGAATGCCCTCTTCAGAGAACGCCGCGCGCAGGCGTCGCGCAAACTGGAGCGCATGCTCCCCGTCGCCGTGTAAACACACCGTATCGGCCTGAACATTTGCGGATATTCCATCCACGGCGGTCACCCGCCCGGCGCGCACCATCGCCAGCGTCTGCGCCAGCGCTTTATTTTCGTCAGTAATCAGCGCACCGGCCTGCGTGCGCGGCACCAGGCTGCCGTCCGGCATGTATCCCCGATCGGCAAAGACTTCCTGCCGCGTCGTCAGCCCCAGCCGTTCTCCGGCACGAATAAGCTCGCTACCCGCCAGGCCAACCAGAATCAGCTGCGGATTGCAGTCCCGCACCGCGCGGGCAATCGCCTCCGCCAGCGCCGGATCTTTCGCTGCCTGGTTATAGAGCATGCCGTGCGGTTTGACGTGACGCAGCACGCCATGCTCAGCGCGCGCTATCGCCTCCAGCGCGCCGATCTGGTAGAGCACCTGAGCGTAGACCGTCTCAGGGGGCAGATCCATCGCCGTGCGGCCAAAGTTGTCCCGGTCCGGGAAGCTCGGGTGAGCGCCAATCGCCACGCCGTTTTTAATGGCATTACGCACGCTCTCCAGCATGGTTTGCGCATCGCCCGCGTGAAAACCGCAGGCAATATTGACCGAGGAGACCAGGGTCATCAGTTCCGCATCGGCGCTGCTGCCCTCCCCCAGATCGGCGTTTAAATCAATCTTTACCATCAAGCCTCCACGCCAGCTGTTCGAGATAGCGCTGCCGATCCTGCCGCGCCTTTAGCGCCTCCTCCAGCGTACATTGCACAAAATGTATCGGCTGACCGAGAGGGATTTGCGCCAGATGGTAGCGATCCGCTTCGATAATGCAGGCAATACGCGGATAGCCGCCGGTAGTTTGCGCGTCGTTCATCAGTACGATGGGCTGCCCGTTGCCCGGCACCTGAATCACCCCCGGCAGCAGCCCGTGGGAAAGCAGCTCCCGGTCAGTCGTGCGGGTCAGCGGCTGCCCCTGAAGCCGGTAACCCATACGGTTACTCTGCGGGCTGATTTTCCACGGCGAACGCCAGAAAGACTCTTTTGAGGCTTCATCAAACTCCTGATATTCCGGTCCCGGCAAGGCGCGGATCACGTTCCCCCACAGCAGCTGCTTCACGCCCTGCGTGGTGGTGAAATGGCGCGCTGATGGCTTAATCGCAAGACGATCGCCGTCGCGCAGCAGCCGTCCCTCATGGCCGCCCATTCCCGCTTTCTGGTCGGTGCTGGACGCCCCCAACACCTCCGGCACGTCGATGCCCCCCGCCACGGCAAGATAGCTGCGCACGCCGTGCAGAGGACGCTTAAGCGTCAGACGCTGCCCGGCTTTCGCCCGCAATCGCCAGCCGGTCCACACCGCTTTGCCGTCCAGCGTCGCGTCACAGCCCGCGCCGGTTAAGGCGAACCAGGTCTCCTCACCAAATTCAATAACGCACTGACCCAGCGTAATTTCTAACGCCGCCGTGCTGCCCGCGTTGCCTACCAGCAGGTTGGCAATCTCCAGCGAAGGACGATCGAGCGCACCGCAGTAGCTCACGCCGGACTGGCGCATGCCAAAGCGTCCGGCATCCTGAACGGAGGTATAAAGCCCCGCGCGAATAAGCGTTAACATACCCCCTCCTTCTGCGGGGTAAAGCGCAGGGTATCACCCGGACGCAGAAGGATCGGTGCCTCCTGCCCCGGTTTAAATAGTGGCATAGAGGTGTGCCCGATAAGCTGCCAGCCGCCCGGTGAAGTAAGCGGATAAACTCCGGTTTGTTCACCGCCAATCGCCACCGTTCCTGCGGGAACGCTCAGGCGCGGCTCAGCCCGACGCGGGGTATGCAGCCGGGGAGATAATCCGCCCAGATACGGAAAGCCCGGCTGAAAACCCAGAAACCAGACGACGTAATCCACCGAGCTGTGCAGCTCCACAACCTGCTTTACTGTTAATCCACAGTGTTCGGCCACCACGCCAAGGTCAGGGCCACCTTTGCCGCCATAGACAACCGGGATCTCAATCGCCCGCGACTCTGGCTCCAGCGCCTCGCTCTCTTCCCACCAGCGCTGCAGACGCTCAATGGCATCCAGCGCCCCGGTGTGCGGATCGCGTAGCACCACGGTGATATTATTCATACCCGGAATAGCTTCAACCACGCCGGGTAGCTCGGGCAGCCGCTGAGCCAGGCGCCAGATACGCTTTTGCGTGGCAAGCGTCACGGGAGGCTCAAGCTCCAGAACTACCGCGGTTTCACCCAGAAGATAACAACGCGCTCGCTGCACTTAACTACCTCTCATCAGGCCGGATTAGGGATATCAATAAAGGTCACATCCAGATCGGTATTTTCCGTCAGCCACTCGCTGAGGGCGCGAATACCGCCGCGCTCGGTAGCGTGGTGGCCTGCCGCGTAAAAATGCAGCCCCTGCTCGCGGGCAGAGTGAACCGTCTGTTCGGAGACTTCGCCGGTAATAAACGCATCAACACCAAAGCGCGCGGCGCTGTCGATAAAGCCCTGGCCGCCGCCGGTACACCACGCCACGCGCTTCACGGTATCCGGCCCGGTATCTCCGCACCACAGCGGACGACGCCCCAGCCGCGCTTCGATCCACGATGCCAGCTCCAGCCCCGGTACCGGCATCGACAGTTCGCCCCACGGCACCAGCGGCTCGATTTCACCCATCATGGTAATCCCTAACAGCTGTGCCAGCTGGACGTTATTTCCCAGTTCAGGATGCGCATCCAGCGGCAGATGGTAACCGTACAGGTTGATATCATTCGACAGCAGCGTTTTGAGGCGGTTGCGCTTCATGCCGCGGATAATCGGCGATTCGTTTTTCCAGAAGTAACCGTGATGGACAATCACCGCGTCGGCTTCCTGACGCACCGCCTCATCCAGCAGCGCCTGGCTTGCCGTCACGCCGGTGATGATTTTCTGCACCGTTTCGCGCCCTTCGACCTGCAGGCCATTCGGGCCATAGTCGCTAAAGGAGGCGGTATTAAGTTTTTCGTTAATCAGGCGTTCCAGTTCACTGTTTTTCATCATCATTCTCTCAAACTTTTCGTGCGGCTTCGTACGCCGCCAGCGTGGCGACGCGCGCCTGTTTATGGTCGACAATCGGGCGGGGATAATCGAGCTTTACGCCCTGTTTATCCGCCCATGCCCACGGGTCATGGATCGCTTTTTCAGGAACGTTCCTGAGCGCGGGCAACCAGCGGCGAATAAAGTCGCCGTTGGCATCAAATTTTTGCCCCTGAGTGGTCGGATTAAAAATCCTGAAATAGGGAGCCGCATCGGTGCCGGTAGATGCCGCCCACTGCCAGCCACCGTTATTCGCGGCCAGATCGCCATCGATCAGCTGAGAAATAAAATAGCGCTCTCCGATTCGCCAGTCGATAAGCAGATCTTTCACCAGGAAGCTCGCGGTAATCATTCGCAGACGATTGTGCATCCACCCGGTTTCATTTAGCTGGCGCATAGCGGCGTCCACAATCGGATAGCCCGTCTCCCCTTTTTGCCAGGCCTGTAAAAGTGCCTCATCGTGCTGCCATTTTACGCTATCGGTCCACGGAATGAACGGACGATGCTTACAGAGATTGGGATGGTACGTCATCAGATGGCGGTAGAATTCACGCCAGATAAGTTCGTTCAGCCACACCGAGCCCGCACCACCGTCCAGCGCCTGCGGCTGTTCGGCCAGAAGACGATGCAAACACTGGCGAGGAGAGAGCACGCCCAGCGCCAGGCAGGCCGATAACCGGCTTGTCCCTTCAATTGCCGGGAAATCCCTGCGCGCTTCATATTCTCCCGCGCCCTGCTTGCAAAACTGGCGCAGCTTCGCAATAGCGGCCTTCTCACTGGCAGGGAACAGAAGTTCATCAAATGCCCGTTGGGGATAGTTGAACGTTAATTCGGGGAGATCGGTTATAGCCTCTCCTCTGGCGGCGGGCGCGGGTACGCACTCCGGCAGCGCCTCTTTCAGGCGCTTAACAAAAGCATTTTTAAAGGGCGTAAACACTTTATACATTTCGTGACCGCCGGTCATAACGCTGCCCGGTGCCAGCATCACGCTGTCATCAAATCCCTCACAAACCACCTCTCCCAGCATTTTCTCCAGCTGGCGGTCCCGCTGCTGTTCGTTCAGTTCGTACTGGTAGTTATAAAAAAGATGCGTGACGCCGTTCTGCTGGCATATCTCCTGCAGCATATGAAGCTGCGCGGTAAAATCGCTGACCTCTTTGTAGATCAGCGGAATGCCTTTCTCGGCAAGCGCGTGCTGCAGTTCGTTCAGGTGTGATTTGAGGTAAGCCGCCTGCCGTGGAGCCATATCATGCTGCTGCCACTGCTCAGGCGTGGCGATAAATAGCGCCAGTACGCTGGCGTCATCAGAGCGGCAGGCTGCCGCGAGAGCGATGTTGTCATGTACGCGCAAATCCGCGCGAAACCAAACCAGATGGGTGGGCATAAAACTCCAGGCTATTGTCCATTATGTCCATAAGGGCATGCCGTACAAGGAAAAAGCATGCATTGAACTACTTTGCCATGAAGTGTAGACGGGATGAAATAAAAAAGGCCGCCCGGGGCGGCCTTAACGCTACTTGTCCTGCGCTATCGTGGTTAAAGCGACAAACGCATTAGGTTCATCACTCTTTACAACGAGTACGCTGGCGACAATGAACGCGATGCATATATAGCGTTTCACTATGCGGTCCCTGCTGCTAACCGCTCCACCGTTCACCACCGGTGATAAGTCGGTGGACACAAGCTCTGTGTGGAGCCTGACTTACGGTTGTTGTAACACCTCTCCCGGGACCGGTGCCCATTTGCGAGATGGCGGAAAGGGACGCAGCATGGTAAACATCACGTGAGCAAAACGTAACCCATTGAAGCTGATATTAAGAATATATTTAGGATTGAGACAGTTGCTTATTCAACCAGCAGACGTATGCTTATAAGCCTCTGTGTGAGAGCTTGAAAAAACCACCCAACGGACCGCGAATCCCGAGGGACAAAAAAACCGCCATATTGCTATTGGCGGTTTTTTTTATGGCTACGCGTCAGCGTTGTATCAATAGAAATCGCAGGTCGCTTTCTCTGCCTGATCCATCCACACCGGCTTCTCGCTGGTTTTCGCCCAGACGCGGTGCAGATAGCTGTAAAAACGCGCACGATCTTTCCAGAACAGCATCACCGGCAGGGCCAGCACGCCAGCCACTACGGCGAAAGTGCGACGCATGAACACGATATGAGCCGGATATTCTTTATAAAGATCCATATTTTTCTCCCCTGTAGTTGGCCGGAAACCTTCTCCGGAAAATGTGAAATCTGTGACCTGGCTAAAATAATATCGCTTTGTTTGTAATTTTACTACTCATCCGACCACTTATTTTTATCCATTTAGTGAATATTTACATTCGCGCCGTAATTAAGTTACAAAAAAGTTAACGACTTACTTATCAATAGTTAAATTGTGGGCTTTGCCATTTTTATACTTTTTTTACACCCACCCTTCTGATTTTTGCGAAATCTTTGCGCCATAAATCCTACCGTTAGCACAACAACAAAAGTCACCCGGAGGTGGATTGTGAGTGCAGGTCTTATTGCCGGCATCGTGCTGGTGTTCCTGTTATTGGGTTATCTGGTCTATGCCCTGATTAACGCGGAGGCATTCTGATGGCTGCTCAGGCGTTTTTGCTTATTGCCAGCTTCTTAGTGGTATTGTTCGTTTTGGCAAGACCACTGGGCTCGGGACTGGCGCGATTGATCAACAACGTCCCCCTGCCCGGCACGGGAAGCGTTGAAAAAGGGATCTGGCGCGTACTGGGGATAGTCGATCGGGAGATGAACTGGCGTGAATATCTGATCGCCATTCTGCTGCTGAATATCGTTGGACTCATTGCGCTTTTTGCCATGCTGATGCTGCAGGGCATCCTGCCGCTGAATCCGCAACAGTTACCGGGCCTGTCCTGGCATCTTGCGCTGAACACGGCGGTCAGTTTTGTCACTAACACCAACTGGCAGTCCTATGCCGGTGAAACCACGCTGAGCTATTTCAGCCAGATGGCTGGATTAACCGTGCAGAACTTCCTCTCTGCCGCCAGCGGTATCGCGGTAATTTTCGCGCTGACGCGCGCGTTTGCACGTCAGAAAATCGGTACCCTGGGTAACGCCTGGGTGGATTTGACGCGCATTACTCTGTGGATCCTGCTGCCGATTGCGCTGCTTATCGCGCTGTTCTTTATTCAGCAGGGCACTCTGCAAAACCTGCTGCCTTACGCCCCGTATACCTCGCTTGAAGGAGCAAAACAGCTCCTGCCGATGGGGCCAGTGGCGTCGCAGGAAGCCATCAAGATGCTCGGCACCAACGGCGGCGGATTCTTCAACGCCAACTCGTCGCATCCGTTTGAAAACCCTACCGCCCTGACCAATTTTGTGCAGATGCTGGCGATCTTTCTGATCCCCGCCGCGCTCTGTTTCGCCTTTGGTGATGTGGTCAACGATCGCCGTCAGGGCCGCACTCTGCTCTGGACGATGTCGCTTATCTTTGTGGTCTGCGTAGCGCTGGTGATGTGGGCTGAATGGAGCGGCAACCCCCATTTCATGCAGCTTGGGGCGAACAGCACTATTAATATGGAAGGCAAAGAGAGCCGCTTCGGCATTCTTGCCAGTAGCCTTTATGCAGTCGTCACCACAGCAGCCTCGTGCGGGGCGGTAAACGCCATGCATGACTCTTTCACCGCGCTGGGCGGCATGATCCCGATGTGGCTGATGCAGATCGGCGAGGTGGTGTTTGGCGGCGTGGGCTCCGGTCTTTACGGCATGCTCCTGTTCGTGCTGCTGGCGGTGTTTATTGCCGGTCTGATGATTGGCCGCACCCCGGAATACCTCGGTAAAAAAATCGACGTTCGCGAGATGAAATTAACCGCGCTGGCGATTCTGGTCACCCCGGCGCTTGTGCTGCTCGGCACCGCGCTGGCGCTGATGACCGAAGCAGGACGCAGCGGCATCTTTAACCCGGGCATTCACGGCTTTAGCGAAGTGCTGTATGCCGTCTCCTCGGCCGCCAACAACAACGGTAGCGCCTTTGCAGGCTTAAGCGCCAACTCTCCGTTCTGGAACTGTCTGCTGGCGTTCTGCATGTTCGTGGGCCGCTTCGGGATCATTGTGCCGGTTATGGCGATTGCCGGATCGCTGGTGAATAAAAAAATCCAACCGACCACCACCGGGACGTTACCGACCCACGGCGCGCTGTTTATCGGCCTGCTGACGGGCACCGTGTTGCTGGTCGGCGCCCTGACCTTTATCCCCGCCCTCGCGTTAGGCCCGGTCGCGGAAACTCTCTCTTTACGCTGATTTTGCGGAGTATTTGTCATGAGTCGTAAACAACTGGCCCTGCTCGAACCGACGTTAGTTCGTCAGGCGCTTATGGATGCGGTCAAAAAGCTGAGCCCGCGCGTGCAATGGCACAACCCGGTGATGTTTATCGTCTGGGCCGGCAGCGTCCTGACCACCGCACTGGCGATTGCCATGGGGACGGGTCACATGCCGGGAAACGCGATGTTTACCGGGGCCATCAGCCTGTGGCTGTGGTTTACCGTGCTATTCGCCAACTTTGCCGAAGCGCTGGCGGAAGGCCGGAGTAAAGCGCAGGCCAACAGCCTGAAAGGGGTGAAAAAAACGGCGTTTGCGCGGAAATTACGTGAACCGAAATACGGCGCGCAGATGGACCACGTTCCGGCGGATGAACTACGTAAAGGTGATGTGGTGCTGGTGGAAGCTGGCGACATCATCCCGTGCGACGGAGAAGTCATCGAAGGGGGCGCCTCGGTAGATGAAAGCGCCATTACCGGGGAATCCGCACCTGTGATCCGTGAATCCGGCGGTGATTTTGCCTCCGTAACGGGTGGGACGCGCATTCTTTCCGACTGGCTGGTGATCCAGTGCAGCGTCAACCCGGGCGAAACCTTCCTCGACCGGATGATCGCCATGGTGGAAGGCGCTCAGCGCCGTAAAACACCGAACGAAATTGCCCTGACCATCCTGCTGATAGCTTTGACCATCGTCTTCCTGCTGGCAACCGCGACGCTGTGGCCATTTTCCGCCTATGGCGGCACTCCGGTCACCATCACCGTGCTGGTGGCGCTGCTGGTCTGCCTGATCCCCACCACCATCGGCGGCCTGCTGTCGGCCATCGGCGTGGCCGGCATGAGCCGTATGCTCGGTGCTAACGTTATCGCCACCAGCGGGCGCGCGGTTGAAGCCGCCGGTGACGTGGATGTCTTGCTGCTGGATAAAACCGGGACCATTACCCTCGGTAACCGCCAGGCGTCCGAATTCTTACCCGCCCCGGGCGTGGATGAAAAAACGCTGGCGGATGCGGCACAGCTCTCCTCGCTTGCCGATGAAACCCCGGAAGGCCGAAGCATTGTTGTTCTCGCCAAGCAGCGCTTTAACCTGCGCCAGCGCGACGTTCAGAGCCTGCATGCCACCTTCGTGCCGTTTACGGCGCAAACCCGAATGAGCGGGATTAACATTCAGGATCGCATGATCCGTAAAGGCTCTGTTGACGCCATCCGTCGCCACATTGAGGCCAACAATGGCCACTTCCCGCCTGAAGTGGACAACCTGGTCGAAAGCGTAGCCCGTCAGGGGGCCACGCCGCTGGTGGTGGCAGAAGGCGCGAACGTGCTGGGCGTAATTGCCCTGAAAGATATCGTCAAAGGCGGCATTAAAGAGCGCTTTGCCCAGCTGCGTAAAATGGGCATTAAAACGGTGATGATCACCGGGGATAACCGTCTTACCGCCGCGGCGATTGCCGCCGAAGCGGGCGTGGATGATTTCCTTTCCGAAGCCACGCCGGAAGCGAAACTGGCGTTGATTCGTCAGTATCAGGCGGAAGGTCGTCTGGTGGCGATGACGGGCGACGGTACCAACGATGCCCCAGCCCTGGCGCAGGCCGACGTGGCGGTGGCGATGAACTCCGGTACCCAGGCGGCAAAAGAGGCGGGCAACATGGTCGACCTCGACTCTAACCCGACCAAGCTGATTGAGGTGGTGCACATCGGCAAACAGATGCTGATGACGCGCGGTTCGCTGACCACCTTCAGTATCGCCAACGACGTGGCGAAGTATTTCGCCATTATCCCGGCGGCCTTTGCGGCCACCTATCCGCAGCTCAATGCGCTGAACGTGATGCACCTGCACTCTCCGGCATCGGCTATTCTGAGCGCGGTGATTTTCAACGCCCTGATCATTGTCTTTCTTATTCCGCTGGCGCTGAAGGGCGTGAGCTATAAGCCGCTGACCGCCGCCGCCATGCTGCGCCGCAACCTGTGGATATACGGCCTGGGCGGGCTGGTGGTGCCTTTCATCGGTATCAAGGCTATCGACCTGCTGTTGACCCTGTTCGGGCTGGTTTAAAAGGTGAATCAAATGACGATGTTACGCCCCGCTATACTTTTGTTTATTCTGCTGTCTCTCATTACTGGCGGGCTGTACCCGCTGGTAACCACCGCGCTGGGCCAGTGGTGGTTTAAGGATCAGGCCAACGGCTCGCTGATTATACAAAACGGCGAAAACCGCGGTTCACGCCTGATTGGTCAGAACTTTACGGATGCTCGCTACTTCCAGGGACGCCCTTCCGCCACTGCCGAAAGCCCGTATAATCCGATGGCATCCGGCGGCAGTAACCTGGCGGGCAGCAACCCGGAGCTGGACAAAGCCGTCGCTGAACGCGTGGCAACCCTGCGTGCCGCCAATCCTCAGGCCAGCCGCGAGGTGCCCGTAGAGCTGGTGACCGCCTCGGCCAGCGGGCTGGACTACAGCCTGACGCCGGCAGCGGTGGCCTGGCAGATCCCGCGCGTCGCCGCCGCCCGTCAGTTGACCGTCGAACAGGTGAGCAAGCTGGTGGCAGAGCACACGCAAAAGCCGCTGGTCAGCTTCATCGGCATGCCCGTGGTAAATATTGTTGAGCTGAATCTGGCGCTGGACGCGCTAAGGAAAAACTAAATGACCGACGAGCCCATGCGCCCGGATCCGGACAGGCTGCTTGAACAGACGGCTGAAGCCCATCGCGGCAAACTGAAAATTTTCTTTGGCGCCTGCGCAGGCGTCGGGAAAACCTTCGCCATGCTGACGGAAGCCCAGCGGCTTCGGGCGCAGGGGCTCGATATTCTGATCGGCGTGGTTGAAACCCACGGACGCAAAGAGACGGCGTCGCTGCTGAAGGGGCTGGCTACCCAGCCGCCCCGCCGCATCAGCCACCGTGGTCGGTTAGTTACGGAGTTTGATATTGATGCCGCCCTCGCGCGCCGCCCTGCCCTTATCCTGATGGACGAACTGGCGCACAGCAATGCGCCAGGCTCACGCCATCCCAAACGCTGGCAGGATGTTGAAGAGTTGCTCGAGGCCGGCATTGATGTGTTCACGACGGTTAACGTTCAGCATCTTGAAAGCCTGAACGACGTAGTCAGCGGCGTGACCGGCATTCAGGTGCGCGAGACGGTGCCCGACCCGTTCTTTGATTCTGCCGATGAGGTGGTACTGGTTGACCTGCCTCCTGACGATTTACGCCAGCGCCTGCACGAAGGCAAGGTTTATATTGCCGGCCAGGCCGAGCGCGCCATCGAACATTTCTTCCGCAAAGGTAACCTGATTGCCCTGCGCGAGCTGGCCCTGCGTCGTACTGCCGATCGCGTTGACGATCAGATGCGCGCCTGGCGCGACCTGCAGGGACAGGAGCGCGTCTGGCACACGCGGGATGCTATTCTGCTGTGCGTGGGCCACGGCAGCGGCAATGAAAAGCTGGTCCGCACCGCCGCGCGCCTGGCGGCCAAATTTGGCAGCGTCTGGCATGCGGTGTATGTCGAAACGCCGCAGCTGCACGCTCTGCCCGAAAATCAGCGCCGCGCGATCCTGAGCTCGCTGCGCCTGGCGCAGGAGCTGGGTGCCGAAACCGCTACCCTTTCCGATCCGCAGGAAGATAAAGCCATTCTGCGCTACGCGCGGGAGCATAACCTGGGGAAAATTGTCATTGGCCGCCGCCAGCATCGCCGCTGGTTTAGCCGCGAATCCTTTGCCGACAAGCTGGCCCGCCGCGCGCCGGATCTGGACCTGGTGATCGTGGCGCTGGATGATAAACCTGCTCCCCTCCCCAGCCGCGCGCCGGACAGCCGGGCCTTCAGCGATAAATGGCGCATTCAGCTCCGCGGCTGCCTTGTCGCCGTCGTGCTCTGCGCCCTGATCACTATAATCGCCAGCAAATGGCTGATTGCCTTCGACGCGGCCAACCTGGTGATGATCTACCTGCTGGGCGTGGTAGTGGTGGCGCTCTTTTACGGACGCTGGCCGTCGGTACTGGCGACGGTTATTAACGTCATCAGCTTCGATCTGTTCTTTATTGCCCCCCGCGGGACGCTCGCCGTCTCGGACGTACAGTACATCCTCACCTTCGCCGTGATGCTTACCGTCGGGCTGGTGATCGGGAACTTAACGGCTGGCGTGCGCTACCAGGCGCGTATCGCCCGCTATCGCGAACAGCGCACGCGGCATCTCTATGAGATGTCGAAATCGCTGGCGGTAGGCCGCACGCCGCTGGATATTGTGCAGACCAGCGAGCAGTTTATTCGCTCGACCTTTCATGCCAGCAACCTGATTTTACTCCCGGACGAGCACGGCAAGCTGCGCCCGCTGACGTCGGCCTCGGGCATGACGCCCTGGGACGAAGCCATCGCCCGCTGGAGCTTTGATAAAGGGCTACCGGCGGGTGCAGGGACCGACACCCTGCCCGGCGTGCCCTATCAAATTCTGCCCCTGCGCAGCGCCGATAAAAACCTGGGGCTGGTTATCGTGGAGCCCTCTAATCTGCGCCAGCTGATGATCCCCGAACAGCAGCGACTGCTGGAGACCTTTACGCTGCTGGTTGCCAGCGCGCTGGAACGGCTGGCCCTCACCGCCAGCGAAGAGCAGGCCCGGCTGGCAAGCGAGCGCGAAAGCATTCGTAACTCGCTGCTGGCGGCGCTATCACACGACCTGCGCACACCTCTTACCGTCCTGTTTGGCCAGTCGGAAATCCTGACGCTGGACCTGGCAGCGGAAGGTTCAAAACACGCCATGCAGGCCAGCGAAATCCGTCAGCACGTGCTCAATACCACGCGTCTGGTGAATAACCTGCTCGATATGGCGCGGATCCAGTCAGGCGGTTTTAACCTCAAAAAAGAGTGGCTCACGCTTGAAGAAGTGGTGGGCAGCGCGCTGAAAATGCTCGAACCCGGCCTCGGTGGGCGGCATATTGCGCTGAACATGCCCGAGCCCCTGACATTAATTCACGTCGACGGTCCGCTGTTTGAACGAGTGTTGATTAACCTGCTGGAAAACGCCGGCAAATATGCGGGTGCCAGCGCCCGGATTGGGGTGGATGCGACGGTGGACGACGACACGCTTCGTCTTGACGTCTGGGATACCGGGCCGGGCATTCCTGCCGGACAGGAGATGGCTATTTTCGAAAAATTCGCACGCGGCAATAAGGAGTCTGCCATCCCGGGCGTGGGGCTGGGGCTGGCGATTTGTCAGGCAATAATTGATGTTCATGGCGGAACCATTTTCGCGGAAAATCGTCCGGAAGGCGGCGCGCGTTTTTGTGTTACACTTCCTCTGGAAACCCCGCCGGAACTGAATGAATTACCAGAGGATTTGTGATCAACGTTTTGATTGTTGAAGATGAGATCGCCATTAGCCGGTTTCTGCGCGCAGCGCTGGAAGGCGATGGTCTGCGCGTTCATGATGCGGGTACGCTTCAGCGGGGGTTAATTGAAGCCGCGACCCGCAAGCCGGACCTGGTGATCCTCGATCTTGGCCTGCCGGACGGTGACGGCATCGATTTTATCCGCGAGGTACGTCAGTGGAGCCAGATGCCAATTCTGGTGCTCTCCGCCCGTACTGAAGAGACGGATAAAATCGCCGCGCTGGATGCCGGGGCGGACGACTATCTGATAAAACCTTTTGGTATCGGCGAGCTACAGGCTCGCCTGCGCGTGGCCCTGCGTCGCCACAGCGCCACCACGCCAGCCGATCCAACCTATTCGTTTGGGGATATCCGGGTTGATCTGGCCGCGCGGCGTATTGTGCGCGGTGAAGAAGAAATCCATCTCACGCCAATCGAGTTTCGCCTGCTCGCCGTGCTGCTTAATAATCACGGTAAAGTACTCACCCAGCGCCAGCTGTTAAGTCAGGTGTGGGGACCCAACGCGGTGGAGCATAGTCACTATTTACGCATATATATGGGACATCTTCGCCAGAAACTTGAAGTTGACCCCGCGCGCCCCCGTCATTTATTAACTGAAACCGGTATCGGTTATCGGTTTATGCTTTGAATAACTATTCAATTTATTTTTAAATAAAAACGAAACCTCTCAGAAAATATTTCACAAATATCCCAACCGTTATTTTTTTGATTATTTACGCTCACATCAAACATTCACAACACAATCTATTAACGTGACACTAACAATTCAGAATTTTGATCTGCATCATTCATCAAAAGCGACTAATTATTTCTGAAATGATCGGTTAATGGTGATCTGCTTCACGGTTAATCGCCTTTGCCTGGATAAAATGACCATGCTTTCAATTACTGAAAGGAAAATGAAACATGGAAAACAACAATCGCTTAATGCCCCATATAAGGCGGACAACGCATATTATGATGTTTGCCCACCGAAACTGCTTTGACTTTCATCTCTTTAATGCCCGGTAGTCCTTCGACTTCTGGCGCACTCGCTTACAGGTTATTCTGAAACACCTTAACTTACAGGCAATTGCCTGTGAACTCGTGCGCTCATTCATCTTGATTCAGACTCATCCGCACCGGGCGGGCTGAATTTCAATCATCAAAAAAGCAATTCACTGATTTTAATCAGCGGCTACCCATTGCTTTTTTTCCGGAAAATGATCGATTTCTTTCTTGCAAGAAATCGAGGGACGCTTATTACCTAAAATAAAGAGAGAAAGATGAAAAATTTAAAAATCGCAGCCAGCCGTGCATGTCCGGACTGCTTTACTACCCAGCGTGAAGTGGTGGATGTCCGCGCTTCTGATTATATTGATGTTGCCGCCATTGTTCTGGCGGTCACGGATATTGCCAGCGGTATCCTGGAAGAAATAGAAGCTACCGGTTTTGGCATTCCCGTATTTTTGGCGACGCACAAAGAAGAGATCATCCCGGCAGATTATTTATCGCGCATTCACGGCGTATTTGAGCATTCAGACACCAGCAAAGACTTTTATGGACGCCAGCTGGAAGCGGCCGCGCAGAAGTATGAAACCCAGCTGCGCCCGCCGTTTTTCCGCGCCCTTGTCGACTACGTGAAGCAGGGCAACAGCGCGTTTGACTGCCCGGGGCATCAGGGCGGGCAGTTTTTCCGCCGTCATCCTGCCGGCAATCAGTTTGTCGATTTCTTTGGCGAGACGTTATTCCGCTCCGATCTGTGCAACGCCGACGTGGCGATGGGGGATCTGCTGATCCACGAAGGCGCACCGTGCATTGCCCAGCAGCATGCGGCAAAAGTCTTTAACGCCGATAAGACCTACTTCGTGCTGAATGGCACCTCGTCGTCCAACAAAGTGGTGCTTAATGCCCTTCTCACCCCAGGCGACCTGGTGCTGTTCGACCGTAACAACCACAAATCTAACCATCACGGTGCCCTCCTCCAGGCTGGCGCAACGCCGGTCTATCTGGAAACCGCGCGCAACCCGTACGGCTTTATCGGCGGCATTGACGCGCACTGCTTTGAGGAGAGCTACCTGCGTGAACGGGTGGCAGAGGTGGCGCCTGGCCGTGCACGCGATGCGCGTCCGTTCCGTCTGGCGGTGATCCAGCTGGGCACCTACGATGGCACCATCTACAACGCCCGTCAGGTGGTGGATAAGATTGGGCACCTGTGTGATTACATCCTGTTTGACTCGGCCTGGGTGGGTTACGAGCAGTTTATTCCGATGATGGCCGACTGCTCGCCGCTGCTGCTGGAGCTGAACGAAAACGATCCGGGGATTCTGGTCACCCAGTCCGTGCATAAACAGCAGGCGGGCTTCTCGCAAACCTCGCAAATTCACAAGAAGGACAGCCACATCAAAGGCCAGCAGCGCTATGTCCCACATAAGCGGCTCAACAATGCCTTTATGATGCATGCCTCCACCAGCCCGTTTTATCCGCTGTTTGCCGCGCTGGACATTAACGCCCGCATGCATGAGGGGCAAAGCGGCCGCAACATGTGGATGGACTGCGTGGTGACGGGCATTGAGGCGCGCAAGCTGATCCTGGAGAACTGCCGATTTATTCGTCCATTTGTGCCCGAGACGGTGGATGGCCGCGCGTGGGAAAGCTGGGACACAGCAGAGATTGCAACCGATCTGCGCTTCTTCCATTTCGTACCGGGTGAACGCTGGCACGCTTTTGAAGGCTACGCTGAGCATCAGTATTTTATCGACCCGTGCAAGCTGCTGCTGACCACGCCGGGCATTAACGCCCGCACCGGGGAGTATGACGACTTCGGCGTGCCCGCCACCATTCTCGCCAACTTCCTGCGTGAAAACGGCATCGTGCCGGAAAAATGCGATCTCAACTCGATCCTGTTCCTGCTCACTCCTGCGGAGGACATGGGCAAGCTGCAGCAGCTGGTCGCCCAGCTGGTGCGCTTCGAAAAACTGCTTGAGAGCGATGTGCCGCTGAAAGACGTCCTGCCCTCCCTCTACAAACAGCATCCGGAACGTTACGCGGATTACACTCTGCGCCAGATCTGCCAGGAAATGCACGACCTGTACGCCCGTCACAACGTGAAGCAGCTGCAAAAAGAGATGTTCCGCAAGTCTCACTTCCCGCGGGTGATGATGAACCCGCAGGACGCGAACTACGCCTACCTGCGCGGAGAAGTGGAGCTGGTCTCCCTGCGCGACGCGGAAGGCCGCATCGCCGCCGAAGGCGCTCTTCCTTACCCACCGGGGGTACTGTGCGTGGTTCCAGGGGAAGTCTGGGGCGGTTCCGTGCTGCGCTACTTTGCCGCGCTGGAAGAAGGCATCAACCTGCTGCCGGGCTTCGCACCGGAGCTGCAGGGCGTGTACGTCGAGGAGTGTGACGGTCGCAAACAGGTTCGCTGCTACGTCATCAAACAATCCGCTGCTCAGCCATCGCTGCTGAAAGGAGAAAAATTATGAGCAAGTCCAATAAGATGGGCGTGGTGCAGCTGACTATCCTCACCATGGTTAACATGATGGGCTCCGGGATTATCATGCTGCCCACCAAGCTTGCCGAGGTGGGGACCATCTCTATCATCTCCTGGCTGGTAACGGCTGTCGGCTCGATGGCGCTGGCGTGGGCGTTTGCCAAGTGCGGGATGTTCAGCCGCAAGTCAGGCGGCATGGGCGGCTATGCCGAGTACGCCTTCGGCAAGTCCGGCAACTTTATGGCGAACTATACCTATGGGGTGTCGCTGCTGATCGCCAACGTGGCGATTGCCATCTCCGCCGTGGGCTACGGTACTGAGCTGTTTGGCGCGACGCTCAGCCCGGTGCAAATTGGGCTGGCGACCATCGGCGTGCTGTGGATCTGTACCGTCGCCAACTTTGGCGGCGCGCGCATCACCGGACAGCTCAGCAGCATTACCGTCTGGGGCGTGATCATCCCGGTGGTCGGTCTGTGCATCATCGGCTGGTTCTGGTTTAGCCCGACGCTGTACGCCAACTCCTGGAACCCGCACCATGTGCCGTTCTTCACCGCCGTGGGCTCGTCTATCGCCATGACGCTCTGGGCTTTCCTGGGCCTGGAATCCGCCTGCGCAAATGCGGAAGTGGTGGAAAATCCGGAGAAGAACGTGCCGATTGCGGTTCTCGGCGGGACGCTGGGCGCGGCGGTGATCTATATCGTTTCAACCAACGTGATAGCGGGGATCGTGCCAAACATGGATCTGGCTAACTCCACGGCACCGTTCGGACTGGCCTTTGCGCAGATGTTCACCCCGGAAGTCGGGAAAGTTATCATGGGGTTGATGGTGATGTCCTGCTGCGGATCGCTGCTTGGCTGGCAGTTCACCATTGCACAGGTTTTTAAATCTTCGGCAGATGAAGGCTATTTCCCGAAAATCTTCTCCCGCGTGACCAAAGCCGATGCGCCGGTGCAGGGGATGCTGGCAATTGTCATCTTCCAGAGCGGATTATCGCTAATGACCATCAGCCCGTCGCTGAACAGCCAGTTCAACGTGCTGGTCAACCTGGCGGTGGTGACGAACATCATCCCGTATATTCTGTCGATGGCGGCGCTGGCGATCATTCAGAAGGTGGCGAAGGTGGATCCGCACAAAGCGCGAGTAGCGAATATCGTGGCGCTGGTTGGGGCGATATACAGCTTCTATGCGCTCTACTCGTCTGGCCAGGAGGCGATGCTGTACGGGGCGATAGTGACCTTTATGGGCTGGACGCTGTACGGTCTGGTGTCGCCGAGATTTGAATTGAAGAACAAACACAGCTAAAAAAAAGCCCGGTGGCGCTAACGCTTACCGGGTCTACGATCGCTGTTGTAGGCCGGGCAAACGCAGTGCCGCCCGGCATACAAACCGCAGTTATGCGTTTTTCAGCACTTCGCTGACAATCTCTACCGCTTCTTTCTCAATCTGCTGGCGATGCTCAGCGCCGAGGAAGCTTTCGCAATAGATCTTGTACGCATCTTCCGTACCGGACGGACGCGCGGCAAACCAGCCATTCTCGGTCATCACTTTCAGGCCGCCGATAGACGCACCGTTACCCGGTGCCGCCGTCAGACGCGCGGTGATCGGATCGCCTGCCAGGGTGCTTGCGCTCACCATCTCCGGAGAGAGTTTGGACAGAGCCGCTTTCTGGGCAGAGGTCGCGCCAGCCTGAATACGGTTATAGCTTGGCGCACCAAAGCGTGCAGCCAGCTCGTTGTAATGTTCCTGCGGGTTTTTACCGGTAACCGCGGTAATCTCCGCCGCCAGCAGGCACATGATGATGCCGTCTTTATCGGTTGACCACGGGGTGCCGTCGAAACGCAGGAAGGACGCGCCTGCGCTCTCTTCGCCGCCGAAGCCAAAGCTGCCGTCGTGCAGACCGTCAACGAACCACTTGAAGCCTACCGGCACTTCCACCAGCTTGCGGCCCAGCGCGTCCACCACGCGGTCGATCATCGCAGAAGAGACGAGCGTTTTACCGACAGCCACCTCTTTGCCCCACTGCGGACGGTGCTGGAACAGGTAGTTGATCGCAACAGCCAGATAGTGGTTCGGGTTCATCAGCCCGGCAGGGGTGACGATGCCGTGACGGTCATAGTCCGGGTCGTTAGCAAACGCCAGGTCGAATTTATCGCGCAGCGCCAGCAGGCCCGCCATCGCGCATTCGGAGGAGCAGTCCATACGGATCGCGCCGTCTTTGTCCAGGTGCATAAAGCGGAAGGTCTGATCGACGTGATCGTTCACGATGGTCAGATCCAGCTTGTAGTGCTCGGCGATGCGCTTCCAGTACTCAATACCGGAGCCGCCCAGCGGATCCACGCCCAGCTTCAGGCCGGCTTTCTGAATCGCCGCCATATCGACGATATCCGCCAGCCCTTCCACAAACGGCTGAACCAGATCCTGCTCTTTCACGTGGCCGGAGGCCATCGCCTCATCAAGAGAAATACGTTTAACGCCTTTCAGACCGTCGGCCAGCAGCGCGTTTGCACGATCTTCCACCACTTTGGTGACGTTAGTGTCAGCCGGGCCGCCGTTAGGCGGGTTGTATTTGATACCACCGTCTTCCGGCGGGTTGTGGGATGGCGTAATGACGATACCGTCAGCCTGCGCGCCACCTTTTTTGTTGTGCACAAGGATCGCGTTTGATACCGCCGGTGTTGGAGTAAACCCATTGTTCTCCTGAACAATCACGTCCACACCGTTCGCCGCCAGCACTTCCAGCACGGAAATAAACGCCGGTTCAGACAGCGCATGGGTATCTTTGCCCACGTAGCACGGACCGGTAACGCCGTTTTTAGCGCGCTCTTCCGCAATGGCCTGAGCAATGGCCAGAATGTGCGGTTCGTTAAAGCTGTGGCGCGCCGCGCTGCCGCGGTGACCAGATGTACCAAACTTCACTGCGTGTTCTGCGTTGCCCACGACCGGTTTCAGCACGTAATACTGCGCGGTCAGCTGAGCGACGTTAATCAAATCGCTTTGTTGTGCAGGTTGGCCTGCACGGCTGTGATTTGCCATTACCGGGTCCTTATGATGCAAGGGTTAAATTGTACCGCAAACCTTTTCAATCAATTCCGCCGGGAACTGCATGGACTGCATGATGTGTTCAATCATGCTGCACTTGCGGCCCGTATTGGTATTGGTGATCACCCAGTACGGAGTGCCAGGGACATGTTTAGGTTTGGTTTGATTGCCATTTTGCAGCAGCGTCTGCTCGTCGCCCGCGAAATAGACGCGGGTACGGCCGTGCAGCGACTCGGTCGCTTCAGCAAACGCTTTGTTATCCAGGGAGTAAAGTGTAGACAGCACCAGCATAAAACGGTTAACCGCCTTTTTCTGCTCCGCATATTCGTCGGAGAGCAGCAGTTCGCGCATCGCGCGCACTTTATCTTTTACCGGCGTCACGGCAGGTTTTGCTTGTGCAGCAACGCTCGGCTGAGACACGACATCTTTGGTAACTGGGGTGGCAGGCTGTGAAGCGGCGGAAATTTTAAGCATGCGCCGTAAAATGTCGGACGCGCTCTCCCCGATATGCCGCGTCTGGCTGGCAATATACTGATAGAGTTCGTCATCAACTTCGATTGTTTTCATCTTAATCCAGTGCGATATCTTATCTGAATACAAGTCATTGGGATTATAAGGTCAAATCCCAACAGCGGATAGCGTCAAACCAGGTTGGCGGCAAAAGTCAGATTAAACTGGAACCTTGCAGCCGGGCGGCAGAATGGTCAACATGATACCCTAACCTGACATACGTAAAAAAAGAACTTTGCCATGAAATTGAATACCCGAGCGCAAACTGCACAATCGCCGAACAATAATTCCCCCATCGTGCTGGTTCATGGACTTTTTGGCAGCCTGGATAACCTGGGCGTGCTGGCCCGCGATTTGGTTACCGATCACGATATTTTGCAGGTCGATATGCGCAACCACGGGCTTTCCGGCCGCTCAGACGAGATGACCTATGCGGCAATGGCGCAGGATCTGCTGGATACGCTGGACGCGCACAACCTGCAGAAGGTGACCCTCATCGGGCATTCAATGGGCGGTAAAGCGGTTATGGCGCTCACCGCGCTGGCGCCAGAGCGAATTTCCGGGCTTGTCGTGATTGACGTTGCGCCTGTGGATTACGACGTTCGCCGTCACGATGAGATTTTCGCGGCGATCAATGCCGTAACCGAAGCTGGCGTTTCCACTCGTCAGCAGGCGGCAGCGGTTATGCGTGAGCATCTTGATGAAGAAGGCGTGGTGCAGTTCCTTTTGAAGTCGTTTGTTGACGGGCAGTGGCGTTTTAACGTGCCGGTGCTGTGGGACCAGTACAACCACATCGTGGGCTGGGAAACCGTTCCCGCCTGGCCGCACCCTGCCCTCTTTATTCGCGGCGGTAACTCTCCTTATATTACCGACGCGTACCGCGACACGCTGCTGGCACAATTCCCGCAGGCGCGCGCCCACGTCATTGCCGGTGCCGGACACTGGGTGCATGCGGAAAAACCGGATGCTGTACTGCGCGCCATTCGCCGCTATCTCGCTGATACTGCAAATTGATTAAAAAGAGAGCGACTGGAAGATGACGGGCTTCCAGTCGTTGGCGTGCCGTTTTTGGTGATGTATGATGGCGCGCTTATCGCCCGGGCTTTAGCAGGGCGGCGTGTTTCCCCCGAAGTCTCATAATCATGGCCAAAGAACAAACGGACCGTACGACACTAGATCTGTTCGCGAATGAGCGTCGACCGGGACGACCAAAAACGAATCCGCTTTCGCGCGATGAACAGCTGCGTATCAATAAACGCAATCAGCTTAAACGCGATAAAAATCGTGGGCTTAAGCGTGTCGAACTGAAGCTCAACGCCGACGCGGTCGATGCGCTTAACGAGCTGGCAGAGGCGCGTAATATCAGCCGCAGCGAGCTTATTGAAGAGATGCTCATCGCCCAACTTGAGACGCTGCGCAGCCAGGCATAAGTCTGAAAAACCCCTTTATCGCCCTTTTCATGTAGCACAGAGTGCAGTCCTGCGCGATAGCGGTTTCCGCAGGGTTGCCAGTTCTGCTATTATTGCCCTTATCCGTGGCCGAATTGCGCCACCATACCATTAAGTTTCAAGAGGTTATTTTACTCATGGCAATCATCGGCATTTTCTTCGGCAGTGATACCGGCAATACCGAAAATATCGCAAAAAACATTCAGAAACAGCTCGGTAAAGACGTTGCTGATGTGCATGACATCGCCAAGAGCAGCAAAGAAGATCTCGAGGGCTATGACATTCTGCTGCTGGGTATTCCAACCTGGTACTATGGTGAAGCCCAGTGCGACTGGGACGATTTCTTCCCGACGCTGGAAGAGGTGGACTTCAACGGCAAGCTGGTTGCCCTGTTCGGTTGTGGCGATCAGGAAGATTACGCCGAGTACTTCTGTGATGCGCTGGGGACGATTCGCGACATCATTGAGCCTAATGGCGCGGTTATTGTGGGCCACTGGCCGACTGCCGGTTACCACTTCGAAGCCTCTAAAGGCCTGGCAGATGACGATCATTTTGTCGGACTTGCCATTGACGAAGACCGTCAGCCAGAACTGACCGCAGAGCGTGTAGAGAAGTGGGTTAAGCAGATCCGCGAAGAACTGCATCTGGACGATATTCTCAACGCCTGATTTTTTACGGCGCAACGCGGGTTGCGCCCCTTTTCCAGGTAAAACCGATTAAATTAATTGCTACAAACTTTTAACTTTTTCGCCCAGACCTGTACAATGTCTCCCTGGCAAAATGTGGTTTCCATTGAGCAAGTTTGTAGGTGATACCACGTTTTTATAAGCATACTTTGCCTGAGACTTGCAGTTTTCATTTAGGCATGGCAGTTCTATAATGAGACGCATTATCCCAGGTGCATTTTCTGTCACTTCCCAGAGAAGTGAATCGTTTAGCAACAGGACAGATTCCGCATGACTGACAACAATACCGCATTAAAGAAGGCTGGCCTGAAAGTAACGCTTCCTCGGTTAAAAATCCTGGAAGTGCTTCAGGGTCCAGACAATCACCATGTCAGTGCGGAAGACCTTTATAAACGTCTTATCGACATGGGTGAAGAGATTGGGCTGGCCACTGTATATCGCGTGCTGAACCAGTTTGATGACGCGGGCATTGTTACCCGTCATAATTTCGAAGGCGGTAAATCTGTATTCGAACTGACCCAGCAGCATCACCACGATCACCTGATCTGCCTCGATTGCGGCAAGGTCATTGAATTTAGCGATGATTCCATCGAAGCGCGTCAGCGTGAAATCGCAGCTCGTCATGGCATTCGCCTGACCAACCACAGCCTGTACCTTTACGGTCACTGCGCTGAAGGGGATTGCCGCGAGAATGAACACGCTCACGACACAAAATAAGTTAGCGTTCATACTCTGAGCCAGCCGTAAGGTTGGCTTTTTTTTGCCTGAAAAAAGCCCGGTCAGCAAAGTGCCACCGGGCGTAGATCAACTCATTTGTTGTTATTGCGTATCTCGTTCCAGATTTTATCGCAACGCTTCGCCACTTCCTGATCGTTACCGGTTTTACGTGCCTGGATGCAGGCCTGATAATCCATCACGCGAACATTCTCCTGCGTCGCGAACGCCTCATGCGCTTTCTCTTTCTTTAGCACATTTAGTACGCTCTGGCAGGCTTCAATCTTCTCAGGCGATCCTTCCGCGGTATTAATACAGGCGCTATACGCCTCCTTCAGACGGGCGTCCTCTTTCGGCGCCTGAGTCTGAACACACGCCACCAGCCCTGATGCCATCAGCGCGACGATTACGATTTTTTTCATCATATGCAGTCTCCAGACCGGCGGGACTCAGCCCGCCGGTGTGCTCATCAGAAGATGGTGAATGGGGCAATAACCATGAATTTGACGTCACGTTCATCCTGGAAGATGTTGCCGTAACCGCCCGCATAGCTTGGGATATCGGAGTGATTGTCATACTGCGTGAAGTGCAGCTTAAACATCGTGCCTTTCGCACGGCCATCCTGCAGGGTGTAGATAGCATCCAGGCTGTAGGAGGACTCTTTCAGGCGATAGTTTGGATCGTAGTACGCATCCGGCGTCGCCATGTCTGCTGGTTTTGCATCCCAGGCGTAAGCGTAAGAAGCGCCCACCGCCCAGCCCGGCAGGTTCCAGTTTTTCAGGTCATACATGGCGCCGAAGAAGACCGCTTTCTCGCCGTCGGCGTTAAAGTCAGAGCGGTTATCCCACCAGATATCCAGACGACCGTTAGATGAGGCATAGGTCGGCGTCATACGCTGCAGGAAGTAGCCCTGCTGCCCTTCCGCCTTCACCCATGTCCCTTCCAGGCGCAAATCAACCTGGCCGACCTTGTAGCCAAAGGTTAACGCCTGCAGCCACGCGGTACCGTTATAAATGTCATTTACGCTGCCATCGCTGACCTTATCGCGCGTACCGTAGAACTGGTAGCTGGTGCTCAGCGGACTACCGGCGATATCAAATTTGTAGCTGGCTTTAGCAAAATACTGATCGATATAGCCTTCCGCCTGACCAAATGCGGCTTCCAGAACCAGATCGTTTTTGAAATCGTACTTCGCGCCCAGCGAGTGGAGGTAATCGACTTTGGTTTTCTTATCGTTCTGGTAGAACTTGTCCATCTCAATGTGCCACGGCGCTTTGTACTCGTTGGTCCACATATAGGAGAAGCTCAACGCACCTGCATCACCGTAGTCAAAGTTAGCCCCGGCTTCTGCCCCCTGATAGGTACCAGGCATAAAGCTCCAGTGCGGCGCTAACAGCGTCTGGCCGGTTGGCTGAATATAGCCCCCACGCGCCCATACCGGGCCGTATTTGAATTTCGCTGCGGCCTTATAAAGGCTGATACCGCTTTTATCCCCCGACCAGTCTTCGTCATAGGCTTTATTACTGGAGGAGAAGGCAATTTCGTTCGGGTGGCCGCTGTCGCCATTTTCAGCCATTTCAATCGCCGTAAACGCGGCAATATCCAGACCGAACATATCGGCGGCGTAGCCTGACTGGAAGTCCAGGTTGGCGTTCCAGGTGGAGTGAGAGAGGTTGGTTTTGTATTTATCTTCTGTGACATCTTTACGGTCACGTTCACGCTGCCAGTAATAAATACCGCCAGTGAGGGTAGAATCTTCGATGAAACCTGCTGCTTTTGCCTCTGGTGTCACCACCAGGCCCGACATTGCTGTTACACCGGCAATAGCCAGCGCCAGCGCACTACGTTTGCCACTGAACGTACGCATAGATTATTCCTCTTTGACGAATTAAAACGCCTTAAACGGCGAAAATATAAAAGACCAAAAGGCCAGGGGTAGTTATAAATACCCTCGAATTAACTACCGTCTTTAGGTTATTTTTCGCGACGCGAATTATCAATGCTTTTCAGTGGGTAAAAGTCAGGATTATGACGAAGTGCACATAATTGGTAGTGATTTGTAACATTTGGCCGGATGCGAGGTGTGGCGGGGGTAGAGAAGGTAATTTCAGCGTATCAGATCGTAATAAAACCCGTATTTGTCTTAATTCTCTTTTTTATGAAACAGACAAACTTTTTTTAGAAAAATAAGTAGCACCGCATTGACCAAAAATTTTAGCTGGCCTAATTACGGGCCTACTTTAACGATATGATCATTAAATAAAAAAACGCCGCTATAAGCGGCGTTTGTTTCTCATTGACCAGTGAAGCGTTATTATTCGCCGATCTTGGTCCAGGTATCACGCAGACCTACGGTACGGTTAAATACCGGTTTTTCTGCCGTGCTGTAACGGCTGTCCAGGCAGAAGTAACCTTCACGCTCGAACTGGAACGCTTTGCCCGCTTCAGCGGCTTTCAGCGATGGCTCCGCATAACCCTGCTTGATCACCAAAGATTCCGGGTTGATGGTCGCCAGGAAGTCTTCCGCCGCACCCGGGTTAGGTACGCTAAACAGACGATCGTACAGACGAATTTCTACCGGCAGCGCGTGGGAAGCGCTCACCCAGTGGATCACGCCTTTCACCTTGCGGCCGTCTGCCGGATCTTTGCTCAGCGTCTCAGCATCGTACGAACAGAAGATGGTGGTAATGTTACCTTCAGCATCTTTCTCTACGCGCTCGGCTTTGATGACGTAGGCGTTACGCAGACGAACTTCTTTACCCAATACCAGACGCTTGTACTGCTTATTGGCTTCTTCACGGAAGTCAGCACGGTCGATCCAGATCTCACCGCTGAACGGCACGTCGCGGCTTCCCATTTCCGGTTTATTCGGATGGTTAGGCATAGAGACCAGCTCGCTTCCACCCTGCGGGTAATTTTCAATCACCAGTTTCACCGGATCGATAACGGCCATCGCGCGCGGGGCGTTTTCGTTAAGATCTTCACGAATGCAGGATTCCAGAGACGCCATTTCGATGGTGTTGTCCTGCTTGGTCACGCCGATGCGTTTGCAGAACTCACGAATAGAAGCGGCAGTGTAACCACGACGACGCAGGCCGGAGATGGTCGGCATGCGCGGGTCGTCCCAGCCCTCAACGTGCTTGTCGGTCACCAGCAGGTTCAGCTTACGCTTGGACATCACGGTGTATTCCAGATTCAGACGAGAGAACTCATACTGACGCGGATGCACAGGAATGGTGATGTTATCCAGCACCCAGTCGTACAGACGACGGTTATCCTGGAACTCCAGCGTACACAGCGAGTGGGTGATGCCTTCCAGCGCATCGCTGATGCAGTGGGTGAAGTCGTACATCGGGTAGATGCACCACTTGTTGCCGGTCTGGTGGTGTTCTGCGAACTTAATGCGGTACAGCACCGGATCGCGCATCACGATAAACGGCGACGCCATATCGATTTTGGCACGCAGGCACGCTTTACCTTCTTCGAAGCCACCGGCACGCATTTTTTCAAACAGCGCCAGGTTCTCTTCCACGCTGCGATCGCGGAACGGGCTGTTTTTGCCCGGCGCAGTCAGCGTACCGCGATACTCGCGGATTTCGTCCGCAGACAGCTCGTCAACGTAGGCCAGACCTTTGTTGATCAGCTCCACCGCGTAGGCATACAGCTGATCAAAATAGTCAGAGGAGTAGCAGATATCGCCAGACCAGTTGAAGCCCAGCCATTGCACGTCGTTTTTAATGGACTCAACGTATTCGATGTCTTCTTTTACTGGGTTGGTGTCATCGAAACGCAGGTTGCACTGCCCCTGGTAGTCTTGCGCAATGCCAAAGTTCAGGCAGATCGATTTCGCGTGACCAATGTGCAGGTAGCCGTTCGGCTCCGGCGGGAAACGCGTATGTACCGTGGTGTGCTTACCACTGGCCAGATCTTCATCGATGATCTGACGAATAAAGTTACTCGGGCGGGCTTCTGCCTCACTCATCGTGGATTCCTCAAAGCGTAAACAACGTATAACGGCGTATGATCTTATAAGCCGGACGTAGTGACAACCCTTAGTTACGGAAAATACGTATCAGATGAAAATAATGGGGGCGTTTGCTGCAAAAAAAAGCGGCGGAGGATATCCCCCGCCGCTTAAGGCATGACTCTACTCAGGAGCGATTACTTGCCTTTAATCTCATACAGCGGTGTCTGACCCGCAACCACCTGACCTTTCGCCTGGAGTACCAGACCGCTAAAGTCGTCGATGTTGCTGCACACGACCGGACTAATCATCGAGCGCGCGTTGGCGTTCAGGAAGTCCAGATCCATTTCCAGAATCGGCTGACCTGCCACCACTTCGGCCCCCTCTTCCACCAGGCGAGTAAAGCCCTGACCGTTCAGCGCTACGGTATCGATCCCCATATGGACAACGATCTCCGCGCCTTTTTCGGTTTCGAGGCAGAACGCGTGGTTGGTGTTGAAGATTTTCACGATGGTGCCTGCCGCCGGAGACACAACGGTTTTGTCCGTTGGTTTCACCGCCACGCCGTCACCGACCGCTTTGCTGGCGAACGCTTCGTCAGGCACCTGCTCAAGGTCAACCACGTCACCCGTTACCGGAGAGACCAGCGCGGCCACCGTCACGGCGTTCGGCACGGCCTGCGGCTTAGCAACTGGCGCAGCCGTCGACGCAGGCGCGCTGTCGGCTGATGCCGCCGCGACCGGGCCACGGGCAACCACTTTCTTCATTTCGTCGCCAATGGATTCCGCTTTGGCGCCTACGATAACCTGGATAGTTTGTTTGTTCAGTTTAACCACGCCCGATGCACCAAGGCGTTTACACATTGCGTCGCTTACGCGCGCCGAGTCACCCACCGTCAGACGCAGACGGGTGATACAGGCGTCAATCGCTTTCAGGTTGTCAGTCCCACCGACGGCAGCGATATAGCTGGTCGCCAACTGAGTCAGACCCTCTTCGGTATTGCTGTTGGCTTCGTTGGTGACCACTTCGTCTTTGGTATCTTCGCGGCCTGGTGTTTTGAGGTTAAACATACGAATAACCGCAGTGAACAGCACGAAGTAGATGACGAAGAAGACCAGACCCATTACCACCAGCATCCAGACGTTCTTGCTTGCCGCCGGCAGGTTGTACATCAACACGTAGTCGATCGCGCCTGCAGAGAAGGAGAAGCCAGCATGGATGCCCAGCAGGGTCGCCACAAACAGGCTGATACCGGTCAGGACCGCATGCATGAGGTACAGCACCGGCGCCAGGAACATGAACAGGAATTCCAGCGGCTCGGTTACACCGGTCAGGAACGCGGTAATCGCAACGGACAGCAGCATGCCGCCAACCATTGGGCGACGCGCTTTTGGCGCAGCCAGGTACATTGCCAGTGCAGCGCCCGGCAGACCAAACATCATGATTGGGAAGAAGCCAGACATGAACATACCCGCGGTGCCGTCACCCGCATAGAAGCGGTTGATGTCGCCGTGGAATACGGTGCCCGCAGCATTGGTGAACTCACCAATCTGGAACCAGGCGATGGTGTTCAGCACCTGATGCAGACCGGTTGGGATCAGCAGACGGTTGATAAAACCAAAGATACCTGAGCCCACTGCACCCGCAGAAACAATCCACTCGCCGCCCGCATGGATAGCATGCTGCACCGGCGGCCAGACGTAGCCAAAGATAGCTGCCAGGATCAGACAGAAAAAGCCCGTCGCAATTGGCACAAAACGTTTACCGCCGAAGAAGCTCAGGAAGTCAGGCAGTTTGATACCCGCCCAGCGGTTGTACACGGCACCACCGACCAGACCAGTAATGATACCCGCCAGTACACCCATGTTGATTTCCGGGTTGATGGTTACCATCGCTTTCGTGAGGATGAAGTAACCTACCGCCCCTGCCAGTGCCGCAGCACCGGCGCTGTCTTTTGACCAGCTTGACGCCACGCCGATGGCGAAAATCAGCGCAAGGTTGTCAAAAATGGCGCCGCCTGCCTGGGCAATAAACGGCACGTTAAGAAGATCGGGTTGCCCGAATCGCAGCAGCAACGCTGCAACCGGTAGCACGGCGATAGGGAGCTGCAAAGCCCTACCGAGGCGCTGGAAAAAACCTAAAATATTCATCCTATTCCCCCTACGAGACCCATTATTAAGACTCGCGCATAAACTATGTTTTTATTGTGTCACGAACGATAGATACAGTTGATAATTCACTGGCAGTCTGAGTGTGTGAAAAATTAATTCGTATCGCAAATTAAACACCTATTTTTTGTGATTATTGTCACCAAATATCGTATTCCTTCCTCCCTTTCACTGGCTAACAGCCAAAACTTATTTTATCATTCAAAAAATCAAGACGGATTGATCCGGCCTGAAAGGTTCCAGGTTACGCTTAAGCATCAGGTTCCGATACCCATCCGCCCACTCTTCTACTTAAACTTTGAGGTGAACAATGAGACTGATTCCCCTGGCAACTGCTGAACAAGTCGGTAAATGGGCCGCTCGCCATATCGTTAACCGTATTAATGCCTTCAAGCCTACTGCCGATCGTCCCTTCGTTCTTGGCCTTCCAACCGGTGGTACCCCACTGACCGCGTACAAAGCGCTGGTTGAAATGCATAAAGCGGGCCAGGTTAGCTTTAAACACGTTGTGACCTTCAACATGGACGAATATGTCGGCCTGCCAAAGGTGCATCCTGAAAGCTACCATAGCTTCATGCACCGCAATTTCTTTGATCACGTTGATATCCCAGCTGAAAATATTAACCTTCTGAATGGAAATGCGCCTGATATTGACGCAGAATGCCGTCAGTACGAAGAAAAAATCCGTTCTTACGGTAAAATCCACCTGTTCATGGGTGGCGTGGGCAACGATGGTCATATCGCGTTCAACGAACCAGCTTCTTCTCTGGCTTCCCGTACCCGTATTAAAACGCTGACCCATGACACCCGCGTGGCAAACTCCCGCTTCTTTGACGGTGACGTGAACCAGGTTCCAAAATACGCCCTGACCGTTGGCGTAGGCACCCTGCTGGATGCCGAAGAGGTGATGATTCTGGTACTGGGCGGCGTGAAAGCGCAGGCGCTCCAGGCAGCCGTTGAAGGCAACGTTAACCACATGTGGACCATCAGCTGCCTGCAGCTGCATCCAAAATCAGTCATCGTCTGCGACGAACCGTCCACGATGGAGCTGAAGGTGAAAACGCTGAAATACTTCAACGAGTTAGAAGCTGAGAACATCAAAGGTCTGTAATTGAATAACCGCCTCTTCTGTCAGAGGCGGTCGCTTTTTTTAACCGGGGGTCGATATGTACGCTTTAACCCACGGTCGGATTTATACCGGCCATGAAATTCTGGATGACCATGCGATTGTTATCGCCAATGGCCTGATTGAACGTGTTTGCCCGCTGGCGGAACTGCCGCCGGAGATAGAACAGCGCTCACTCAATGGAGCAGTAATCTCCCCCGGTTTCATCGACGTACAGCTTAACGGCTGCGGCGGTGTGCAGTTCAATGACACCGCCGAGGCGGTGACGGTTGAAACGCTGGAAATCATGCAGAAAGCTAACGAGAAATCAGGCTGCACCAGCTATCTGCCGACGCTCATCACCAGCAGTGATGACCTGATGAAACAGGGTATCCGCGTCATGCGCGAATACCTGGCCAAACACCCGAACCAGGCGCTGGGTCTGCATCTGGAAGGGCCATGGCTGAACATAGTGAAAAAAGGCACGCATAACCCGGATTACGTGCGCAAGCCGGATGCTGAACTGGTCGACTACATGTGTGCCAATGCTGATGTGATCGCTAAAGTGACGCTGGCGCCTGAAATGACCGGTACTGAGGTCATCAGCAAACTGGCTGCCGCCGGGATTGTGGTTTCAGCAGGCCACTCAAACGCCACGCTGAAAGAAGCCAAAGCGGGCTTCCGTGCCGGCATTACCTTTGCGACCCACCTTTACAACGCCATGCCGTATATTACCGGCCGTGAACCGGGCCTGGTCGGGGCGATTCTCGACGAACCAGACGTCTACTGCGGCATTATCGCTGATGGCATGCACGTTGATTACACCAACATTCGCAACGCCAAACGGCTGAAAGGTGACAAGCTCTGCCTGGTCACCGATGCCACCGCGCCAGCAGGTGCAAATATTGAGCAGTTCATTTTTGCTGGTAAAACAATATACTACCGCAATGGACTGTGTGTGGATGAAAACGGTACGCTGAGTGGCTCCTCTTTGACCATGATTGAAGGGGTGCGTAATCTGGTGGAGCATTGTGGGATTTCGCTTGATGAAGTCCTGCGTATGGCCACCCTTTATCCGGCTCGCGCCATCGGCGTGGATAAACAGCTCGGCGGAATTGCACCAGGTATGGTTGCAAACCTGACGGCATTCACACACGATTATAAAATTATTAAGACCATCGTTAATGGTAACGAGGTCGTCACTGAGTAAGTAAAAGTATGACACCAGGCGGACAAGCTCAAATCGGTAATGTCGATCTCGTTAAACAACTTAACAGTGCGGCGGTTTATCGCCTGATTGACCAACATGGTCCAATCTCGCGGATCCAGATAGCCGAACAAAGCCAGCTTGCTCCCGCCAGCGTGACAAAAATTACCCGCCAGCTCATTGAGCGCGGTTTGATCAAAGAAGTCGATCAGCAGGCCTCCACCGGGGGCCGCCGCGCCATCTCCATCATTACCGAAACCCGCAACTTTCAGGCCATTGGCGTCCGGCTTGGTCGTCATGACACCACGCTCACGCTGTACGATCTGAGCAGCAAAGCCATTGCGGAAGAGCACTACCCGCTGCCCGAGCGCACTCAGGAGACGCTGGAACACGCGCTGCTGAATACTATCGCGCACTTTATTGAAAGCTGTCAGCGCAAGATCCGCGAACTGATCGCCATCTCCGTCATTCTGCCGGGCCTGGTCGACCCGGAAAGCGGTGTGATCCGATACATGCCGCATATTCAGGTTGAGAACTGGGCGCTGGTCGACGCGCTGGAAAAACGCTTTAAGGTGACCTGCTTTGTCGGCCATGATATTCGATCTTTAGCGCTGGCTGAGCACTACTTTGGTGCGAGCCAGGACTGCGAAGACTCTATTCTGGTGCGCGTACACCGCGGTACGGGCGCAGGGATTATCTCCAATGGCCGTATTTTTATTGGTCGTAACGGTAACGTTGGCGAGATCGGCCACATCCAGGTTGAACCGCTCGGCGAACGCTGCCACTGCGGCAACTTCGGCTGCCTTGAAACCATCGCCGCCAACACGGCCATCGAGCAGCGCGTTCGCCACCTGCTTGAGCAGGGTTATCAAAGCCGCGTCACGCTGGACGATTGCAAGATAGGCACCATCTGCAAAGCCGCCAATAAAGGCGACGCGCTGGCCTGTGAGGTGATCGAGCAGGTAGGTCGCCATCTGGGGAAAACCATCGCCATCGCCATTAACCTGTTTAACCCGCAGAAAGTGGTGATCGCCGGAGAGATTGTTGAAGCGGAAAAGGTGCTGCTGCCCGCCATCGAAGGCTGCATCAACACCCAGGCGCTGAAAGCATTCCGACAGAACCTCCCGGTGGTTCGTTCGAAGCTTGACCATCGCTCGGCGATTGGCGCGTTTGCGCTGGTCAAGCGCGCCATGCTCAACGGGATCCTGCTCCAGCATTTGCTGGAATCCTGATCGAACCTTATAGTAACGCCTTCTTTTTTTGATGTCGGAATGTCCATGACCATTAAGAATGTAATTTGTGATATCGACGGCGTGCTGATGCACGACAACATTGCCGTGCCGGGTGCTGCGGAGTTTCTTCACCGCATCATCGACAAAGGAATGCCACTGGTTCTACTCACGAACTACCCTTCCCAAACCGGTCAGGATCTGGCGAACCGCTTTGCCACCGCAGGCGTCGACGTGCCGGACAGCGTGTTTTATACCTCCGCAATGGCAACGGCCGATTTCCTGAAGCGTCAGGAAGGAAAAAAAGCCTACGTGGTCGGTGAAGGCGCGCTGATCCACGAGCTGTATAAAGCAGGCTTTACCATTACCGATGTGAACCCGGACTTTGTGATCGTGGGTGAAACGCGCTCCTTTAACTGGGAGATGATGCATAAAGCAGCCTACTTTGTCGCCAATGGTGCGCGTTTTATTGCCACCAACCCGGATACGCACGGCCGTGGTTTCTATCCGGCCTGCGGCGCGCTGTGCGCCGGTATTGAAAAAATCTCCGGCCGTAAGCCTTTTGTTGTCGGCAAACCGAGCCCGTGGATCATCCGCGCCGCGCTGAATACGATGCAGGCACACTCAGAAGAAACCGTCATTGTTGGCGACAACCTGCGCACCGATATTCTGGCTGGCTTCCAGGCGGGGCTTGAAACCATCCTGGTACTTTCTGGCGTCTCGCAGCTTGATGACATCGATACGATGCCCTTCCGACCAAGCTGGATTTACCCCTCTGTCGACGAAATCGACGTTATTTGATTCTGAACCACGTCCCAGGGCGTGGTTTTTCATTTTCAGCTTATACAAACAAAAAACCATCTAACAAAAAACCCTTTTCATTGCATAATCATCAATAAAAGGATGTGAGTCGTAATCTTTTTTCACTATTCCGCAATCACTATTGCACTTTTTCCGTTTTGGCCCGTAAAACCCTTGCGCCCCTCCCCCCTTTTGCGGCATTTTCATAAGCAAGCAACATCACAATGCAACAGGGTTAACGGAGAAGGTTATGTGTTCAATTTTTGGCGTACTGGATATTAAAACTGACGCGGGCGAACTGCGTAAAAAAGCACTCGAATTGTCCCGCCTGATGCGCCATCGCGGCCCGGACTGGTCAGGCGTTTACGCCAGCGACAAAGCGATTCTGGCTCACGAACGCCTGTCGATTGTTGACGTCAACGCCGGTGCACAGCCGCTGTATAACGAGAAAAAAACGCACGCGCTGGCTGTCAACGGTGAAATTTATAACCATCAGGCGCTGCGCGCCGAGTACGGCGACCGCTACGCCTTCCAGACCGGCTCTGACTGTGAAGTGATCCTGGCGCTGTATCAGGAGAAAGGCCCGGAGTTCCTCGACGAGCTGCAAGGCATGTTTGCCTTCGCGCTGTACGACAGCGAAAAAGACGCTTACCTGATTGGCCGTGACCATATCGGTATTATCCCGCTGTACATGGGGCACGATGAACACGGCAACTTCTATGTCGCGTCCGAAATGAAAGCCCTGGTGCCGGTCTGCCGCACCATCAAAGAGTTCCCGGCGGGCAGCTATCTGTGGAGTAAAGACGGTGAAATCCGTTCGTACTACCAGCGCGACTGGTTTGACTATGACGCGGTGAAAGACAACGTGACGGATAAAGCCGAGCTGCGTCAGGCGCTGGAAGATTCCGTGAAAAGCCACCTGATGTCAGACGTGCCTTACGGCGTACTGCTCTCCGGCGGTCTGGACTCCTCCGTGATCTCCGCGATCACCAAGAAATTCGCGGCTCGTCGCGTGGAAGATCAGGAGCGCTCCGAGGCCTGGTGGCCGCAGCTGCACTCCTTTGCCGTGGGCCTGGAAGGGGCACCGGATCTGAAAGCCGCGCAGGAAGTGGCAAACCACCTCGGCACCGTGCACCATGAAATTCACTTCACCGTGCAGGAAGGTCTGGATGCGATCCGCGATGTGATCTATCACATTGAAACCTATGACGTGACCACCATTCGCGCCTCCACGCCGATGTACCTGATGTCGCGTAAGATCAAGGCGATGGGCATCAAGATGGTCCTCTCCGGTGAAGGTTCTGACGAAGTGTTTGGCGGCTACCTGTACTTCCACAAAGCGCCAAACGCCAAAGAGCTGCATGAAGAGACCGTGCGTAAGCTGCAGGCGCTGCATATGTTCGACTGTGCGCGTGCCAACAAAGCGATGTCGGCCTGGGGCGTGGAAGCGCGCGTGCCGTTCCTGGATAAGAAATTCCTCGACGTGGCGATGCGCATCAACCCGCAGGATAAAATGTGCGGCAACGGCAAAATGGAAAAACATATCCTGCGTGAATGTTTTGAATCTTACCTGCCGGCGAGCGTGGCATGGCGTCAGAAAGAGCAGTTCTCTGATGGCGTTGGCTACAGCTGGATCGACACCCTGAAAGAGGTGGCGGCGAAGCAGATTTCTGACCAGCAGCTGGAAACCGCAAGCTTCCGCTTCCCGTACAACACGCCGGGCTCGAAAGAAGCGTACCTCTACCGTGAGATCTTTGAAGAGCTGTTCCCGGTGCCGAGCGCTGCCGAGTGTGTTCCTGGCGGTCCGTCAGTGGCCTGTTCATCCGCAAAAGCCATTGAATGGGATGAATCTTTCAAGGCGATGAATGATCCATCGGGGCGTGCGGTAGGCGTTCACCAGTCCGCCTACAAATAATCACAACGATTTCAAACAGGCCCCTCAGGGGCCTGTTTTTTTTGCCTCACATTTCACCACCAAAAACCGATTAATAACCAATAATTGCCGAATATTCGGTCACGCTGTTCGCAACCTAACCAAACAGTCACATTCCGGCTATTTTCGTTGAAAAAGGTGTTGACGCTGCAAGGGTCTATACGCATAATGCGCCCCGCAACGCCGATAAGGTAACGCGAAAAAAAGATGGCTACGTAGCTCAGTTGGT
>NZ_JADCLF010000016.1:327062-327219 GCF_014982345.1 Enterobacter cloacae complex sp. P1B | reverse complement strand
CGAATCCCGTCGTAGCCACCATCTTTTTGCGGGAGTGGCGAAATTGGTAGACGCACCAGATTTAGGTTCTGGCGCCGCAAGGTGTGCGAGTTCAAGTCTCGCCTCCCGCACCATTCCCGGGTAAGCGTTGCACGGATGGGGTATCGCCAAGCGGTAA
>NZ_JADCLF010000016.1:0-326826 GCF_014982345.1 Enterobacter cloacae complex sp. P1B | reverse complement strand
CGCCAAGCGGTAAGGCACCGGATTCTGATTCCGGCATTCCGAGGTTCGAATCCTCGTACCCCAGCCAATTTAAAAGTCGTTAAGCAGTCTGTTTAACGCAATTGGGGTGTCGCCAAGCGGTAAGGCTCTGGTTTCTGATACCAGCATTCCGGGGTTCGAATCCCTGCACCCCAGCCACTTAAAACAAACAAGCCCGCTCTGCGGGCTTTTTTGTTTTTGTTGCTCAGAATAGTGCGGCCTGATGCCCTCCCCCTACCCCTCTCACACGGGGAGAGGGAATTAAGATTAGAGTCCGAGGGCGTATTTCAGCGCCTGACGCTTCAGCCCACCGGCACGCTCTGCCGCCATTAAGCCAATGTTACGCATAATGCGCACCGGGGCCAGGTCATTGCTGAAACCGGCATAGAACAGATCCATCCCTGACTGCATGATGAAGTTATCCGCCATACGGCGCGTCTGGTAGCGCTTCAGTACCTGATGGCTGGCCCAGGCTTCCGCGTGAGCGCGTGCGTTGCCCAGCACGTCCAGTAACGCATCGACGTCACGGTATCCAAGGTTGACTCCCTGCCCCGCCAGCGGGTGGATAGTGTGTGCCGCATCGCCCACCAGCGCCAGCCCTTCTCGGGCATACTGTAAAGCATGACGGCGCGTGAGCGGGAATGCACCTGCGGTGACTGGCGTCACGTTGCCAAGGCGGCTCGGGAAGTGAAGCAGGATCTCGCGCTGCAGCTGCTCCATCGACAGCCCCTGCAGCTGGCGAATGCGCGCCGGTTTGTCGTACCACACCAGCGAAGCCCAGTTATCAAACAGCGGCAAGAATGCATGCGGGCCGTTCGGCGTAAAGTGCTGCCAGGTGCTTTCGCCCGGCGCATTCTCACACTGAACGGTGATTAACATGCAGGATTGCTGATATTGCCAGGCATGAACCCCAATACCCGCCATCTCCCTGACCTGCGAGTTAGCGCCATCGGCCCCGACGACCAGCTTCACGGCCAGTTCATCGCCGCTGTCGAGCGTCAGCAAATAGCCGCTTTCATGAGGATGCAGTGTCTTAAGTGACGCAGGCATACGCAGCGTCACCTTCGGATGTGCCTCCAGCGCCTGCCAGAGCGCCAGCTGGAGCACGTTGTTTTCCACCATATAGCCCAGGCGCGGCAGCTTCAGCTCGCTGGCGTCAAACGACACGTGGGCATTTTCCCACTCCCAGGTTTCAAGGCGGCTGTAAGGGTGTGCGCGCATCGCCTGCACCGCCTCCCAGACGCCCAGGCCGCGCAACAGATCGACGGACGCCGCGCTGATGGCGGAAATGCGCACGTCCGGTTTGCTGGCGGGATCGAATGCCGGGGGAGCCGCCTGTTCAATAACGGTTACATCAAATCCCTGCTGCGCCAGCCCCAGCGCCAGCGCGCCGCCGACCATACCGCCGCCGACAACGGCAACTTCGGTGTGTTGGAGTGTCATGGTCAATTTTCCTTATTGGAGAATCCCTTAAGTTTACCGGATTTTTGCGGTCCTGAGACACACAACCTTCATACTGGTCACAACCCCACCAAAGCATTACAATACGCGGCTTGCAATCCTGAGCTGAGCAAGTCGATGACTAAAAAACTCCATATAAAAACCTGGGGCTGTCAGATGAACGAATACGATTCATCCAAGATGGCCGATCTGCTGGATACCACCCACGGATACCAGCTGACTGAAAATGCGAAAGAAGCCGATGTGCTGCTGCTGAACACCTGTTCAATTCGTGAAAAAGCACAGGAAAAAGTCTTTCATGTGTTAGGCCGCTGGAAGCTTCTTAAACGGAAAAATCCGGACCTGATCATTGGCGTGGGTGGCTGCGTGGCATCGCAGGAAGGTAAGCTGATCCGCCAGAGAGCCCCCTATGTGGATATCGTCTTTGGTCCTCAGACCCTGCACCGCCTGCCGGAGATGATCAATCAGGTTCGCGGTAACCGTAGCCCGGTCGTTGACGTCAGCTTCCCGGAGATCGAGAAATTTGACCGTCTGCCAGAGCCGCGCGCCGATGGCCCGACCGCCTTCGTCTCGATCATGGAAGGCTGCAACAAATACTGTACCTACTGCGTGGTGCCTTACACCCGCGGTGAAGAGGTCAGCCGCCCGGCGGACGACATTCTGTTTGAAATTGCGCAGCTTGCCGCGCAGGGCGTTCGCGAAGTGAACCTGCTGGGCCAGAACGTTAACGCCTGGCGCGGCGAGAACTACGACGGCACCACCGGCAGCTTTGCCGAACTGCTGCGCCTGGTAGCCGCGATTGACGGCATCGACCGTATTCGTTTTACCACCAGCCATCCGATGGAGTTTACCGACGACATCATTGACGTCTATCGCGATACGCCAGAGCTGGTGAGCTTCCTGCACCTGCCGATTCAGTGCGGATCTGACCGCGTGCTGAACCTGATGGGCCGCCCGCATACGGTGCTGGAGTACAAATCCACCATCCGCAAGCTGCGCGAAGCGCGCCCGGATATCCAGATTAGCTCTGACTTTATCGTCGGCTTCCCAGGCGAAACCGCTGATGACTTCGAGCGCACCATGAAGCTCATCGGTGAAGTGAACTTTGACGTCAGCTACAGCTTCATCTTCTCAGCGCGTCCTGGCACGCCTGCGGCTGACATGGTTGACGACGTGCCGGAAGAAGAGAAAAAGCAGCGTCTGTATATTCTTCAGGAACGCATCAACCAGCAGGCCAACGCCTGGAGCCGCCGCATGCTCGGCACCGTCCAGCGCATTCTGGTGGAAGGCACATCCCGTAAGAGCATCATGGAGCTGTCCGGTCGTACCGAGAACAACCGCGTGGTAAACTTCGAAGGCACCCCGGACATGATCGGTAAATTTGTGGACGTCGAAATTGTCGAAGTGCTGACCAACTCGCTGCGCGCGAAGGTGGTACGCACCGAGGACAAAATGGGCCTGCGTATTGCCGAGTCACCGGAATCCGTTATTTCTCGTACCCGCAAAGAAAACGATTCTGGCGTTGGGATTTACCAGCCTTGATCCTTCAGGCCTGTCTCTTCGGCAGGCCTTGTATTTCCTCTCATCACCCCCAATATCTACCGCAACGCTTGCGCCTTTATTCTGTGGCGTGAATAATTTCGGTAATGACCGTTCTATTGCGCCGTGTGGCAGCGGGTCAGTTAACCAATTAAAGAGGAACAGTTTGAACATAGATACGCGTGAAATTAGCCTTGAGCCCGCAGACAACGCTCGCCTGCTGAGCCTGTGCGGGCCGTTTGATGACAACATCAAACAACTGGAGCGACGTCTGGGTATCGAAATCAATCGTCGCGATAACCATTTCAAACTCACCGGACGCCCTATCTGCGTCAACGCGGCAGCAGATATTCTGCGCAGCCTGTATGTCGATACCGCCCCGATGCGCGGCGAAATTCAGGATATCGAGCCGGAACAGATCCACCTCGCCATTAAAGAGGCGCGCGTGCTTGAGCAGAGCGCGGAAAGCGTGCCGGACTACGGCAAGGCGATCAATATCAAGACCAAGCGTGGCGTCATCAAGCCGCGTACGCCGAACCAGGCGCAGTACATCGCCAATATTCTTGACCATGACATCACCTTCGGCGTGGGTCCCGCGGGTACAGGTAAAACCTATCTGGCGGTTGCCGCTGCGGTGGATGCGCTGGAGCGTCAGGAGATCCGTCGTATCCTGCTGACCCGCCCCGCCGTTGAAGCGGGTGAAAAACTCGGCTTCCTGCCCGGCGATCTGAGCCAGAAGGTCGACCCTTACCTGCGCCCGCTGTACGACGCGCTGTTCGAGATGCTCGGCTTCGAGAAAGTGGAGAAGCTAATCGAACGTAACGTGATCGAAGTGGCCCCGCTCGCCTACATGCGCGGCCGCACGCTCAACGATGCGTTCATCATTCTCGATGAAAGCCAGAACACCACCATCGAACAGATGAAAATGTTCCTGACGCGTATCGGCTTCAACTCGAAAGCGGTGATCACCGGTGACGTCACCCAGATCGACCTGCCGCGCAGCACTAAATCAGGCCTGCGCCACGCCATTGAGGTGCTGTCAGAGGTAGACGAAATTAGCTTTAACTTCTTCCACAGTGAAGACGTCGTTCGCCACCCGGTGGTCGCGCGCATCGTTAACGCCTATGAAGCCTGGGAAGAGGCGGATCAAAAACGCAGGGCCGAACAGGCCGCGGAACGTAAGCGCGAAGCGCAGGAGCAAGAACAGAAATGAGTCAGGTGATCCTCGATTTACAGCTGGCATGTGAAGACAATTCCGGCATGCCAGAAGAGGCACAGTTTCAGAAATGGCTGGATGCGGTAATCCCCCAGTTTCAGGAAGAATCAGAAGTCACGATTCGCCTGGTGGATGAAGCGGAAAGCCATGAGCTTAACCTGACCTACCGCGGGAAAGATAAGCCAACCAACGTGCTCTCTTTCCCGTTCGAAGCGCCGCCGGGTATTGAGATGCCGCTGCTGGGCGATCTGATCATCTGCCGTCAGGTGGTTGAGCAGGAAGCCAAAGAGCAGCAGAAACCGCTGGAAGCGCACTGGGCGCATATGGTGGTACATGGCAGCCTGCACCTGCTGGGCTACGACCACATTGAAGATGACGAAGCGGAAGAGATGGAGTCCCTTGAGACAGAGATAATGCTTGCTCTGGGCTATGAGGATCCGTACATTGCCGAGAAAGAATAGTCAGTTACTGACTACCATGCCGCCGCGCAGGGACATAGCGCGGCGGTTAACGTTGAACTAACAAGAGAACCCTTAACAAACGCCATGAGCGACGACAATTCACACAGTAGCGACACGACAACCAGTAAAAAGGGATTTTTCTCCCTCATTCTGAACCAGCTTTTCCACGGCGAGCCGAAAAACCGTGATGAACTGCTGGAGCTGATTCGTGATTCCGGGCAGAACGACCTTATCGACGAAGATACGCGCGAAATGCTCGAAGGGGTCATGGACATTGCCGAACAGCGCGTCCGCGACATCATGATCCCCCGCTCGCAGATGATCACCCTGAAACGTAACCAGACGCTGGACGAGTGCCTCGATGTGATCATCGAATCCGCCCACTCGCGTTTCCCGGTCATCAGCGAAGATAAAGATCACATCGAAGGGATTTTGATGGCCAAAGATCTGCTGCCGTTTATGCGCAGCGATGCCGAAGCCTTCAGCATGGAAAAAGTGTTACGCCAGGCCGTGGTCGTGCCGGAAAGTAAACGTGTGGATCGGATGCTGAAAGAGTTTCGCTCTCAGCGTTACCACATGGCGATTGTTATTGATGAATTCGGCGGTGTCTCAGGTCTTGTCACGATCGAAGATATTCTTGAGCTGATCGTGGGCGAAATCGAAGACGAGTACGACGAAGAAGAAGATATCGACTTCCGTCAGCTTAGCCGCCACACCTGGACCGTGCGCGCGCTGGCCTCGATTGAAGATTTCAACGACGCCTTCGGTACCCACTTCAGCGATGAAGAGGTCGATACCATTGGCGGGCTGGTGATGCAGGCCTTTGGCCATCTTCCGGCGCGCGGTGAGACCGTTGACATCGACGGTTACCAGTTCAAAGTGGCAATGGCCGACAGCCGACGTATTATACAGGTTCACGTCAGAACGCCGGACGATTCACCGGTGCCAAAACTGGAAGATTAATGTAAATGGCATTTGCCCCATTGCTTGAACGCCAGCGCGTCCGTTTGCTGCTGGCGCTGTTACTCGGAGCCAGCGGTACGCTGGCTTTTTCTCCTTACGATATCTGGCCCGCGGCCATTCTCTCCCTGATGGGGCTTCAGGGGTTAACCCTGAATCGTCGTCCGGTACAGGCCGCTGCGATCGGCTACTTCTGGGGGCTGGGGCTATTTGGCTCCGGCATTAACTGGGTCTACGTCAGCATCGCACAGTTTGGCGGGATGCCGGGGCCGGTTAACGTCTTCCTGGTCGTTCTGCTCGCCGCCTATCTCTCGCTCTATACCGGTCTGTTCGCCGGGATTCTCTCTCGCCTGTGGCCTAAAACCACCTGGCTGCGTGTCGCCATTGCCGCGCCAGTGGTCTGGCAGATTACCGAGTTCCTCCGCGGCTGGGTGCTGACCGGCTTCCCGTGGCTGCAGTTCGGCTACAGCCAGATTGACGGCCCGCTGAAAGGTCTGGCACCGGTAATGGGCGTTGAAGCCATTAACTTCCTGCTGATGGTGGTGAGCGGCCTGCTGGTACTGGCGCTGGTCACGCGCGGCTGGAAGCCGCTGGCTGTGGCCCTGGTGCTGTTCGCCCTGCCCTTCCCGCTGCGCTATATCCAGTGGTTCACGCCCGAGCCCGAGCGCGCCATGCAGGTTTCCATGGTGCAGGGGAATATCCCGCAGTCCATGAAGTGGGACGAAAAAGAGTTGCTGAACACGCTGAAGATCTACGCCAACGCCACCGAAGAGGTGATGGGCAAATCGCAGCTGATTATCTGGCCAGAATCCGCTATTCCCGATCTGGAAATTAACCAGCAGCCGTTCCTCAACATGATGAACGATCTGCTGGTGGCGCGCGGCAGCACCCTGATTACCGGCATTGTTGATGCGCGCCTGAATCAGCAGAACCGCTACGACACCTACAACACCATTATTACGCTCGGCAAAGACAGCGAATACAGCTACCACTCCACCGACCGGTACAACAAGAACCACCTCGTGCCGTTCGGTGAATTTGTGCCGCTGGAGTCTATTTTGCGTCCGCTGGCACCGTTCTTTGACCTGCCGATGTCCTCCTTCAGCCGCGGTCCGTACGTTCAGCCCCAGCTTCACGCGCACGGTCTGGCCCTGACGGCCGCCATCTGCTACGAAATCATCCTCGGCGAGCAGGTGCGCGATAACTTCCGCCCGGACACCGACTATCTGCTGACCATCTCCAACGATGCGTGGTTCGGTAAATCGATTGGTCCGTGGCAGCACTTCCAGATGGCGCGCATGCGTTCTCTGGAGCTGGCGCGTCCGCTGCTGCGTAGCACCAATAACGGCATCACCGCCGTGATTGGCCCGCAGGGCGAAATCCAGGCCATGATCCCGCAGTTCACCCGTGAAGTGCTGACAACCAAAGTCACGCCAACCACGGGCCTGACGCCGTACGCCCGCACCGGCAACTGGCCGCTGTGGATCCTGACCGCGCTGTTCGGCTTTGGCGCCGTGCTGATGAGCCTGCGTCAGCGTCATAAATAATCTTGCCTTCTGATGCCGGGTGGCGGCTGCGCCTTACCCGGCAATTTCCTCCCAATCTTCAATTCTGGCACGCCTGTTGCTTTATTTATTCACGTAAACGCTGTCTGGCTTAACGTGCAACCTTGTCGCACCAGTGTAGATCGTCGCTAGCACCGAAACGGTGCAACGGGAGATTATTGCCTCTGAATGGTGCGGCGCGCTTCGCAAAAATAAACAATAACGCAGCAAAATCTTTACATTAAGCCAGACTAAATGTTAACAAGCTTGCATAACACTGCACTCGCATTGCGCGAGATATAACAACATCACAATGGGTATCTATGCGTCACTGGCGCTGATAAGAAAGGAGTTGGGTATGCAATTACGTAAACTGGCCACAGCAATGCTGGTTATGGGAATGTCCGCAGGCGTGGTTCACGCTGAAGACGCTCCGGCAGCAGGCAGCACTCTCGACAAGATTGCCAAAAACGGCGTCATCGTGGTCGGCCACCGTGAATCTTCCGTCCCGTTCTCTTACTACGACAACACGCAAAAAGTCGTGGGCTATTCACAGGATTACTCCAACGCTATCGTTGAAGCTGTGAAGAAAAAGCTGAACAAACCTGACCTGCAGGTGAAGCTGATCCCAATCACTTCACAGAACCGTATTCCGCTGCTGCAAAACGGCACCTTTGACTTCGAGTGTGGTTCCACCACCAACAACCTCGAGCGTCAAAAACAGGCGGCCTTCTCTGACACCATCTTTGTCGTGGGCACCCGTCTGCTGACCAAGAAGGGCGGCGCAATCAAAGATTTTGCGGACCTGAAAGGCAAAGCGGTCGTTGTGACCTCCGGTACCACTTCTGAAGTCCTGCTGCACAAGCTGAACGACGAGAAGAAAATGGATATGCGCATCATCAGCGCGAAAGACCATGGCGACTCCTTCCGTACGCTGGAAAGCGGTCGTGCCGTCGCGTTTATGATGGATGACGCCCTGCTGGCGGGCGAACGTGCGAAGGCGAAGAAACCAGACAACTGGGATATCGTCGGTACCGCGCAGTCCAAAGAAGCCTACGGCTGTATGCTGCGTAAAGACGATCCGCAGTTCAAAAAGCTGATCGATGACACTATCGCCCAGGTGCAGACCTCCGGCGAAGCGGAAAAATGGTTCGACAAGTGGTTTAAGAACCCGATTCCACCAAAAAATCTCAATATGAACTTTGAACTGTCTGACGATATGAAAGCGCTGTTCAAATCTCCAAATGACAAGGCTCTTAACTAATTAGAACAACAGGGGCGGGATCTCCTGCCCTCTCGATTGTCGGGAAGCATGGACAGACATATACGCTGAGTGGTCGTTCCCCACTCAGCGCGAAAAAAGAGCTTCTCACCAATCTTCGAGGGTAGCGCTGCTACCCTCTTTTTTCTGGAGTTTATTATGTCAATAGACTGGAACTGGGGCATCTTCCTGCAACAAGCCCCGTTCGGCAACACCACCTATCTTGGCTGGCTGTGGAGCGGCTTTCAGGTTACCGTGGCATTATCGATAACGGCGTGGATCATCGCGTTTCTTGTCGGTTCGCTGTTCGGTATTCTGCGCACCGTCCCTAACCGTTTTCTTTCAACAATTGGCACACTGTATGTGGAACTGTTCCGTAACGTTCCGCTCATCGTGCAGTTCTTTACCTGGTATCTGGTCATCCCGGAACTGCTGCCGGAAAATATTGGCATGTGGTTCAAGTCGGAGCTGGATCCGAACGTGCAGTTCTTTGTCTCCTCCATGATGTGTCTGGGGCTGTTTACCGCTGCGCGCGTTTGCGAGCAGGTGCGTGCCGCCATTCAGTCATTGCCACGCGGACAAAAAAATGCGGGCCTGGCGATGGGCCTGACCCTGCCACAAACCTACCGCTACGTGCTGCTGCCTAACGCCTATCGCGTTATCGTTCCACCGATGACCTCTGAGATGATGAACCTGGTGAAAAACTCGGCCATCGCCTCAACCATCGGCCTGGTGGATATGGCTGCACAGGCGGGCAAGCTGCTGGATTACTCCGCTCACGCGTGGGAATCCTTCACAGCGATCACGCTCGCGTATGTTCTGATTAACGCTTTCATCATGCTGGTGATGAACCTGGTTGAACGCAAAGTACGCCTGCCGGGCAATCTGGGAGGCAAATAATGTACGAATTTGACTGGAGTTCTATTGTTCCATCCATGCCTTACCTGCTCGATGGCCTGGTGATTACCCTCAAGATCACCGCGATCGCTATCGTTGTGGGTATCGTCTGGGGTACCCTGCTGGCCGTCATGCGCCTGTCGAGCTTTAAGCCGCTCGCCTGGTTTGCGACTGCCTACGTTAACGTCTTCCGCTCCATCCCGCTGGTGATGGTGCTGCTGTGGTTTTACCTGATTGTTCCAGGCTTCTTACAGAATGTGCTGGGACTGTCGCCGAAAACCGACATCCGCCTGATCTCTGCGATGGTGGCGTTCTCGATGTTTGAGGCCGCTTACTATTCAGAGATTATCCGTGCGGGTATCCAGAGTATCTCCCGTGGGCAGTCCAGCGCCGCGCTGGCTCTGGGAATGACGCACTGGCAGTCCATGCAGCTCATCATTCTGCCTCAGGCGTTTCGCGCCATGGTTCCGCTCCTGCTGACCCAGGGTATCGTGCTGTTCCAGGATACCTCTCTGGTTTACGTTCTGAGTCTGGCGGACTTCTTCCGTACCGCGTCGACCATAGGTGAACGTGATGGTACGCAGGTCGAGATGGTGCTCTTCGCGGGTGCGGTCTATTTTGTGATTAGTTTAAGCGCGTCGCTGTTGGTCAGCTGGCTGAAGAAAAGGACGGTATAATGATTTCCCTGAAAAATGTTTCTAAATGGTATGGGCACTTTCAGGTGCTGACCGACTGCTCCACCGAAGTCAAAAAAGGCGATGTGGTGGTGGTGTGCGGGCCGTCCGGTTCCGGTAAGTCTACGCTGATCAAAACGGTTAATGGTCTGGAGCCTGTGCAGCAGGGCGAAATTGTTGTTAACGGCACGAAAGTGAACGACAAGAAAACCAACCTGGCCCAGCTTCGCTCTCACGTCGGCATGGTGTTCCAGCATTTTGAGCTGTTCCCTCATCTGTCCATTATTGAGAACCTGACGCTGGCTCAGGTCAAAGTGCTCAAGCGTGATAAAAAAGCATCGCGCGAAAAGGGGCTCAAGCTTCTGGAGCGCGTGGGGCTTTCTGCACATGCCGATAAGTTCCCGGCACAGCTTTCCGGCGGCCAGCAGCAGCGTGTGGCGATTGCGCGCGCACTGTGCATGGATCCGGTGGCGATGCTGTTCGATGAGCCCACGTCAGCGCTCGATCCTGAAATGATCAACGAAGTGCTGGACGTGATGGTCGAGCTGGCGCACGAAGGGATGACCATGATGGTGGTGACGCACGAAATGGGCTTCGCCCGTAAAGTGGCCAACCGCGTGATCTTCATGGACGAAGGGAAAATTGTCGAAGACTCACCGAAAGAAGAGTTCTTCGCCAACCCGAAATCCGAACGCGCGAAAGATTTCCTCGCGAAAATCCTGCACTAATCTTCTCGGTGCGCAATCTGCAGATTGCGCACTGCTTCACGCTTTAGATCTCTTTTTCTATTCGGCGTCACATCGCAGCGTTAACCTTGTCACAAAATAATGCTAAGAATGGAGAACGCTATGGCACACCCTATAATTCTCGACTGCGATCCGGGTCATGATGACGCGATCGCGCTCGTCCTCGCGCTTGCCTCCCCTGAACTGGACGTGAAAGCGGTCACCTCGTCCGCCGGAAATCAGACGCCGGACAAAACCCTGCGCAACGTTTTACGAATGCTGACGCTGCTGAAACGCACCGATATTCCTGTCGCAGGCGGCGCCGTTAAGCCGCTGATGCGCGAGCTGATCATTGCCGACAACGTTCACGGTGAAAGCGGGCTGGATGGCCCGGCGCTGCCGGAGCCGGGCTTTGCACCGCAAAACTGCACCGCCGTGGAGCTGATGGCGAAGGTGCTGCGTGAAAGTGCAGAACCCGTCACCCTGGTGGCAACTGGCCCGCAGACTAACGTTGCGCTCCTGCTGAACAGCCATCCGGAACTGCGCGGTAAAATCGCTCGTATTGTGATTATGGGTGGGGCTATGGGGCTTGGGAACTGGACGCCTGCGGCCGAATTCAACATCTTTGTTGATCCGGAAGCGGCGGAGATCGTCTTCCAGTCGGGCCTGCCGATTGTGATGGCGGGGCTGGACGTGACGCATCGGGCACAGATTATGGCAGACGATATTGAGCGCTTCCGCGCCGTGGGCAACCCGGTTGCGACAACCGTAGCCGAGCTGCTCGACTTCTTTATGGAGTATCACAAAGCCGAGAAATGGGGCTTTCACGGCGCGCCGCTGCATGACCCGTGCACCATCGCCTGGCTGCTGAAGCCTGAAATGTTTACCACGGTGGACAGATGGGTTGGCGTGGAGACGCAGGGGAAATATACCCAGGGGATGACGGTGGTGGATTACTATTCGCTGACGGGGAATAAACCGAATACGACGCTGATGGTGGATATCGACCGGGAGGCGTTTGTGGATTTGCTGGCGGAAAGACTTGCTTACTATTGTGCGGCCTGATGCCCTCACCCTGGCCCTCTCCCGGTGGGAGAGGGAACTAAACTGCGCTTTTACTTATGGCTCAAACGGGCGACGCTGGAACTGATCGTGCCCGCACTTCGGGCACAGCGGCAACACATCCGGCGTATATACCGCAATATGGTGATGGCACTTCTCGCACACCAGATTCCCCAGCCCCACCACTTCACCGCTCTGGTACACGCCGTGATGATTTAAATCCTGGAACACCTCGCGCCACTCCAGCTGGGTTTTATCGGTAATATCCGCCAGCTCCTGCCACAGGCTCTCTTTGATCACCCGCATAAAGACGCTGTCGGCGATCTCATCCTGGCTCTCTTCGTAGCTGCGCGCGAACTCTTCCAGATCGCGGCGTACGGCGCGCGTCACCTCTTCCACTTCGGTTCGCGTTAACTCACCCGTTTGCGTCACCCGTTCACGCGCCTGTTCGACCAGCGCGTCAATATCGCGCTCGCCGTTACGCAGCCGTTCCGTCAGTGTCGCCACCAGTTCGCGGTAAAATTGAGCAACCTTGTTCATCATTTTGCCTCCCGGGTAAGTAACTATTTCTAATAATAGACCTTATTTCGCCGCCGCTTTGTCAGGTCAAGCACAGACCCGGTAAATTCCTGCAAAGTGCAATTGCGCGAAAGGCTGTTTTGACGCGGGCGTTTGGGCTATGCTATGCGGATCTGAATTACCACATCCATTGGCTACATTTTTGTAGCTGTATTGAACACAGGACCACTGGCTGCCATGCAAGAGCAATACCGCCCGGAAGAGATAGAATCAAAAGTCCAGCAACACTGGGACGAGAAGCGCACCTTTGAAGTAACCGAAGACGAGAGCAAAGAGAAGTATTACTGCCTGTCGATGCTTCCCTATCCTTCTGGTCGACTACACATGGGCCACGTGCGTAACTACACCATCGGTGATGTGATCGCCCGTTACCAGCGCATGCTGGGCAAAAACGTTCTGCAGCCAATCGGCTGGGATGCGTTCGGCCTGCCTGCAGAAGGCGCAGCGGTAAAAAACAATACCGCTCCGGCACCGTGGACGTACGACAACATCGCGTACATGAAAAACCAGCTCAAAATGCTGGGCTTCGGCTATGACTGGAGCCGCGAGCTGGCGACCTGTACCCCGGAATACTACCGCTGGGAGCAGAAGTTCTTCACCGAGCTGTACAAAAAAGGCCTGGTGTACAAGAAGACCTCTGCCGTTAACTGGTGCCCGAATGACCAGACCGTTCTGGCGAACGAGCAGGTTATCGACGGCTGCTGCTGGCGCTGCGACACCAAAGTTGAGCGTAAAGAGATCCCACAGTGGTTTATCAAAATCACCGCTTACGCTGACGAACTGCTGAACGATCTGGATACGCTGGATCACTGGCCTGACACCGTTAAGACCATGCAGCGCAACTGGATCGGCCGTTCTGAAGGCGTGGAAATTACCTTCAACGTTGAGAACTACGACCAGACCCTGACCGTCTACACCACCCGTCCGGACACCTTCATGGGTGCGACCTATCTGGCCGTGGCCGCAGGTCACCCGCTGGCGCAGAAAGCGGCAGAGAACAACCCGGAACTGGCGACCTTCATCGATGAATGCCGCAACACGAAAGTGGCCGAAGCCGACATGGCGACGATGGAGAAAAAAGGCGTTGCGACGGGCTTCTATGCTAAGCACCCGCTGACGGGCGAAGCGATCCCGGTCTGGGCAGCAAACTTCGTTCTGATGGAGTACGGTACAGGTGCAGTCATGGCCGTTCCGGGTCACGATCAGCGCGACTACGAGTTTGCCACCAAATACAACCTGCCGATTAAAGCCGTTATTCTGGCCGCCGATGGTTCTGAACCTGACCTGTCCGAGCAGGCGTTGACTGAAAAAGGCACCCTGTTTAACTCCGGTGAGTTCAGCGGCCTCAGCTTCGAAGAGGGCTTCAACGCCATCGCCGATAAGCTGGCCTCACTGGGCGTGGGCGAGCGTAAAGTGAACTTCCGTCTGCGCGACTGGGGCGTGTCCCGTCAGCGTTACTGGGGTGCGCCAATTCCAATGGTGACCCTGGAAGACGGCACCGTCATGCCAACGCCTGAAGATCAGCTGCCCGTGATCCTGCCGGAAGACGTGGTCATGGACGGCATCACCAGCCCGATCAAAGCCGATCCTGAGTGGGCCAAAACCACCGTCAACGGCCAGCCTGCGCTGCGTGAAACCGACACCTTCGATACCTTTATGGAGTCCTCCTGGTACTACGCGCGCTACACCTGCCCGCAGTACAAAGAAGGCATGCTGGATTCTGACGCCGCCAACTACTGGCTGCCGGTAGATATCTATATTGGTGGTATCGAACACGCCATCATGCACCTGCTCTACTTCCGCTTTTTCCATAAGCTGATGCGCGATGCCGGCATGGTGAACTCTGACGAGCCCGCTAAACAGCTGCTGTGCCAGGGTATGGTGCTGGCAGACGCCTTCTACTACGTTGGCGCGAACGGAGAGCGTAACTGGGTTTCTCCGGTTGATGCGATCGTTGAGCGCGACGAGAAAGGCCGTATCGTGAAGGCGACAGACGCTGAAGGCCATGAACTGGTTTATACCGGCATGAGCAAGATGTCCAAGTCTAAAAACAACGGTATCGACCCGCAGGTGATGGTTGAGCGTTACGGCGCGGACACCGTACGTCTGTTCATGATGTTTGCTTCTCCGGCTGATATGACCCTTGAGTGGCAGGAATCGGGCGTAGAAGGCGCGAACCGCTTCCTGAAACGCGTCTGGAAGCTGGTGTACGAACATACCGCACAGGGTGATGCTCCGGCACTGAACGCCGCTGCGCTGAGCGAAGATCAGCAGGCGCTGCGTCGTGATGTTCATAAAACGATCGCGAAAGTGACCGATGATATTGGTCGTCGTCAGACCTTCAATACCGCAATTGCGGCTATTATGGAACTGATGAACAAGCTGGCGAAAGCCCCGCAGGACGGCGAGCAGGATCGTGCCATCATGCGTGAAGCGCTGCTGGCCGTGGTTCGCATGCTTAACCCGTTCACGCCACACGTCAGCTTCACCCTGTGGCAGGAGCTGAAAGGCGAAGGCGATATCGACAACGCGCCGTGGCCGGTGGCTGACGAAGCAGCGATGGTGGAAAACACCACGCTGGTGGTGGTCCAGGTCAACGGCAAAGTCCGTGGTAAAATTACCGTGGCGGTCGATGCAACTGAAGATCAGGTTCGCGAGCGCGCGGGCCAGGAACCTCTGGTTGCGAAATATCTTGAGGGCGTTACCTTACGTAAAGCGATCTACGTACCGGGTAAACTGCTCAATCTGGTCGTTGGCTAAGCGCGGGAGGAAACGTGCGACAACTGGCAACAATACTCTTATCTCTGGCGGTGCTTGTCACCGCTGGCTGTGGCTGGCACCTGCGCAATACCACGGCGGTGCCTGCTGAGATGAAAACAATGATCTTTGATTCCGGGGATCCAAACGGACCGCTCAGCCGGGCCATTCGTAATCAGCTGCGCCTGAACGGCGTTGAGCTTATTGAGAAAGGTACGCTGCGCCAGGATGTACCGTCTCTGCGCGTACTGGGAATGACGCTGGGCCAGGATACGGCGTCCATCTTCCAGGACGGCCGCACGGCTGAATATCAGATGGTGCTGTCGGTCAACGCGGCTGTACTGATCCCGGGTAAAGACATCTATCCGATCAGCGCAAAAGTGTATCGTTCGTTCTTTGATAACCCGCAAACCGCGCTGGCAAAAGATGCCGAACAGCAGATTATCATCAACGAAATGTACGACAAGGCGGCGGAACAGCTGATCCGCAAACTGCCGGGTATTGCAGCGTCTAACCGAGAAGGCTCTGACATTATTGAAAAACCGGATGCCAGTACGCCTCCTGTTTCTACCTCTCTGGGTAAATGATGATCAGGCTGTATCCTGAACAACTCCGCGTGCAGCTCAATGAAGGGCTGCGCGCGGCGTATCTGCTGCTCGGAAACGACCCGTTACTACTTCAGGAAAGCCTGGATGCCGTGCGGCATGCGGCCGCGGCTCAGGGCTTTGATGAACACCATACCGTTCAGGTGGATAACGCCACCGACTGGAACGCCCTCTTCTCACTCTGTCAGGCGATGAGCCTTTTTGCGTCGCGCCAGACAATCCAGATCCTGCTGCCGGAGAACGGCCCTAACGCTGCCATCAATGAGCAACTCGCCACGCTGGTCAGCCTGTTACACAGCGATCTGCTGTTGATTGTGCGCGGCAGCAAGCTCACCAAAGCGCAGGAAAACGCGGCATGGTTCACCCAGCTCGCGACCCACGCGGTGCTGGTCACCTGCCAGACGCCTGAGCAGGCGCACCTGCCTAAATGGGTCGCCGCGAGAGCGAAGCAGCACAACCTTCAACTGGACGATGCGGCGAACCAACTGCTCTGCTACTGCTATGAAGGCAACCTGCTGGCCCTGGCACAGGCGCTGGACAGGCTCTCCCTGCTCTGGCCGGACGGCAAGCTGACCTTACCGCGCGTTGAGCAGGCCGTTAACGATGCCGCACACTTCACGCCGTTCCACTGGGTGGATGCTCTGTTGTCGGCGAAAAGCAAACGCGCCCTGCATATTCTCCAGCAGCTGCGCCTGGAGGGCAGTGAACCCGTCATTCTGCTGCGCACGCTGCAGCGCGAGCTGTTGCTGCTGATAACGCTCAAGCGCCAGTCGGCCCATACGCCGTTACGCTCCCTGTTTGATAAACACCGGGTGTGGCAAAACCGGCGGGCAATGACCACCGAGGCCATCAACCGCCTGAGCCATGAACAGCTTCGCCAGGCGGTGCAGCTTCTGATGCGCGCCGAGCTCACCCTAAAACAAGATTACGGCCAGTCGGTGTGGGCGGAGCTGGAAAGCCTTTCCCTGCTGCTCTGCCACAAGGCACTGGCTGACGTATTTATTGATGGATAGTATGCACTCTTTACAGGCCCTGTATGGCGGCACCTTTGACCCGGTACACTACGGGCATCTGAAGCCGGTAGAAATTCTGGCAAATCTGATCGGCCTGCAGCGCGTTACCATCATGCCCAATAATGTTCCGCCGCACCGCCCCCAGCCTGAAGCAACCAGCGAGCAGCGTAAAGAGATGCTCGCTCTGGCTATCGCGGATAAGCCGCTCTTCAGGCTGGATGAACGGGAATTGCGTCGCGACACCCCCTCGTGGACGTCGCAAACGCTGCAGGAGTGGCGGGCCGAGCAAGGGCCTGACCAGCCGCTCGCCTTTATCATCGGTCAGGACTCCCTGCTCAACTTCCCCACGTGGCACAAGTATGAAACCATTCTGGGGAACAGCCACCTGCTCGTCTGCCGCCGTCCGGGCTACCCGCTGACCATGCGCGAAGCGCAATATCAGCAGTGGCTTGAAGAGCATCTCACCGATAACGTTGAAGATCTTCACAACCAGCCCGCCGGGAAGATTTATCTGGCGGAGACGCCGTGGTTCGACATCTCTGCGACCGTTATTCGCGAACGTTTACAGCAGAGTTTAGCCTGTGACGATCTGCTGCCTGCCCCGGTGCTGGCGTATATTCATACGCACGGGTTGTATCAGAAAACCGCAGATAAATAGCCGGAGGGCATAAAAAGCAGCATATTGATTATCCTGCCTTGACAGGTTAAGCCATACTGTTATCCTCCGCTGCCAGACTTTCCCGCCGATCGTTGCTTTACAGAAATTGTTTTACAAAAATGGCGATGCAATCTCAGGCGGAGGGTGGGATGATACCCGCCTTCAAAAGCCCGGACGGTGACATTTGTCCCGACAGGGGCGTCAGTTCAGGTATACTGTCTGGCCACGAATTCATAGTTGTACAATCTCATTCACCCAGGGGGAAAACTTGCAGGGTAAAGCACTCCAGGATTTTGTTATCGACAAAATTGATGACCTGAAAGGTCAGGACATCATCGCTATCGACGTTAAGGGTAAATCCAGTATTACCGACTGCATGATTATCTGCACCGGTACCTCTACGCGTCATGTTGTTTCGATTGCCGACCATGTGGTTCAGGAATCGCGCGCAGCAGGACTCTTACCGCTTGGCGTTGAAGGTGAAGCGACCGCTGACTGGGTGGTTGTTGACCTCGGCGATGTGATTGTCCACGTCATGCAGGAAGAGAGCCGTCGCCTGTATGAGCTGGAAAAACTCTGGGGTTAATGCGTGAAGTTGCAGCTGGTCGCCGTCGGCACCAAAATGCCGGACTGGGTACAAACCGGTTTTACTGAATATCTGCGTCGTTTTCCCAAAGACATGCCGTTCGAACTGGTGGAGATCCCCGCCGGGAAGCGCGGTAAGAACGCGGATATCAAACGTATTCTCGACAAAGAGGGTGAACTGATGCTTGCTGCCGCAGGCAAGAACCGCATCGTCACCCTTGATATTCCAGGTAAACCCTGGGATACGCCGCAGCTGGCGCATGAACTGGAGCGCTGGAAGCAGGATGGCCGCGACGTCAGTCTGTTGATTGGCGGACCTGAAGGGTTATCCCCCGCCTGCAAAGCTGCAGCAGAACAAAGTTGGTCTCTCTCTGCGCTGACGCTGCCCCACCCGCTCGTGCGGGTCCTGGTGGCGGAAAGCTTGTATCGCGCGTGGAGCATTACTACCAACCACCCCTATCACCGCGAGTAATGACTGACCAGGGTAGATTAAGCAGCGGATGAAACTACAGAATTCTTTTCGCGACTATACGGCTGAGTCCGCGCTGTTTGTGCGCCGGGCGCTGGTCGCCTTTACGGGGATTTTGCTGCTTACCGGCGTGCTGATCGCCAACCTTTATAATCTGCAAATTGTCCGCTTTACCGATTACCAGACGCGCTCTAACGAAAACCGCATTAAGCTGGTGCCTATCGCACCCAGCCGCGGCATTATCTACGACCGTAACGGCACCCCTCTGGCGTTAAACCGCACCATCTATCAAGTCGAGATGATGCCGGAGAAGGTCGATAACGTGCAGAACACGCTGGAAGCGCTAAGGAGCGTTGTCGATCTTAACGATGATGATATCGCGGCCTTCAAAAAAGAGCGCGCCCGCTCTCACCGTTTCACCTCCATTCCGGTTAAAACCAATCTGACGGAAGTCCAGGTCGCCCGTTTTGCGGTGAACCAGTACCGCTTCCCCGGTGTGGAAGTGAAGGGTTACAAGCGTCGCTACTATCCTTACGGATCCGCGCTGACGCATGTGATTGGCTACGTTTCCAAGATTAACGATAAAGACGTCGAGCGCCTCGATAAAGACGGCAAGCTGGCGAACTACGCCGCGACGCACGATATCGGCAAGCTGGGGATCGAGCGCTACTACGAAGATGTCCTGCACGGGCAGACCGGCTATGAAGAAGTTGAGGTTAACAACCGTGGCCGCGTCATCCGCCAGCTTAAAGAAGTGCCGCCTCAGGCGGGGCACGACGTCTATCTGACGCTCGATCTCAAACTGCAGCAGTATATTGAAACCCTGCTGGCGGGCAGCCGCGCCGCCGTGGTGGTCACCGACCCGCGCACCGGCGGCATTCTGGCGATGGTTTCCATGCCAAGCTATGACCCGAACCTCTTTGTTGACGGTATCTCCAGCAAAGACTACTCCGGCCTGTTGAATGACCCTAACACCCCGCTGGTGAACCGCGCCACGCAAGGCGTTTACCCGCCGGCATCAACGGTTAAACCGTACGTGGCGGTCTCAGCGCTGAGCGCGGGCGTCATCAACCGCAATACCAGCCTGTTTGACCCGGGCTGGTGGCAGCTACCGGGCTCTGAAAAACGCTATCGCGACTGGAAGAAATGGGGCCACGGCCATCTGAACGTTACGAAATCTCTGGAAGAATCTGCGGATACCTTCTTCTATCAGGTGGCGTATGACATGGGCATTGACCGCCTGTCTGAGTGGATGAGCAAATTCGGCTACGGACATTACACCGGCGTGGATCTGGCTGAAGAGCGCTCCGGCAACATGCCAACCCGTGAGTGGAAGCTGAAGCGCTTTAAGAAGCCGTGGTATCAGGGTGATACCATACCGGTGGGTATCGGCCAGGGTTACTGGACGGCCACCCCGCTTCAGATGAACAAAGCGATGATGATCCTCATTAACGACGGCGTGGTGAAAGTTCCGCATCTGCTGCAAAGCACCGTTGAAGATGGCAAAAAAGTGCCGTGGGTGCAGCCCCATGAAGCGCCGGTAGGCGACATCCATTCCGGATTCTGGGAAATAGCGAAAGACGGTATGTACGGTGTGGCAAACCGTCCAAACGGAACCGCGCACAAGTATTTCGCCGGTACGCCATATAAAGTGGCCGCGAAATCCGGTACGGCGCAGGTCTTTGGCCTGAAAGCCAATGAAACCTATAACGCACACCGCATTGCCGAACGTCTGCGTGACCATAAGCTGATGACGGCGTTTGCCCCTTATGATAACCCGCAGGTGGCGGTGGCAATGATTCTGGAGAACGGCGGCGCTGGCCCGGCAGTAGGGACCATCATGCGCCAGATCCTGGACCACATTATGCTGGGTGATAACAACACCGAACTGCCGGCTGAAAATCCGGCCGCCGCTGCGGCGGAGGACCAATAATCATGACGGATAATCCAAATAAAAAATCGCTGTGGGATAAAATTCACATCGACCCAGCCATGCTGCTGATCCTGCTGGCCCTGCTGGTTTACAGCGCCCTGGTTATCTGGAGCGCCAGCGGCCAGGACATCGGCATGATGGAACGCAAGATCGGCCAGATCGCGATGGGTCTGGTCATTATGGTGGTAATGGCGCAGATCCCGCCGCGCGTCTATGAAGGCTGGGCGCCCTATCTCTACATCTTCTGTATTATTTTGCTGGTGGCGGTAGATGCGTTCGGTGCCATCTCAAAAGGGGCACAGCGCTGGCTGGATCTGGGCGTTGTTCGTTTCCAGCCCTCGGAGATTGCCAAAATCGCAGTCCCGCTGATGGTGGCGCGCTTTATCAACCGTGACGTCTGTCCGCCGTCGCTGAAAAATACCGCTATCGCCCTGGTGCTGATATTCCTGCCGACACTGCTGGTTGCGGCGCAGCCTGACCTCGGCACCTCGATCCTTATCGCCCTCTCCGGCCTGTTTGTCCTGTTCCTGTCGGGCTTAAGCTGGCGTCTGATTGGTATCGCGGTGGTGCTGGTTGCAGCGTTTATCCCTATCCTGTGGTTCTTCCTGATGCATGACTACCAGCGCCAGCGCGTCATGATGCTTCTCGATCCGGAAACCGATCCGCTCGGTGCGGGCTATCATATTATTCAGTCCAAGATTGCGATTGGCTCCGGCGGCCTGCGCGGTAAAGGCTGGCTGCACGGTACCCAGTCGCAGCTGGAGTTTTTACCGGAGCGCCACACCGACTTTATCTTTGCGGTACTGGCGGAAGAGCTGGGACTGGTTGGCATCCTGATCCTGCTGGCGCTCTATGTGCTGCTCATCATGCGAGGTTTGTGGATTGCGGCCCGCGCGCAGACCACCTTCGGCCGCGTCATGGCAGGCGGACTGATGTTGATTTTATTCGTTTATGTCTTCGTAAATATTGGTATGGTGAGTGGTATTCTGCCGGTGGTAGGCGTACCGCTGCCGCTGGTGAGTTACGGAGGCTCGGCACTGATCGTGTTGATGGCCGGGTTTGGTATCGTGATGTCGATCCACACCCACAGAAAAATGTTGTCAAAAAGCGTATAAAAATAAGGGGATCGGAATGCGTAAGCAGTGGCTGGGTATCTGCATTGCGGCAAGTTTACTTGCGGCCTGTACAAGTGATGATGGTCAGCAACAGGCAACCGTCGCGCCGCCGCAGCCTGCGGTGTGTAATGGCCCAATCGTTGAAATTAGCGGTGCCGATCCCGTTTATGAACCGCTGAATGCCAGCGCGAATCAGGATTACGAGCGCGACGGCAAAAGCTACAAAATTGTGCAGGATCCGTCCCGCTTTAGCCAGGCTGGCTTTGCCGCCATTTATGATGCTGAGCCGGGCAGTAACCTGACGGCATCGGGTGAAACATTTGACCCAATGCAACTGACTGCGGCGCACCCGACGCTACCGATCCCTAGCTACGCCCGTATCACCAACCTGGCGAACGGCCGTATGATCGTCGTGCGTATTAACGACCGCGGCCCGTACGGTAATGACCGGGTGATTTCCCTGTCCCGCGCGTCTGCCGATCGCCTGAATACCTCGAACAACACCAAAGTTCGCATTGACCCAATTATCGTGGCGCAGGATGGTTCGCTCTCCGGGCCGGGGACTGCGTGTACCACGGTGGCGAAACAGACCTATGCCCTCCCCGACCGCCCAAATCTGGACGGCGGCATGGGAAGCGTCTCCTCGCCGGCAGAGCCTTCTCAGCCGGCGGGAGAAATACGCCCAATCAGCAATGACACCCTGCAAAGCGATGGTGCCACTGGCGCACCGGTAAAAAGCAGCGGCTTCCTTGGCGCACCAACCAACTTAGCCTCGGGCGTGCTGGAGAGCAGTGAGCCAACGCCAGCCCCTGTTGCCGCCCCCGTCGTGCAGCAGCCTGCTCCGGTGGCGGCTCCGGTCACGACCCAGAGCGCAGCCGTTGCCGCTCCCGCAGCAGCCAGCGGCGGCTTTGTCGTCCAGGTGGGCGCAGTGAGCGATCGGGCCCGTGCCCAGCAGTATCAGCAGCGTCTAAGTCAGCAGTTTGGCGTGCCAGGACGCGTTGAGCAAAACGGCGCGGTCTGGCGTATTCAGATGGGGCCGTTTGCCAGCAAGTCGCAGGCGGCATCCCTGCAGCAGCGTTTGCAGAGCGAGGCACAGCTGCAGTCCTTTATCGCTGTTACGAAGTAATTAATCGGCGGTATCCGAAATGTCAGTTTGTGTAAAACACATTCACAAACTCATGCTTAAAGTCGGATGCCTGCCTGAATAGCATTTGCTATAGTAAGGCACTTTTTTTAATTCCATCACGGATGTCGTAGTTCTGACCATGAAGACCACTTTTTCTGCTCGTTTTGTGCAGCGCATGGCGCTGACCACGGCCCTTTGCGCGGCTGCACTCTCTGCAGCTCATGCTGATGACCTGAATATCAAGACCATGATCCCTGGCGTTCCGCAAATCGACGCGGAATCCTACATCCTGATCGATTACAACTCTGGCAAAGTGCTGGCAGAACAGAATGCCGATGCCCGCCGTGACCCGGCCAGCCTGACCAAAATGATGACCAGCTACGTCATCGGCCAGGCAATGAAAGCCGGTAAGTTCAAAGAGACGGATCTGGTCACCATCGGCAACGATGCGTGGGCTACCGGGAACCCGGTTTTCAAAGGTTCCTCGCTGATGTTCCTGAAACCAGGAATGCAGGTTCCGGTTTCTCAGTTAATTCGTGGCATTAACCTGCAGTCCGGTAACGATGCCTGCGTAGCGATGGCCGATTTCGCCGCCGGTAGTCAGGATGCGTTCGTGGGCCTGATGAACAGCTACGTAAATGCCCTGGGTCTGAAGAACAGCCACTTCCAGACCGTACACGGTCTCGATGCAGACGGTCAGTACAGCTCCGCGCGTGATATGGCGCTGATTGGTCAGGCGCTGATCCGCGACGTACCTAACGAGTACTCTATCTACAAAGAGAAAGAGTTCACCTTCAACGGCATTCGTCAGACCAACCGTAACGGCCTGCTGTGGGATAACAGCCTGAACGTTGACGGCATCAAAACCGGCCACACCGACAAAGCCGGTTACAACCTGGTGGCCTCTGCCACTGAAGGCCAGATGCGCCTGATCTCTGCCGTGATGGGCGGTCGCACCTTTAAAGGTCGCGAAACCGAGAGTAAGAAGCTGCTGACCTGGGGCTTCCGTTTCTTCGAAACCGTGAACCCGCTGAAAGCAGGCAAAGAATTTGCTTCTGAACCCGTCTGGTTCGGCGATAACGATCGTGCTTCTCTGGGCGTGGATAAAGACCTCTACCTGACCATTCCACGCGGTCGTATGAAGGATCTGAAAGCAAGCTATGTGCTCAACACCACCGAACTGCATGCCCCGCTGCATAAAAACCAGGTAGTGGGTACCATCAACTTCCAGCTGGACGGTAAAACGATCGATCAGCGTCCACTCGTGGTATTGGAAGAAATTCCTGAAGGCAATTTCTTCGGCAAAATCATTGATTACATTAAACTGATGTTCCATCACTGGTTTGGCTAAAAATCGAACACTTGAAAGTGTGATTTTGATCCCCATATACTAAGTATCCTGATAACTCCCACCTGACGTGGGAGTTATTCTTTTTGACGTTACGCCGGAGCTGACATGAAAACCAAACTTAACGAACTGCTTGAATTCCCTACCCCGTTTACCTACAAAGTAATGGGTCTGGCGAAACCTGAGCTGGTTGATCAGGTGGTTGAAGTGGTACAGCGCCATGCGCCGGGTGACTACTCTCCGTCAGTAAAACCAAGCAGCAAGGGCAACTACCACTCGGTTTCTATTACCATCACTGCCACACATATCGAGCAGGTTGAGACGCTGTACGAAGAGCTCGGCAATATCGAAATCGTTCGTATGGTGCTGTAGTCCCTTTGCGGTTACCCGGTTTACCGGGTAACCCCTCTTCCCCGCTGTGATATACTCCCCCTCATCTTTTGTTTCTCGTCTTCGGAGACGCGTTTTGTATCAGGATAAAATTCTGGTCCGTCATCTCGGGCTGCAACCTTATGAGCCTGTCTCTCAGGCTATGCACGAGTTCACCGATTCACGCGATGACACAACCCCTGATGAGATTTGGCTGGTCGAACATCTGCCGGTATTTACGCAGGGCCAGGCGGGAAAAGCGGAACACTTATTAATGACGGGCGATATCCCGGTGATCCAGAGCGATCGTGGCGGACAGGTGACTTACCACGGTCCGGGTCAGCAGGTCATGTACGTCCTGCTTAATCTGAAGCGCAGAAAGCTTGGCGTACGTGAGCTGGTGACGTTACTGGAACAGACCGTCGTCAACACGCTGGCGGAGTATGGGATTGACGCGCATCCGCGTGCCGATGCGCCGGGCGTCTACGTTGGCGAAATGAAGATCTGCTCTCTGGGGCTACGTATTCGTAAAGGTTGTTCCTTCCACGGTCTGGCATTGAATATTAATATGGATCTTACGCCTTTCCAGCGCATAAACCCCTGCGGCTACGCCGGCATGGAAATGACGCAAATGCGCCAGTGGGTCGATACCGCTACGCCAGAAAATATACGTCCCGTGCTTCTGAAGAATGTGTTAGCGCTACTTAACAATCCCCCGCACGAATATATCCCTGCTTAATATATCATCCAGAATGGCTCGATAATTTGACGGGCCACTGTTTATTTACCGCTTTTACGCTTTACAATAATCCGCAGATTCTATATTTTCGAAGCGCCCGAATATTGCCCTTACATATTATTTAGCCTCCGGACAGCACGGCATACACAGGCTAAGTAACTTGAGTGATAATCACACAACTGTTTGTTTTTGATAAACAAGTGGAACAAAAGCAACACTTTACGAATCTCTACAAGCATAATAAATAAATTGAACTATCATTCATGTTGTGAATGTATACGGAGTGAAAGCGTGGAGTATAATAATTTACCAGCCAAACGCCTGAATGACCCTGGTGGCGAAGATAAGCCGCAAATTTTTCGGACTTTACGTAATATTGATCTCAATTTACTGACTATTTTTGAGGCAGTATATGTCCATAAGGGTATCGTTAATGCTGCGAAAATTCTTAATCTCACGCCATCGGCAATAAGTCAGTCAATTCAAAAGCTACGGGCTATATTTCCCGACCCCTTATTTATCCGTAAGGGCCAGGGCGTCACGCCAACGGCCTATGCGACACATCTCCACGAATACATCAGCCAGGGGCTGGAGTCGATTCTGGGTGCGCTGGATTTAACCGGAAGCTATGACAAACAGAGAACCATCACCATCGGCTGCTCCCCTTCTGTCGGCGTACTGGTGATGCCCGCGATCTTCCAGGCAGTGAAAGAGCATGCGCCTCAGCTTCTGCTTCGCAATGTGCCTCTTAACGAACCTGACGTTCAGCTTGCTCAGTTCCAGACGGACCTGGTCATCGAAAGCGGCAGCTTTAGCGCCCGAGCGCTGGGGCAAAATGTGCTTTACGCGGATAACCTGGTGCTGGTTTGCCGCAAGCAGCACCCCGTCCTCAGCGAGCCGTTATCCATTGAAAACCTGCGCAACTACGACCACTCGTCTTTCATGACCGAAGGGCAGTCTAACCACGCTCTGCGTCAGCGTATTGACGAAATTTTCCCGGAACGTCAGATCAGTTTCAGCAGTTACAATATGTTCACCACCGCATCCCTGATTGGCAGCAGCGATATGCTGTGCATCATGCCTTCACGCCTGTATAACCTGCTGCGGAAATGCTGGCCGCTGGAGAGTATTCCGCTAAGCCAGCTCAATGCAGAATCTATCGAGATTTCACTGCATTACAACAAGCTCAGCTTGCGCGATCCGGTACTGGAAAACGTCATCCGCATTATCCGTCAGGCCTTCTGACAGAGCGTACCCGTACACGTCCCTGCCGCTCGCTGGGCAAAAGGCACAAAACAACAACTATTTTACAAATTGGCGACCTGGCAGGCTGCTTTAACGCCCCTATAAATGATATACTGCCTGTCGTTCGTTCAAAAATAGTTGATAAATACAACATTCCCTTGAATTGAAACGCTTTCCTTCGATATTCGCAACTGGAACACGCACGCTATGAGTAAACCCATTGTGATGGAACGCGGTGTTAAATACCGCGATGCCGATAAAATGGCCCTTATCCCGGTTAAAAACGTGGCTACAGAGCGCGAGGCGCTGTTAAGAAAACCGGAATGGATGAAAATCAAACTTCCGGCAGACTCTTCGCGTATCCAGGGGATCAAAGCGGCGATGCGTAAGAATGGCCTTCACTCTGTTTGTGAAGAAGCCTCTTGCCCGAACCTTGCTGAATGTTTCAATCACGGCACCGCGACGTTTATGATTCTGGGTGCCATCTGTACCCGCCGCTGCCCATTCTGCGACGTGGCGCATGGCCGCCCGGTGGCCCCCGATGCCAACGAGCCGCAAAAACTGGCGCAAACCATCGCCGACATGGCGCTGCGTTATGTGGTTATCACCTCCGTTGACCGCGACGATCTGCGTGATGGCGGTGCTCAGCACTTCGCTGACTGCATTACTGCCATTCGCGAAAAAAGCCCGAACATCAAAATCGAGACGCTGGTTCCTGACTTCCGCGGCCGTATGGACCGTGCGCTGGATATCCTGACCGCGACGCCGCCGGATGTGTTTAACCACAACCTGGAGAACGTTCCGCGTCTTTACCGTCAGGTGCGTCCGGGAGCCGACTATAACTGGTCTCTGAAGCTGCTGGAGCGCTTTAAAGAAGCACATCCGCATATCCCGACCAAGTCAGGTCTGATGGTTGGTCTGGGTGAAACTAATGACGAAATCATCGACGTCATGCGCGATCTGCGCCGCCACGGTGTGACCATGTTGACGCTCGGCCAGTATCTGCAGCCAAGCCGTCACCACCTGCCGGTACAGCGCTACGTGAGCCCGGATGAATTTGACGAGATGAAAGCCGAAGCGCTGGCGATGGGCTTTACCCACGCGGCTTGTGGTCCATTTGTTCGTTCTTCTTACCATGCGGATATGCAGGCGAAAGGCGAAGAAGTCAAATAACGCCGTAATATTCATTTACAGTAATGCAAAAAAACCGGCCTCATGAGCCGGTTTTTTTTCGCAAGCCCTCAGGCATTGCCGTTACTCTTTGTGGGAAAGCTTCTCTGCCGGGATGTCGTCAGCGCTTTTCTTCGCGGCTGCGTCATCGTCGTTCATCGCTTTCTTAAAGCCTTTGATGGCAGCCCCCAGGTCACCACCCAGCGTGCGTAACTTCTTGGTACCAAACAGCAGGACGACCAGTGCGGCAACCACCAGCAGTTTGGTAATACTAATCTCACCCATAGATACCTTCTTTACTTAAAACAGGCTGCATTCAGCGCCAAAACCCGATCGTATTAACGGTCATTTGGCGCGTGCACACAATAGCAATCTGTAACAAGGTGAATCAAGCATTGTTGAAAAAAACATCACAATAATTGCGGTGGCGCAAAGCGACGGTTGCGAAGAACAGGTAATTGCTGACGCGCAAGCGCAACTCTTTCTAAAATTATCTCCGCCATCAGCAGAACCGGCGCTTCCGCTGCGGCGGCAATCGTCACTCCCAGGGGATCAACCACCCTGCTCTGCCCGATGTTTTTATTGCCGCACTCCCCGGCGGCAACAATATAACAGGTCGTGTCCAGCGCGCGTGCCGCAAGCAGCGTAGCCCAGTGTTGCTCTTTTAGCGGCCCCTTAACCCATGCGGCAGGCAATACCAGCACCTCCGCCCCCTGCAGCGCCAGATGCACCGCCAGCTCCGGGAAACGCAGGTCATAGCAGGTCATCAACCCCACCTTAAACCCGTCGATATCAATCAGCGGTGGGACGACATCTCCCGGATCAACGCGTCGCGACTCCTGGATGCTGAACGCATCATAGAGATGAAGCTTGGCGTAGCGCGCAACAATGGCACCGTCACGGATAGCCACCAGCGTATTCACTGCGCGACCCGGCGTTGAGGGAACGTGCACGGTTAAGACGGTGGTCATCGTACTGCCTACGCTCTGGGCGAGCAGCTGTTGTAAAAATTCGCCGTCAAGGGCCTGTGCGGACTTCACGGACAAATCCGGGTCGTTATCATCCCTTGCCAGCAACGCCTCAGGAAGCACCAGCAGCGACGCGCCTTTCTGTCGGGCCTGTATAATCAGGTTAACGCACTGCACTGCGTTAACCCGCCAGTCAGGCGTGACCGCAAACTGCCCTACCGCAACATACATATTTGTCCCCTCATTATAAACAGCGTTAAACTCGCTACTCTTACACATCAAATAGCAGGTATTTAGCGTGTTACAACTCCTTTTAGCTGTTTTTATTGGTGGAGGCACGGGGAGCGTTGCGAGGTGGTTACTGAGTATGCGGTTTAATCCCCTGCACCAGGCGATTCCATTAGGAACGCTGGCCGCCAACCTGATTGGTGCTTTTATTATTGGTATGGGGCTGGCCTGGTTTAACCGGATGACGCACATCGATCCTATGTGGAAAGTCTTGATTACCACCGGCTTCTGCGGCGGTTTGACGACCTTTTCAACCTTTTCCGCGGAAACGGTTTTTCTCTTTCAGGAAGGTCGTATCGGCTGGGCGCTGGTGAATATCGCGATCAACATGATCGGATCTTTCGCGATGACGGGGATCGCATTTTGGCTTTTTTCCTCTGTAAGCACGCATTAACTGCCGGAGCGTTAATGTTGGCTTAATTTTTCTCTGTCACTCTGAAGGCAATACTGAACGAGGGTGACAAATGAAACAGAGTCTGATGAGCGCAGGCATGGTGTTGTTGAGCGTACTGATCGTGGCCAGCTTCCTGAAAATTTACCTGCTTGGCTGATTCATAACGAAAAAAACCCGCTCAATGAGCGGGTTTTGAAATTCTTGCTGACGCGTCTGAATTACAGAGCGATTACGTTAGCAGCAGAAGGGCCTTTGGCACCGTTAGTGATTTCGAACTCTACACGCTGACCTTCAGCCAGAGTTTTGAAACCATTAGACTGGATTGCAGAGAAGTGTACGAACACGTCTTTGCTGCCATCTTCAGGAGTAATGAAACCGAATCCTTTGGACTCATTAAACCACTTAACGTTACCTTTAATCTTAGACATCAAAATTACCTTTACATTAAAAAACGACACAAATGCTGTGTCGGTTACCAGTACATCAATTGTGGGACCTTTTGTCCAGCGGATCTTTGACAAAAAGTGACTAAAGTCGCGTTAATTTTCACTGACAGATTTTTATCGCTTACGAATCAACGGCTGCACGTTTTTTCACCACCAGGTAATGTTTTGTCAGTTAAAACTGAAAACGCATCCAGGCGAAGTAAACGTTACCGTTGTTATACGTTCCCGGAATGTAGGTCATCTGGAACGTTGCAGGGCCGTAACCAACAGAGGCCAGAGGCAGCAATACGGGGATCGGAATGTACTTCCAGTTGTCGCGCGCGGTCACCCCGGCGGTATAGCCCAGACCAACGTGGAAGTTCTCATCCGCCAGCGGGCGCCAGGTTTTTTCCCAGCCGTAGCCGCCAATCGGTTCCCACTTGTTAAAGGAGTCTTTGAAGGCCATCAGGTAGATGCCATGCCAGTTTCCTTTTTCATCCCAGCGCGACTGACCAAAACCCGCTCCCCAGGGACGCTCGTTGTATTTATCCGTTTTCTCTTTGTCGTAAGCAAAGCGCGCATGCCACGTTATTGCCGGGACATAGAGATCATAATGTTCAGGCGCTGACCAGGTCTGCGAAACATTATCCGTAAAAGTAGAGAACCAACCTTTATCCGTCGCGTTGTTCTCTGCCTGTGCAACAGAACAAAACGTTAACTGGCCAATAATAAACAATAAAATAGAGAAAAAAGTATTACGTACAATCACAATGCAATTACCATTCTTGATATTCGAGGCAAAGTTTAACATAGAATAATTGAACCAAGCCTTAACGGCATCACCCCTACTCTTAAATATCAGGCCGCTTTTCGGGAATATTCCTAAAGCGGCGTTCTGCTTATCCCGAATAAACCCACATCATGTACGCCTAATGTCTGTTAACGGTCTCCAGTACTAACAGGCCAGACCACACAAAAGTTTAACATTTTGTTATCATTACATAGACATGTTACGCTGTCTTTGCCGGTCAAGATCCTTATGACATAAATGCCTTAGCCATGGCAAAAACGCTGTTATGCTGTTCGTTAGTCGTCTGTTTATTGATTTTAATCAGCAAGGGCGGCCCATTAATTCGGCACATTTTCATCCTTCATTTTTATATTAATTTTTTATATCTCAGGGCAGAAAGACACAGGGGAAATCATGCTTACGTTTATCGAACTCCTAATTGGGGTCGTCGTCATTGTGGGTGTAGCTCGCTACATCATTAAAGGATACTCAGCCACGGGCGTTTTATTTGTCGGTGGTCTAACGCTGCTGATAATCAGCGCAGTAATGGGTCATCAGGTTTTACCTGCCAGCGCAGCCAGCACGGGCTACACCGCCACGGATATTGTTGAATATATTAAAATCCTGCTCATGAGCCGCGGTGGCGATCTGGGTATGATGATCATGATGCTGTGCGGTTTTGCAGCCTATATGACCCATATCGGCGCGAACGACATGGTTGTGAAGCTTGCCTCGAAACCCCTGCAGTACATTAACTCGCCGTATCTGTTGATGGTTGCCGCCTATTTCCTCGCCTGCCTGATGTCGCTGGCCGTTTCATCGGCAACCGGGCTTGGCGTACTGTTAATGGCCACGCTTTTCCCGGTGATGGTAAACGTGGGGATCAGCCGTGGGGCAGCGGCGGCAATTTGCGCCTCCCCGGCGGCCATTATTCTCTCCCCGACGTCAGGAGACGTTGTGCTGGCGGCGAAAGCAGCCGAAATGTCGCTTATCGACTTCGCCTTTAAAACCACGCTGCCGATCTCGATTGTCGCCATTGTGGGAATGGGTATCGCGCATTTCTTCTGGCAGCGCTATCTCGATAAGAAAGAGAACATCAGCCATGAAATGATGGATGTAAGCGAAATCACCACCACAGCGCCGGCGTTCTATGCCATTTTGCCGTTTACGCCGATTATCGGCGTGCTCATTTTTGACGGGAAATGGGGCCCGCAGCTGCACATTATTACTATCCTGGTTATCTGTATGCTGTTAGCCGCTGTGCTGGAGTTCGTGCGCGGTTTCAACACCCAAAAAGTCTTCTCCGGCCTTGAGGTCGCGTATCGCGGTATGGCAGATGCGTTTGCTGGCGTGGTGATGCTGTTGGTTGCAGCAGGTGTCTTTGCCCAGGGTCTGAGCACGATCGGCTTTATCCAGAGCCTGATCTCCATCGCCACCTCGTTTGGCTCGGCCAGTATTATCCTGATGCTGGTCCTGGTGGTACTGACCATGCTGGCGGCAATGACCACCGGTTCCGGGAATGCGCCATTTTACGCCTTCGTTGAGATGATCCCTAAGCTGGCTCACTCGTCCGGTATCAACCCGGCTTATCTTTCCATTCCCATGCTCCAGGCCTCAAACCTGGGTCGTACCATCTCGCCTGTCTCAGGCGTGGTGGTAGCGGTCGCCGGGATGGCCAAAATCTCGCCGTTTGAAGTGGTGAAACGCACGTCAGTGCCGGTGCTGGTTGGGCTAATCATCGTCATTATTGCTACCGAAGTGCTGGTTCCCGGCGCCGCCTAAGTGAAATTCCTGATTACCTAAAAGCGCCTGCGGGCGCTTTTTGTGCTTTAATAACCCACAAAAATGAATTGCGCACAACCAATCAGGAAATCACATGTTCAGGAAGGATATCGTTATCCCGTCTGGCGCAGTAGCGCTTGCACTCAGTCTCTTCTCAGCACAGGCCGACCCCCTCAAGGCCACGCAGTACGGCGATTTCGATCGCTATGTGCTGGCTTTGTCCTGGCAAACGGGATTTTGTCAAAGCATGGTCGAGCGTAACCGCAATGAACCGGATGAATGTCGTCTGCAAAAAGAGCGCGACAATAAAACCGATTTTCTGACCGTTCACGGGCTATGGCCCGGCCTGCCGAAATCCATTGCCGCACGCGGCGTGGATGAACGTCGATGGATGCGGTTTGGCTGCGCCACGCGCCCTATCCCGAACATGCCGGAAGTGAAGGCCAGCCGCAAATGCGCAGCAGCCGAAACCGGGCTGTCGCTTTCCGGCGCGGCTAAGCTGAACGAGGTCATGCCGGGCGCGGGTGGAAACTCCTGTCTGGAACGTTACGAATATGCCAAACATGGCGTCTGCTTTGGTTTTGATCCCGATGCCTATTTCGGCACCATGGTGAGAATGAATCAGGAAATGAAAAACAGCGCCGTCGGTCATTTCCTTGCGGAAAATTACGGTAAAACCGTCAGCCGGAGTGATTTTGACAACGCCGTTGCCAAAAGCTGGGGCAAGGAAAATATCAAAGCCTTCAAGCTGACCTGCAACGGTAATCCGGCGTATCTGACCGAGATGCAAATTTCACTCAAAGCAGACACCATTAACGCCCCGCTTTCTGCGACATCCTTTGCTCCGCAGCCGCATCCAGGCAACTGCGGAAAACAATTTGTCATTGATAAGGCCGGTTACTGATCGCCCACCACCGGTCGCACCATGTCAAACCGGTGTTCGTCACTGATGCCATAGTAAGCCGTCGGCCCACCCGCACGCAGGATGGGCTGCGCTTTCGCCGTCTGGTATATCCCCTCTTCCAGCAGCGTTTCGGCAATATGGATCCCGACCACTTCTCCCAGCACCAGCCAGGTATCCACCGGCGTACCGTCGGCGCCGGTAAGCTGAATACACTGAGACAGGCGGCACTCAAAGTTGACCGGGCTTTCCGCCACGCGGGGGGCGCTCACCAGCTTGCTTGCCGCAGGCGTTAATCCGGAAAAGGTAAATTCGTCCTGGTCGTGAGGCAGCGTGGCAGAGGTCTGATTCATCGCTTCCGCAAGATCGCGCGTTGCCAGATTCCAGACAAACTCCTTTGTTTCAACAATATTACGCACGCTGTCCTTCCAGCCGTTGCTGGAAAAGCCAATGATCGGCGGGCGATAGTTAAAGCAGTTGAAGAAGCTATACGGCGCAAGGTTGAGCTGACCGGCCTGGCCGCAAGAGGAGATCCAGCCAATCGGACGGGGGCCGACAATGGCGTTCAGCGGGTCATGCGGCAGGCCATGCCCCTGAGACGGTTGGTAGAAGTACATAGCGCTCTCTCGTTGGTAAGGGCTGCAGCGAATGATGTTTCGCGCAGCGCCCGGGTTCAGAACATACAGCGTAACGCAATCCGCCAGTAATGAAGATTGAATAAATTTCAGTGAAAATTCATATGGCACATGAATGTGACCTTCATCACTTCAAACTTGCGCGTTCAGCCAGTATCATCGGGAGAGTTAAACCCTCGCTGCCAGACGGCGAGGGTTTTCTTTTGGATTGGTTTCTGCGTTAGACGCAGCATTAACGACATGGAGTAAAAAATGTCCAGACCTACAATCATCATCAACGAGCTCGACGCAGAACGTATCGACAGGCTGCTGGAAAAAGCAGAATTCGCCTCACTTCCGGTGGCCGATGCCCTGAATGAGGAACTCGACCGGGCGCAGATGTGCACGCCTGAGACGATGCCGCATAACGTGGTCACCATGAACAGCCAGGTGAAATTCCGCAACCTGACCACCGGTGAAGAGCTGACCCGCACGCTGGTTTACCCGGCTCAGATGACGGACAGCAGCGCGCAACTTTCGGTTCTTGCGCCGGTGGGGGCCGCACTGCTGGGGCTGCGCACGGGCGATACCATCCACTGGGACTTGCCGGGCGGTGCCTCCACCCATCTGGAAGTGCTGGAGCTGCTCTACCAGCCAGAAGCTGCGGGCGATTACCTGCGTTAATGTCATTCTGAACAAACGCGACCCGCGTTGCACAGAGGATGCGCCTGCATCCTCTTTCCGAACATCTTCACCCGATTGCGCTACATCGCAGGACAGTAACTTGAGCGCCACCGGCGAGTGACCTCACACCACGCCGCCCGGGAACGCATTTACCAGGCCCTTCACTTTTTGCTCAGCGGCCTCAGGCGTTTCCGCGCCGGGCACCAGAATCACCTTCCGGCACTCCTCCTCCCGTTTTTCGAAAATCTTATAGGCACGTTCCGCATCCGCCAGCGGGAGATAATGCGTCACAATCTCTTCCGGCGTCAGCAGCCCTTTTTCGATCAGCGGTAACAGTTCGCCCAGCCAGGCGTGGACGTGCGTCTGGCCCATCTTAAACGTCAGCCCTTTATCGAAGGCATCCCCAAACAGGAAGCCATGAATAAACCCGGCATACACGCCGGGTACGCTGACCACCCCGCCGCGCCGGACGGCAGCGATACACTGACGCAGCGCTTTGCCGCTGCTGCCCTCAATTTTAAGGTTGCTGAGGATCGTCTCCGTGGTGCTGCCCTTGGCTTCGAACCCGACGGCATCAATGACGGCATCGACACCCCGCTGCCCGGCGGTTTGCTCGATTATCTTTTCCGCCGCGTCGTTATCATCATCAAAATTGATGGGGATAGCACCGTAGCGCGCCTCGGCAAACCGCAGCCGATAGGGGTGATGGTCGATAACAAAAATCTGCTCAGCCCCTAACAGCCGTGCGCAGGCAATCGTCAACAACCCCACCGGACCGGCACCGAAAACGGCGACGCTGGAGCCTTTTTCAATCTGCGCATTTTTTGCCGCCTGCCAGGCGGTGGGTAAAATATCAGACAGAAACAGGGCCTTATCATCGGAGAGCAGCTGCGGCACCTTAAACGGTCCGACGTTGCCTTTCGGCACGCGCACATATTCCGCCTGCCCTCCCGGCACGCCGCCGTAGAGATGGCTATAGCCAAACAGCGCTGCCGGCGCGGGAATTTGCTTTTTGTTCAGCGCAGCGCCCTGCCCGGCATTGGTATTCTCACAGGCAGCGTACTGCTGCAGACGGCAAAAGAAGCAGTCACCGCAAGCGATGACAAAGGGGATCACCACGCGATCGCCTTTTTGCAGGTCCTTCACCTCTCGACCGCACTCGACGATCTCGCCCATAAATTCATGTCCAAAAATGTCGCCGTGCTGCACCTTTGGGATCTTTCCACGATAGAGATGCAGGTCGGAGCCGCAAATCGCCGTGGCCGTGACGCGCAGGATGATATCGTCGGGCTGTTCAATGATGGGATCGGGGACATTCTCAACGCGAACATGGTGCGGACCGTGGTACGTGAGTGCTTTCATGCGACCTCCGAAAGGTTTCAGGTAAGTTTATAAAGGGTAGCTACCCCTGAAAGTCTGCCGGGAAATACGCGCCTTTTGAGATTTATCCTGGCGAGAGACGAAAAGTGCCGAAGCGCTTACAGAAACCATTCATATTTTATGGTTGAATGTATCCAGCGTTTATAAACAAGGAGAAACGGTTATGTATAAGACAATCATTATGCCGGTTGATGTTTTCGAAATGGAACTGAGCGACAAAGCTGTTCGCCACGCGGAATTCCTCGCGCAGCAGGACGGAATTATTCATCTTTTACACGTCTTACCGGGCTCTGCCAGCCTGAGCCTGCACCGCTTTGCCGCCGACGTGCGTCGCTTTGAGGAGCACTTACAGCACGAAGCCGAAACGCGGCTGCAGACCATGGTCGGGCATTTCAGCATCGACCCTTCCCGCATCAAAACCCACGTCCGGTTCGGTAGCGTGCGCGATGCCGTCAATGAACTGGCCGCGGAGCTGAATGCAGACGTGGTGGTGATCGGTTCACGTAATCCTTCCATTACCACTCACCTGCTGGGATCGAACGCCTCCAGCGTGATCCGCCACACCCATATTCCGGTGATGGTGGTCCGGTAAATACCCACAAAAAACCCCGCTTTCGCGGGGTTTTGTTTATCAGTACAGGTGACCAATATTGACGATGGTGCTGACGGTATCGCCGAAGAAGGTCAGGCGGCTGAGCACCACGCCCACCAGCAGGAGCGCAAACACCGCTTTCTGCATCGGCTGGCGCTTCAGCGATAACGCGCCACCCACAACGCAGCACAGCAGGCTGCCCAGATAGAGCGGCGAGCTTAACCAGGCGTGAGCGGTCATTTTCATGATGGTACCGCCGCTGAGCCACATCACCGGCGCGGCAATCAGCAGCGCCATCAGGGCGATAATCCCCTGGCGCAGCGCGGCGTTTGATCCTTTCAGCCCGAGCAGCGGCGTTGCGGCACAGCCCATCACCCAGACCGTCGCAAAGAACAGCATCATGGTGATGCCGTTGGCAATGGCCTGCATCGCCGGTGCCGCGTAGGTCATTCCCTGCACCACCACCAGCAGGATCCCGAACAGGGACGCCAGCAGCGCTGCGCCTTTGTTTCCCTTACTCAGGAAGGCCAGCCCAATCATGGCGCCGTACAGGGTCGCGCCCAGAATTTCGCGGCTCAGCCAGGCATGTTTCAGGTTAATCAACGCGTTGTATGCGTGTTCCGGGTGCGCCAGATGCAGCACCGCGGCAATGGAGGCCACGCCCAGAATCAGCCCGGTAATCAGCCAGTGAAGGCGGGTTCCATGCACTTCACCACGCAGCGTGCGCCAGGTCAGGAGCAGCGTCATCCCGACGGACATCTGGCTTAGCACGGTAAAGATAACGAGCGGTAATTCGTACTTTTCCATTATTTATCCCTCGGCTGTTTTGGCTGACGGGCCAGAATGAAGCGCGTACCCGGATTAAGCTGAGGCATCTTCGGGAAGCCCGGCGGATACTGCACGGCATTGTTCGGCAGCGGATCGGCATCCAGATCGATAATCGACAGGGCGCCGACCGGACACGCGTTCACGCAGGCCGGGGCCATACCGATATCGAGACGTTCATAGCACATGCTGCACTTCTCCGCCTTTTGCGTCTCTTCATTGAAGCGCGGCGCGCCGTACGGGCAGTTACGGATGCAGTTTTTACAGCCGATACAGCGTTCAGGGTTATGGACCACCACGCCGTCATCACGTTTGGTATAGGCTTCCACCGGGCACGCCGCCAGACAGGCCGGGTTTTCACAGTGGTTACAGGCCAGCGAGAAAAACGCACGCTCCTCATGCGGATAAATTTCTTTATCCAGCGGATAGACATAGCGCCAGAAGCGATCCGGCTCAAGCTGGTTAAAGCTCTTGCAGGCCATGGCGCATCCGCGGCAACCAATACATTTATCACTGTTCACTAAAAATGCGCGTCTCATGCGTCTGCTCCTTCATTCGCGATAAGGGCAATGTCGACAAACTGGCTGTGGATCGCCGCGCCAGGCGCGCCGGTTGCCATCTTGCCCATATCGGCTGGCGTATCTTTCACGACGTTCTGCACGTTGTACTTAAGCTTGTTAAACCAGGACTCGTACATCACCAGGAAATCTTCCGGCACGTTGGTGGTGATTTTCGCCCGCAGCTCCACTTCACCCACGTCGTTAAACACGCGGACTTTCGCCAGCTCGCGAATCCCCTTCTTGTGCGCGGCGGCTGGGTGGATATAGACAAACGGCTCCGGCCAGAAGACCTGCATCCAGTCGAGGTTGACGAACTGAGAGTGAAGGCCGTACTGCAAATGCGGGGTAAACAGATGGAACGGCAGCTTGCCCTCCGCGGCAGGCAGATACTCCGGCAGCGCTTTATGGCCGTTCTTTTCACACAGCTCGGAGAGGAACTCATACTTGCCCGATGGCGTTTTAAACTTGCGGTCGTGCCAGGCCGCCGAGCTGACCATTTTGGCTTTCACCGGCCCATCCAGCAGATCGTCCCAGGAGCGGATACCGAACTGCTTCGCCATGCCCTCATTGAACTCAAGGTCGAGCCATTTTTTCTGGTCAATGTCCTGCGGGAAGGTACAGGAGCCCGGCTCCATTTTGTTGATGGTACGCGAGAGCAGCACGGCAATATCCAAATCGCTCTTGCACTCGTACATCGGTTTAATGGCCGGTTCATTCACCGAAAGCCAGTAATGCCAGTAAGACGACGACAGGTTCCAGTGCTCAAAGGTGGTGGTCACCGGCAGCACAATATCGGCATGCTGCACCGTCTCGTTGAAGAACTGATCGACGCAGACCACCATCTCCAGCTTGCTGAAGGCTTTTTCCATTTTGTTGCGGTCAAAGTCCTGCGCGAACGGGTTCTTGCACGCCACCCACAGCATACGAATGGGCGGATCGTTGGCATCAAGAATGCTCTGCGCGGTCTGGTTCAGGTTCAGCGCGCGGTCGGAATAGTGGCTCTTTTCGCCGCTGTCGCTGACGAACTCCCCTACCGGGCCGCTTTCTCCCACCATGCCAACAGATCCGACCGGTGGCTTCTGCGTCATCGCATGATAGTTGTAGCCCCAGGTCTGCAGATGGCCGTAGCGGGCACCGCCGCCTTCCACACCGATGTTGCCTGTCATGGCAACAAAAGCGTCAATGGCGCGCACGTTCGCCCCACCGTTGACGTGGCGCTGCATTCCGTAGCCGATCCAGACGGTGGCAGGTTTTACCGCGGTGAACTCTTCCGCCAGCTGGCGAATCACCTCTGCCGACAGGCCACAGATTTCAGATGCCCACTCCACGGTGATATTGCTGCGCAGATACTGTTCAAATTCCGGGAAACCGTGCGCGAAGTTGTTCACAAACTCCTGGTCGACGCGGCCAATATCCAGCAGGTGCCGCGCCATTCCCAGCGCCAATGCGCCGTCCGATCCCGGGCGCACGCGCAGATACAAATCGGCTTTCGCGGCGGTTTGCGAGAACAGCGGATCAATGACCACCACTTTCGCCCCTTTCTCACGCGCCTGATAGATGTACTTCATGGTATGCATGGAGCACCAGGCCGGGTTTGCGCCCCAGATAATGATGTATTTGGCTTTCACCAAATCTTCCGGGTCGTTACACCACATGTCGCCCATGTCGTAGTGCTGGGCATCGATCCCTGCTGGCCAGCATGGCGTACCAGCGAACCGCGTGGTGTAACCGAGAGAAGACATCATCCCCTCCACGGCATAACTCATCACGCCCAGGTTGCCGGAGTATTTAGACAGCGCCAGGCCGAGCATAGACCCGTCTTTCTTTTTAATCTCCAGCATCTTGCTGGCAATGCGCTGCATGGCCTCATCCCAAGAGATGCGACGCCATTTACCGCTGCCGCGCCCATCCTGGATCATCGGGTATTTAATACGGTCCGGGGAGTAGACCCGGCGCGGGTAGGTCAGCCCTTTCACACACGGGGCACCGTGTGTAAACGTGGACTCGCTTGCCCCGTCAACGAAGGTGATGACGTCATCTTTGACCCAGGTTTTTAAGCTGCAGGTGTCGTAGCAGTTACGCGGGCAAGCGTTACGGAAAATTTTGTAGGTTTTTGGGTTAAACGGAATGGGGGGCTGTGCCATGGCACATCGGGATGATAATAGTCCGCCGGGTAATGCGGCAACGGTACCCAGCGCAATCAGTCCTTTTAAAAAGGAGCGCCGGTTTAGCTGCCCTTTATCAATACTCATTATATTACTCTCGTCTTTAATTCATCAAACCAATTATTTATCTGCAACGCGAGACATTTAATTACGGTTGTTTTCGCGCAATCCTTTATTTTTGCAATAAATGCGGGGAGCCATAATTCAAGATGCCCCTGCACAAAGCGGGCGAGTGCGTCATGATATTGCGGCGAATGTCTGGCATGCGCGGAGAGCATCACCACCAGCTCCATTTCATAGCTGACGTGATCGTCGGGAACGCTATTTTCCCCGGTCACAAAAAGCCCGATGCTGCGCAGGAATTCGCGTACGCTCAGCGTTGTAGCGCCCATCAGCAGAGGCTCTTCGTCCAGATATACCGAGGCATAAGGCGGCGCCAATAGCGTTGCAGGGCCGACAAACAGGGCGTTGAAATCATACTCAACCTCTAACGCCTCATCCTGCTGCCAGGTTTCACTTTCCGGGAATAAAGGATGTAACGAAGCGCATCGCGATGCCATGTCCGCCGCGTTAAAGAAATCACGAAACATCAATCCCTTTATTTCAAATGGGGTTAACGCCTCATATATTGAAGAAGTGGATACATCTTTGTCATTCATATTAAATATAAATATTTATCGCTATAAAAACGACAAGATATTATCAGCAGGCTTATTATTTTCTTTGATCGAAGCAGGTAATTAACGCATGAAGGGGTTAATAACGAGGATAATTCAGGGTAAAAAAATCTAAAAAAAAGCCACCTCATAAAGAGGTGGCTACTGCAGGTATGTCTTACTTTCTTTTATTATGCGGTTTTGGTGCGGATCAGGTAGTCAAACGCGCTCAGGGAGGCTTTTGCACCTTCGCCAGTCGCGATGATGATCTGCTTGTACGGCACGGTGGTGCAATCGCCCGCGGCAAACACGCCCTTCACGCTGGTTTCACATTTGGCATCGATGATAATCTCGCCCATGCGGTTGCGCTCAATCGCGCCTTCCAGCCAGGTGGTGTTTGGCAGCAGACCAATCTGCACGAAGATCCCTGAAAGCTGCACGCTGTGCACGTCGCCGCTTACGCGGTCACGGTACTCCAGACCGGTCACTTTGCTGCCGTCGCCCTTCACTTCCGTGGTCTGCGCGTTCAGCACGATGTCAACGTTTTTCAGGCTGCGAACTTTATCCTGCAGCACCTGGTCGGCCTTCATCTCAGGCGCGAACTCCAGCAGCGTCACGTGTTCAACAATCCCCGCCAGGTCGATAGCCGCTTCCACGCCGGAGTTACCGCCGCCGATCACCGCCACCCGTTTGCCTTTAAACAGCGGGCCGTCACAGTGTGGGCAATAGGTCACGCCTTTGGTACGGTATTGATCTTCGCCCGGCACATTCATGTTGCGCCATTTTGCCCCGGTGGCAACGATCACGCTGCGAGCTTTCAGCACCGCGCCAGAGGCGGTTTCAATCTGGTGTAAGCCCCCTTCCACCGCCGCCGGAATCAGCTTGCTGGCACTCTGGCTGTCGATTACATCTACCTCGTAATCGCTGACATGAGCCTTCAGCGCACCGGCCAGCTTCTGACCTTCGGTTTTTGGTACGGAAATGTAGTTTTCAATATCCACGGTATCCAGCACCTGTCCGCCAAAGCGTTCGCCCATAAGACCGGTACGAATACCTTTACGTGCAGAGTAAACCGCTGCCGCCGCGCCCGCAGGGCCGGAACCGACAATCAGCACATCGTACGCATCGCGTTTGTTCAGTTCTTCCGCCGCGCGTTTTTCCGCGCCGGTATCCACTTTGGCGACGATTTCCGTCAGCGTCATGCGGCCCTGGCCGAACTCCTGACCATTCAGATACACCGCCGGAACACCCATCACGTTGCGATCGGTGATCTCATTCTGGAAAGTACCGCCGTCAATCGCCGTATGCTTGATGCGCGGGTTCAGAACCGACATCAGGTTCAGCGCCTGCACCACGTCCGGACAGTTGTGGCAGGAGAGCGAATAATAGGTTTCAAACTCAAAATCACCGTCGATATCGCGGATCTGCTCCAGCAGCGCCTGCGCTTCTTTTGACGGATGACCGCCGGTCCACAGCAGCGCCAGCACCAGTGAGGTAAATTCATGCCCCAGCGGAGAGCCGGCAAAACGCGGTCCCTTGTCCGAGCCCGGGTTAGTAATCAGGAAAGAGGGTTTACGAACCGCAAGCGAATTGTCTTCTTTGAAGGTCACTTTCGGCGACAGTTCAGCGATCTCCGCCAGCAGCTCTTTGATTTCTGCCGATTTCGCGCTGTCGTCCAGCGTGGCAATCAGCTCAACGGGTTTAGTCAGTTTCTCAAGGTAGGCCTTGAGCTGGGTTTTCATATTGGTGTCGAGCATAGTTCTTCCCTCTCTTAAGACGTCATCATGCAAGCTGCCTTTGCGGGCGGCCTGAATGCAACTTGCATCATGGTGCTGGAATGAAATGGGCGCGGGGGCGCCCATTGATTGCCGGATGGTGAAAACTTAGATTTTACCGACCAGGTCCAGGGATGGAGCCAGGGTCGCTTCGCCTTCTTTCCATTTAGCCGGGCACACTTCACCTGGGTGAGAAGCCACGTACTGAGCCGCTTTCACTTTACGCAGCAGGTCAGAAGCATCACGGCCGATACCTTCAGCGGTAACTTCGATAGCCTGGATAATGCCCTGCGGGTCAACCACGAAGGTTGCACGGTCGGCCAGGCCTTCATCTTCACGCATGTTGTCGAAGTTACGGGTCAGGGCGCCAGTCGGGTCGCCGATCATCGCGTATTTGATTTTCGCGATGGTTTCAGAGCTGCTGTGCCACGCTTTGTGGGTGAAGTGGGTATCGGTAGAAACAGAGTAAACGTCTACGCCCAGCTTCTGCAGTTCGTCGTAATGGTCAGCTACGTCACCCAGTTCGGTCGGGCAAACGAAGGTGAAGTCAGCCGGATAGAAGAAGAAGACGCTCCAGCGACCTTCGGTATCTTTCTCGGTTACTTCAATGAACTCACCGTTTTTGAACGCCTGGTTTTTGAAAGGTTTAATTTTAGTGTTAATCAAAGACATCTGTACTTCCTCCGTGTTTTCGTTGAGAGCTAAGGTAACCAACTTTGCTCATCGGGGCTAATGCGTATGCTTTATCAAATCAATCAGCCAAACCTTACAACTTCAACAAGACAGCAAGGTGAACCTGCTGCGGTACTCCAGAAAGTATAAAGGCCGCCTCAACGGGCGGCCCTGATACCTGAATTCCCCGCAGGTACATTCAGTGCCAGCCGAGGCTGGCGTTGCGTTGCGCTCTACATACCTTGTATCAAGGTCGTAACAGCAGGTTGATTACACCACCAGCACCCATCGAGAGCAATCCATCAAAAGCGCGTTCCTGCCTATGGCTGTGATAGGTTTTGACTGAGAGAAATACATTACGCTCGTAAATTAACTTTACGTAATCAATTTACGGCAATATATAAATGTCAACATTTATTAAATTGAACCCAGCCCATTCAAAGATAAAATTATCTTAATCTCACATGTAATTCTATTTCAATAATCCGATGGCGTGATATATTAAGATAACTTAAATAACACTTTAAGTTAGTTAACCACAAGGATTGTAAATGGTTAGCTTTAATCTATAGTTATCATCAATATGTTAACAACAGACTCACGGCAAACAGGATGACACATGGCAAATCTTTATGACCTTAAAAAATTCGACCTTAATTTACTGGTCATTTTTGAGTGTATCTATCAACATCTTAGCATCAGCAAGGCCGCAGAAACGCTTTACATCACCCCTTCAGCCGTCAGTCAGTCTTTGCAACGCCTGCGTGGCCAGCTTAACGATCCGCTGTTTATCCGTTCTGGCAAGGGGATCACCCCCACGACCGTCGGGACTAACCTGCACCTGCATCTTGAGCAAAACCTCAATCAGATTGAGCAGACCATCAACCTGATGCACCACACCGACATCAAGAAAAATTTTGTCATTTATTGTTCTCAGATGGTGACGCCAGGCTATCTTCTCGACCCCATTCAACTGTTAATGTCTCAAGAAAATTGTGAGGTAGAACAACGCGATATGCTTGTCTCTGCGGAGTCAGCAGAGGATTTACTGGCCTACCGTAAAGCCGATCTCATTTTTACCGTTGCGCCCGTGAATAACCGGTCCGTTGTCTGCTCGCATTTCACCACCATTCCCACCGTGATGATCTGCCGCGAAGACCATCCGAGAATTGGTACAGAAGTCTCCGCCGAGCAGTTATACAATGAGAAATTCACGATGTATCAAAGCACGAATACGGGCGTGAAGGAGTATCAGGTTCGAGCCAACGAAGCGTTCCCGGAGAGAAACATCGCGTTCCGTTCGGACTCTCTCAGTTCGCTCCTCTCCATGATCAGCATGTCTGATTTAGTCGGCTATATTCCTCTTTCCATTTTTGAAACCTATAAACACGCTTTAAAATTAAAGTCCGTAGCCGCGCCCTTCAAATTGCCCGAAGCGCAAATCTATATGGTCTACAACCGCGCGTCGTTAAACAGCAGTGTATTCGCCAGCTTTATTGAAAAATTGCATAAGTTGGCTCAATAGAATGGACGCGTCATCGCGAAGGTATTTCCAGCAAGAATAGAATGAAGGCGTAAAATAATTAGTTGAGAATGAAAACATATAATAACATGATGGCAGTTTAATAGCATTAACGGTATTCCATACGCAGGATGCGACTCATCATGTCTATCTATAAATACCCTCTTCAGGAAAACGTTCTGGAGGCTGCTTCAGAACGCATAAACTGGACGCTGCAAAATTTTACCCGCGTGTGCGTCTCATTTTCTGGCGGAAAAGATTCAACGGTGATGCTTCATCTTGCTGCGCAACGGGCGCGGCAGCTGAACAGAAAAATAGATGTCCTCTTTCTGGACTGGGAAGCACAGTTCTCCTGCACCATTGAGCATATTGAGAACATGAGGACCCAATATCGTGACGTCATCAATCAGTTCTGGTGGGTGGCGCTGCCGATCACCACGCAAAATGCCCTCTCTCAGTACCAGCCGGAATGGCAGTGCTGGGAACCCGGCATCAGCTGGGTCAGACAGCCTCCGCCTGATGCCATCACCAGTACGTGTTATTTTGATTTTTATCAGCAGGGAATGACCTTCGAGGCCTTCGTCAGGGACTTTGCCGAATGGTATGCGCGAAGGCGCCCCGCCGCAGTGATGGTGGGCATCCGCGCCGACGAATCCTATAACCGCTTCCTGGCAATCGCCTGCGCACGCAAGCAGCGCTTTTCCGACGACAAACCCTGGACGACCGTCGCGCCCGGCGGTCATGCCTGGTATATCTATCCTCTCTACGACTGGAAAACCGCCGACATCTGGACCTGGTTTGCCAAAACGGGCTGCGCCTATAACCCCCTCTACAATCTGATGTACCAGGCCGGCGTGCCGCCGCGCTACATGCGCATCTGTGAACCCTTTGGCCCGGAGCAGCGACAGGGTTTATGGCTCTATCATGTCGTTGAACCTGAACGCTGGGCCGCCATGTGCGCACGCGTCAGCGGCGTGCGCAGCGGCGGAATTTACGCGGGGCACGACAACCACTTCTACGGTCACAGAAAGATCCTCAAGCCCGACCACCTCAGCTGGCAGGAGTACGCCATGCTGCTCCTCGACAGCATGCCGCAACAGACGGCTGAACATTATCGCAATAAAGTCGCGGTGTACCTGCACTGGTATCAGAAGCGCGGGATGTCCGATCTTCCCGATACGCAGGAGGGTGACATCGGCTCAAAGGATATCCCGTCCTGGCGGCGAATATGCAAGGTTCTGCTCAACAACGATTACTGGTGTCGGGCCCTCTCCTTTAGCCCGAACAAACCAAAGCACTATCAGCGCTATAGCGAACGGATGAAATCAAAACGCAATGAGTGGGGGATCTTATGCAGCAACGACTGATTACCGAACTGGAAACCTATTTGCAGACGCTCACCGACGAGCAACGTATAGATGCCATCAATGCTTTTCGCCAGGCCATGCATCATCTCAGCCCGTTCAGCGACCAGCCCGTCGACTGCGTGCTGTGGATAAAGCAGGATGCTATCGTTGCCAACGACTACAACCCAAATAACGTGGCGCCGCCGGAAAAGCGTCTGCTGAGTCAATCGCTCGAGCTCGACGGGTTTACGCAGCCCATCGTGGTGACGGAAAGCGAGCCAGCGCATTACGAAATTGTCGACGGCTTCCATCGTCACGAAATCGGTAAAAGCAGGGCCGCGCTGAAGCGCCAGCTTCGGGGCTATTTGCCCGTCACCTGCCTGCGCAAAGATCGCCAGCAAAAGCTTGACCGGATGGCCGCCACCATCCGCCACAACCGTGCGCGGGGACGCCACCAGATCAACGCCATGTCCGACATCGTCCGGGAGCTGGCCCAGCTTGGCTGGAACGATGAGAAAATCGGTAAGGAACTGGGGATGGACAGCGACGAGGTGCTGCGCCTGAAGCAGATCAACGGCCTGCTGGAGCTGTTTGCAGACCGTCGCTATTCCGAAGCCTGGACGGTGAAATAGTCAGAGCGTCGCCAGACGCTCCGCCGCCGCCAGCAGCGTCGATTCCTGTTTCGCAAAGCACAGGCGGATCAGCTTATGCGGGAAGGGATCGGCGCAGAACACCGACAGCGGAATAGCCGCCACGCCCACCTCCGTCGTCAGCCATCGGCAAAAGCTGACGTCGTCCAGATCGGAAATCGCGCTGTAGTCCGCCAGCAGGAAGTAGGTCCCTTCACACAGCAGAATTTCCAGACGGCTTTTGCTCAGCGCATTTACAAACATATCCCGACGCGCGCGGTAAAAATCCGGCAGCTCGCGATAGTGCTGCGGTTCGCTGCGCAGCATATCCGCCAGCGCCAACTGGGCAGGCGTGTTGACCGCAAAGGTCAGGTACTGGTGCACCTTACGCAGCTCCGCGCTGATGGCCGCCGGGGCCACGCAGTACCCTACCTTCCAGCCGGTCATATGGTAGGTTTTTCCAAATGACGACACCGCAACCGCGCGCTCGCGAAGCTGCGGATGGGCCAGCACGCTGGCGTGCCCTTCCTCCGCAAAGCAGATGTGCTCGTAGACTTCATCGCTCAGGACGTAAATTTCCCGCTCGGCGATAGCCTGCCACAGCGCGGCAAAATCGGCCTTTTGCCACACCGTCGCCGACGGGTTGTGCGGAGTATTCAGGATCACCAGGCGCGTTTTATCACTCAGCAGCGCGGCGAACGCCTGCCAGTCAGGACGAAAGTGCGGCGGCTGGAGCGCCACGCGCTTCACTACACCACCGGAGAGTTCAACCGCAGGCGCATAACTGTCGTAGCTTGGGTCAAAGCAGATGACTTCATCCCCCGCGCGCACCAGCGCGGTGATGGCCGCATACAGCGCTTCGGTCGCCCCTGCCGTCACCGTGATATCGCTGTTCGCATCGGGGTGATAGCCATACAGCGCCGCCGTTTTGTCGGCAATGGCTTCCCGCAGCGCCTGCACGCCGGTCATCGGCGCATACTGATTCGCCCCCTGCGCCACGTGGTGCGCCAGACGTTCCTGCAAATATTTCGGACCGTCAAAATCGGGGAACCCCTGCGAGAGGTTAATGGCATTGTGCTGCTGCGCCAGGGCGCTCATCTGCGTAAAGATGGTGGTACCGAGATTAGGAAGTTTACTCTGCGGGATCAATACGTTATTGCTCATGTTGTCGTGCCTGCTTGTAATACTTATGTTGCTGCCACTATAACACGATGTTAGTCTTTGGCAATCAAGACGCTTAGACGTCTAAACCATATCAATATTCCTGGCCGAGGGGTAAAAGGAAATGACAGACAACCTGCTGCTCACACACCTGGTCGACGCCTGCCGCTGGATAGGCGCCAAAGGCTGGGCACCCGCCACCGGCGGTAATATGTCGGTGCGTCAGGACGAGCACCTCTGCTGGCTCAGCGAATCCGGCAAGGACAAAGGCAGCCTGACCACCGACGATTTTCTACAGGTGGAGATCGCCACCAACCGGGCGCCGTCCGGTCGAAAACCGTCGGCGGAGACCGGGCTACACACCCTTATCTATCGCCTGTTCCCGGAGGCTAACGCTGTCCTGCACGTTCATACCGTTAACGCCACGGTGCTGTCGCGTCTGGTCAAAGAAGCCGAACTGAATATCAGCGGTTTCGAGATGCAGAAATCGCTTACCGGGCAGACTACCCATCTGGATACCGTCGCCATCCCGGTGTTTGATAACGACCAGGACATCGACGCCCTCGCCTCGCGCATCGCTCATTACGCTCAGGAGCGTCCGCTTAATTATGGTTTTCTTCTGCGCGGCCATGGCTTAACCTGCTGGGGACGCGACGTGGCCGAAGCCCGCCGTCATCTGGAAGGTTTAGAATTCTTATTTGAATGCGAAATGCGTTTACGACAACTGGAGAGAGTATGATTCGCGCGATTGTGACGGATATTGAAGGAACCACCAGCGATATTCGTTTTGTCCATGATGTTTTGTTCCCCTACGCGCGTGAGCGGCTGGCGGCCTTCGTGACCGCCCAGCAGTACGCCGAGCCGGTCAAATCGATTCTGGACAACCTGCGCGATGAAATCAGCGATCCGCATGCCGGCGTCGGCGATCTCATCAACGTGCTGTTTAGCTTTATGGATGAAGACCGCAAATCGACGGCGCTCAAAGCCCTGCAAGGCATCATCTGGCAGGAGGGCTACATCAACGGTGACTTTACCGGCCATCTGTACCCTGACGTTCTGCCCGCGCTGGAAAAATGGAAGGCGCAAGGGATTGATCTCTATGTTTATTCCTCTGGCTCCGTTGCTGCGCAGAAACTGTTATTTGGCTACAGCGACGAAGGTGATATTACTCATCTGTTCAGCGGCTATTTTGATACCCACATCGGCGCCAAGCGCGAGGTGCAGTCTTACAAGAACATAGCGGCGCACACGGGCATCGCCCCGTCGCAGATCCTGTTCCTGTCGGATATTCATCAGGAGCTGGACGCGGCTGAACAGGCGGGTTTTCGCACCCTGCAACTGATTCGCGGTGAAGATGACGGCGCGAGCCATCACCATCAAATCCACCAGTTTGACGAGATTAATCCGGAGCAGATCCCTTCATGAGCGCATTGACCATTTATTCCGATAAAGACGCCAGTAAGCCTCTGTGGCACAGCACCGACGCCGCCGAAATCTCTCAACAGCTGAACGCTAAAGGCGTGCGCTTTGAGCGCTGGGCGGCAGACCGTGATTTAGGACAGGATCCTGCCCCCGAAGCCGTGATCGAAGCGTATCAACATGCGATCGACAAGCTGGTGGCAGAGAAAGGCTATCAGAGCTGGGATGTCATCAGCCTGCGCGCCGACAATCCGCAGAAAGAGGCGCTGCGCGCGAAGTTTCTCAACGAACACACCCACGGCGAAGACGAAGTGCGTTTTTTCGTGGAAGGTGCCGGGCTGTTCTGCCTGCACATTGGCGATGAGGTTTATCAGGTGCTGTGCGAGAAAAACGACCTGATTTCCGTGCCGGCAGGCACGCCGCACTGGTTTGATATGGGTTCAGAGCCGAACTTTACGGCCATTCGTATTTTCGACAATCCGGAAGGCTGGGTTGCCCAGTTTACGGGCGATGCGATCGCGGATGCCTATCCACGCCTGGCCTGATCTTTTCTCCCTCTCCCTGTGGGAGAGGGTCGGGGTGAGGGCACCAGCGCGCACTAAGCGTTAAGCCCTTTCACATACTTCACCAGCTGATCCAGCACTATCCCCCACCCTTCGTGGAAGCCCATCTGTTCATGCTGCTCGCGGATTTCCTTCGTCGGATGGCGCGCAATCGCCGTATAGCGGGTTTTCCCCTCCCCGACGTCTTCCAGCAACAAAATTGCCGTCATAAACGGCTTCTCGGCCGGTTTCCAGCCTTCGGTATAGCCGTCGGTAAACACCAGCTTTTTCCCCGGGTCGATTTCCAGGAAGACACCCCGGTTATCCATCCGCTGCCCGTCCACCTCAAACACGGTGTTGAACCGCCCGCCCACGCGCAGGTCGAGGTCGCATTCGGTCACCTTGTGCGGAGCAGGAATGAAGAAGTTTTTGATGTGCTCGGGCGTGGTCCAGCAGAGCCAGAGCAGGTCGCGCGGTGCGTCCACCACGCGCTCCAGTTTTAAGTCTGTTTCAGGATCGAGCGTCACGATGTTGTCCTCTCAGGGAACCCCCTTAAAGGATAGCCGGACTCAGGCAAATTTCCCTTCCGCCACCTCATCCGGCGTGACCACACCCGTATCCAGCACCCAGCCGCTAATCAGCGAGGCAGGCGTGACGTCGAATGCCGGGTTATAGACCACCGCGTTTTCCGGCGCCCACTGCACCGCGCCAAAGCTTCCGGCAACGCCCGTCACTTCGCTGGCGGCGCGCTGCTCGATGGGGATCGCATCCCCGTTCGGGCAGGCCGGGTCGAGCGTCGTTTGTGGGGCGGCTACGTAGAACGGAATGCCGTGGAATTTCGCCAGCACTGCCAGCGAATAAGTGCCGATCTTGTTCGCCACGTCACCGTTAGCGGCGATGCGATCGGCCCCCACCCACACGGCGTCCACCTGCCCTTTCGCCATCAGGCTGGCGGCCATGGAGTCGGTAATCAGTTGATACGGCACCCCCAGCTCGCCCAGCTCCCATGCGGTCAGCCTGCCGCCCTGCAACAGCGGACGGGTTTCATCCACCCAGACGCTGCTGACGTTACCCTCCTGATGCGCGCGGGCAATCACGCCCAACGCCGTACCGACGCCCGCGGTTGCCAGCCCGCCGGTGTTGCAGTGGGTCAGCAGACGGCTGCCGGGCTTCACCAGCGCGCTGCCCGCTTTTGCAATCGCGTCGCAAAGCCGTTTGTCTTCGTCAATCAGGCGCAGCGCCTCCGCCATCAGCGCCGGAACGAAATTCTCTTCCCACAGCGCAAGCTTCATGCGGTCGAGGTTGTTCATCAGGTTTACCGCCGTCGGGCGGGATGCGCGAAGCGTTTCCAGCGCCACCGCCAGCTCATCGCGGCTTTTGCCGTTTTCCGCCAGCAGCGCCAGCAGCAGGCTTGCAGAGAGACCAATCAACGGTGCGCCACGCACGCGCAGAGCGTGGATATGCCCAACCAGCGCCTCCACCGTTGAGGCATCCAGCCAGCGTTTCTCCTGCGGAAGCGCCTGCTGGTCGAGAATAAAGAGCTGATTATCCGCCACCCGCAGGCTGGTCGTCTGTAATGTCTGCATGTCGTTAATTCCCTGTTGCGTTGTTGTAGCACATTGTGTCAGGATGAAATCCAGATGTATAGACGTCTACATGTCTTAATTAGTTAACTCGTGAGGAGCAGGCCATGTCGCAATACCGTACCTTTACCGCTCAGGACGCCGTGGAGTATGCCAGGCAGTTTGGTGGGCTTGACGATCCGTCATCGCTGGTAGAGGCGCAGGAAGTGGGCGACGGCAACCTCAATCTGGTTTTTAAAATTTTCGACAGCGCGGGCGTCAGCCGCATCATCGTCAAACAGGCGCTGCCCTACGTGCGCTGCGTCGGCGAGTCCTGGCCGCTGACGCTGGATCGCGCTCGCCTCGAGGCGCAAACCCTGGTCGAGCATTACCAGCACAGCCCGCAGCACACCGTAAAAATCCACCACTATGACCCGGAACTGGCGGTGATGGTGATGGAAGATCTCTCCAGCCATCGCATCTGGCGCGGCGAGCTGATCAACAACATTTACTACCCGCAGGCGGCGCGCCAGCTGGGTGAATACCTTGCGCACGCGCTGTTTCACACCAGCGATTTCTACCTGCACCCGCACGAGAAAAAAGCGCAGGTGGCGAAATTCATCAACCCGGAGATGTGTGAGATCACCGAAGATCTGTTCTTTAACGATCCGTACCAGGTTCATGAGCGCAATAACTACCCTGCCGAGCTGGAAAATGACGTCGCCGCCCTGCGCGACGACGCCCCGCTAAAAATTGCCGTGGCCTCCCTGAAGCACCGCTTCTTCTCGCATGCCGAAGCGCTGCTGCACGGGGATATTCACAGCGGCTCGATTTTTGTGGCCGACGGCAGCCTGAAGGCCATCGACGCCGAGTTCGGCTATTTCGGGCCGATTGGCTTTGACGTCGGCACCGCCATCGGCAACCTGCTGCTCAACTTCTGCGGCCTGCCGGGCCATCTGGGCATTCGCGATGCCGCCGCCGCGCGCGAGCAGCGCCTGACCGATATTCAGGAGCTGTGGAACACCTTCGCGGAACGCTTTCAGGCGCTGGCAAACGAGAAAGCCCGCGACGCCGCGCTCAGCGCGCCAGGCTATGCCTCCGCGTTCCTGAAAAAGGTCTGGCATGATGCCATCGGGTTCTGCGGCACCGAACTCATTCGCCGCAGCGTCGGGCTTTCCCACGTCGCGGATATCGACAGCATCCAGGACGAGGCCATGCGCCACGAATGCCTGCGCCACGCGATCGCGCTCGGCAAAGCGCTGATTCTGATTGCCGACCGCATCGACAGCGCGGAAGATCTGGTGGCGCGGGTGCGGCAATACAGTTGATTTTCTCCCTCTCCCTGTCGGAGAGGGCATCAAACCGCACTCACCCCAGATACTCAATCACCGACAGCCCGGCGTTATAGTCCGTGCTGTAGATAATTCCCTGCGCATCCACAAACACGTCACAAGACTGGATCACTTGCGGGCGATTCGGCCGCGTGTCCATCATCCTCTCCGGTGCCGCAGGCACCAGCGCACCGGTTTCTACCGGGCGATACGGATTGGAGATGTCATACGCGCGCACGCCAGCATTCTGATAGGTGGCAAAAATCAGCGTTGAGCTGACAAAGCTCCCCGGCCGGTTCTCGTGCAGGTTGTGCGGGCCGAAATGCGCCCCTTTTGCCACGTAGTCGGTTTCATTCGGCTGCGGGAAGGTCGAGATGCTCACCGGGTTCGACGGCTCGCGGATATCAAACAGCCAGATCAGCTTCTCGCCGTCCTGCTGGTTATCCAGCACCGCTTCGTCCAGCACCACCAGCAGTTCCCGGTCCGGCAGCGGCAGGGCGGTGTGCGTGCCGCCGCCAAACGGCGGACTCCAGTTACGGTGGCTAATAAGCTTAGGCTGGGTACGATCCTTCACGTCAAGCAGCGTTAAGCCGCCGTCGCGCCAGCTGCCGTACGCCGTATCGCCGGCAATAATCGCGTGATGCAGCGCGTAGCGCTTTCCCTCCGGCCAGTTCGGCTGTTCGCCTTCGGCCTGGTTCATGCCCGGCAGCCACCAGCGCCCTGCCACCTCAGGCTTGCGCGGGTCCGCCAGGTCGATCGTCAGAAAGATGTAGTCGGTAAAACCGTCGATCAGCGCCGACACGTACGCCCAGCGGCCACCGACGTACCAGATGCGGTGTATGCCGATGCCGCTCAGCGAGAGAAAGCCAATTTCGCGCGGCGCGTCCGGCGTGGAGATATCAAAAACGCGAAGCCCGGCGCTCCAGCCCCTGTCCTGCACGTCGCTGACGGTCTCTCCTACCTGACGGGTATAGTAGACCTTCTCGTCGGCGAAGCGGGCATCGGCAAACAGATCCCGGGCGTTGATCACCAGCAGCAGGTCGTCATGCGCCTGGAGGTGCACGTTCCAGGTGCCCGGCGGCGCAGGCACATAGCCCGCGGGTTTCGGGTTTTTCGGGTCGCGCACGTCTACTATCGAAAAGCCCTGCGACACCATATGGCCGATATAGGCGAAACCGCGGTGCACCATCAGCTGCACGCCGTCCGGGCGACCGCCCTGATCGCTATGGCCGATCAGCCGCATATTGCGGCTGTATTCTGGCGTGGGGAGGATGCTCATTTATTTTTCGCTTCCAGCGTCGCAAACCACGGCGCGATAAAATCTTCCGTCTGGCCCCAGCCCGGAATGATTTTGCCCAGCGACGCTACGTTCACCGCCCCCGGCTGCGCGGTCAGCAGCGCCTGCGGGATCGCAGCGGCTTTGAAGTCGTAAGTGGCAGGCGTGGCTTCCCCGGCAATCTTGTTGGCGATCAGGCGCACGTTAGTCGCACCAATCAGCTTCGGATCCACCGCCACGCTCACCTTCCACGGGCTGCCCGGCTCGCGCATCAGCTGCAGATCCTGGTTGGAGATGTCGATGCTGTAGAGTTTAATCTCGGTACGGCCGTTCTCCTTCAGCGCCTTATACGCCCCCTGGCTGAAGGCATCCCAGGTGCCCCAGATGGCGTCGATTTTGCCTTTCGGGTATTTCGCCAGGATCGCGCCCACCTTGTTGGCGGTGTCGCCCTGCACGTCAGAAGAGACCGCGCCGATGGACTCCAGCTCTTTAATCTCCGGGTACTGCTTTTGCAATTCTTTATAGGCTGCCTGACGGCGCTCCATCGGCGGGAAGCCCGCCACCCACAGCTTGACGATATTGGCCTTGCCGTTGAAATCTTTCGCCAGCTGGCCGAAGGAGAGGTTAGTCAGGGAGGCATCATCCTGCTGGGTGACGGTCACGCCCGGGATCTCGCCGTTAACGGCGGTATCAAACACGGCGACCTTAATTCCGGCCTCCACCGCCTTCTTCACCAGCGCGGTGGAGTACGGATCGCGGCCCTGCGACAGGATGATCCCGTCATATTTCTGGCTGATGGCCTGGTTAACGAAGTCCTGGAATTTAGCGTCGTCACCGTTGCTTAAAAAGGTGCTGACTTTAAAGCCGAGCTTTTTCCCTTCCTGAATGGCCCCGGCAACAAACTGCGTGGTGTTGTCGTCCGAGCCGAGGTTACGGATCACCGCGATGCGGATCGGTCCGTCGTGGTTCGCAATGGCGGGCGGAACCGGCGCGGGCGTGGCCGCGAATCCCGGCAGAGAAGTGAGTAACCCCAGTGCCACCAAAGAGAGCGCAATCTTTTTCATTTTTTATCCCGTTGTGTTGTCAGCGTTTTTGTATGTAGGTAATCGCCAGTGCCACCGCGAGCACCAGCCCTTTTATTATGTCCATGGCGTAATACGGCACGGAGAGCATCACCAGCCCGTTCGACAGCACGCCGAGAATCACCGCCCCGACCAGCGTCCCCAGCGCATTCGGCTTGCCGGATCCGGCCAGCGAGAAGCCGATCCACGCCGCCGCCACCGCATCCATCAGGTAACCCCCGCCCGCGTTCACCTGCGATGAGCCAATGCGCGAGGCCAGCAAAATTCCGCCCAGGCCCGCCAGCAGCGAGGCAATCACGTAGGCCGCCACCTTGTAGCGCGTGGTGCGAATGCCGGAGAGACGCGCCGCTTCCGGGTTACCGCCAATGGCGTACATCCGGCGTCCGTGAGTGGTCAGCGACAGCCCCAGCTGCGCCAGAAGGGTCACCGCCAGCATGATGATGACAATGGTCGGCACCTGCCCCAGCAGGCTGAACGCCGCCGGAATGGTCCCTTCCGCCATGTCGCCGCTCGGCAGCACCATATTCTCGGTAATCGACCCGCCGTAGCTATAGGTCATCGCCACACCCTGGATGACAAACAAGCTGGCGAGCGTCGCGAGCATGTCCGGAATACGCAGGATGACGATCAGGAAAGCGTTAAACAGGCCGACCAGCGTGCAGAGCGCGAGAGTGATTACAATCGACTCGGTGGTGCCGAAGCCGTGCCAGACGAAAAGCGAAATCACCAGCGCGTTCGCTAGCGACGCCGTGGAGCCCACGGAGAGATCGAACCCGCCGACGGTCAATGAAATCGACACGCCAACGGCAATCACCGTCACGATGGCAATCGAGCGCAGAATATTGATGATGTTGTTCGGGTCGAGGAAGCTGTCCGACGCCAGGCCAAAGACGGCCACCAGCGCGACGACGGTGAGCAACATGCCCCATTTATAGAGAAAATCAAAAAGTTGCTGACGGCCAGACGCCGCCGGGGTCACTGAAAGGGCCTTGCTCACGACGCCGTTCCTCCGGTTGAATAATAAAGTAGTGTCTCTTCACGGGCCTCTTCCCCGGCGATTTCCGCCACGATGCGCCCGTCCCACAGGACGCAGATGCGGTCGCACAGTCCCACCAGCTCGGCAAACTCGCCGGAGGCGTAAATCACCCCTTTGCCCTCGCGAGCCAGGCCGTCAATCAGCTGGAACAGATCGGTTTTGGCCTTCACGTCCACGCCTTTGGTCGGCTCGTCGAAAATCAGCACGCTGGCGTCATTACGCAGCCACTTGCCGATGGCGACCTTCTGCTGGTTACCGCCGGAGAGACGTCGCAAAACCTGTCCGGGACCGCGGGTGCGAACGCCGACGCGGGCGATCACCTCCTCCGCCCAGCGCCACGCCTGACGATGGCCGAACATGCTCCAGCGCGAGAAGCTGTTATCGGCGCACACGGCAAGGTTCATGCTCACCGGCTCGTCGATAAAAATGCCCTCTTTGCGCCGCTCCTCCGGCACCAGCGCCAGGCCGCGCAGCACCGAGTCTGCCGGATCGCGCGGCTGCCAGGCCTGATGGTTCAACTCACCGCGCGCCACGCGGCTTTTGGTGGCGCCAAACAGCGCCTTGCAGAGTTCGGTTTTCCCCGCCCCCGCCAGCCCGGCAATCCCGAGAATTTCGCCTTTGCGCAGGTGCAGGGAGATATCCTTCAGCAGCGCGTCGTCGTGCAGTCCTTCCACTCGCAGCAGCGTTTCGTCGCCGTGCGGCGGTCGCGCGGGCGGGTAGATATCGCTCAGCACGTGGCCGAGCATCTTCTCAACAATCTCTTCACCGCTGAGATCGGCCATCGGGCCGGACTCAATCAGCTTGCCGTCGCGCAGCACCGTCAGGGTGTCGCAGATAGCTTTTAGCTCGTGAATGCGGTGGGAGATAAACACCACGCCGATGCCCTGCTGTTGCAGACGTCTTACCACCGCAAACAGACGCTCGCTCTCGTGCGCGTCCAGCGGCGCGGTGGGCTCGTCAAGAATCAAAAAGCGGCAGTGGTGGGACAAAGCGCGTGCCAGCAAAATCTGCTGCTTTTCGGCCAGCGAACAGCCGTCGATGGAGCGGCGAACGTCCAGCGTAACGTCGAGCTGCGCCAGCGCCTGCCGCGCCTGCTGACGAACGGTGCGCCAGCGGTAGCGGTGCCCCGGCTGCGCCAGCTGGTCGAGCATGATGTTCTCCGCAATGCTCAGCCCGGGGATCAGCGCCACGTCCACCTCCTGCTGCACGAGGTGGATGCCCAGCCGTTTGGCGTCCAGCGGCTCGCGAATGTTTACCGGCTGGTTGTTAATGGAGATTTCGCCTTCATAGTGGTCGTGCGTCCCGCACAGCACCGCCATCAGCGTTGATTTCCCCGCACCGTTGGCGCCCGTCAGCGCATGCACCGACCCGCCGTTCAGCGTGAAATCCACGCGCGTCAGCGCCTGAAAGCCGGAGAAGGCCAGGCTGATACCGCGCATTTCAAGACGACTGGAAACCATCCGCGTAAATCCTTCATAACTCTTCTGATTTATCGAATTTTTCACAGCTCCGGTTGACTGACAACGACGGAAAAGGCATAAGATAAAGCGAAATATTATTAGCCATCCGGATGTCCAGACATAACATCGGGTTAGCGCTTGCGAAAAAAGGACAACACCATGAGCAACACCGACATCCGCGTCGTGCCCGGCCCTGCGAACTACTTCTCCCATTCCGGAAGCCTTGCGCATCTGAATGACTTCTTTACCCCGGAACAGCTTTCCCGCGCGGTGTGGATTTACGGCGAGCGCGCAATAGAGGGCGCGCGCCCGTTCCTGCCGGAGAGCTTTAACGCGCCGGGGGCGAAGCACCTGCTGTTTAAAGGCCACTGCAGCGAGCGCGACGTCACCCGGCTGGTGAACGAATCCGGCAGCGAAGCCAGCGTGGTGATTGGCGTGGGCGGCGGCGCGGTGATGGACACCGTCAAGGCCGTGGCGCGCCGCTTAGGCGTGCCGTTCGTGGGCATTCCCACCATCGCCGCCACCTGCGCAGCGTGGACCCCGCTCTCCGTCTGGTACAACGATGCCGGTCAGGCGCTACAGTTTGAGATTTTTGACGACGCTAACTTTCTGGTGCTGGTGGAGCCGCGGATCGTTCTGAACGCCCCGGCGGAATATTTGCTGGCGGGCATCGGCGATACGCTGGCGAAGTGGTACGAAGCGGTGGTTCTCGCCCCACAGCCGGAAATCCTGCCGCTGACCGTGCGTCTCGGCCTTAACGGCGCGCTGGCGATCCGCGACGTGCTGCTGGAACACAGTGAGCAAGCGCTTGCCGACCAGCAGCGCGGCGAGCTAACGCAGGCGTTTCGGGACGTGGTGGACGCCATTATTGCCGGCGGCGGGATGGTCGGCGGCCTGGGCGAACGCTACACCCGCGTGGCGGCGGCGCACGCGGTGCACAACGGCTTGACCGTGCTGCCGCAGACGGAAAAATACCTGCACGGCACCAAGGTGGCCTACGGCATTCTGGTGCAGAGCGCCCTGCTCGGCCAGGACGACGTGCTGGCACAGCTGGTGGCGGCATACCGGCGCTTTAACCTGCCGACCACGCTTCGCGAGCTGGACGTCGACATCAATAACCGCGACGATCTCGACAAGGTCATCGCCCACACTCTGCGCCCGGTGGAGTCGATTCACTATCTGCCGGTGACGTTAACGCCTGAGGCTCTGCGCGCCGCGTTTGAGAAAGTAGAATCCTTCCGCCGTTAATTGCGCCGACGGGCTATACCTAATGATGGTTCTCACCACTCTCGTAACGAGGTCATCATGCAGATCGATTTAACAGGTAAAAAGGCGCTGGTTACCGGCGCCAGCCGCGGGCTGGGTCGTGCGATTGCCCTGTCGCTGGCGCGCGCCGGTGCCGATGTGGTCATCACCTATGAAAAATCCGCCGATAAAGCCCAGGCGGTCGCGGATGAAATTAAGGCGCTGGGGCGGCACGGCGAGGCCATTCAGGCGGACAGCGCCAGCGCGCAGGCGATTCAGGATGCCGTCACCCATGCGGCACGCTCTCTCGGCGGGCTGGACATCCTGGTCAATAACGCCGGTATCGCGCGCGGCGGCCCGCTGGAGTCCATGACGCTGGCGGACATAGACGCCCTCATCAACGTCAACATCCGCGGCGTGGTGATCGCTATTCAGGAAGCGCTGGTGCATATGTCTGACGGCGGGCGCATTATCAACATCGGCAGTTGTCTGGCGAACCGCGTGGCACAGCCGGGGATTGCCGTCTACTCAATGACCAAATCTGCACTGAACTCCCTCACCCGTGGTCTGGCCCGCGATCTTGGCCCGCGCGGTATTACCGTTAACCTGGTGCACCCCGGCCCGACCAACAGCGATATGAACCCGGAGGACGGTGAACAGGCTGACTCACAGCGTCAGCTTATTGCCCTGGGCCATTACGGCCAGCCGGAAGACGTCGCGGCGGCGGTCACTTTCCTAGCCAGCCCGGCAGCCGGGCAGATCTCAGGCACCGGTCTGGACGTGGACGGCGGTTTGAACGCCTGATCGCAATTTTCCTGCAAGCCTCTGTCGCCCGGCAGAGGCCTTGTCGAGCCGCCTCGACGGTTTGCGTTTTGCCTCTTACCTGCGCTTTTTTTCCGCTCTACAGTACCCCATAAGAAATTCGGAATTTATCTAATAGTCTTATTATTTCCTTATATTTTGTGTGGGCGTACAGTGGAGGTACGGATGAAGATCGTGTGGTCAAAAACAGCAGAGAAGCAATTTTCTAAAATCGATACGCGATATCAGAACCGCATTAAATTCAGGCTGGAGAAGATGGATGATAAAACATCACCTGTCGCGGATATCAAGAAATTATCTTCTCCCGAAAACCACTACAGGTTGCGATTAGGTGATTACAGGGTCATTTACACCTTCGGAGACCCGCCGGGTGATACCTGTTACGTAGTGGCGGTAAAACGCCGGACAACCACCACCTACCTTCATGAGGAGCATACGGAATATGACTATTCAGTTCATCAAGGATGAAGAAGGAAAAAAACAGTATGTTGTCATTCCCTACGATGAATATTTCCGCATGCGTTTAGCCATGCTTGAGTATGATGACGATGATGAAAACGACTGGGAAGACATCCCTTACGAATCAGATATCTACGATAACGTAGGTTTACCGGGTGAAGTGTGCGACGTCATGCATAGCGAGAACGTCAGCCTGCAGGCCGCATGGCGCATTCTGCGCGGCATGTCGCAGCAGGAGGTGGCGGAAAAACTCGGCATCAGCCAGTCCGCCGTATCACAGCTGGAAGCGCTGGACTCCCGTCCGCAAAAGCGCACACGCGAAAAGCTGGCGGCAATTTATGGCTGCAAGCAGGAGCAAATCAGCCTCTATTTACCGAAAGAGGGTTAACAGCACTTCGCCCCGCCCTTGCCGCCGTAACGGGCGTCCTGGCGGTCGCGGAAAAACTCTTCGTAGGTCATCGGCGTCTGGTCCGGGTGGTTGACGCGCATATGCTCGACGTAGTTATCGTAATCCGGCACGCCAATCATCATTTTGGCGGCCTGGCCCAGGTACTTACCTGCTTTAGAGAGGGTGTCGAACATCATTCTGGTCTCACTGGAAATGTAGGCCGGGTAAGCGCTAGCGCCACCCGGCACACAGGTTAATGCGCCCCTTTCGCCTGGGTCACAATCTCGTCCAGGTTTTCAGGCATCGGCTCATACGGCGTCTCTTTCGCCGTCGGCGTGTCGACCTTCAGCGCCGCCAGCGCGGTTTTCAGAGAATACAACGCCAGCACCACAACCACCACCATAAAGAAGATGGTCAGTCCGGCATCCAGACGGTTGTTGAATACCAGCTGAGACAGCTGTGACTCGGTGTACTGCGCCGGGATCTTGCCGCTGTCGATCATCGCCTGGAACTTGTTGGCGATCGCCAGGAAGCCCACCTTATTGTCCGGACTGAAGGCTTTTTGCCAGCCCGCCGTCAGGGTACAGATTAGCAGCCAGGCGGTTGGCACCAGCGCCACCCACGCGTAACGCTGGCGCTTCATCTTGAACAGCACCACCGCGCAGAGCATCAGCGCCATGCCCGCCAGCATCTGGTTGGCGATACCGAACAGCGGCCACAGGGTGTTGATCCCGCCCAGCGGATCGACCACGCCCTGATGCAGGAAGTAGCCCCACGCCAGCACGCACAGCGCCGTCGCCAGCAGGTTAGCCGGGAGCGAATCGGTCCGCTTCAGGTTCGGGGAGATCACCCCCAGCAGATCCTGGAGCATAAAGCGCGCCGCACGGGTTCCCGCATCCACCGCCGTCAAAATAAACAGCGCCTCGAACAGGATGGCGAAGTGATACCAGAACGACACGTCCATCAGCCCGCCCAGCGCGCCGTGCAGGATGTAGGCCATGCCCACCGCCAGCGTCGGTGCCCCGCCCGCGCGGGAGATAATTGACTGCTCGCCCACCTCATTAGCGATATGCGTCAGCGTTTCCGGGGTAATGGCAAAGCCCCAGCCGCTCACCACTTGCGCGGCAGAGGCGACCACGTCAACGGTGCCGGCCGGGGCCAGTACCGCCATCGGGCTGTTCATCGCGAAGTAAACGCCCGGGTCAATAATGCAGGCGGAGACCAGCGCCATAATCGCCACGAAGGACTCCATCAGCATGCCGCCGTAGCCAATCAGGCAGGCCTGATTCTCGTTGGCCAGCATCTTCGGCGTCGTCCCGGAGGCAATCAGCGCGTGGAAGCCGGACACCGCACCGCAGGCGATGGTAATAAACAGGAACGGGAACAGGTTACCAGTCCAGACCGGGCCGGTACCGTCGATGAATTTGGTCAGCGCAGGCATGGTCAGGGTCGGGCGCATAATCAGAATGCCGATGGCCAGCCCGACGATGGTGCCGATTTTCAGGAAGGTTGAGAGGTAATCGCGCGGGGCCAGCAGCAGCCACACCGGCAGCACTGCCGCCACAAAGCCGTAGCCCACCAGCATCCAGGTCAGCTGCACGCCGGTAAAGTCGAAGAATGGTGCCCAGGTCGGGCTTTCCGCCACCCAGCCGCCGGAGATAATCGCAAATACCAGGAACACCAGGCCAATGACAGAGACTTCACCGATGCGCCCCGGGCGCAGGTAGCGAATGTAAATCCCCATAAACAACGCCAGCGGAATGGTAAAGGCGACCGTGTAGGTTCCCCACGGGCTGTGGGTCAGCGCTTTCACCACGATCATCGCCAGCACCGCGAGGATGATCACCATGATCATAAAGGTCGCCACCAGCGCAATCACCCCGGCGGTTGCCCCCATCTCCTCTTTCACCAGCTCACCCAGAGAACGGCCGTCGCGACGGGTGGAGACGAACAGCACCATAAAGTCCTGCACCGCGCCCGCCAGCACCACCCCCGCGAGGATCCAGATCATCCCCGGCAGGTAGCCCATCTGCGCCGCCAGCACCGGCCCCACCAGCGGGCCTGCACCGGCAATCGCCGCGAAATGGTGACCGAACAGCACTTTTTTATCCGTCGGCACGTAGTCCAGCCCGTCGTTGTGGCGCACGGCTGGCGTCATGCGTGTGCCGTCTACGCCCAGTACCGTCTTTGCGATATAGCGGCCATAAAAACGGTACGCAATGAGATAAATGCAGACGGAGGCGACGACGATCCAGAGCGCATTGATCTGCTCCCCCCGGTTGAGGGCGATATAGCCCAGGGCAAAGGCTCCCACAACGGAGAGCACCGCCCACGTAAGGTATTTCCCTGAGTTGTTCATAGTTGTTGTCCGTTGTTGTGAAACAGTGAGATGTTACATTTTGTTTCTAGAACAACGGATAAAATTTAACAACTTTGAAACGCAATAATGCGTGGTCAAACCAGAGATTTACACCACAGTGTTAAGCCGATCACTTTCAGCTGAATGACTTACCCCAGCACCATCGTGCTCAACCGACAGGTACAGCACCGCCGCCCCTGCTCGTCGAATACCACGATCTCCCAGCTCTGGCTCGAACGCCCCAGATGCAGCGGCTGACACACGCCGCGCACCTTACCGTGAGAGACCGCGCGATGGTGCGTGGCGTTCAGCTCTGTGCCGACCACGTTCTGCCCGTCGCGGGTCATCAGAAAACCGGCCATTGAGCCCAGCGTTTCTGCCAGCGCCGCCGAGGCGCCGCCGTGCAGCAGGCCAAACGGCTGATGGGTACGGGCATCCACCGGCATCTCTGCTTCCAGCGTGTCGTCCCCGAGGCGGGTATAGACGATGCCCAGATGCGCCACCAGGGTGTTTACGCTAGTGGCGTTCAGTTCTTCAAGCGATAAATGACGTTTCCAGATCATTACGCCCCCAGCGTGGAGCCGCCGTCCACCACGATATCCTGCAGGGTAATATGGCTGGCGGCATCGGACGCAAGGAACAGCACGGTGGCGGCAATTTCCTGCGGACGGGCGATTTTGCCGAGCGGAATGCCGAGCTTGAACTGCTCGCCAAAGCCGCGAATGCGCTGCTGCTCCGCATCGTCGCTTTTCCACAGGGTGCGCTGCATGTCGGTGTCCGTTGAGCCCGGCGACACCAGGTTACAGCGCACGCCGCTGCCCGCCAGCTCCAGCCCGACGGTCAGCGCCAGGCTTTTCAGCGCTGCCTTCGACGCACCGTAGGCACTCATGCCGATGCGCGGGGTGTGCGCCGCGTCGGAGGCCACGGTCACTATCGCCCCGCCCTGCTGACGGCGGAACTGGCCCATCGTCTGCTGAAACAGGTTAAACGCGCCGCCGACGTTAACCGCAAAGGTCTGCTGCCAGTCTTCCTGCGAAAGCTCGTCCGTCGCGCCCATGCGCAGAATGCCCGCCGCGTTAACCAGCACGTCGAGGCGCTCAAGGGTGCCGAGTAAACGCCCGCAGACGTCGCCCACCTGCGCCGCGTCCGCCACGTCCAGCGTTTCGGTGGCAAACGGATAATCGTCCTGCGGGAAGGCCAGATCGAACCCGGTCACCCGCGCGCCCGCCTCCACAAAGGCCAGCGCGGTCGCATAGCCGATACCTTTACCCGCGCCCGTTACCCAAACCGTTTTACCGGTAAAATCGGCCCCCGCCATCACTTCACCTCACGGGAGAGCAGCGCCCACCAGGCGTCGAGGGTCGGATTTTTCGCCAGCATCACGAAGTCGATGTCGCCGTGCACCTTTCGCCAGCGGGCGGCCAGCGCCATCATGCGCACCGAGTCCAGACCGTAGTCGATCAGGTTTTCGTCATCCATCGGCTCGTCGGACTCGTCCAGCAGCGGCAGGATCAGCGCGCGCAGCGCGGCTTTCGTTGCCGGAACGGACGGCAGCAGCTCATCGGTCATCACCACGCGGCCAGAACGTCCTGCCACGTATTTCAGCGACATCAGGTGCTCGTCGCGGGTGAAGTCCGCCAGCGCGTCGGCGATAAAGAACGGCTTGATGTCGCGCATAAAGGCGTCGGTAGCGGTGGTCATGCAGCCGATGTGGGCATAAACGCCGGTAATCAGCAGCTGGTTGCGGCCGGTCTCTTTCAGCATCTGCTCCAGCGGTGAGCGGTGAAACGCGCTGTAGCGCCACTTCACCAGCACGGTGTCCGCTTCGTCCGGCGTCAGTTCATCCACGATACGCTGCTGCTCCGGCGAGCGGGTCAGGCCCGGCCCCCACATGTCGTTCAGCAGGGCGCGGTCTTCATCGCTCTGCTCTTTCGGCTGCGCGGTGTAGTACACCGGGATATTGTGTTCTTTGCAGTACGCGCGCAGTTTAGCGATGTTCGCCACCACCTGCTGCATCATGTCGCTATTTTCGCCCCAGAAGTTCAGGAAATACTCCTGCATATCGTGGATCAGCAGCGCGGCGCGCTCCGGCTCAAACGCCCAGTTCACCTTGTTGGTCGGCAGCTCTGCGGCGGTTGGCAGCGCGTAAGCGGTTAATTTTGGAATGGCCATTCTCTGTTCCTCAGCCCCGGGCGCGTTCAGCAAGCCACAGGCGCAACTGTTTCTTATCAACTTTGCCGACCGGCGTGAGCGGAAGCGCATCCACGCTCTCCACGCGGTCCGGCAGCTTAAATTCGGCAACGCCCTGCTCGCGCAGGAAGCGACGCACCTCAACCGCACGCAGGGGCTGTTTCACCACCAGATACGCACAGCTTTTTTCGCCTAGCAGGCTGTCCTCCATGCTCACCAGCGCGGCGTGGATCACCGCTTCGTGGCGCAGCAGCAGGTTTTCGATCTCTTCGGCGGCAATCTTTTCGCCACCGCGGTTGATCTGATCTTTCTCGCGCCCCTGCACGGTGATGTAGCCCTGCTCATCGATGGCGATCAGATCGCCGGAGCAGTAGAAACCGTTGGCATCAAAGGCGCTGGCGTTGTGCTCCGGGCTGTTGAAATAGCCGCGGAAGGTGTACGGGCCGCGCGTCATCAAACGTCCGACTTCCCCGCGCGGGAGCGGGTTGCCGTCCTCGTCCGCCACCCACACCTCGTCGTCCGGACACATTGGGCGGCCCTGGGTATTGATGATGCGCTCCGGCATATCGTCGAGCGCGGTGTAGTTCACCAGCCCTTCCGCCATGCCGAATACCTGCTGCAACTGGCAGCCGATTTCCGCCGGAATACGCGCCGCGAGCGTGGCGGAGAGGCGTGCGCCGCCCACCTGGAGCAGCTTGAGGGATTTCAGCTGCGCGTTCCCCGCGCCGTCGGCAATCGCCTGCAGCCAGAGGCTCACCGCCGGAGGGACCAGCGACGTCACGTTGATCTGATGCTGCTCAATCAGTGGGAAGCAGAGCGTGGCGCTCGGATCGTTCGCCAGCACCACGCAGCCGCCCGCCGTGAACACGCCTAACGATCCCGGCGAGCTCATGGCGTAGTTATGTGCCGCGGGAAGCGCGTTCAGATAGCGAGTCTGCGCAGTGATGCCGCAGATTTCATTGCTGCGGCGGATGCTGTAGTCGTAGTCGTTGTGCGTACGCGGGATCAGCTTCGGCGTGCCTGTGCTGCCGCCGGAGAGCTGGAAGAACGCCACCTCGTCTGCGGGCGTCGGGTTCGGGATGAAGTTGTCCGCCGGGTGCGCAATCGCCGCTTCCAGCGCATGTTCACCCTTATCGCCGCGCAGCAGCACGGCGCGAACCGAGCGGTGTTCATCCACAAAGGTATTGAGAAAATCATCCCCCGCGAACAGGGCATGTTCGCGATCGGCGATCAGCACGGCGGGTTTGATCTGGGCGGCGTAGGCGTTCAGCTCGCTGCGCTGATGGCTAAAGAGCGCGTTAACCGGCGCGACGCCGATCTGCAGCAGCGCGAAAAAGGTGATGTAAAACTCGGCCACGTTGCCGAGCTGCACCAGCGCGGTCTCGCCGCGGTGCAGCCCCTGCGCCTGGAGGGCAGACGCGAGGTTATTCACCGCCTGATGAAACGCGCGGTAGGTGATGTGCCGTTCGCCGTCGATAATCGCGACCGCATCGCTTTGCGCATGGTCCGTCAGGATGTGGGTCAGCGGCAGATCCTGCCAGTAGCCTTTTTCACGGTAGCGGCGGGCAAAATCCTCAGGCCAGCGGGTAAAAGGGATGGTCATGGGTATTCCTTAGTGCAAACCAAACACGTTAAGCATGGTGGAGAGCTTCACGCCCGTCTCGCGCCACTCGCCCACCGGGGAGGAGGCAGGCACAATGCCCGCGCCGGCAAACAGGCGAACGGTATTTTCGTGAAGACGCGCGCAGCGGATGGTCACCACCCACTCGCCGTTGCCTTCGCTGTCGCACCAGCCGACGATGCCGCCGAACAGCTCACGGTCGAACGGCTCCAGCTCGGCAATCAGTTCTTTAGCCGCCTGATGCGGGAAGCCGCTCAGGGCCGGGGTCGGGTGCAGCAGGCAGGCCAGCGTCAGGGCGTTTTCGTTCTCGCGCGCGTCACCTTCAACCGGCGTCGCCAGATGCCACAGCGTCGGCGTGGTGATGAGCTGCGGGGAAGACGGCATGCTCAGATGATGGCTGCGCGGCGCCAGAATGGCCTTCATCGCCTGGGTCACCAGGTCGTGTTCGTGGCGGTCCTTTTCGGAGGCCAGCAGCTTATTGCCCGCCTCGCGATCCAGCACGTCGTCCGGCTGGCGGCGCGCGGAGCCTGCCAGCGGCAGCGAGCTAAAGTGCCTGCCCTCTTTGCGCAGCAGCAGTTCCGGGCTGGCGCCGAGCAGCACGCCGCCGTCTTCCAGCGGCACGTGGAAGTTAAAACTCGCCGGGTTCTGAGCGATCAGACGCTCCATCAGCGCGCCGCTGTCCATTTTTTTGTCGGTGGCGATATCAATCAGGCGCGACAGCACTACCTTATTCACCTGCGGCGTGGCGGTGAGCGACGCGGCGCGCGCGACCATCTCTTCAAAAACGGGCTGAGCGGGGATCTCGGTGCGCTGTTCCACCCTCAGCGCCTGCGCGCCGGAGAAATAGCGTGCGGACTGCTGACGCGCGGGACGGGAAAACGTCTCCCAGCGTTGCGGAATAAACAGCGAAGACGGCTTGCGGGTATCGAACGGGATGGCCCCTACCATGACGGGATGAGCGATGCCGCTGGCTTTCGCATCCCGGAAAGCCTGGGCTAATTTCTGCTGGAACTGCCCCGCCGGATCGTCGCCGCCGACGGCAGGTTCAGAGAATCGGGCAAAACAGCCTGAGGTGGTAAAACTGCGGTAAGGCGACATAAAGAAAAAGCTGTCTGATTGCAGCGTGGTCGCGGTGTGCTGAACTTCCTCAGCCAGGGACGTGTCCATATCATCCTCCTCAAAATGATAAAAGAAGCAATAATGATTATCATTTATATTTTCGTCGGCTAACCTAATCCCACAGCGCGCCGCTGTCAACCGTCGGGCCATTAACTTCTGCGACAAACGCTTGCATCCCTTCCCGGCAACCATGAAAATGAGAAGCATTATCTTCAATAAAAACAGGATGCCGCTCTGTGAAAATCGCTGCCGTTTGCCGCAATGCCCTTCTTCTGACAGGACTTTTTGTTTTAGGACTAACCTCAGCCGCCGCCGCCGACTGGCCGCGCCAGGTCACCGACAGCCGCGGCGTGCATACGCTTGAGAGCAAGCCGACGCGCATTGTTTCTACCAGCGTGACCTTAACCGGCTCCCTGCTGGCGATTGACGCGCCGGTCATTGCCAGCGGCGCAACCACGCCGAACAACCGCGTGGCGGACGCGCAGGGTTTCCTGCGCCAGTGGGGGGATATTGCAAAACAGCGTAAGGTTGCACGGCTGTACATCGGCGAGCCGAGCGCCGAAGCGGTGGCCGCCCAGATGCCGGATCTGATTTTAATCAGCGCCACCGGCGGGGATTCCGCGCTGGCGCTGTACGATCAGCTCTCCGCCATCGCCCCGACGCTTATCATCAATTACGACGACAAAAGCTGGCAGGAACTGCTGACCCAGCTGGGCACGATGACCGGGCACGAGAAACAGGCCGCTGAACGCATCGCCGCGTTCGATAAACAGCTCGCGCAGGTGAAACAGCAGATGAAACTGCCGCCGCAGCCGGTGAATGCCATCGTCTACACCGCCGCCGCGCACACGGCGAACCTGTGGACGACAGAATCGGCGCAGGGCAAGCTGTTACACCAGCTGGGCTTTACGCTGGCGGCGTTACCCGATGGGCTGCACACCTCAAAAAGCCAGGGCAAGCGTCACGACATTATTCAGCTGGGTGGAGAAAACCTGGCGACGGGGCTGAACGGCGAAGGGCTGTTCGTGTTTGCCGGCGACGAGAAAGACGTGAATGCGATTTACGCCAACCCGCTGCTGGCGCATTTACCGTCGGTGAAAAACAAGCGCGTCTGGGCGCTGGGAACGGAGACGTTCCGCCTGGATTATTACAGCGCGATGCTGGTGTTAGACAGATTGAGTGAGTTGTTTAAGTAGGCATTTTCCCTCCCTCTCCCCGCGGGAGAGGGCCGGGATGAGGGCATCAGGCCGCACCGTCGTTCAACACGACCTCCTGCCTGAACCGCCGCAATTCCACCAGCACCACCAGTAAGATCGCGCCAACCATCGCTAACACAAACCCGCTGCTGCTCGCCGACGCCACCGGGGTCATTATCGCCCCCAGCCCGCCGAGGATCGCCGCGCCAATTGCATCGCCCGTCACGTTCTGCGCGGTCCACAGGCCGTTGATACGCCCCAGCATCCCTTCCGGCGTCTGGGTCTGGATCAGGGTGTACTGTAAAAGTGAGCTGACCGCACTCAGCCAGCCGAAAATCACCAGACACATCACCCCCAGCGCCCAGACCGGCATCAGGCTGAAGAAGCCGATGGCGATAAACGAGGCCAGCGTCGCCACCAGCATAATCAAGCCCGGACGCGCACTTTGGGCCAGGTTACCGCTGGTCAGCGCCCCGCAGGCCGCACCGAGCGGAATGGCGGCGTACAGCACGCCAATCTCTGAGGCGCTCATCTGCCACTCGCCCGCCAGCGCCGGGTAAAGCACGCGCACGGCGCTCGCCATCGTCAGCAGGCCGCCGAGCAGCGCAATGCCGCCAATCAGCGGGTTACTGAACAGAAAACGAATCGCGGCCATCAGCGATTTAAGCGGGTGTTCGCGCGGCTGCGGTGGCGGGGGCAGGAGCGGCAGACGCAGCAGCGTCAGGGTGGTGATAAAGGTGCCCGCCGCGGCAAGGCCGTAGTTCCAGGCCACGTTGCCCGTTGCCAGCAGCAGGCCGCCCACCATCGGCGAAATCACCGAGCCGAGGCGTACCGTGAGCATGGTGATCGCCCCCGCCTGCATCAGGTTCTCGCGGCCCACCAGCGCGGGCGTTGCCGCCAGCAGCGCCGTCACGCCGAGCGAGGCGAAAAAACCGTCCCACAGGCCAAGGGCATAAATCGCCATCAGCGACGGCTCCGGCAGCATGGCGTTCAGACACAGCCCGATAAAGCCCACCCCGCAGGTGCCGCGCGCCAGCAGGATCAGCTTCTTACGCTCGTAGCGATCCGCCAGCACGCCGCCGACCATCAGGCCGATAAACATCGCCCCGCCGGTTAAGGTGACGGATAGCCCCACCAGCCAGCTGGAGTGCGTCATAGTCTGGATCTGTACCGGCACGGCGACGCCGAGCAGGCCGAGGGACAAAATGGAGATAAAGCGAGCGATAAAAACGGCGCGATACGCCGGGTGCGTTTTCAACAGGCTGAGGTTAAGCAGCCAGGATTTTTGATTCATGACAAAGCCTTGAGTCTATTTCTACCCATTCCATGGGCGCACATGCTAACATAGCCAAATAAGATAGATAACGATAATCACTATCATTATCAAATCATGGATGTTGCTATGTCGTTTTCCTCTTCTGCGGTGCGCGCCATTGCCGTGCCCGTATTATTGCTACTGCTAATCCTTGCGATTGCACTCAGCCTGCTGGTCGGCGCGAAGCCGCTACCCGCGTCCGTTATCGTTGATGCGCTCTCCGGAACCTGTCAGAGCGCGGACTGCACCATCGTGCTCGACGCCCGCCTGCCCCGCACTCTTGCCGGACTGCTGGCCGGTGGCGCGCTCGGCCTTGCGGGTGCCCTGATGCAAACCCTTACCCGTAACCCGCTGGCGGACCCCGGCATTCTCGGCGTCAACTCCGGCGCCAGCTTTGCCATCGTGCTCGGCGCAGCGCTGTTCGGGTTGACGTCACCCTCTGAACAGCTGGCGATGGCCTTCTGCGGCGCGCTGGCCGCCTCGCTGGTGGTCGCGTTTACCGGCAGTCAGGGCGGCGGGCAGCTCAGCCCGGTACGCTTAACCCTGGCAGGCGTGGCGCTGGCCGCGGTGCTGGAAGGCTTGTCCAGCGGCATCGCCCTGCTCAACCCGGACGTCTACGACCAGCTGCGCTTCTGGCAGGCCGGCTCGCTGGATATCCGCACCCTTGAAACCTTAAACGTGGTGGCAATCCCGGTCATTATCGCCGCCGTCGTGGCGCTGTGTTTAAGCCGGTCGCTGAACAGCCTGAGCCTCGGCAGCGACACCGCAACCGCCCTCGGCAACCGCGTGGCGCGCACGCAGCTGACTGGCCTGCTCGCTATCACCGTGCTGAGCGGCAGCGCAACCGCCGTGGTCGGTCCGATCGCCTTTATCGGCCTGATGATGCCGCACATGGCGCGCTGGCTGGTGGGGTCGGACCACCGCTGGTCGCTGCCGGTCACGCTGCTGGCGACCCCTGCCCTGCTGCTGTTTGCCGACGTGCTGGGCCGCCTGCTGGTGCCCGGCGAGCTGCGCGTCTCGGTGGTGAGCGCGTTTATCGGCGCGCCGGTGCTGATCTTCCTGGTACGTCGCAGACGCGGAGGTGGCGCATGATGGCTCCTTCCCGTCGTTTACTCACCAGCGTCTTCCTGCTGGCTATCGCCATTACTCTGCTGGCGGTCTGGAGCCTGCAAAGCGGTGCCGTAACGCTTGATTTCGCGCAGGTCTTTCACGCCCTCACCGGCAGTGCGCCGCGTAACATCACCATGGTGGTCACCGAATGGCGACTGCCGCGCGTGGCGATGGCGATCCTGGTGGGCGCGGCGCTAGGCGTCAGCGGCGCGATTTTCCAGTCGCTGATGCGTAACCCCCTCGGCAGCCCGGACGTGATGGGCCTGAATACCGGCGCGTGGAGCGGCGTGCTGGTGGCGATGGTGCTGTTCGGGCAGCATCTGACGGCCATTACCTTTACGGCGATGGCGGGCGGCATTCTGACCTCGCTGCTTATCTGGGCCCTGGCCTGGCGCAACGGCATTGACACCTTCCGGCTGATCATTATCGGGATCGGCATCCGCGCGATGCTGATGGCCTTTAACACCTGGCTTTTGTTGCAGGCGTCTCTGGAAACCGCGCTCTCCGCCGGGCTGTGGTACGCCGGCTCACTTAACGGCCTGACGTGGGGCAAAACCTGGCCCGCCGCGCCGCTAATTTTGCTGATGTTTATCGGCGCCCTGCTGCTGGTACGCCGGATGCGCCTGCTGGAGATGGGCGACGACAGCGCCTGCGCGCTGGGCGTGAGCGTTGAGCGCTCGCGTCTGATGCTGATGCTGGTGGCGGTACTGCTGACCGCCGCCTCCACCGCCATCGCCGGGCCGATCTCGTTTATTGCCCTTGTCGCGCCGCACATCGCGCGGCGTCTTAGCGGCACCGCGCGCTGGGGCTTGACCCAGGCTGCCCTGTGCGGTGCGATGCTGCTGCTGGCCGCCGATCTCTGCGCCCAGCGGCTGTTTATGCCTTATCAACTTCCGGTGGGCGTGGTGACCGTCAGCCTCGGCGGGATTTACCTCATCGTCTTGCTCGTTCAGGAGTCACGCAAGAAATGACAGATTCAACAACCCGCTTGCGCGGCGAAAACTTGACCCTCGGCTATGGCAAAAAAATCATTGCCCGTGATTTAACCGTCGCCATTCCGGACGGCCACTTCACCGCGATTATCGGTCCGAACGGCTGCGGCAAATCAACCCTGCTGCGCACCCTGAGCCGCCTGATGTCGCCGACAGAGGGCAGCGTATTCCTCGATGGAGAGCAGATCCAGCGCTTCGCCAGCAAAGAGGTGGCCAGGCGCATCGGGCTGCTGGCGCAAAACGCCACCACGCCGGGAGATATCACGGTGCAGGAGCTGGTCTCGCGCGGGCGCTATCCACACCAGCCGCTGTTTACCCGCTGGCGCAAAGAGGACGACGAGGCCGTGAAGCGCGCGATGGAGGCAACGGGCATCACCGATCTGGCTCAGCAAAGCGTGGATACCCTCTCTGGCGGACAGCGACAGCGGGCGTGGATCGCGATGGTGCTGGCGCAGGAGACCTCCATTATGCTGCTGGACGAGCCGACGACCTGGCTGGACATCAGCCATCAGATTGACCTGCTGGAGCTGCTGAGCGAGCTGAACCGCACGCAGGGGTATACCCTGGCGGCGGTGCTGCATGATTTAAATCAGGCCTGCCGCTACGCCACGCATCTGATTGCGCTGCGCGACGGCGAGATTGTGGCGCAGGGCGCGCCGAAGGAGATTGTGACGCCAGAGCTGATCGCGCGGATCTACGGCATGCGCTGCATGATTATTGACGATCCGGTGGCGGGTACGCCGCTGGTGGTGCCGTTAGGTCGGCGGTAATAGCCGGGTGGCGGCTACGCCTTACCCGGCCTACATTCAGGCCCGGTAAGCGCAGCGCCACCGGGCATTTGCACTATCCTAAAATTTCCTTCAGTACCGGCCCAATCTTCTCAAACGCCTGCGGTGAAATGATATCCACGTGGGCGCAGTCCTGGCTGTAGACCTCCAGCTCGCCCACCCACGACGCCCAGGCCGTATGCGGATCCATCGTTCGGGTACGTTCAGCAACAAACAGCGTCGCTTTACCGTCAAAGCGTGAACTGTGCGCGGTGGTGAGCAACCGCACCGCGTCCTCGTAGTTGCCTTCAATGGTGTTAAACAATTCGCTGGAGCCCTGTCCCTGCTGGGCGGCGATAAACGCCTGACGCTCGCGCTCGATCTCCGCCAGCACTTCCGGGTCAAGGCCGTTTGCCTCTTTCTCCGCCCAGTTCTGGCTTTCCGGCGGCCAGGTATCCAGCAGGCCAAGGAACGCCACCGCTTCGCCCTGCTCGCGCAGGCGCGCCGCAATGCCCTGCGCCAGCGTGCCGCCGAGCGAATAGCCGAACAGGTAATACGGCCCGTGCGGCTGCTGCTTACGCAGCGTTTTAAGGTGATGTTCGATCACCCCATCGAGATCCGCGCACTGCTGCATCGGGCCGTTTGGCCGCGGCGACTGAATGCCGATGATGGACCAGCGCGGGCTGAGGTAGCGCGCCAGGACGCTGAACTGCCAGGCAAAGCCGGACGCCGGATGGAAGCAGAACAGCGTCGGGCCGTTGCTTTCACGCAGCGGCAGCAGGGTTTCATACCCCAGACGCTGCGCCTGTTCGTCGCTCATCTGCGAGTCCAGCAACGCGCTGAGCTTGCCGACCGTCGAGGCGACCATAATCTGCCCCGGCGTGACCTTGCGGCTGAACGCACGACCGAGCTGAGCCGCGAGGCGCATCGCCAGCAGCGAGTGGCCGCCAAGGGCAAAGAAGTCGGCGTCGATATCGTTCACTTCGCAGCCCAGCAGCGCAGAAAACGCCTGCGCCACGGCGGCTTCGGTTTGCGTCTCGGGTGCGCGACCGGAGGTTTTACTGGTCAGCTCCGGCAGCGGCAGCGCCTTGCGATCCAGCTTGCCGTTGGCGCTTAGCGGCAGCGCGCTGATTTGCAGCAGCACCACCGGCACCATATGCGGCGGCAGCTGTGCCCTGAGCGAGTCCAGCAGCGCGTCGCGATCCAGCGGTAAACCGGATTCGGAAACCACGTACCCCACCAGCTGGCGGGCATCGCCGCCCGTTGCCGCAGCCTGGTTGAACACGCACGCATGCGCCACGGCCTGGGCCACGTCCGGCAGCGACAGCATCGCCCGGTCGATTTCGCCCAGCTCAATGCGCTGACCGCGGATTTTCAGCTGGTCATCGCTGCGGCCCAGATATTCCACCGCCCCGTTGTCCAGCCAGCGGGCAACGTCTCCGGTGCGATACATCCGCTCGCCTGGGGCAAACGGATCGGCAATAAAGCGGCTGGCGGTGAGGTCGGGACGTCCCAGATACCCCTGGGCCAGCTGAATGCCGGTGAGATACAGATCGCCCGCCACGCCGAACGGCACCGGGCGCATCATCGCGTCCAGAATGCGCAGCCCCGTATTCCACACCGGGAAGCCGATCGGCACGCTGTTGCCCTCCACTGCCGCCAGCTCCGGGCCGTACGCCGGATACCAGCTCACGTCCACCGCCGCTTCGGTTGGGCCGTAGAGGTTGTGCAGCGGTACATGAGTGATCTGCTCCCACTCGCGGCACAGCGCCGTTGGCAGCGCCTCGCCGCTACAGAACACCTGCTTCAGCGTCCTGCAACAGTCGACGTTTTCCGGCGTCAGCGAGGCAACAAATGCCGCCAACATCGAGGGCACGAAGTGGGTGGTGGTTACGCCATATTCTGCGAAGAAGCTCTGCATCGCGTGCGGATCGCGGTGCGCGTCCGGCTCGGCCATCACCAGCTTTGCCCCGGCGATAAACGGCCACCAGAACTCCCACACCGACACGTCAAAGCTGCACGGCGTTTTCTGCGCCACGACGTCATGCGCCGCCAGTGGATAATGATCCTGCATCCACTTCAGGCGGTTAACGATGGCGGTATGCCCCACCATCACCCCTTTCGGGCGTCCCGTTGAACCCGAGGTAAAGATGATGTACGCGGTCTGCTCCGGCTTCGCCAGACGCAGAGGTTCAGCGCCTGTGGCTGGCAATAGCATGTTGTAACTAAATGAAGGTATCGGCAGATCGTTAAAGCGCGGAAGCTGCGCGTCGGTGGTAATGAGAAGCGACGGTTTCGCGTCCTCCAGCATCATCCGCAGACGATCGTCCGGGTAGCCGGTATCCAGCGGCAGCCAGGCGGCGCCGGCTTCAACAATCCCGTGCAGCGCCAGGGTCAGGAACACCGAGCGCGGAAGCGCCACCGCCACGCTGTCGCCCGGCTTCACGCCGCGCGCGCGCAGCAGGTTTGCCAGCGCGACCACCTGCTCACGCATCTGGCGGTAGTTCAGCTCAATATGGGCATCCGCCAGCGCGGGAGCGTCCGGCGTTTTGCTCGCCTGCTCCGCCACCAGATCCGCCAGCGTGGTGGAGGGCAGCGCCAGGCCGGTATCGTTGATGCGCGCCAGCCGGGCGTATTCCTGCTCGGATACGGTTTCCACGTCGCCACAGCGCAGGTCCGGGTTCGCGGCAAACTGCGCCAGCATCGCGTTCAGGCGCGAAACGTGGCGCTTCAGCGTCGCGTCGTCGTAACGCTGCCTGTTGGCGAGGATCTCAATGCTTAATCCGCCCTGCTCGTCCGGGAACAGCGCCAGCTCGAGATCGTTCACCGGGCCGGTCGCCAGCGTGTGGGTGATGGCCTCCACGCCGTCGATATCCAGCTGATAATCAAACACCTTCACGTTCAGCACCGGCCCAAATAAGGGTTCGTCCCCTGCGGCCCGCCCGCTGTCGCGCACGATCTGCTCGGCGTCGTAGCGCTGATGTCGGCGCATCTTTTTCAGCTGGTTCGCCAGGCGCAGCGCCAGCTCCGGCAGGCTCTCACGCGGATTAATATTCACCGCCAGCGGCAGGACGTTAAGCACCGGGCCGGTTGCGGTCAGCGCGGCGGACCCCATGCGGCGCATAAAGATAAACCCGGCGGCGTAGTCCAGCCGTCCGGTGAGGCGGCCCAGCCACAGCGCCACCAGCGCAAGCGCCAGATCGGTGCGCTGTGCCTGCCCGGCTGCCTGCGCCAGCTGGCTAAAGGCGCGAGTGTCCATTGCAATTTTCAGACGCAGAATGTCGGTAGTGGCGGCGCGTCCCGGCAGCGGCGCGGAGGAGAGCGAGACCGGAGGAGGAAGCTGTTTGCGCTGCCCGGCCCAGAAAGCACCGTCGCGCTGCCAGGCCTCGCTGTCGCGATAGCGCTGATACTCGTCAACGACCTCGGCGAACGGAGTAAATGGTGAGGCTGGGGTGGGATCCCCTTTATTCCATGCAGCGTAAATCGCGGCGATCTGGCGGGTAATCGCCGGGAAACTGAAACCATCCACCACCAGATGGTGATAGCGCTGATACCAGTACCAGCGGTTGTCACCGACCTGAATCAGCTGATGGAAAGCGAGCGGCTGACCGCTGTCCACGCGCAGATCCTGGCTGAGATCGGCCTCCATCAGCGCCACGGCGGCGTCGTGAGAATCAACGCGTACGATGGACGGCTCCGGCAGGATCAGGGTCTCATCGACCCACTGCCAGACCTCGCCGTTATCTTCAGCGAAACGCGTGCGCAGGGTATCGGCCTGCATCATGCCTTCAGCGATGGCTTTTGCCAGCAATGGCGCGTCGATATTCCCTTTCAGCTCGGTGTAGTGGGCCACGCTCCAGGCGTTTGGCAGCGAGGAAAGCTGCTCTGCCATCCAGATACCCGGCTGGGCGGCGACGAGAGGGAGACGGTTCATGCGCGCTCCCCCGCAAAAGAGGACGGCTCAAGCGTCTGCCAGCGTTGCGCCAGCCACTGCTGGCACGCCTCCTGAGAGTGCGGTTCGCAGACCACGCGCCAGCCCGCAGGCAATTCGCACTGCTGCGGCCACAGGCTGTACTGCCCCTGGTTATTTTGCAAAATGGCGAACTGTCCCTGCGGATTATCGAAAGGATTGCTGAATTCCATACAGACTCCGTTAGTGAATGAGTGGCTGCCAGAGGGTCATCAGCCCCTGCGTCAGCCCACCGCGCCAGCAAAGCGCATCGTGTCCGCCGTCAACCTGACGCCAGATAACCGGTTGCTGAGTGTGTAGTTCGGCGAGGATCGCCTGGTTTGCGCGCAAGATAAGCGGCTCGTTGCGCCCGGCTTCAAGAAGGATGCTTAACCCGCGAGGGGATATTTCGCCGGTTTTAAGTTGTTCGATTAACAGCCCGTCCTGCTGCCCGCCGCGGTGCGGCCACCAGTAGGAGCCGGACTGGCTGAGCACGCAGCCAAAACGCTGCGGCCAGTGCAGTGCGGCATAAAGGGAGGAGAGACCGCCAAAGCTTTGCCCTGCGACCACCGTACGGTCGGCGCGGTCGCTAAACGGCGCGCGTTGTTGGACAAGGGGGAGAAGTTCTTCCTGCACCGCCAGCCAGAAGTCGGGATTGCACGGTAGCTCGCGGTTACGGTGCTCTATATTAATAACATCGATTAAGACGTAGACCGCAGGCGGCAGGTTGCGCTCGGCGGTGAGCGACGCCAGCGCAGGCCAGACCGGCATGCTTTCGGCCCAGAACTGCCCGTCGAGCAGCACCGCCAGCGGGCGTTCCCGGTCGTCCCCGCCGGTGGTGAAAATCCAGACGCGACGGCGATTTTTCAGGCGTGTGCTTTCCCACTCAATGCAAATGGGCGCCTTGAAGGGCATATCGGGATGGTTCCAGCCCGGCTGTACGGGCGCTTCCGGCATTTCCAGCGCCGAGACGGCGTGCCCGCGCCCGCCGCGCCAGCTCTGCGCATTCAGCGGGTCAGAAATTGCGTGCGGCAGCAGCTTGCGCCAGCCTTCGCGCAGCGCCATGCGGTCCGGCTGCTCGCCTTCAAATACTGCATCGGCAAAATCGTTTTCGTTATCGGAGGGGATAAAACAGTAGCTGCCGCGCCATTCGGGGCTGAACTCCCCCTGCCACTGCCAAACGTCGGTATCGGGAATGCGTTCAAGCGATTGCGGGTGGGCATTCTGATGGTGGTCGGTCATGCCGGTAACGTAGAGCCAGACGCGTTTAACCGTTGAGGTCTGCTGGGTTCCTGCCGGGTCCCGCCACCAGAATGTGACGCGATAGTTTTCCTCATGACGTTGCCATTCCGGCCCGTTTTTCGACTGCCACCACGCTTCACTTCCGGTTGTTAACGCCGTCACCCTTATAACCCCATGTTTAGCAATATTTTTTGTTTCAGAGCAAATTTTATTGATAATATTATTGATAACTATTTGCATTTGCAATAGCGTATTGCCCGCGCTGTGGGAAGCGCGTTCATAAATAACCATAAAAGCGGGACGTACAATGAATAAGAAGATTCACTCTCTGGCCTTGCTGGTCAATTTAGGGATTTATGGCGTCGCGCTGCCCGCCATGGCAGACGACAACGCCGCCTCTGCGCAGCACGAAGACACCATGGTGATCACCGCCGCCGAGCAGAATTTGCAGGCGCCTGGCGTGTCGACCATCACCGCCGATGAGATCCGCAAAAACCCGCCCGCGCGGGACGTGGCGGAAATCATCCGCACCATGCCGGGCGTTAACCTGACCGGGAACTCCACCAGCGGCCAGCGCGGGAACAACCGTCAGATCGACATTCGCGGCATGGGCCCGGAAAACACCCTGATCCTGATCGACGGCAAGCCCGTCACCAGCCGCAACTCCATCCGCCTGGGCTGGCGCGGCGAGCGTGATACCCGTGGCGATACCGGCTGGGTGCCGCCGGAGATGATCGAGCGCATCGAAGTGATCCGCGGCCCGGCCGCCGCGCGCTACGGTAACGGCGCGGCGGGCGGCGTGGTGAATATCATCACCAAAAAGTTCGACGACCAGTGGCACGGCTCCTGGAACACCTACCTGAACGCGCCAGAGCATAAAGACGAGGGTTCCACCAAACGCACCAACTTCAGCCTGAGCGGCCCGCTGGGCGGCGACTTCAGCTTCCGCATGTTTGGTAACCTGGATAAGACTCAGGCCGACGCGTGGGACATCAACCAGGGCCACCAGTCTGAGCGTACCGGAGCCTACGCCAACACCCTGCCCGCGGGCCGCGAGGGTGTAGAGAACAAAGACATCAACGGCGTGGTGCGCTGGGACTTCGCGCCGATGCAGTCGCTGGAGTTTGAAGCGGGCTACAGCCGCCAGAACAACCTCTATGCGGGTGACACGCAAAATACCAACAACGACAACGCGCTGGTGAAGAAGAACTACGGCAAAGAGACGAACCGTATTTATCGCCAGAACTTCGCCGTGACCTGGAACGGCGGCTGGGACAACGGCATTACCACCAGCAACTGGGCGCAGTACGAACACACCCGCAACTCCCGCCTGGGCGAAGGGCTGGCGGGCGGTACGGAAGGCCTGTTCAACAGCAATAAATTCACCGACACCGATCTGGCCGACGTGATGCTGCACAGCGAAATCAACCTGCCGATTGATTTCATTGTGAACCAGAACCTGACGCTCGGCACCGAGTGGAACCAGCAGCGCATGAAGGATTCGACCTCCTTCTCGCAAACCCAGCAGGGTGGCACCATCCCGGGCATGAGCGAAGACCGTAGCCCGTACACGTCAGCGGAGATCTTCTCCCTGTTCGCTGAGAACAACATGGAGCTGACCGACAGCACCATGCTGACCCCTGCCCTGCGCTTCGATCACCACACCATCGTGGGCAATAACTGGAGCCCGTCTCTGAACCTGTCGCAGGGTCTGGGGGATGACTTCACCCTGAAGATGGGGATCGCGCGCGCCTATAAAGCGCCAAGCCTGTATCAGACCAACCCGAACTACCTGCTGTACAGTAAAGGCCAGGGCTGCTACGCAAGCTCCGACGGCGTGGGCTGCTACATGATGGGTAACGACGATCTGAAAGCGGAAACCAGCATCAACAAAGAGATTGGCCTGGAGTGGAAACGCGACGGCTGGCTGGCGGGCGTGACCTGGTTCCGCAACGACTACCGCAACAAGATTGAAGCGGGTTACGCGCCGATTGGCCAGACCTCCACCGGTAAAGTCACCACCGATATCTACCAGTGGGAAAACGTGCCGAAGGCGGTGGTGGAAGGTCTGGAAGGCTCCCTGAACGTGCCGGTCAGCGACACCATCAACTGGACCAACAACATTACCTATATGCTGCAGAGCAAGAACAAGGAGACCGGCGACCGTCTGTCGATCATTCCGGAGTACACGCTGAACTCAACCCTGAGCTGGCAGGTGCACCAGGATGTGTCATTGCAGTCGACCTTCACCTGGTACGGCAAGCAGCAGCCGAAGAAGTACAACTACAAAGGCCAGCCGGTGACCGGGTCTGAGAAAGACGAGGTCAGCCCGTACAGCATCGTTGGCCTGAGCGCCACCTGGGACGTGACAAAAAACGTCAGCCTGACCGGCGGCGTGGACAACGTCTTCGACAAGCGCCAGTGGCGCGCGGGTAATGCCCAGACCACGGGGAACGCGACAACCGGTGCGTATATGTACGGTGCGGGGGCGTATACGTATAATGAACCGGGTCGCACCTGGTACATGAGCGTAAACACAAGATTCTGATACAGGCAGTGACTTCCCCCTCTCCCTGTGGGAGAGGGTTGGGGTGAGGGCATCAGTCCGCACAATTCAGAGGGAAAAACCATGCACACCACCCACAGCACATTTTCTCTCGCCGGCCTCACCCTCCACCGCATCACCTTCGACCCCGCCACCTTCACCGACGCCGATCTCCTCTGGCTCCCCCATCACGCCCAGCTCGCTGACGCCGGACGTAAACGCAAGGCTGACCATCTGGCAGGACGCATCGCCGCCGCGCACGCCTTGCCTGACCACACCGTTCCCGCCATCGGCCCCAGCGGGGAACCGCTCTGGCCGGACGGAATTTCCGGCAGCATCACCCACAGCGGCACGGAGGCGATGGCTGTCGTCGCGCCATACCCTGCGCTTATCGGTATCGATAGTGAAGCGATCCTCGCCGAAAATGAAGCAAGGGAAATCAAAGATGGCATTATAGATGCCCAGGAAGAGCGTGTGCTTTCCCACTCGGGATACCCGTTCGCCCTCGCCCTGACGCTGGTTTTCAGCGCCAAAGAGAGCCTGTTTAAGGCCCTCTTTCCGCAGGTGCAGGCTTACATGGGGTTTGACAGCGCGCGCGTCACCCTGCTCGACGATAACACGCTCACGCTGGCATTGACCCGTCAACTGTCAGGCTTTAACGAAGGCACCGCCTTCACCCTGCACTGGCAACTGCGCGGTGAGCAGGCGATCACCCTGCTGTCACACGTTCCTGCCGACGCGCCTTCACGCTGGTCACCACAAACGTCACGATAAACACCACCGCGAACAGGACCACAATGGTCGGCGCGGGTGCGCTGTCGAGATAAAACGAGGCATACACGCCGCTGACCGACACCAGTACTGATACCGCCACTGCCACCAGCAGCGCCATGTGAAAGCGTCGGGCGATCAGCACCGCCACCGCGCCGGGGGCAATCAGCAGCGAAATCGACAGAATAATTCCCACCGCCTTCAGCGTCGCCACGATGGTCAGCGCGACCATGCACAGCAGGCCATAGTGCAGCCAGCGGGCGCGCAGGCCGCTCGCCTGGGCCTGCTGATAGTCAAAGCTGAAGAGCAGGAAGTCGCGCCACTTGAGGCCAATCACCAGCGCAATCAGGCCCGCCACGAGGCCGCTTTGCAGAATATCCATCCCGTTAATGCCCAGCATATCGCCGAACAGAATGTGGTCGAGATGCACCTCGGGTTTGACGGCGATATAGAGGATCAGCCCGGCGGCGAACATCCCGGAAAAGACGATCCCCATCACCGTATCCTGCTTGATCCGGCTATTGTCCTTGAGGTAGCCGGTGGCGACCGCGCAAAACAGACCGGCAACGAACGCGCCCAGCGCCAGCGGCAGGCCCATCACCCACGCCAGCACCACGCCGGGAAACACCGCGTGGCTCATGGCATCGCCCATCAGCGCCCAACCTTTGAGCACCAGAAAAACCGACAGCAGCGCGCAGGGCACGGCTACCAGAAGTGAAATCAGCAGCGCGTTGTTCATGAACGCAAACTGGAAGGGTTCAAGGAGCAGCGCCATCATGGGTGTGCCTCCTTCGCGCGACGACGGCTGGCGAGCAGCCCGTGCTTCGGCGCAAAGACGAACGCCAGCAGGAACAGCAGCGTCTGGGCGACCACAATAATGCCGCCGGTGGCGCCGTCCAGGTAATAGCTAGCCCACGCGCCGAGGAAGCTGGTGAGGCTGCCAATGGCGACGGCAATCATCAGCAGACGCGGGAAACGGTCGGTCAGCAGCCACGCGGTCGCGCCGGGTGTGACCACCAGACAGATCACCAGAAATGCGCCGACGGTTTGCAGCGCCGCCACGGTAGAGACCGCCAGCAGCGTGAAGAACAGGATCTTCAGGCGCTCCGGGCGCAGGCCGATGGCGCGGGCGTGGTTCTCATCAAAAAAGGTCACCATCAGATCTTTCCATTTGAACAGCAGGATAACCATCGACACCACGCCGATAATCGCCAGCTGGACGATATCCTCTGGGGCGATAGCCAGAATATTGCCGAGCACGATGGTCTGAATATTTACCGAGGTCGGGTTAAGCGAGACCATAAACAGCCCCAGCCCGAAAAAGGAGGAGAAGATCAGCCCGATAATGGCATCCTCCTTCAGGCGGCTGCGCTGGTTGAGAAACAGCATGCTGCCCGCCGCCAGCCCGCCCGATAAAAACGCCCCCAGCGAGAACGGCAGCCCGAGCATGTAAGCCCCCGCCACGCCCGGCACGATGGAGTGCGAGAGCGCATCGCCGATCAGCGACCAGCCTTTGAGCATCAGGTAGCAGGAGAGAAACGCGCACAGCCCACCCACCATCGCCGAGACCCACATCGCGTTAAGCATGTACTCATAGCCGAAGGGTTCGAGAAGCGCGTTCATTTGGCCTCCTGCCGGTGCGTCACGAAGGGTCGCTCATCGTCGGTAATGATGCGATCTTCCGAGCCGCTGAGCACCACGTGGCGCAGCACGCCGCTGAAGGCGCGCTCAAGGTTTTCGGCGGTGAAGGTGGTTTCCGTCGGACCGCTCGCCAGCACGGTGCCTTTGACCATCACCGTGTAATCGCAAAACTCCGTGACCGAGCCCAAATTGTGGGTCGAAACCAGCATGGTTTTGCCCTCGTCGCGCAACTCGCGCAGCAGGCTGATGATTCTGGCTTCGGTTTTAACGTCCACGCCGGTAAACGGCTCGTCGAGCAGGATCACCTCGCCCTGCTGGGCAATCGCCCGCGCCAGGAAGACGCGCTTCTTTTGCCCGCCGGACAGCTCGCCAATCTGCCGATGGCGCAGCTCAAGCATATCCACGCGCTTCAGGGCGTCGGTCACGATCTGCCGATCCTGCGCTTTAGGCCGCCGCAGAAATCCCATATGCCCGTAGCGCCCCATCATCACCACGTCCTCGACCAGCACCGGAAACGACCAGTCGACCTCTTCCGACTGCGGCACGTAGGCGACCAGGTTCTGGCGCAGCGCCCGGTGAGGCGGCAGCCCATGGAGGGTGATAGTGCCGCTCGCCGCCCGCACAAAGCCCATCACCGCCTTAAACAGCGTGGACTTGCCGGAGCCGTTCACCCCCACCAGCGCGGCAATCGATCCGCCGGGCACGCTGAACGACGCATTGCGCAGCGCCGTGTGGCCGTTGCGGTAGGTCACGGTCACGTCCGTGACGACAATCCCCTTTTGCATGATCACTCCTTCATGCCGTCGCGAATGCCCTGCACCAGCGTGCGGGTGGTCACGTTCAGCAGGTCGATATAGGTCGGCACCGGGCCGTTTTCCGCACTCAGGGAGTCAACGTACAGCACGCCGCCGTAGTGGGCGCCGGTTTCCCGCGCCACCTGACGCGCTGGCTTATCGGAGACCGTGCTTTCGCTGAATACCGCCGGGATGCGATATTTCTTCACCAGATCGATCACCTTGCGCACCTGCTGCGGCGTCCCCTGCCGATCGGCGTTGATCGGCCACAGGTAAAGTTCCTTCATGCCCAGATCCCGCGCAAGATAGGAGAAGGCGCCCTCGCTGGTCACCATCCAGCGTTTGTCTTCCGGGATGGCCGCCACCTGCTTGCGCAGCGGTTCGAGGGTCGCGACGATCTTCTGCTTGTAGGCCTCAGCGTTGCGTTGGTAGACCTGCGCGTTGGCCGGGTCGTACTTCACCAGCGCGTCGCGGATGTTATCTACGTAAATCAGCGCGTTGTCCGGCGACATCCACGCGTGCGGGTTAGGCTTGCCGTCGTACGGCCCCTCGCTGATGCCCATCGGGGTGATGCCCTGGGTGACAATCACCTCCGGCACGCCGTTCAGATGCTGATAAAAACGCTGGAACCACAGCTCCAGGTTCATGCCGTTCGCAAGGATCAGCTGCGCCTTTTGCGCGCGCTTGATATCCCCCGGCGTCGGCTGGTACTCGTGGATTTCAGCGCCCGGTTTTGTGATGGAGGTGACTTCCGCGGCATCCCCCGCCACGTTTTTCGCCATATCCGCGATGACGGTAAAGGTGGTGATGACCTGGAACTTTTCAGCCGCCAGCGCGCCCGTGCTGGTCGTAGCCGTGAGCAGCGCGCCGAGCAACAGACGCTTTAATCCTTGCCGTGGGTGCATCGCAGAAGTCTCCTGAGGTGGTGAAATTCAAAGCAAAATTAGCCTGTGCTATAAGGTATAGCACAGGCTATATTTAAATGAAAATAGTTATCATTAAAGTTATGTCAATGAAGGGCGGGCCTGACGGCGCTTCGCTTATCAGGTCTACGGAAAAGCAGTTGTGAAGGCCGGGTAAGCGCAGCGCCACCCGGCATAAGGGCGACTCACAGCCCGGCAAGTGCCTTGTAAAATGCAGGATTCTCCCGAATCACATTAAGTACCTTCGCCGCCAGCCCGGTTGGATTGCGGCGTTTGGACTCCCAGCTCTTTATCGTATCGACGCTCGTGCCAAGCGCCTTCGCCATTTCGCTTTGCGTGATATTGAGCTGCTCTCTGATGGCACGCACATCAGCAACTTCATAGCGGGTTACTCGGGAAGCGGCTTTTCTTCCGTTATGGATCTCAACGGCCTCTTCAAGCGAAGATTTTAATTCATTAAAAATACTCATTATTAGCCTCCACCTGCCTGATTAGGGTACATAGTACACCTCTCATTTACGGCACTGGAAGCAGTATTTTTCAGAATGGAAGTCAGCTTTTTAAGTTCTGCTTTCTCTGCCTCTGTCAGGCTGTCCTTTATGCATTTTGGATAGGCCATAATGAAATAGATCACCTCCTCCGTGGCCAGAAAGTAAATCACTCTGATACCCCCTCTCTTTCCCTTTGAGGCTGCCGCCATCCTTATTTTACGTAAACCACCCGTCTGCTGGATCAGGTCACCTTTTTCAGGCCACGCAATAAGTTCCTTTTGCAGATCCTTTAATTCATCATCCGTAGCAATGCTTTTAATCTGTCGGGTAAAGAGTGATGTTTCGATAAACTCTATCGCATGACTCATCCATAGTTCCTTCCCTAAACGCAGCAAAAGCCCGAATGCTTCAACACCAGGCTCATGCTGCATGGTTACTCTTCCTTGAGTAATGCTGCGCCAAATAACTGTATTTATATACAGCTTAAAGGTATTTTAAGAATCCGTTTAGACATCCGGGAACATCACGCTATTCCCCGGCGCTTCCCGGTGCAGGTGGATAAAGTTCAGGTGCCGTTCATACTGGTCCAGAATGTCCGTAATCACCTGCTCCTTGCTGTAATCCATCAAATCATTCCCCTGGCTACCCTCCAGTAAGAAGGTTTCCAGCCGGTAGTAGGTTGATTTCCCGCTGCGCGCCCGGTAGGTAAAGCCAGGTACCGAATACTGCTGCGGCCAGATCTGGTAGACAAAGTTCTGCTCGTCGCCCATGTGCACCAGCAGATCCAGATGTCCCAGATTTTCGCCCTCTTCCGGCGGCAGGTTTTTCAGCTCCACGTAGGCGCCGCGCAGCTTCAGCTCCTGCGCCACCTCTTCCATCGCCGGGAAGCAGACCGTCTCCATCATCTGTTTGGTGTAGCGCGTGCCCGGGTAGTTCATCAGGCGCGACAGGCGTTTCTTCCAGCTCAGCCTGTCCTGAGCGCCCATTGGCCGCGGCGCGGTGTCGCGGCTGGCGCTGACGCGTCGATAGTCTTCCACCTTGAGCGATTTATACAGCCCGGCCATCACGAAGAAGATAACAAAGCTGAACGGCAGGCCCATGATCACCGTGGTGTTCTGCAGCGCCGAAATGCCGTTGGTCATCAGCATGCCGAGCGTCAGCAGGCCGATGGCGACCGACCAGAAGATGCGCAGCCAGTTTGGCGCGTCGCTGTTGATGTCCTTCAGCTTCGAGGTGAAGTTCCCCAGCACCAGCGCGCCGGAATCCGCTGAAGTGACGTAAAACAGCAGGCCGGTGATGGTCGCCACGGAGGCGCTAAAGGTGAACGCCGGATACTGCGCCAGCAGGCTGTAGAAGCCGCGCTCCGGGTGCGCCATCGCTTCCTGGGCAAAGGTTGCGTTGCCGTGGATGATCTCGTGCAGCGCGCTGTTGCCGAAAATCGACAGCCACAGCAGGGTAAAGGTGAACGGGATGATCAGGGTGCCCATCACAAACTGACGAATGGTGCGCCCACGCGAAATACGCGCCAGGAACAGGCCAACAAACGGCGACCATGCGACCCACCACGCCCAGAAGAACAGGGTCCAGTTGTTCATCCACTCCACCGGGCGGTCAAAGGCGAAGCTGTTCAGCGTCATGCCCATGAAGCGGTTCACGTAGTCGCCCACGTTCAGCACCAGGGCGTTGAGCAGGAACGACGTGTCGCCCATAAACAGCACGAACAGGATCAGGCCCAGCGCCAGCGCCACGTTCAGCTCAGAGAGCACGCGGATGCCCTTATCCACGCCGGAGGTCACCGAAATGGTGGCGATAATCACCGAGAGCGCAATCAGCGCCGCTTTAGCCGCCATCGAATCCGGGATATCAAACAGCACGCTTAGCCCGTAGTTGAGCTGGACCACGCCAATGCCGAGCGTCGTCGCGATGCCGAAGATGGTGCCAATTACCGCCGCAATATCGACGCTGTGGCCAATCGGGCCGTTAATTCTTTTCCCGAAAATCGGGTACAGCGCGGAGCGGATGGTGAGAGGCAAATTATAACGATAGCTAAAGTATCCGAGCGCCATGCCCATCAGGGCATACATCGACCAGCCCGTCAGGCCGTAGTGGAACAGCGTCCAGACCATCGCCTGGCGTGCGGCCTCCATCGTCTGCCCCGCCCCTTCCGGCGGCTGCATATACTGCGTGACCGGCTCAGCTACCGAGAAGAACATCAGGTCGATGCCGATGCCCGCGGCAAACAGCATCGCCGCCCAGCTCAGCAGGCTGAACTCGGGCTTGGACTGCTCTGGCCCGAGCTTCACCGAGCCGAAGCGCGAGCAGGCAATGCAGACCACGAAGACGATATAGAGCGTCGCCGCCAGCAGGTAGTACCAGCCGAAGGTCTTCGACACCCAGTTCAGGGTGCGGCCAATCCACTCGGCAGAAAAATCGTTAAAGAAAATGGTTGTCAGGGAAAACAACAAAATCAGCCCGGCGGACGTATAAAAAACGACCGGGTTGATTTTGTCTTTTTCTCTGTCTTGTGAAAGGTCTGTCATCCAGTATCCCCACTGTTTTTGTAACTATTGAAATCCAAAATCGCAACAATTAAGACACATTTTATATTGAACGTCCAATCAAAAACCGTTTTAATAGATTACCAACGCTGATGAATGGAGTGGCAAAAATGCCCAAAGTGGGGATGCAGCCGATCCGGCGCAGGCAGCTTATCGACGCCACGCTGGAAGCAATTAATGAAGTGGGCATGCATGACGCAACCATTGCGCAGATCGCCCGTCGGGCGGGCGTGTCCACGGGGATCATCAGCCATTATTTCAAAGATAAAAACGGCCTGCTGGAAGCGACCATGCGCGACATCACCGGCCAGCTGCGCGATGCGGTATTAAGCCGCTTACGCGCCCTGCCGAACGGCAGCGCGGAGCAGCGTTTGCAGGCGATTGTCGGCGGCAATTTTGATGAAACCCAGGTCAGCGGCGCGGCGATGAAGGCCTGGCTGGCCTTCTGGGCGAGCAGCATGCATCAGCCGATGCTCTACCGTTTGCAGCAGGTCAGCAGCCGCCGGTTGCTCTCAAATCTGGTGTACGAGTTCCGCCGCGAGCTGCCGCGTGAACAGGCTGAAGAGGCGGGCTACGGGCTGGCGGCGCTGATCGACGGGCTGTGGCTGCGCGCCGCGCTCAGCGGCAAACCGCTGGACAAAACCCTCGCGCAATCGCTTACCAGCCACTTTATCAGCCAGCATTTACCGACCGAATAACCGAGGAGGAAGCATGTCCCGAATGGCAGAACAGCAGCTTTATATCAATGGTGGTTATACATCCGCCACCAGCGGTCGCACCTTCGAGACCATCAACCCGGCCAACGGTGAAGTTCTGGCGAGCGTGCAGGCCGCCGGGCGTGAAGACGTGGACCGCGCCGTAGAGAGCGCAACGCGCGGGCAAAAAATCTGGGCGGCGATGACCGCCATGGAGCGCTCGCGCATCCTGCGTCGCGCCGTCGACATCCTGCGCGAGCGCAACGACGAGCTGGCAAAGCTGGAAACCCTCGACACCGGTAAGGCGTTTTCTGAAACCTCGACCGTCGACATCGTCACCGGCGCGGACGTGCTGGAGTACTACGCGGGGCTGATCCCGGCGCTGGAAGGCAGCCAGATCCCGCTGCGCGACACCTCATTTGTCTACACGCGCCGCGAGCCGCTGGGCGTGGTGGCGGGCATCGGCGCGTGGAACTACCCGATCCAGATCGCCCTGTGGAAATCCGCCCCGGCGCTGGCGGCGGGCAACGCGATGATCTTCAAGCCGAGCGAGGTCACTCCGCTCACCGCCCTGAAGCTGGCGGAAATCTACACCGAGGCGGGCCTCCCGGACGGCGTGTTTAACGTCCTGCCGGGCGTGGGCGCGGAAACCGGTCAGTACCTGACCGAGCATCCGGGCATTGCCAAAGTCTCCTTCACCGGCGGCGTCGCCAGCGGCAAAAAGGTGATGGCTAACTCCGCAGCCTCGTCCCTGAAGGAGGTGACGATGGAGCTGGGCGGCAAATCCCCGCTGATTGTGTTTGACGATGCGGACCTCGATCTCGCCGCAGACATCGCCATGATGGCCAACTTTTTCAGTTCCGGACAGGTGTGCACCAACGGCACCCGCGTGTTCGTGCCTGCAAAATCTAAGGCCGCGTTTGAGCAAAAAATCGTTGAGCGCGTGGGCCGCATCCGCGCAGGCGATCTGTTCGATGAAAGCACCAACTTTGGCCCGATGGTCAGCTTCCCGCATCGCGACAGCGTGATGCGCTACATCGCCAAAGGCAAAGAAGAAGGCGCGCGCGTGCTGTGCGGCGGCGACGTGCTGAAGGGCGACGGGTTTGATAACGGCGCGTGGGTGGCCCCGACCGTGTTCACCGACTGCACCGACGAGATGACCATCGTGCGCGAAGAGATCTTCGGCCCGGTGATGTCCATCCTCACCTATGAAAGCGATGAAGAAGCCATTCGCCGCGCCAACGACACCGACTACGGTCTGGCGGCGGGCATCGTCACCGCCGATCTGAACCGCGCGCACGGCGCCATTCATCAGCTTGAAGCGGGCATCTGCTGGATCAACACCTGGGGTGAATCCGCCGCGGAGATGCCGGTTGGCGGCTACAAGCACTCCGGCATTGGCCGCGAGAACGGCGTGATGACGCTTCAGAGCTACACCCAGGTGAAGTCCATCCAGGTTGAGATGGGTAAATTCCAGTCCATATTTTAACCGGGAGGTTTATTTGCAATTTGACTACATCATTATCGGGGCCGGCTCTGCCGGCAACGTACTGGCTACACGACTGACTGAAGATCCGAACACCACCGTCCTGCTGCTTGAGGCGGGCGGGCCGGACTACCGCTTTGATTTCCGCACCCAGATGCCTGCCGCGCTGGCGTTCCCGCTGCAGGGCAAGCGCTACAACTGGGCGTACGAAACCGAGCCAGAACCCTTCATGAACAACCGCCGCATGGAGTGCGGACGCGGCAAAGGGCTGGGCGGCTCGTCGCTGATCAACGGCATGTGCTACGTGCGCGGCAACGCGATGGATCTGGACAACTGGGCGAAAGAACCGGGTCTGGAGCACTGGAGCTACCTCAACTGCCTGCCCTACTACCGCAAGGCAGAGACCCGCGACGTGGGGCCGAATGACTACCACGGCGGCGACGGTCCGGTGAGCGTCACCACCTCTAAGCCGGGCGTAAATCCGCTGTTTGAAGCAATGGTGGAAGCAGGCGTGCAGGCGGGCTATCCGCGCACCGACGATCTCAACGGCTACCAGCAGGAAGGCTTCGGCCCGATGGACCGCACGGTCACGCCGCAGGGCCGACGCGCCAGCACCGCGCGCGGCTATCTGGACCAGGCAAAACCGCGTCCTAACCTGACTATCCGCACCCACGCCATGACCGATCGCATTATTTTTGACGGCAAGCGCGCGGCGGGCGTTGAATGGCTGGAAGGCGAAAGCACCATTCCGTCAAAAGCGACGGCGAATAAAGAAGTCCTCCTGTGCGCAGGCGCCATTGCGTCACCGCAGATCCTCCAGCGTTCCGGCGTGGGCAATGCTGAATTGCTGAAGCAGTTCGATATCCCGCTGGTGCATGATTTACCCGGCGTGGGAGAAAACTTGCAGGATCATCTGGAGATGTACCTCCAGTATGAATGTAAGGAGCCGGTTTCCCTCTACCCTGCCCTGCAGTGGTGGAACCAGCCGAAGATTGGCGCGGAGTGGCTGTTTGGTGGCACCGGCGTGGGTGCGAGCAACCACTTCGAAGCGGGCGGATTTATCCGCAGCCGCGAGGAGTTCGAATGGCCGAACATTCAGTACCACTTCCTGCCGGTAGCGATTAACTACAACGGCTCGAACGCGGTGAAAGAGCACGGCTTCCAGTGCCACGTCGGCTCCATGCGCTCCCCGAGCCGTGGACACGTGCGCATCCAGTCGCGCGATCCGCACCAGCATCCGGCGATCCTGTTCAACTATATGTCCCACGAGCAGGACTGGCAGGAGTTTCGCGACGCGATCCGCATCACCCGCGAGATCATGCACCAGCCGGCGCTGGACAAATACCGCGGTCGTGAAATCAGCCCGGGCGTCGAATGCCAGACCGACGAACAGCTGGACGAGTTCGTGCGTAACCATGCCGAAACCGCGTTCCATCCGTGCGGCACCTGCAAAATGGGCTATGACGAGATGGCGGTGGTTGACGGTGAAGGCCGCGTTCACGGGCTGGAAGGATTACGCGTGGTGGATGCGTCGATCATGCCGCAGATTATTACCGGCAACCTGAACGCCACCACGATTATGATCGGCGAGAAAATTGCTGATGCGATTCGCGGGCGCGAGCCGCTGGCAAAAAGTACGGCCGCGTATTATGTGGCCAACGGGGCGCCGGTCAGGCGCTGAGGATATTTCCCCTCCCCCTGGCCCTCTTCCATACGGGAGAGGGCTTCCCACCCAAAATTTATTTTTATTTTCCTGCATCCAGTTCACCCCCTCCCCTCGTATATGCATATGTGAGCAATCCCTTTGCTCCCCAAACCGAGGAAAGATGATGAAAAAGCTAACCCGTGTTGCACTCGTCACCAGCGCTTTACTCTTCTGTGCAGGCACATCAGCCGCCATGACGTCAGGCTCCGTGATGGTAGGCGGAGCCGAAATGTTCCCGAGCAAAAATATCGTTGAAAACGCCGTGAACTCGAAAGATCACACCACGCTGGTGGCCGCCGTCAAAGCGGCTGGACTGGTGGAGACGCTTCAGAGCAAAGGGCCATTCACCGTATTTGCGCCGACCAATGCGGCGTTTGCGAAATTGCCTGCCGGCACGGTCGAGAACCTGGTCAAACCCGAAAACAAAGCCACGCTCACCAGCATCCTCACCTATCACGTGGTTGCCGGTAATTACGATATGAAGGCGCTGGAGCAGAAAATTAAACAGGGCGGCGGACACGCGGAGTTGAAGACCGTTAACGGTCAGCCACTGTGGATCATGAGCAACGGCCCGCACAACATTCAGCTTAAGGATGGTAAAGGCAATGTGGCGAACATTAGCACCTATGACGTTCATCAAAAAAACGGCGTGATCGATGTAATTGATACCGTCCTGATGCCTAAGTAGTTGTCTATACTTCGGAAGTGTGACGTTACCTTCCGGGAAAAACATGGATAACGCGCTGACAGAACAGCAGCAGAAATTAATGCAGGCGGTCGCAAACGGCGATCGCCGCGCATTTGAACAACTCTATCGACTCACATCGCCACACCTGTTTGCCGTCGCGCTGCGCATGCTGCGCGACCGCGCGTGGGCAGAAGAGATCCTTCACGACTGTTTTATCACCGTCTGGAGTAAAGCCGAAACCTACAACGCTGCACTGAGCACCCCGATGACCTGGCTTACGCATGTTGTTCGCAATCGCTGTATTGACTGGCTGCGCAGCGGGCAAACCCGCGCTGCCGAACGCGAGTCGCCGTATAACGAAGCGCTTATGCCCAGCGAGAACGATGAGCAGAATAACTGGCACGACGATGCGCAGGCAGAGCGTCTTAGGCATTGTCTCGAACATTTGAGCAGCGAGCAGCGCCAGAGCATTACGCTCGCCTACTATCAGGGAATGTCTCACAGCGACATTGCCGACTGGCTGCAGCAGCCTGTAGGCTCGGTGAAAAGCTGGATACGTCGGGCAATGGACCATCTTCGGGAGTGCGTGGGGCTATGAATGACGCAGAAAAACGCGACGACATGCTGGCAGCAGAGTATGCCCTCGGCACGCTGCGGGGAGGAGCACGGCTTCAGTTCCAGAAAAGGGTCCTCCGTGAACCGGCTCTGGCCGCCCGCGTGGCGTACTGGCAGGACATGTTCAGCACGCTGGATAGTCATCTTGTGCCCGTCCCTCCACCCGAGACGGTGTGGAAAAGAATCGCCCTCGACCTGCCGCCCAAAAAGCCTTTACGCCAAAGTCGGCCTTATCTCGGCTGGATGGTTGCGGCCTCACTCGCCGCCCTGACGGTCGTTGCCTGGTATGCCACCCGAGCCCCGGAACTCGCTCCGCTGATGGTACTCAACGATGCCCAACAGCACGGGCAGTGGGTCGTCAGCGCGGACGCCAGCCGCCAGCACCTGAGCATTGCCCCGCTTCGACCGACAGCTGTCGCCGCGCAACACAGCCTGCAGCTTTGGCTGATCCCAGGCGGGCAGGCGCCGGTATCCATGGGGCTGCTGCATAACGACATCCCCACACGCGTCACCCTCAGGAACGCAACGCTCCCTGCTGACGCCACGATAGCCATAAGCCTTGAACCAGAGGGCGGATCGCCCACCGGCCTCCCCACAGGCCCGGTGCTTTACAGTGGCAAACTGTAATCCTCAGGCCCTGTTTGCAGGGCCGTCATCGTCCCCTTTTTATTTATATAATATTCTCGGTTACCTATAAGAATTAAATATTAGGCCTGCAATTAATTTAATTATTAAAAAACGACATTGACAGACGCTTCCGTACTCCATTAAGTTTTAAACGAACATCATTTTATTCCCGATACAGAATATATCAAAAACCGCATTAATGAATTTGTCATTATTCATTAACGCTTCTCTGCCTTTTATTTTTTGCATCACTCAATAGCGAGATAAGATCATGAATATTAGTGCAAACAAGGTGGTTGTCATCACCGGTGCCAGCAGCGGTATTGGTCAGGCCATTGCCCTCCATTTAGCGAATAACGCGTTTTCGCTGGTGCTGGTGGCGCGCCGTCTGGACAGAATTAATGCCCTGGTGGATCAGATTATTCAACAGGGCGGCAAGGCGATTGCCGTAAAGGCTGACGTGACCCGTCAGGAAGAGGTGCAGCGCGCCATTGACGCTGCCGTTGCCGCATACCAGCGCGTGGATGTGGTGATCAATAACGCGGGCTTTATGGCTATCGCCCCCCTTAGCGAGCTGAAAACCGACGAATGGGACAAGATGATTGATACCAATCTGAAGGGCGTGCTGTACGGCATCGCTGCCGCGCTCCCGGTGTTCCAGCGTCAGGGCAGCGGGCATTTTATTAACGTTGCCTCCGTTGCGGGCATCAAGGTGCTGGCCCCTGGCGGCGTGGTGTATAGCGCCACGAAATTCGCCGTCCGCGCGCTGAGCGAAGGCTTACGTCAGGAGGCAGGTAAAACTATCCGCACGACGCTTATTTCGCCCGGTGCCGTCGAAAGCGAACTGCAATTCGGCAGCTCTGACGAAGAGAGTAAAAAATTTCTCCATGAGTTTTATAAGCAGGCTATTCCGGCTGACGCAATTGCCCGCGCGGTTTTATTTGCCATAGAACAGCCTGGCGACGTTGATATTAATGAAATTGTTGTGCGTCCAACGCAGGAAGAATTTTAGCCTGCGTTAAATAATGCTGAATGAGGTGTCATTATGATTAAATCATTAACGTCCTTATCAGATCTCAATATGCGAACGGGTGCCGATATTCTTCTTGAAGTGCTGGAGAGTGAAGGCGTGGAATATATTTTTGGCAACCCCGGCACCACCGAACTTCCGCTCATTGATGCCCTGCTTCGCCATGAAAATATTCACTATATTCTGGCGCTTCAGGAGAGCACCGTGGTGGCGATTGCCGACGGCTATGCGAAAGCCTCCGGCAAAACGGGCTTTATCAATTTGCATACCGCCAGCGGCCTTGGGCACGGTATGGGGAATCTCATTAATTCGCGGATTATGAAAACCCCGCTGGTGGTGACCGTTGGACAGCAGGATACGCGACACTACGTCCGCGACCCGCTTCTGTATGATGATATTGTTTCCATCGGCTCTCCAGTCATGAAGTGGGCGCAGGAGGTCACCAGCGCCGACCAGCTCCCGGTGCTGGTGCGCCGCGCGTTTCACGCTGCCAGCTATCCTCCTGGCGGCCCGGTGCTGCTCTCCCTGCCGATGAACGTGATGGAAGAGCTGAGCGACGCCGGGATACAGACGGCGTCGAGAGTAAACTACCACACCGTTGCGGGCTCGCTGGACGAGCTGGCGGAGGCGCTCAGCGAGATCGCGCCGGGCAGGATCATGATTGTGGCGGGCGACGAGGTGCACTCCAGCGGCTCGACGCAGGAGATTGTCCAGCTGGCGGAAGCGCTCGGCGCCCACGTCTACGGCTCCTCCTGGCCGCTGAATTTGCCATTTCCCACCCAGCACGCGCTCTGGCGGGGCAATATGCCCACCACCGCCAGCGAAATCGCCAGCGTCATCAATGCCTACGATGCCGTATTTATCATCGGCGGCAGAAGCCTGATGACCATTCTCTACAGCGAAGGGGACGCGATTCCGGGCTCGTGCGCTGTCTACCAGCTCTCCGCCGACATGAACGAGCTGGGTCGCACCTATGCCACCCGACTCTCGGTGATGGGGGATATCAAACTTTCCCTGAAGGCGCTCTTACCGCTGCTTGAGCAACGTCTGGTGGCAGGCAAACTGATCCATCAGCAGTTGCTTAAAACGGCACTCAGCGAACGTGAAAAAGAGTGGCAGCAGCAGGAAGAACGTCTGTCGGCAGAGCGGCTGCGCCCGCATATTTCGCCGATGGTCGCAGCCTGGGAGGTCATCCGCTCCATTCCGGCGGGTACCACCATCGTTGATGAAGCGATAGCGACCGCCAGGCATGTCCGCCGGTTCATCTCTGACCAGCAGCATCAGCGCTACTACTTTATGCGCGGCGGCGGACTGGGCTGGGGGATGCCTGCCTCCGTGGGGCATTCGCTGGGACGCGGACAGGAGCCGGTGGTCTGCCTGATCGGCGACGGGGCCTCCCTGTACTCGCCGCAGGCACTCTGGACGGCAGCACACGAAAATCTGCCGGTCACCTTTATCGTCATGAATAACAGGGAGTACAACATCCTGAAAAACTTTATGAAGAGCCAGGCCGACTACAGCTCAACGCGGCTGGGCCGTTTTATCGGAATGGACCTCGTGAACCCGCATATCGATTTTCAGTCGCTGGCCACCGCCATGGGCGTCCACTGCTGCCGGGTGACCGAGGCAGCGGATATCGCCGAAGCGGTAACGCGCGGCCTGCAGTCCGGAAAAACCAACCTGATTGAAATCGCTATTTCCGCGGATTAGCCGCGTGGTTGGGCTGTACCCTACATAAAAACTTATAACCGAAACGCCTCAAGCCGCTTTATTTGCCGTCCTTCCTCGTCAAAATTCGCCGCCGCCAGCCAGGCGCGCAGCTCCGCGTCTCTTTGCGGCCATTCGCCATCAATAATAGAAAGCATATCGCTGTCGCGGTTGCGGCCTTTCCGCACCAGCCGCTGGCGTAAGCGCCCTTCCCAGACGAATCCAAGCCGCTCCGCGGCGCTGCGCGATGCGGTATTCATCGAGTCGCACTTCCACTCCAGCCGTCGGTATTTGTGGTCAAAGGCGTTTTTCAGCAGCAGCCACACCGCCTCGGTGCCGATGCGGGTGCCTTTCATCCTGCGCGACCAGGTGACGTGGCCGATCTCCACCGAGCCCTGAAAGCGCTCGATCGCCATATAGCTCACCAGCCCGACCGCCTTTTCAGTGCGTAAATCCATCACGGCGAAGGGCACCAGATCATCATCCATCACCTTTCCGGACACCCAGTGTGCGGTGGCTTCCACGCTTTCAGGCCGGGTGCTGGCAAGCCACGTCCAGTCGCTGTCGTCGCCCAGCGCGTAGGCCTCAAAGAGATCCGCCGCGTGACGCCCGGCGTCCAGCGGCTCAAGACGGCAATACTGCCCGGTCAGCGCCGTGCGGGTTAATACCTGCGCGCACTTCCAGTCCGGGACGAGATCGTTAACGGTTTGACCATATTGATTGATTTCGGGCACGGGGGTGACTCCCTGAAAGGTAAGGATTTTGTTATAGCAGGTTAAAAGGGCGGCGAAAAGAGAGGCGTTTAATAACCAGGCCGCATGCGATATATCCGCATGGCATAAGCAAAGCAGAATTTCGACTTTGAAGAAATGTGGAGTCGACCTAACGTAGCGGAGCATAAAACAATCACAATATATTCTTCTCAGGGATCGCTATGACAAAAAAACTGTTGCCGTTACTGATGCTGGCTGCGCTCTCAGGCGCTACCCACGCCGCTACGCCGCCGACGACGCTGGTGGTTGCTCAGGGTCTTGATGACATCGTGAGCCTCGACCCGGCCGAAGCCAACGAGCTCTCCAGCGTCCAGACCGTGCCGAGCCTGTACCAGCGTCTGGTGCAGCCGGACCGCGATAATCCGGAAAAAATCACGCCGGTTCTGGCAGAAAGCTGGGACGCGGATGCAGCAGCAAAAACCCTGACCATCAAGCTTAAACCCGATGCAAAATTCGCCTCCGGCAACCCGCTGCGTCCGGAAGACGTGATTTTCTCTTATACCCGCGCCGTGACGCTGAACAAATCCCCGGCCTTTATCCTCAACGTGCTGGGCTGGGACGCGAGCAACATCGCCAGCCAGCTGAAAAAGGTGGACGATCATACCCTCCAGCTTCACTGGACGGCGGACGTTAGCCCCTCGGTGGCGCTGAATATTCTCTCCACGCCGATAGCCTCTATCGTCGATGAAAAAGAGGTTGCCGCGAACGTGAAGGATAATGACTTCGGCAACGCGTGGCTGAAAATGCACTCTGCGGGCAGCGGCGCGTTCAAAATGCGCGTCTATCAGCCGCATCAGGCCATCGTGCTGGAAGCCAACGATTCCGCCCCCGGCGGCGCGCCGAAGCTGAAAAGCATCATCATTAAGAACGTTCCCGATCCGGCTTCACGCCGCCTGCTGATCCAGCAGGGGGATGCGGACGTGGCGCGCGATCTGGGTGCAGACCAGATTAGCGCCCTGGACGGCAAGCCGGGCGTGAAGGTGCTGAGCATTCCGTCCGCCGAGCAGAATTACCTGGTGTTTAACACCGGCAACAGCGCCAATCCGCTGCTGAACAACCCGGCGTTCTGGGAAGCGTCGCGCTGGCTGGTCGACTATGACGGCATCACTAAAAACCTGCTGAAAGGCCAGTATTTTGTTCACCAGAGCTTCCTGCCTGTCGGCCTGCCGGGCGCGCTGGAAGACAATCCGTTTAAATTTGCCCCGGCAAAAGCGAAGGCAATCCTCGCCAAAGCGGGCATTAAGGACGCGCACTTCACGCTGGACGTGGAGAACAAGCCGCCGTTTATCACTATTGCCCAGTCGATGCAGGCGAGCTTTGCTCAGGGTGGCGTGAAGGTGGATCTGCTGCCTGCCGCCGGGAGCCAGGTCTATGCCCGCGTGCGCGCTAAGCAGCATCAGGCGGCGATTCGTCTGTGGATCCCGGACTACTTCGATGCGCACTCAAACGCCAGCGCCTTCGCGTGGAACGACGGGAAGTCCAGCACCGTGGCCGGTCTGAACGGCTGGAAAATCCCGGAGCTGAACAAGGCCACGCTGGCGGCGGTTGCCGAACCGGATCCGGCGAAGCGTCTGGATCTGTACAAGAAGATGCAGGAACAGCTGCAGCAGAGCTCGCCGTACGTGTTCGTCGATCAGGGCAAAACCCAGATCGCGGTGCGCGATAACGTGAAGGGATATCAGCAGGGACTGAACGCGGATATGGTCTGGTACGATCGCGTCACGAAGTAGCCCTTGTCCTTCTCCCTCTCCCGTGGGAGAGGGGGTCGTCCGTGCATATTTTCTGGATAACGATTTCCCATGCCGCATCTTTCCACCCGCGTGCTTCAGGGTCTGCTGACCCTGCTGCTGACGCTCTTCGGGCTGCTGCTCGTCACGTTTGCGCTTTCGGCGTTTTCCCCGGTCGATCGCGTGCTGCAGATCGTCGGGGATCACGCCAGCCAGTCAACGTACGATCAGGTTCGCCACCAGCTCGGGCTGGATCGTCCCCTACCCGTGCAGTTCTGGCACTATCTGCAAAATCTCGCCCACGGTGATTTAGGCACCGCCAGCGCCACCGGGCAGCCGGTGCTGCAGGATCTGCTGCACGCCTTCCCCGCTACGCTGGAGCTGGCGACGTTGGCGTTAATCATTGGGTCCGTGCTCGGCGTGACGGCCGGGGTGCTGTGCGCCCGCTACGCCGGTTCGCCGCTCGATGTCGCGATCAGAACGCTCACCCTGCTCGGCAACTCGGTGCCGATTTTCTGGCTTGGCCTGCTGATGCTGGCCCTGTTCTACGCGAAGCTGCAGTGGAGCGTGGGCCCCGGCAGGCTGGATGATATCTGGCAGTTCACCGTCGAGCCGCGCACCGGCTTTGCGCTGATAGACACCTGGCTTTCCGGCGATCGCGAGGCATTCCGCAACGCCATCAGCCACCTGGTGCTGCCGGTGCTGCTGCTGGCCTATTACTCGCTGGCAAGCATTACCCGTCTGACCCGCTCGGCCTGCCTCAGCGAAATGAACAAGGAGTACATCCTGCTTGCCCGCGCCAAGGGTGCCGGGGAGATGGCCATTCTGCTGCGCCACGTGCTGCCGAACATTCGCAGCACCCTACTGACGGTGATCGCCCTGGCCTATACCAGCATGCTGGAAGGGGCGGTATTAACCGAAACCGTGTTCTCGTGGCCGGGCATTGGACGATATCTCACCACCGCCCTGTTCGCCGGAGACACGACCGCGGTTATGGGCGGTACGCTGCTGATTGGCGTCTGCTTTGTGCTGATCAATAACCTTACCGACCTGCTTGTGCGGGCGACCGATCCCAGGGTGCGCTGATGCCGTTTTATCTCTTCTTACGCCGCCTGCGCCGCTCCCCTGCCGCCGTTTGCGGACTGACTGGCCTCGCGCTGCTGGTGTTTATTGCCCTGTTCGCGCCCTGGCTGGCGCCGGTTGATCCGAACTGGCAGGACGCTGCCGCGCGCCTGGAGGCACCTGGCGCCCGGCACTGGCTGGGCACCGACAGCTACGGGCGCGATCTGCTCTCGCGCCTGATTTACGGCACCCGTCCGGCGCTCGGGCTGGTGGCCCTGGTGACGGTCATTACCCTGCCCGCCGGGCTGCTGGTGGGCATTTTGTCCGGCTACTACGGCGGCTGGGTGGAGCGTATCCTGATGCGCTTTACCGACGTGGTGATGTCGATGCCGCGCCTGATCCTCGCCTTCGCGTTTGTGGCGATGCTTGGCCCGGGGCTGGTCAACGGCGCGCTGGCGCTGGCCTTAACGACCTGGCCCGCCTACGCGCGTCAGGCGCGGAGCGAGATTCAGCGTCTGCGCCACAGCGATTATCTGGCCGCCGCGGAGATGATGGGGATCCGCGGCCTGCGCCTGCTGGTCGGCCATATTCTGCCCCTGTGCCTGCCGTCCGCGATTGTGCGGCTGGCGCTGGATCTGGCGGGGATTATTCTGGCCGCCGCCGGTCTCGGCTTCCTCGGCCTTGGTGCGCGTCCGCCCATGGCCGAATGGGGGGCGATGATTGCCGACGGCATGCAGGTGATTTTTGACCAGTGGTGGATTGCCGCCATTCCGGGCGGTGCCATCCTGTTTGCCAGCCTGGCGTTTAACCTGCTGGGCGATGGCCTGCGCGACGTACTGGAGCCACAGCATGACTGAACACCGCGTTATCGTCGATGCGCTGAATATCGACTACCCCGCCGCGCGCGTGGTCAACAACCTGAGCTTTCGGCTTGGCAACGAACGGCTGGCGCTGGTGGGGGAATCCGGCTCCGGTAAGTCGATGTCCGCCCGCGCCCTGATGGGTCTGGTGCGTAAACCCGGTATCGTGAGCGCGAACCGGCTCAACGTGCTTGGCAACGATCTGCTGACCCTGAACGCCCGCCGCTGGCAGGCGCTGCGCGGCAACGGGATTGCGATGGTCCTGCAGGACCCGCGCTACGCCCTAAACCCCGTGAAAAGCGTCGCAGCCCAGCTTGATGAGGCGCTCACGCTGCATCAGCGCCTGACGCGCCCGGAGCGTGCGGCGCGCATTCACGACATCATCCGCGCCGTCGGGCTGAACGAGAACGTGCTGTCACGCTATCCCGGCGAGCTTTCCGGGGGCATGGGCCAGCGGGTGATGATTGCGATTGCGCTGATCAACAATCCGCAGGTGCTGATTGCCGACGAACCGACCTCCGCGCTGGACGCCCGCCTGCGCAACCAGATCCTCGAGCTGCTGGTACAGCAGTGCGAAGAACGCCAGATGGCGATGCTGTTAATCAGCCACGATCTGCCGCTGGTGGCGGAGCACTGCGACCGCGTGCTGGTGATGTATCAGGGTGAAAAGGTCGATGAGATGGCGGCGAACCGGCTCCCGCAGGCGACGCATCCGTACACGCGCACCCTGTGGACCTGTCGTCCAGACGCCCATACTTATGGACAGATGCTGCCGACGCTCGATCGTTCGCAGCCGTGGAAGGAGGCCAGCGATGGCGCTCGTTGAGGTTAACCAGGTGCAGGTCACCTTCGGGGAAAAAACGGCGGTCTCTGCCGCCAGCTTTAGCATAGAGAGAGGCGAGACGTTCAGCCTGATTGGCGAATCCGGCTGCGGCAAATCGACCCTTCTGCGCGTGCTGGCAGGGCTACAGCGCGAGTGGCGCGGCAGTATTGCCCTGCTGGGGGAAACGTTAACGCCAGGGCGCCGCTTTGAAGGCAAGCTTCGCCGCAACGTGCAGATGGTGTTTCAGGATCCGTGGGCCTCGCTGCATCCAAACCACACCATTGCGCGCACCCTGTCGGAGCCGTTAAGCCTACACGGCGAAACGCAGGTTGCGGAAAAGGTGGCCAATGCGCTGCACGAGGTGGGGCTTTCCGCCGACGCGGGCAGGCGCTACCCGCACCAGCTTTCCGGCGGCCAGCGCCAGCGCGTTGCCATTGCCCGGGCGCTGCTGCTGCGCCCGCAGCTTCTGCTGCTGGATGAACCGACCTCGGCGCTGGATATGTCGGTGCAGGCGGAAATCCTGAACCTGCTTAACCGCCTGAAGGCCGAGCATGAGATGACCTATCTGCTGGTGAGCCACGACGCGGACGTGATTGCCCATATGTCCGACCGGGCAGCGTTTATGGCGCACGGGGCGATCCAGAAGGTGTTTGACCGTGAGGCGATGTTACGGGGCGAGCACAGAATGGGTTAAGTTTTGCAGGCCGGGCAAGGCATCGCCGCCACCCGGCATAAAATTACTTCAGCAGCTTAACCGTCGCGTCGATGTCGATTTCATCTTCGGTAAAGATCATCGTCGTGTTCTGGAAGGTGGTGATCGCCAGCTTCTTCACCGTACGCATTTCGCCCGGCTTCTTGTCGGATTTTGGTTTGATGCTGTTCATCAGCAGACCCACCGACAGCACCGCGTTCTCTTTGTCGATTTTGGTCTCAACGGGCTCTTCTTCGCTGAATACCACGAAGGATTTGATCGAGGTGAGCTTCACGCGCTCGCCTGCAATATAGAGGTGCTTACTTTCGGGGATCACCTTCACCGCATACGCGGAAAGGCCTTTGGTGTTGGTGGTTGGCTCGAAGGTCACCGCAGCGTCTTTTTTAATCAGATCGGGGTTCGCGACCTTAATCACATGAAAATAGCGGTTGTCGCCGTTTTCATCTTTGATAAATCCAAAGCCTTTATCTTTAAACCACGTTGTGATTGTACCGTTCATCGCTGTTACCGCCTGTCAGATCGTAATGACTAAAGTTTTGCAGCGCGCAGTGTAATGCACAATGGCGGAGGAGACAAAAAAAAGCCCCTGCACGGGGGCAGGGGAAAACTCATGTCAGAGCTTATTAGAATTTAGTTGAACACCATCCCACCATCGATGAGCAGAGACTGGCCGGTCATATAGTCAGAGTCTGGCCCCGCAAGATATGAAACGCAGGCGGCAACATCTTCCGGTTCGGACAGGCGGCCAAGCGTGATGCGTTTGGCAAAGGTCTCGGTCCCGTAGCCGAGCGGTTTACCCGCCGCCTCGGAGACCTGACGGTCGATCTCCGCCCACATCGGCGTTTTCACGATGCCCGGGCAGTAGGCGTTAACGGTAATCCCCAGCGGAGCAAGATCCCGTGCGGCGGTCTGGGTTAAACCGCGCACCGCAAATTTACTGGAACTGTAGACGGCCAGCTCCGGGTTGCCGGTATGCCCCGCCTGTGAGCAGGCGTTGATGATTTTGCCGCCGTGTCCCTCTTTGCGGAACGCGTCAATCGCGGCCTGAATGCCCCAGATCACCCCTTTCACGTTAATGTTGTAGACCTTGTCGACAATCTCCGGCGTGATGGATTCGATCGGCGTGGACGGCGCCACCCCGGCGTTGTTGACGATAACGTTGAAGCCGCCCAGTTCGGTGCGGGCTTTCTCCACGGCCGCAAACACCTGCTCGCGGTCAGAGACGTCGACCTTCACGGCGACGGCCTTCCCGCCGCTGCGGGTGATTTCATCGGCAACCGCTTTCGCCGTCTCTTCGTTGTAATCGGCGATAGCGACGGCAAAACCATCCTTCACCAGACGAAGCGCGATCGCTTTGCCAATCCCCTGGCCTGAGCCGGTTACGAGAGCCACTTTTTGCATTTCTCTGTCCTTATGTTGATTCACAAAATCTGGCTGAGATGGAGCTGGCCCATCAGCAGCGGGTTATCGCTGTAGTCGACGGGAATGGCCACCACGGCCGGGCCATCGACATCCATTGCGGCACGCAGCGTCGGTTCGAGCGCGTCGGCACTCTCGACGGCAAAACCTTTTGCGCCGAACGCATCGGCATAGGCTTTGAAGTCGACCGGGCCGAACTCGACGCCGGAAAGACGCTGGTATTTTTTCTCTTCCTGAATGGCAACCATGTTGTAGGCGTTATCCACCCAGATGATGTGCAGCACGTTGGCGTTGAGGCGTACGGCGGTTTCCAGCTCCATGCTCGACTGCAAAAAGCCGCCGTCGCCGGAGACCGACACCACCTTGCGGCCCGGGTTGACCAGCCACGCGCCAATCGCCCACGGGAGCGCCACGCCCATGGTCTGCTGACCGTTGGAGATCATCACCTGACGCGCGCGGAAGCTGTAGAGGTAGCGGGCGATCCAGATGTGGAAGCTGCCCATATCGACGGTAAGCGTCACGTCGTTGTTCACGATGTCCTGCATGGCGCGCACGATGCGCAGCGGATGCAGGGCAAACTGGTTAAGCGATGCGCCGCGGCGGTCGAGGAGGTCCCGCTGATGCTGGCGATCGACCAGAATTTCCGAGGCGCGCTGGCTCAGTTCAAGCTTGTGCTCAATGCGGCTGGCGAGCAGGTTCAGCGTGGCGGCGATATCCCCCACCAGCTCCAGATCGGGAACATACTTGCGCTCCTCATAGGCGGGCAGCACATCGATGTGCACCAGCGTCGCGTCGCCGCTGTTCCACATAGAAGGCTCGTACTCCACCGGGCTGTAGCCGATGCAGATAATCAGATCCGCCAGATGCAGCAGCCGGTCGCCCGCCTGGTTGTTAAACAGGCCGACGCGTCCGGCAAAGCGGGTGAAGTGTTCCTGATTGACAGCCCCGGCGGCCTGGTAGGTGCTGGTGACCGGGATACGGCTTTTCTCCAGCAGCTTGCGCAGCGCGGCGCTGTTGGCGGGCTGGCTGGCCATCAGGCCGAGTAAGATGACCGGGTTTTTGGCCTTTTCGATAAGCTTCGCCACGTCGTTAATGGCGGATTCCGGTGCCGGCCCCATCAGCGCGGGACCGCTGGCGGGCAAAATCGCCCCCGTGGTGGGCTGGTCGACAATATCCTGCGGCAGGCTGACAAACGCCCCGCCCGGCCTGCCGTGCTCGGCGGCGCGAAACGCGTTGGACACCACCTCAGCAATCGCGTCCGGGGAGTTCACTTCCACGGCGTATTTCGTCACCGGGCTGAACATCGCGACGGTGTCCATGCTCTGATGCACCAGCTTCGCTTTATCTGCCCGCTTCACCGCCCCACCCAGCGCTACCACCGGGTCGCCTTCGCTGTTGGCGGTGGCAATACCGGTGATCAGGTTCGAACAGCCCGGTCCGGAGGTGACCAGCGCCACCCCGGCTTTGCCGGTCAGACGCCCCACTGCCGCCGCCATAAACGCCGCGTTGGCCTCGTGGCGTACGGGAATGATCTCGATGGAGGAGTCCAGCAGGGAGTCAAAAACCTTGTCGATTTTTGCCCCCGGGATCCCGAACACCTGCTTCACGCCCTGCGCTTCCAGCTGGCCGACAACCATATCGGCGCCGTGCGCCCACTGACGTGACTGTTTCTCACTGTTCACGGTAGTTCTCCTGTTAGTTTTCGACGGCGCGGATAGCCGCATCAAGGTTGCTAGGGTGCAGGTTGGCCTGTAAAAACGCGCTGTCGGCGGGCAGGTCAATCATCAGCTTGTGAATTTCACCGAAGGTGAGCACACCGCTCTCCAGCTGGTAGTCGAGCAGATGGCCGCCGCCCTGTCGGTCGTCGGTGATGAAGTGTTCGTGATAGCCCGCCACGTTTATCCCCTGCATATGCTGCGGCGTGCGGAACCCCACCAGCACGCCCTCGCGCTGGTTAAAGCGGAACACCGGCTGGTCGTCCAGCACATCGGTCATCGCCCGGTACGGCGGCGTCTGGCGCGGTACGGTGCGGGTGTGCGCGTGGCGGAAATTGCCGTCGATGCGCAGCGCGCAGAACAGGTTGTCGGAGGGGATCTGCTGGTCGATCACGTCGTGGATCTGCTGACGGCTGACCGGCCCGTCGAAGGTTTTGCGGTACTGCGGCTGGAACCAGGTCATCACCGCGAACGGGGTTTTTTGCTCCGGCTTCGCGGCCCGGGCGCTGCCGTCGGCGCGCAGCTGGTATACCTGGCTGCTGAAGGCAATCATTTCGCCGTCCAGCTCGTTAAAGGTGCCGAGGCCAAAATCGCCGTGTGCCAGCAGGTCGGCGATGGTGGTCTCCCCTTCGTAGACGCCGCTTAGCAGGGCGCTCATTAGCGATGTCTGATAGATCACGCTGTCAGGATGTTGAGCCGAGAACCCGCGCAGGGTCTCGCATAAACTCGCCTCACAGTCGCATGCAGATGAATGCATCATCATGCTCGTCCTCTTCAACTTTATTTATAAAGGTTAAATAAATGTTGACCCGATTCAGCAGAGAGTTCCAATATAGAATCCATGCTGGTTTGAGACGTTTTTGATATGGAACTTCGTTATCTGCGCTATTTTGTCGCGGTAGCACGCGAGCGACACTTCACCAGGGCGGCCAACGCGCTGGGTATTTCACAGCCTCCTCTGAGTCAGCAGATCAAACGGCTCGAAGAGGAAGTGGGCACGCCGCTGTTCAGGCGCCTGACGCGGGGCGTGGAGCTGACCGAGGCGGGAGAAGCCTTCTATGAGGACGCCTGTAAGATCCTGGCGCTGAGCGACGCCGCGCTGGAGAAAGCCCGGGGCATCGCGCGCGGGCTGAACGGCAGCCTGTCGATTGGCATTACCAGTTCGGATGCCTTTCATCCCAAAATCTTCGCCCTGATCCGCCAGTTTCAGGTGCAGAACATGGCAGTGCAGGTTCACCAGGTGGAAGCCAACATGTCGTCGCTGACCACGATGCTGGCGGAGGGTGAGCTGGATATCGCCTTTGTGCGCCTGCCGTGCGAAAGCAGCAAGGTGTTCGAATTAAAAATCCTCGACCGGGAGCCAATGGTGGTGGCGCTGCATCGCGATCATCCCCTGGCGACGTGCGGCGATCTGGCGCTGGAGGAACTGCGGGATACGCCGGTGGTGCTGTTCCCGCAGGAAGTCGCGCCGGGTCTGTATGACCGGGTTTACGGCTGCTGCGAGCGGGCCGGAATAAACGTGCAGCGCGCGCTGCAGTCGTCGCAGCTTTCCTCTTCCCTGAGCATGGTCTCCGCCGGCGGCGGGTTCGCGCTGGTGCCGAAATCCATGGCGGCCATTTCACCACCGAATGTCACCTACCACGCGCTGCGCTCGCCGGAGCTTTATACCGATATCGCACTCTGCTGGCGGCGCTTCGAACGTTCGCGGACGGTGAAGCGGTTTCTGGCGATGTTGAGCGAAGGGTGACGGCAGCGCGGCTGTGCCCGGCGGCGCTTCGCTTGCGCGAGCCTACGGTTCGTGTCGCGGGTTGGTTGGCTTGTTCGCGGTTTTGTAGGCCGGGTAAGGCGTAGCCGCCACCCGGCAATGCCTTTCTGGAAGCCGCCTCGCAAACTTTTAAGCAACCTTATGTAATTCAGGGGTTTCCCCTTTCCTTCCTTTTTTCATCGCCGTAAAGTGCCTGCGTTGCGGCACATCCGTAACCGGGCGTAGGAACCCGCATAACATGACACGGCAATTATTTTTGTCGCGACAGCGCTCATCCCGTTAAAATACGGTCGCGCTGGCGGAGCAACCGAAAGGTTGGCCGTTAGTCATGTGCGGTATTCCTACCTCCGTCAGCGCAACCACCCATGAGCGTAGGAACTTATGTGGTGGTCTGGAGTACGTTTTAAAAGGAAAATCACATGACAACTATCCCTTCTCTGTCTTATGCACTTTCTGAAGAAAGTGCTGTTCATCACCTTCTCCACCTGCAACTGCCTGAGTCTGCGGATCTCTTTGAACTCGCTGATGCCTGCACTGCATATGTGAGCGTGCTGGTTGAAACGGACGACGCGGTGACTTTTGCCACCCTTTGCGAGCGACTGCTGGCTGCGCTGAAACGGCTGCGCGAGTGCTGTGACTCAGAACTTCCACCGTATCTGGTGGAACGGCTCATTGCGGGGGAAAAGATTACCTCCTGCGTGCCAGAGTGCTGGCAAGAAACGGCGCTACAGGTGGATTATGCCGTGGCGTTAACGCTGGCAGTAATGGGCGGGACATTACCTGCGAGCGTGGCGAAAGAACTCACCGGGCTGTTGCATGATATGGTCTGGCTGCTGGCGGAGTTTGTGAAGGAGCCTTATATAACGGCGCACTGAGGCGGGTGATGGGTGGCCGGGGTTCTGCTGGGGTAAAAAGCAGGACTTTGGCCTTATTCAAAGTACAGAGTAGTTTGTTGAATGTCCGTTAAGAGCGAACAGCGGACATTCAGGTGGCTTGAAGGCGCGAAAATGCATCACGCCTGAGCTTTACGCTGCGACCATGACGTGAGCGAAAATATAGGGCAAGGTCACAGCCGTGATATCGCATCCTGGGTGCCACCGTGCGCGGCGATAAACATGCCGACGGCCGACCGACAATATGATTCGATTTCGTTGTCATCCCCTGCTCTGGCATCATCGAAGCGCGCGATAATCAGAAGGTCGGAGCCTTTGAAAAGCGCGGCAAACAAGCGAGCGGACTGAAGAGGATCGGGAACCTCCAGAAGCCCCTTCTCCTGAAACTGACGTAGAAGGACTTCGATTTGGGCGATGACATGAGCGGGGCCGGCTTCGTAATGGAGCTTGCTTAACGACTTTTGATTCGTCTTGTCGGCCATGACCATAGCTTCGACGCTACTTACATCGGGTCTCAACAGAGTGCGCAGCAGTAATGTTCCCACCGCCATCAATTGATCTTCAACTGAACCATCGACGCCTTCAAGAAGAACCTGAGGTGCAAACAACTGTTGGCAACCGGCCACAATAGCCGCACTGAACAGCGCCTCCTTATTCTCGAAATGCCGATAGATGCTGAGTTTGGATATCTTCGCCCTCTGGGCGACCTTGTCCAGGGTCGTCGCCTGAAATCCCATTTCTACGAATAGTTCGGAGGCGGCCTTAATGATTGTCTGGCCAAGGGCCTCGTTGACAGGGCGGCCCCGCCGGGACGGGTTGTTTTGATTGGTCACTATAAATACAGTCCTTGACAGTATCCTAATTATTTAATTACGATACCATGTAGTTTCATAAATGTGCAAGGTGCGCCAGAACTGGCTCATCTCCTTACATCCTCAATATGGAACTCATCACCATGAATGACGTCATCATCATCGGAGGCAGCTTTGCCGGTCTTGCTGCAGCCCTGCAGCTTGGCCGTGCCCGTCGCAAGGTCACGGTCCTCGATACTGGTCGGCAACGCAATCGCTTTGCTGGCCGTTCGCACGGCGTGCTCGGCCACGATCACAAGCCACCGCAGGACATCCTGGTCGAGGCACGGCAGCAACTGGCGCGTTATCCAACGATCAAGCAGGTCAACGCACGGGCCGAGAGCGTATCGGGCACCCTCGACGATTTTTGCGTCTTCACGGACGATAACGAAAGCCTGCGGGCGCGCCGCTTGATTCTGAGTTATGGCGTCGCTGACCAGATGCCTGATATTCCTGGCTTTGCTGATGGCTGGGGGACGTCCATCATACCATGCCCCTACTGCGACGGCTTTGAAGTCGCCGACCAACACTGGGGCCTCGTCTGGTCTGGCCCGCAGTCGCACAATCAGGTCAGGCTCTTCCATGACTGGACAGACAGATTGACTGTCTTTGGCAACGGTCATGACATCCCCCCCGACATACGGGCCGATCTGGCCGCCCGCCAGGTACCTATAGTTGATGGCAGGATCAGCGAAATCGAATCTTACGGGAGCCATAGTGCCACCATCAAGATCGAAACAGGCTCTGATGTTTCAGTCGATATTTTATTCGCGCATCCACGTACTAGGCCGTCCGCAAGCCTTCATGACGCGCTGGGCCTCGCCACGGTCAATACACCAACCGGCATCGCCCTCAAGACCGATGATCGCCGTGAAACCAGCATGCCAGGCATCTACGCCGCAGGTGACCTTGCCAACCCCGGTATCCCCTCGGTCACTACGGCAGCATGGCAAGGCACGATGGCGGGTATCTTCGCTCAGCAGTCGATGCTCAGTTGAGGACAAACAGCATCTATCATCCAGTTAAATTAACAATAGACAGGAGCACCACCATGGCCGCCGTAAAACCATTCAAACCGCTGGACGAGAAATTTCCGTTTGACCGCCAACTCGGTATCGAGGCCGGGCCTCTCGTGCTCCTCAACCTCTTCACGGTCGTAGAACCCGCCGACGAAGCAGGCTTCCTGAGCGCTTTCAAAGCGGCAGCCGAAGTCATAACGAAGCAACCGGGCTTCATTTCCATGCAACTACATCGTGCTATCGGCGATAATCCGACTTACCTGAACTATGTAGTATGGGAATCCACCGAGGCGGTTCGTGCGGCCTTCACTGATCCCGAGTTCCTCGCGAAACTTCCAGCATATCCTTCATCCGTTGTAGCCAGCCCGCACCTGTTTCAGAAGGTCGCCGTCCCCGGCTTCTGCACGGCCTGACTCCGGAAATATGGCTAAGTGCGACGGCTGATATCTCCACCCAGTTGTCGATGCTGAGCTGGGAGACTCGAAGGCGGAGTAAAACCTTTTGTGACGAGATAACGTTATCTCGCCAAAAAGAAACTAACGTCTCTCGCACAGCATAGACAACATTAATGATACTTACTTCCAATGTCCGCTCCTGGCACAGAGCGGACGATCTAACTGAGCTGAAGGTCCGCTGAGAGCGAGGAGCGGACATTCGCCCCTCTGTCGTATGTCCTTAAAGAGCACACACCAGATATAAAAGAATTGCGTTAGTGTACCTTCCTATTTTGACGGGATGTTGCATATGTCATCACTACCGCCCCCAGTAGTAACAAACCACTTAAACCAAATGCACTTCTCCATCCCAGACTGTCGAATGCCAGACCTCCAGCCGTTGAACCAAGCGCAATCGATAGCTGGATCACCGCAACCATGAGGCCACCACCCCTCTCTGCATCTTCGGGTAACGCTCGTGCTATCCATGTCCACCATCCTGTTGGCGCAGCCGTCGCAAGTAGCCCCCACAGGCTTAATAATACGGCAACGGCCCAGATGTGGTGTCCGACCAGCAGTAACGCACCAGTAATCGCGGCCATAAGCAACGGGATCATGATTAAGGTCTTGTAAAATTTGGCGTTCAGGAATGTTGAGACGATCATTGTGCCGACAAAACCTGCTATGCCTATTGCAAGCAAAATCAGAGAAAGGTTAGAAGGTCCCACTCTGGTGACGCTCTCCAGAAAGGGGCGCACGTAGGTAAACAAAGCAAACTGTCCCATAAAGAAGAGCCCGCAGGCAAGCATTCCCGTTGGTACGATGGCAACGCTGAACAGACGAAGCACAGACCCCTGTGGTTTTTGTGTTTTATCGCTTTCCATCGAAGGCAGGCTGAACCATTGCCAGATGAACGCAGCTATCGCAAGAGGGACGAGACATAAAAAGGCCCCACGCCAACCGACCGTTGTCCCCAGATAACTACCAAGCGGCGCAGCCACAACGGTGGCCAGCGCGTTACCGCCGTTAAAAATTGCCAGTGCGCGGGGAACCTGGTGCTGTGGCACGAGCCGAATGGCGGTTGCAGCCGACATTGACCAGAACCCTCCGATGACGACGCCAATCAGAGCCCTCCCCAGCATATAAACCGGATAGTCAGGCGCTATGGTGATAACTATTCCCGATATGGCCATTAAGACCGTCAGCCCCAGCAGAAGATATTTACGATTTAGATCCCCGGCAATATGGGAGATAGTCAGACTGGTCAGCACCGCCAGCGCGCCAGAGACGGCAATTCCTTGCCCTGCCAACCCTTCGGTAACGTGCAAATCGCGGGCAATGAGCGTAAGCAGGCTGACTGGCATAAACTCAGAAGCGATCAGCACAAACACGCAAAGCGTCATGGCAAATACGCCGCTCCAGTATGCATGCTTTTTTTCGTATGATGGTTTTAGACTTACAGTGGACATTATTAGCATCCCTTAATATCGAACCAGCCAGATTCAGGCGCAGTCGGGTCAGAAGTTATTCAGGGAATAACGACATAATAGGTGGGTGAGAATATGGGGCGATGTGACATATTCTGCGTCACACCAGGCAGGTAAAAGCCACCCGTTTATGACAGGTGGCCTGGTAAACCTTTCGGGTTACCTTAAGTTTGCTTTGAAAAATTGCTCAAATTTGGCAAATGGGATCTTACCCGCAACGTTGTCGTACAGATCAACATGGTTTGCCCCAGGGACAATCACTAACTCTTTCTCTTTGCTGCCGATTGCCTTAAAGGCATCTTCAGCAAAATAGCGTGAATGGGCTTTTTCGCCGGTCACGATGAGTGTAGGGATAGTAACTTCATTGGCGTAACTCAGCAGCGGCATATTCATAAATGACAGCGGCATGGTTGCATTCCAGGCACCGGTTGAGTTGACCGAACGCTCATGGAAACCACGCGGCATGCGGTAATAATCAAAGAACTCTTTCAATACTGGGTTTGGATTCGCGGGCAGAGTTTCCGGCAGAATACGATCGGAAGCGGTGACGTTGCCCTTCTCATCAACATAAATGTCATGCCCGCCTGGCGCGAAAGCGCCATTTTCCGCATCCTTCCAGCGCTGCGTGTTCAGATACTGCAATACGGCACGACGATCGGCAGTGGTATAGCGGTCTTTGCCATCGCCCACGCCATGCCCCATCGCACGGCTCATGTCATACATCACGCTGGTCGCCACCGCCTTGACACGCGTATCCATCGCGGCGTCGTTTAAGGCCATGCCGCCCCATCCGCAGATACCGAGCAGCCCGATGCGGTTGCGATCCACCTCTTTTTGCAGACCTAAGAAATCAACCGCCGCGCTGAAATCCTCGGTGTTGATATCCGGAGATGCGACGTTGCGCGGGTAGCCGCCGCTTTCGCCCGTGTATGAAGGGTCGAAAGCCAGAGTGACAAATCCCTGTTCAGCCAGCGTCTGCGCATACAGGCCGCTGGATTGCTCTTTCACCGCCCCGAAGGGGCCGCTAACTGCAATAGCTGCCAGCTTGCGTTCACCACGATCCTTCGGGATGTAGAGATCCCCGACTAAGGTGATCCCGTACCGGTTCGGAAAGGTCACCTTACGGTGATCAACTTTCGTGCTCTCAGCAAAAGTTTTATCCCATTTCTCGACCAGCGAAACGGGCGCGTTCGGATTGGCTGTATCAGCGTAACTCATATTTGTGACTCCACTTAATGATGCGCATAACAACAGGGCGGGTATCGCAGTTGTCAATTTTTGGGTGAAAGCAGTCATCAAAATCCCCTTCATAAAACGTGCCAGAAACAGGTTTCCTACGGACAACGCTGCTGTGCTTTGTTGCAATGCGCACATTATAGTTAGCAGAAATAGTACTGATTAGAGGGTGAAAAATGCTAAGATTGATAACATATTGTTCTGAATTGTGATGCGGCAGCAGGGGAAGGATGATGGCGAAACGGGAAAACTATAACGATCTCTATCTGTTTATGCAGGTCGTGCGAGAAGGGAGTTTTACTGCCGCCGCGCAGAGGCTTGGCCTGGCGCAGTCAGGAATTAGTCGTGCAGTGCGCGAGCTGGAAGAACGACTGGGCGTGCAGTTTCTGGTGCGTACCACGCGCAAGTTATCGCTCACCCATGCCGGCGAGTTGCTCTATCGAACCGTCGAATCTGGATTTGACGCTTTAGATATGGGGCTTGCCACGCTGGCCCATTATCGCCATACCCCATCGGGTACGGTCCGTATTAATGCCAGTCAGCACGCCATTGATAAAGTGCTGCTGCCGAAGCTGGCGGTGTTTAAACAACGCTACCCAGATATTCGGCTGGAGCTCATCAGCGAAAGCCGGTTTGTCGATATTATTGCTGAGCGCTTCGATGCCGGTATACGTCTGGGCTCGGAAGTAGGTAGCGGTATGGTCGCTGTGCGCATTTCGCCCGATATGGAGATGGCCGTTGTCGGCACGCCCGAGCACTTTCGTCGCTACGGATTTCCGCAAACTCCCTCCGATTTAGTTATTCATCCCTGCATCGCTTACCAGTTTGGAGACGGCAGCCTGTATGCATGGGAACTCAATCAAGACGGTAAAAAGATAACCCATCAACCTCAGGGACAATGGGCCTTTGCTGACAGCTATATGGAAGCCAAAGCCGCCCGGCTAGGCCTGGGACTGGCTTATGTTCCGGAGGAATTGGTTTCTGATGATATAGAACAGGGGGCGCTGATCAGAGTTTTGCAATGCTACAGTCAGCGCCTGGAAGGTTCATATCTCTATTATCCGCACCGCAATGTGTCACCCGCTCTAAGAGCGGTTATCGATACATTGAGAATTTAAGGGATAAAGATGAGGTGGTTCGCAGGCCTGGGTAATAGTTGAAAAACAACGTCCGCTCCTGGCACAGGGCTGCTGTTGCAGCCCTGACAACCTTAGACTTCAATCGATTCAGAGATCTCTAACGCATCATCGACTTCGATGCCTAGATAACGGACAGTGCTTTCCAGTTTCTTATGGCCCAACAGAAGTTGGATCACCCGGAGATTCTTGGTTTTCTTGTATATCAGGTAAGGTTTTGTTCTTCTCATGGAATGTGTGCTGTAAAGCGAAGCTTCGAGACCAAGCTTTTCTACCCACCCATGAAAAATTCGGCTGTATTGTCGGGTTGATATGTGCCGGTTAGTTCCGATCCGAGACCGAAACAAGAAGTCTTTACTGTGCAAATTGCCAAGCTTTATCAATGCAGCAACAGCTTCTCTTGTCCCTTTGGTTATCTCAAATTGCACAGGGCTACCGGTTTTCTGTTGCAGCACCGTTGCTCTGCTTGAAACCGAGCTACCATATGCAACATCAGATACTTTGAGGTTCACCAGATCGCAGCCTCGTAGCTTACTGTCTAAGGCCATATTGAACAGAGCTAAATCACGCGTTTTACCTTCCAGTTCAAGCCGGATTCGGATCCCCCAGATATGAGATATCTGAAGTGGTCTTTTTTGGCCTATGATACGGTCTTTATTCCACGGTGACGTGTTCATACTCAAATCTCCTGCAATGTGGGAGATTTGAGTATGGTTGTCTCTTATGAGCGAACAGCGGACATTAAGCGTATAAGTGAAAAAATGCTGGTTTTTCATCCAAACCCTGTTAACTTGAATGTCGATGAAAACACACTTTGTGCTATTCGAATCAATCATTATTATCACCTGTCGAATTCAGGTGGGATAACGTTCGCCATTTTCCCGCCGGTAAGGCGGGCCTTACCGGTAACAATCCAGTGAGGTAAACAATGGACATAAATGCAGTCACGACGCCTGAAAAACCTGTCCTGCACTTGTTATGTGGAAAAATTGCATCAGGAAAATCCACGTTGTCAGCAAAATTAGGATCATCACCTGGGACTGTAATTGTCAGCGAGGATCACTGGCTGGCTACCCTCTTTGCTAATGAAATGCAATCCATATCTGATTATGTGCAGTATTCATTAAGACTAAGAAATGCCATGAAGCCTCATCTGGTGTCACTACTAAAAGCTGGTTTATCAGTAGTTCTTGATTTTCCGGCAAACACACAAACAAATCGTGAATGGATGATGAGCATTATTATGGAGTCAGGTGCCAGTAATCAGCTGCACTATCTGAAAGTTTCTGATGACGTATGTAAATCCCGCTTACGCGTGCGTAATGCAGAAGGAGAACATGAATTTTCGACCTCAGATCAACAATTTGAAATCATAACGCATTATTTCTCAGAACCAACTGCTGATGAAGGGTTTAATATCGTTGAATACAGCTGAATCTACCTTTCTACACATAAGCCGTCTGCTGGCGGCTTATTAATTCTTCTAGCTTTTATAGCAATATTCGATTCTACAATGTTTTCAACGTCTGCTTTTGGCCCAGAGCGGACATTCATATTCATCTCCCTTCCTCTCTATCGGCCCGCCGCCACTGTCAGGTATGAATGCGATTATCACCTTGTTTAGAAAAGCGATGGGCAGCACGGCCGCCCATTACTTTGCCGAACGGAAAAACAGCGGCCGTTAACCCGGCCCCTCACTCCCCGCCGCCAGCAGCGGCACCACCACGTCGCTGATGGGCACCGCAATGCCGTGTTTGCGGCCGTAGCGCTGGATGACGCCGTTGCGGATATCCCACTCCATCGGGCGATCCGCCTGACGGTCGGCCAGGAATGACAGCATAAAAGATCTGCACTGGCAGCTAACCAGACGGCTATATAAGCCTCGGAAGTAGGATTTTCTGCTTAACCTCTTTAACCGTTTCAGGCATGTCGCTAGGGATTTGCGGGTATTCTGACGAACCATTATGAGCTTTTAACCAATTAATAAATCGTTAAATAGATATAAACCTAATAACAGCCCAAATATTTATTAGACTTTCAATCAATATTCACTTAATTAATACTTAAGTAAAACCATGGCATTAATCATTAATAAATTTTCGAGTTTCAAACCGTAAGATCCCACATTTTCTTAATTTATATCAACGAAAATGCAGATCATTTAATATCCAAATCGTACAAAAATTGACGACCCACTTTATAAGCGCTAGCGTCACCATGGTTACCTAACCAACTTAACCAAAAGGCTTTTTCAGGATTTTCTTAAATGGAGTTTTATACAAATGGCTATTCCCGCTTATTTATGGCTCAAAGACGACGGTGGTGCCGACATCAAAGGCTCTGTCGATATACATGGTCGTGAAGGAAGTATTGAGTTAATCGCACTGAACCACGGCGTAATGCAACCCACGGACAAGCATAACGGCAAAGCAACAAGTCTTCGCGTCCATTCCCCTTATTCTTTCGATAAAGAGATCGACGCCTCCAGCCCCTATTTGTACAAGGCTGTCAGCACAGGTCAGAAGCTAAAATCCGCAGAGGTAAAGTTTTACCGTATCAACGATGCCGGCCAGGAAGTGGAATATTTTTCCAGCCTTATGGAAGGAGTGACGATCGTCAGCGTCTGTCCAATGATGCTTGACGTCAAAGATCCTGACTATGAGAAACATAACCATCTTGAGCTGGTAGAACTGCTGTATGAAAAAATTACCTGGCGCTATGTCGACGGTAACATCATGCATTCTGATAGCTGGAATGATCGCAAAACGGCATAAGGAGAACGTTATGGTATGGAAGTATGAGCAGTCTACCGGCAAGATGTATAAAGACGGCAAATTAATTGAAACCGGATATTCCGGAGCTCTTACGAATAAAAACAACCCGGACCGTCAGCATGTAAAGGGACTGGGGCCACTGCCTCGCGGGACATATAAAATCGCGGGTCATTCGAATTCAAAAGGACCAATTACAATCATCCTTGAGCAAACCTCCGGAGAGAGTTTTGGTCGCTCAGAATTCCGCATTCATGGTGACCACAAGTATGGTCCAGCCGGGTTTGCATCAGAGGGGTGCATCATTCTCTCACTGTCAACGCGACGTAAAATCCTTCGTGACGGCGGTGACCTTGAGGTCGTGCGATGAAATACCCTATCGAACTCCTGCTATGTGCGCTCGCCGTCCCAGCCATTGCAGCCAGCACTGACTGGCCCTCAGCACTTAATGGAATCGCCTCTGGTGATGCAAACTGGATAGCGCAAGCCCCAACGCTGGCTGCCACGGCAGACGTCAAGCAGGCGCAACAGCTGGAGGACGCCTTAGCCGCAGCGCTCATAACAAACACGAACGCAACGCTGAAAGCGCTCCGCACCATTGACGCCGGAAAGTGGCCGCACATGGTAGGCAGCGATATTGTCTGCACGCCGCCTTTAGAGAAATCCCCCGAAGAAATCGACGCGTTCTATCAGCGTACCCGCCAGGCGCTGCTGGAAACGTTTGACGGTGCTCAGTGCCTCTGGATTCTGGAGGCAACCATGGAAGAGTTGAAAGCAGAGAAAGCCCGTCAGGCTAAGTAGAGACGCTACCCGGTGCACAACGGCCGGGTCTTTCCTTCACTCCAGACCCGGGCTCACCCCGGCCCCTCACTCCCCGCCGCCAGCAGCGGCACCACCACGTCGCTGATGGGCACCGCAATGCCGTGCCTGCGTCCGTAGCGCTGGATCACGCCGTTGCGTATGTCCCACTCCATCGGGCGATCCGCCTGGCGGTCAGCGAGAATCGACGTACCCAAATCCACGGGCGCGCGTTGGAAGTTCGCCAGGATCTCCTGCGCCACGTCATCGTTCAGCTTCGCCCCTTCAGCGCGGGCGACGGTCAGCCCTTCGCGCAGGTAGGCCAGCGCCAGCTCGCTGACATCCTCGCGCCTGAACATCCCGGCGCGGCGGTTGGCCAGCACCATCAGCCCGGCGACCGCGTTTTGCAGCAGCTTGCGCCAGGCGACGGTGGCAAAATCTTCCGAGAGCTCAACCGCGCAGCGCGTATCACGAAGCGCTTCGACCACCCGCTGCGCCTGCGGCGCGTCCGGTAGCGTCAGGCGCGGCTTCGCCCGGAGCCAGACGGAGGCATCCGGCTCGCGCTGCGCCGGGAACCAGACCACCGACGGCAGCACCGTTGCGCCACTGACCAAAGGCTCAAGCTGCGCCTTCTGCTCTACGCCGTTTTGCAGCGCGCAGACCACGGTATTTTCATCACACAGCGCGCGCAGCCACCCGGCGCTGTCGGAATTTTGCGTCGTTTTTACCGCCACAAAAACAAGATCTGCGGGGCGAGTAATGACGGACGGATCGGTGAATACCGGACCGGGCACAACCGTTTCCCCCTCGTCGTAACGCAGGCGTAATTCCGGATGCGCGGTGCGTCCGCAGAGCAGCGGCATGCGGCCAGCGTCATGCAACACCGCGGCAATGGTGGTGCCAATCGCACCGGGACCAATCAGCGCAATCACTGGATTCTCAGACATGGTTAACCCCTCTTTTCGCTAAGCCTGCTAACAGTTATACCACCCTGAAAAGTGAGCGCCACGTCGTTGTCTATACTCAACACACAACAGACAACGGAGTGCGCCATGCCTTTACCTGATTTCAAATCCTCTGAACCGTTCACCCTCGGCATCGAACTCGAACTGCAGGTGGTTAACCCGCCGGGCTACGATCTGAGCCAGGACTCCTCTGCCCTCATCGCCGCCGTCAAAGACGACATCAAAGGCGGTGAAGTCAAACACGATATCACCGAAAGCATGCTCGAAATCGCCACCGGCGTGTGCCAGACCATTGACCAGGCGGCGGCGCAGTTCTCAGTGATGCAGCAGAGCATCCTGCGCGCGGCGGCGGAGCAGCACATCCAGATCTGCGGCGGCGGGACGCACCCGTTCCAGAAGTGGCAGCGTCAGGAGGTGTGCGACGACGAGCGCTATAACGTCACGCTGGAGCGCTTTGGCTACCTGATTTTGCAGGCAACGGTGTTCGGACAGCACGTGCACGTCGGCTGCCGGACCGGGGATGACGCCATTTATCTCCTGCACGGCCTGTCGCGCTTCGTGCCGCACTTTATCGCCCTGGCGGCCGCCTCGCCGTACATGCAGGGCACCGACACGAAGTTCTCCTCGTCGCGGCTCAATATCTTTTCGGGGTTCCCGGATAACGGCCAGATGCCGTGGGTTAACAGCTGGCAGGAGTTCGAGGGGCTTTTCCGACGCCTGAGCGCTACCAGCATGATCGACAGCATTAAAGATCTGCACTGGGACATCCGCCCCAGCCCGCATTTTGGCACCGTTGAGGTACGGGTGATGGATACCCCGCTGACGCTCGGCCACGCGATTAATATCGCCGGGCTGATCCAGGCCACGTCTCACTGGCTGCTGACCACTCGGCCGTATAAGCATCAGGAGCGGGATTTTCTGCTGTACCGCTTTAACCGTTTTCAGGCGTGTCGCTACGGGCTGGAGGGGGTTCTGACGGACGTGCATACCGGCGAGCACAAAACCGTGGCGGAGGATATCGCCTGGCTGCTGGAGCAGGTTGCGCCGTCGGCCGAGAAGCTCGGCGCAACGAGCGCAATTAATGAAATTGCCCTGCTGTTAAAGCAGGGCAAGAGCGAGGCGCAGCGCATGCGGGACTTCATCGCCGACGGCGGCTCGCTTATTTCTCTGGTTCAGAAGCACTGCGAGCTGTGGGCAACGAGTCCGTAAGGCCGTGGCCCCACTCGCGCAGGCGCTGGAACAGCACGAACAGCGCGGGGATAAACACAATCCCTACCACGGTTGCCACCAGCATGCCGCTGAACACCGTGGTGCCAATGATGCGGCGGCTCTGGGCACCCGCCCCGGTCGCCAGCATCATCGGCAGGACGCCGATGATGAACGACACGGCGGTCATCATCACCGCGCGGAAGCGGCGCGATGCCCCTTCCCGCGCGGCATCGACAATCGCCATCCCGTCCATCCGCCGCGCGCGGGCGAACTCCACGATAAGAATCGCGTTTTTCGCCGCTAAGGCGATCAGCAAGACCAGACCGATCTGCACGTACACGTCGTTGGCGTAGCCCGCCAGCCACAGCCAGACCAGCGCCCCGCCGATGGCGAACAGCACCGAGAGCATCACGCTCGCCGGGAGCGTCCAGCTCTCGTACTGGGCGACGAGGAACAGCCACGCCATCACCACCGCCGCCAGCACAATCCATACCGCCTGGTTGCCGGTCTGCTGCTCCTGATACGACATGCCGCTCCAGGCGTAGTCGTACCCGGCAGGCAGGCTCTGCGCCAGAATTTCGCCCATCGCCGCCATCGCGGTGCTGCTGCTTACCCCTTCCGCTGCCGAACCGCTTACCGATACCGACGGGAACTGGTTGTACTGCTGAATAAATGGCGCGCCGACGGTCGGCGTGATGGTGACGAGGTTGCTCAGACGCACCCGCTCGCCGCTGTTGCTGCGCACGAACAGCTCGCTGATTTGCTCCGCGCGCTCGCGCCACTGCATCTCGTTCTGCATCACCACGTGGTAGACGCGGTTGTTGACGCTGAAATCCCCGGCGCGGGTGCCGCCGAAGGCGGTTTGCAGGCTGCTGAAGATGCGCGACACCGGCACGTCGAGGCGAGCCGCACGCTCGCGGTCAACGGTCAGCGTCAGCTGCGGCACGTTGCTGCTCCAGGTGGTGAACACGCGGCTCAGCTGCGGATGCTGGTTGGCTTTCGCCAGCACCTCACGCGTGACGCGCTCCAGCTCCGCCGGGCTCTGCCCCGCCTGCGCCTGAATGCGCAGGTCGAAGCCAGAGGCGTTGCCCAGCCCCGGCAGCGTCGGCGGCGCGAAGGTCATGATGGTCGCTTCCGGCAGGGCCAGCAGCTGGCGCTGAAGGGTGCCCATCACCTCGTCCAGCGGCGGGCGCTCGCTCCAGTCCTTCAGCATGATGGAGATAAACCCGCCGTTGGAGGCGCTGGTGCCGTTGAGGATGTTAAACCCGGAGACCTGAATGACGTCTTCCACCGCCGGGTTTTTAGCGATCAGCGCGCGCGCGGTAGCCATCACCGCTTCGGTGCGCTCCAGCGAGGCCGCCTCCGGCAGCTGGACGCTGGCGAAGAAGTAGCCCTGATCTTCCTGGGGCAGGAAGCCCTTTGGCATCGACATAAAGCTGAACGCCACCACCGCCGCCGCGCCTGCGGTGGCCAGCAGCGCCAGCCACGGACGCCGGTTGAATACGCTCACTATCCGGGTGTAAAGCGTGCGCGTGGCGTCCAGCCCACGGTTGAACCCACGGAAAATCGCGGCAGGCTTCGCCGGACGCGGGCGCAGCAGCATGGCACAGAGCGCGGGCGTCAGGGTCAGCGCCACCAGGCTTGAGAGCGTGACGGCGGTGGAGAGCGTCACCGCGAACTGGCGGTACAGCTCGCCCACAATTCCCGGCAGGAGCGCAACCGGCACAAACACCGCCAGCAGCACCAGCGTGGTAGCAATCACCGGCCCGGCGATCTGGCGCAGCGCCAGCGCGGTCGCCGCCGTGCGGCTCTGCCCTTCCGCCATCAGGGTTTCGACGCTCTCAACCACCACGATGGCATCATCCACCACCATGGTCAGCGCCAGAATAATGGCGAACAGGCTCAGCGTGTTGGCGGAGTAGCCGAGCGCGTAGAGCACCGCAAAGGTGCCCACCAGAGACACCGGAATGGCGAGGGCGACAATCAGCGTCGCGCGCCAGCTTTGCAGGAACAGGGAAACGACCACCACAACCGCCAGCATGGTCAGCGCCAGCGAGACGCCAATCTCTTTAATGGTGGCGGCAACAAAGGTGGTGGTGTCGAATTTTACCTCGTAGACCAGGTCGTCCGGGAAGCGCGTCGAGAGACGCTCCAGCTCCGCGCGCACCGCGTCGGCCACGCGCAGGGCGTTGGCGGACGGCGTTGGGTAGATGCCAAGGTAAGCAGAGTCATGCCCGTTCAGCTGTGCGCCCGAGCTGTAGCTGCGCGAGCCGAGCTCGATGGTGGCGACGTCCTTCAGGCGCACCAGCTGGCCCATCTCCCCGGCGCGAATAATGATGTCGGCAAAGTCTTCGGCCTGGCTTAAGCGCCCCAGCCCGTTGATGGTCAGCGTCTGCTGCTGGCCGTTGAATACCGGTGGCGTACCGATCTGGCCCGCCGCTCCCTGCACGTTCTGCTCGCGCAGCGCCTGCGCCACGTCATCGGTGGTCACGTTCAGGGCGTTCATGCGGTCCGGACGCAGCCAGATGCGCATGCTGTAGTCCCGCGCGCCAAACATCTGCACCTGTCCCACGCCCGGCAGACGCGACAGCGCCTCGCGCACCTGCGTGCTGGCGTAGTTGCTGACAAATAGCGGCGTGTGGGTGTTGTTCGGTGAGTAAAGGCTTACACCCATCATCAGGTTGGTGGCGCGCTTGCGCACCTGCACGCCGTTTTGCTGTGCCTCGGTCGGCAGCTGCGCCACGGCCTGCGCCACGCGGTTTTGCACGTCGATGGCGGCGAGGTCCGGATCGGTCCCCGCCGCAAAAGTGATGTTCAGGCTGTAGGTGCCTTCATCCGAGCTGGTGGACTCCATATAGAGCATGTGATCCACCCCGTTAAGCTGCGTCTCCAGCGGCGTGGCGATGGCCTCCGCCACGTCAGCCGAGCTGGCGCCCGGCCAGCTGGCAGAAACATTCACCACCGGCGGGGTGATCTGCGGATACTGCTCTACCGGAATAATCCTCAGCGCGATGGCCCCCAGCAGGGTGATGACCAGCGCAATCACCATCGCGAAGCGCGGGCGTTTGATGAAAAACGTCAGCATGATGGCTCCTTAATTGAGTATCTGGACGGCAGCGCCGGGCTGCACGCGCTGCGCGCCGTCGGTAATTGCTCGCTCACCGGGCTTCACGCCGGAGGCAATCTGAAACTGCTGGCCGATCTGGCCGGCCACGTTCAGCGGGCGCCTTTCGGCGTTGCCGTCGGCGTTAACCACCCAGGCGAAGAACCCGTCGCCGTTCTGCTGGACCGCGGCGGCAGGCAGCGTCAGCACCGGCTGCTCGCTCGCCGGACGCAGGTAGACGTTCACGTTGCCGCCGGGCAGCAGCTGGTGGCGCGGGTTAGCAAACTCGGCGCGCAGCATCACGCTGGCGGTGCGCGGGTCGATCCGGTTGTCCACGGAGGTAAGTTCCCCGCCGACGCGCTGGCCGTTGCTGTCGATCAGCGCCTGCCAGGCCTGCTTCATGGCGCTGATATCCGCGTGCTGTCCGGCTTTGGTGGCAAACGCGCCCTCTTCCAGCGCAAAGGCGATGCGAATGGGATCGAGCTGGACCACCTCCACCAGCACGCCGCTGGCAGGATTCACCAGGCTGCCCACGTGGAACTGGCTGTGGCCCACGCGACCGTCAATCGGCGAGGTGATGCGGGTGTAGTTCAGGGTGACGCTGCGGGTGTCGAGCCGGGCTTTCGCCTGCTCCAGCGCGGCGCTCGCCACGTCGCGCTGCATGCGGGCGTTGTCCACGTCGTGACGGCTGATGGCGTTGCTGTTGCCCAGGCTTTCGAAGCGGGAAAGCTGCTGCTGCGCCTGACGCAGCGTGGCTTCAGCGCTTCTCACTTCAGCCTGCGCCAGACGCAGTGCAGCGCGCGGCTCGGCGTCGTCCAGCTCGAACAGCACGTCGCCTTTTTTCACGTACTGCCCGTCGCGGAAGTTGATTTTCGTTATCACGCCTTCCGTGCGTGCGCGCAGTTCAACGGTGTGAATGGCTTCGATGCGGCCCGGGATCTGGCGCTCGGCGGCGTGGGCGGTCTGCTCCACGGTGGCGACGCGAACGGGGACCGCGGCGGCGAAGACGGGTTGCAGGGTACTGACAAGAAGTGCGAACAGGAGTGGAAGTTTCATGGGAGTACCTCAGCGTTGTTTCTCCCCTCTCCCCGGCCCTCTCCTCAAAGGGGCGAGGGTTAGGATGAGGGGTAAGATTTTCGTTATGCAGCCTTACGGAACCTGCGGGTCAGTCGCTTCTCGATTTCGACGACGAAGAACATCCCTCCAGCCACCGCCAGCGTCACGAACCAGTAGCGCAGCGGCAGCGCTTCGGTGCCGAACAGCATCTGCATAAACGGCAGGTAGATAATGGCCGCCTGGAGCAGGAACAGTACGCCCGTCACCAGCCAGATCCCTTTGTTCGCCAGCAGGCCGCGGTTGAGGGAGAACCCTTCGGTGTTGCGGCAGTTAATCATGTACACCCACTGGGCGCAGACCAGCATCTGCAGCAGCACGGTGCGGATGAACTCCGCGCTGTGCCCGCGCGGGGCCAGCCAGGCTTCAAGCGCAAAGGCGGCGATGGCAATCATGGTGCCGACGAAGGCCACGCGCCACACGGCGTAGGCGTCCATTACGTGCTGCCCGGTCTGGCGCGGCGGGCGGCGCATGATGTTGCGCTCGGCGGCCTCAAAGGCCAGGCCGAAGGAGAGCGTGGCGGAGGTCGCCATGTTCATCCACAAAATCAGCACTGGCGTTAGCGGAATGATGTTCCCCGCCAGCAGCGCAATCACAATCAGCAGCCCCTGCGCCAGGTTGGTCGGCATGATGAACAGGATGGTTTTCTTCAGGTTGTCGTAAACGCGACGTCCCTCTTTCACCGCGCTGGCTATGGTGGCGAAGTTATCATCCGTCAGGACCATGTCCGCCGCCTCTTTGGTGACTTCCGTGCCTTTGATGCCCATCGCGATGCCGACGTCTGCCTGGCGCAGCGCCGGGGCATCGTTTACGCCGTCACCGGTCATGCCGACGATTTCACCTTTGTCCTGCAGCGCTTTCACCAGGCGCAGCTTATGCTCCGGGCTGGTACGGGCGAAGATGTCATATTTCACTGCCGCTTCCGCCAGCTCGGCGTCGTCCATTTTCTCCAGCTGATAGCCGGTGACCGCCTGCTCGCTGTTGGTGATCCCCAGCATCTGGCCGATGCTCATCGCCGTCTGCGGGTGATCCCCGGTGATCATCTTGACGCGGATCCCCGCCTGCTGGCAGGCGTTAATCGCATCAATCGCTTCCGGGCGCGGCGGATCCATCATTCCGGCGATGCCGAGGAAGATCAGGCCGTGGCTCAGGTCGTCGTGCGTCAGCTCCTGCTCGCCGTTCGCCGGTTTGAACGCCGCGGCAACCATGCGCAGCCCCTGACGCGCATAGCGCTCCATCTCCGTTTCCCAGTACGCACGGTTGAACGCTTGCGCACCGTTACGCGTCTGCTGCTGGTTGCACAGGGCGAAAATGACGTCCGGCGCACCGGTAATCAAAATCTGCTCCTCACCGCCAATCTGGTAGTGGGTGCTCATGTACTTGTACTGAGAATCGAACGGGATCTTGTTAACCAGCGTGGTCACGACCGGCTCGAGGTGGGCCTTGGCCGCCAGCACCTTCAGCGCGCCCTCGGTCGGCCCACCGGTAATGCCCCACAGGCCGCGCTCGTCCTGAATCAGCTGGCTGTCGTTGCACAGGTCAACGGTGCGCAGGTACTGCTCCAGGACGGTGCCCGGCTGGATGTGAACCGGCTCGTCGCTGCCTTCCAGGTAGATATTGCCTACCGGCTCGTAGCTGTTACCGTCCACGCGGTAGCAGACGTCGGCGGTGATGATGGCTTTTACCGTCATCTCGTTCATGGTCAGGGTCCCGGTTTTATCCGAGCAGACCACGGTCATCGCGCCCAGGGTTTCAACCGTCGGCAGCTTGCGGATAATCGCCCGCTTGCGCGCCATCGCCTGCACGCCCAGGGAGAGAATGATGGAGATAATCGCCGGCAGACCTTCCGGTACGGAGGCAACCGCCAGGCTGATCAGGGAGAGCAGCAGCTCGCCCATCGGGATCTCGCGGAACATCAGGCTGAAGACGAACAGCGCGGCCATCATCGCCAGAATAATGACGAAGATGGCTTTACCGAGCTTGTCCATCTGCACCAGCAGCGGGGTACGGTGCTTTTCAATGCCCGCCATCATCTGGTTGATGTGGCCGAGTTCCGTATCCTTACCAGTCGCGGTGACCACGCCGATGCCGCCGCCTGCGCTCACGGTCGTCCCGGAAAAGACCATATTGGTGCGGTCGCCCAGCGGTAATTCGCCGCTCAGCGGATTCGTGTGTTTATCCACCACGGTGGACTCACCGGTCAGAATCGCCTCCTCCACGCGTAAATTATGCGCCTCGATTAAACGCATATCCGCCGGAATACGATCCCCCGCGCGCAATACAATAATATCGCCCGGAACTATTTCCGTCGTCGGTATGGTTTCATGGTTGCCGTTACGAATAACGCGCGCCTCGCTGGAAAGCATATTGCGAATACTCTTCAGCGATTTTTCCGCGTTGCTTTCCTGAATGTGGCCAATTAGCGCATTGATGACCGCCACGCCCAAAATTACCAGCGTATCGACCCAGTGACCCATTACCGCCGTTAATACCGCGGCGGCCAGCAGAACGTAAATCAGCACATCGTTAAAATGGGCCAAAAAACGCAGCCAGGCGGGTTTACCTTTTTTCTCCGGCAGCGCGTTCGGACCCTTTTTTTGCAGACGCGCCTGCGCCTCTGCACGATCCAGACCGCTGGCCTGGCTCTGCACGTGGGTAAGCACCTGCTCTGCGGTCTGCTGGTATGCCAGCCCGCCGGAAGGCGGCACGTTTGGGGAGTATTTTTTTTCAGTCATCATATTTTTCCTTCAATTTCCGGTGAACAGAAGCCTGAATTCCTTTCTGGCTTAAATAAATTGATTTTAAAGTCTTGCGGGTAAAATTGATCTACCGCAATATATTTACCACTGGGTTATTCAAAATTGATTAAAATTATTTCGACGAGCTGATTTTTACAAAATATTTCTAAACCAATCCTAAACGAGGGGGAACCATGTTTGGTATTTATCGCGGACGGCGCCTGGCGTTATACATTGTCGCAGCCATTGTTATTGCGACGTTAATTGGATATAGCACCTATATGTTTGTAAAATTATTTTCGTGATGTAGACATTTATTTACATAGCGCGATATTAATTTAATCATCAGGATTAAATTATTCTCCTTCCGCGCATTATTCTTCGGGGGAAGGAATTATTTAATTAAAAAAGGGCCGCCGGGTTGATATTGCTTTACGTTAAAGGATGCCGGACAATGACATTTTTAACTGACGATTAACATTACGATGAAACACCCGTTGGAATCGCTGCTGACTGCGGGGGGCATTTTATTGATGGCCCTGATCTCTTGCTTACTGCTACCCGCGCCGTCGCTGGGTCTGGTGCTGGCGCAGAAGCTGGTTCAAACCTTTCATATGGTCGATCTGAACCAGCTCTACACCATTTTGTTCTGCGTGTGGTTTTTACTGCTCGGCGCTATCGAATTCTTCATCCTGCGTTTCGTCTGGCGCCGCTGGTTTTCACTGGCGTCGTAGGCCAATAAAAAAGCCGGGTAGCAGCGATGCCTTACCCGGCCTTTGTTTCGTCAATTTCAATGCGCCCGACTATGGTTCTCTTTTCGGTAAGCCCCGGGCGGCTGATGGAAGGTGCGGGTAAAGATGCGCGTAAACGTCTGCTGCGATTCAAAGCCGTAGCGCAGGCAGATTTCGTACACGCGCTCGTCAGATTCACGCAGATCCCGCGCCGCCAGCAGCAGCTTGCGCTCGCGGATGTAGCGCCCCAGGCTTTCGCCTTTGTACTGCATAAACAGCCGCTGTAAATGCCACTTGGAGTAACCCGCGTGGCGGGCGATCTCTTCGATGCGTAGCGGCTGGTGTAGGTTGTCATCGATCCATTCGACAATCGTATCAATGACCTGAGCGGAAATCGTCATGCTGCTCTCCCCCTCTGTTTCTTGGTTCAACATTATTCCCACCACTCACGAAATTGTTGCGTGCTATCGCTCACACGGACCGGCTCACCCAGCTCCGGCGTCAGCAGCCGATAGTTTTTGTCCTTGCTGGCCCGCGCCAGCTGGATCAGCGGATCGTTCCAGGTGTGTTTCGCCAGCACGAAGCGTCCGTTATGCCCCGGCACCACCGCTTTCGCATTGAGGTCCGCCGAGGCCTGCGCCGTTTCATCCGGCAGCATGTGGATGTACTTCCAGTCCTGGTCGTACTGGCCGTTTTCCATGATGGCTAAATCCACTTCGCCAAACTGCTCGCCGATGGCCTTAAAGTGCGGGCCATAACCGGAATCGCCGCTGTAGTAGACCTTCTGCTCTGGCGTGACAAACATGAAGCTGCCCCACAGGGTCTGGTCACGCTTAATGCTGCGCCCCGAGAAGTGGCGCGCGGGCAGAACATGAACCGTCAGCTCATCGCTGATGTGCACCGACTGGTTCCAGTCCCGTTCGTCGATAATCTCAGGCTTCATTCCCCAGTAGCGCAGGTGGGATCCCACGCCGAGCGGCGTAACGACGCGCTTCACCTTCGGCAGCAGCGCCCGGATGGTGGCGTAGTCCAGATGGTCGTAGTGATCGTGCGAGATAATCAGCAGGTCGATTTCCGGCATGCTCTCCGCGCGCCACGGATACTCTCCCGCAAACGCTTTATTGAGGAACGAGAACGGCGCGGCGTAGTTGCCGAGGACCGGGTCGATCAGAATGCGTTTTCCCGCCAGCTGCATATACCACGAGGAGTGGCCGAGCCACACCAGCGTATCCTGCTCCAGAGGCAGGCTCGCCAGATCGGTTTTCACCAGCGGCAGCGGCTGCGCCGGACGAGCGTTTTCGGTTTTACGGGTCAGGAACTGCCACCACGCCACCAGCATGTTTTGCTGCCCGGTAAAGCCAGGCGTCGGGAGCGCGTTGTGAAACTTCCCGTCGCGATAGTGCGGAGAAGCCTCCACTTCCGTGAGCTGCGCACCCTGCGGCGGCTGGCCAAATCCGGCATTCAGAACAAACGGTAAACTCGCAGCTGAAGCAATAATCATGAGGAACACCACGCAGATGAAGAGAGGCTTTTTCATATCCTGACCCGATAACGCGCGCCATCCGATGGTTTACGCGAGGGAAACTTGATTATGAGTGAGTAAGCACTCATTATAGATATGATGATAAAGTCGTCAAGACGTTTTCGATCTTTGACATTCCGCGTTGCAGCGTGTCAAAGCACGTGTTTCAATCAGGGTTTTTATAATTGAAAGGGGGAAAAATTTAGTGGCACGTCCGAAGAGTGAAGATAAAAAACAGGCCTTACTGGAAGCCGCGACGGTGGCATTTGCACAGTCAGGTATTGCCGCCTCAACGGCGTTAATTGCCCGTAATGCGGGCGTCGCTGAAGGCACGCTGTTTCGCTACTTTGCTACCAAAGACGATCTGCTGAATGCCCTTTACCTGCACCTCAAGCAGGATCTTTGCCAGACCATGCTGGCGAACCTCGATCGCACCCTCACGCTTCCTAAAGAGCATACCCGCAATATCTGGAACAGCTACGTGGACTGGGGGATTCGTAACCCCGTTGCGCATGCGGCGATCCGCCAGATTGGCGTGAGTGAAAAGCTAAGCGCTGAAACGGAACAGGCGGTGAAAGAGATGTTCCCGGAACTTCACGAGCTATGCCGCCGTTCGGTGCGCCCGGTGTTTATGTCCGATGAATTCAAAACGTTTGGCGATGCGCTTTTCTTATCGCTGGCGGAAACCACCATGGAGTTTGCCACCCGCGATCCGTCCCGCGCCACCGATTTTAAAGCGCTGGGTTTCGAAGCCATGTGGCGCGGGCTGGCTCAGGAGGATAACGATGGACAGTAAATCCCTGCAGGCGCACGCAAAACGCGTCGCACTGGAGATGCCTTTCACCGAACACTGTTGGCCGTTTGGCCCCGAGTACGACGTGTTTAAGGTGGGCGGGAAAATTTTTATGCTGATGGCCACCGCGCACGGACGCCCCCACGTTAGCCTGAAATCCGACCCGGAAAAATCCCTGTTAAATCAGCAGATTTACCGTGGCGTTGAGCCGGGCTACCACCTCAATAAAAAACACTGGATTTCGCTCTACGGCACCGAGGACATCACGCCAGAACTGGTCGCCGACCTGATCGAGGATTCGTGGAACCTGGTCGTCGATAAGCTGCCGAAAAAAGACCAGAAATGGATACGCCCTGCCTGATTGTTCGTCTGCGCCGAACAGTATAACCGCTCGAATCGCACTTATCTTTTGCCGCTTCGCGCGGTAATCTGCTCTCCTTTCGCGCCCGCGCACGGGCGAATTTCATTACCAGGAGTAGTCATGGATATCATTTCTGTCGCCCTGAAACGCCACTCTACCAAGGCGTTCGACCCAACCAAAAAACTGACCGCTGAAGAAGCAGAGAAAATCAAAACCCTGCTGCAGTACAGCCCTTCCAGCACCAACTCCCAGCCGTGGCACTTCATTGTGGCCAGCACCGAGGAAGGAAAAGCCCGCGTGGCAAAATCCGCCGCAGGCACTTACGTGTTCAACGAACGCAAAATGCTGGACGCCTCTCACGTGGTGGTGTTCTGCGCGAAAACCGCGATGGACGACGCCTGGCTGGAACGCGTTGTCGACCAGGAAGAGGCCGATGGCCGTTTCAACACGCCGGAAGCTAAAGCCGCGAACCATAAGGGCCGCACCTACTTCGCCGATATGCACCGCGTGGATCTGAAAGATGACGACCAGTGGATGGCGAAACAGGTTTACCTGAACGTCGGTAACTTCCTGCTGGGCGTGGGCGCGATGGGTCTGGACGCGGTGCCGATTGAAGGCTTTGACGCGGCGATTCTGGATGAAGAGTTTGGCCTGAAAGAGAAAGGCTTCACCAGCCTGGTGGTGGTCCCGGTTGGGCATCACAGCGTGGAAGATTTTAACGCCACGCTGCCGAAGTCTCGTCTGCCGCTGAGCACGATTGTGACTGAGTGCTGATTCAAACGGGTCGCTGCACGCGGCCCGTTACGTTTTACTGATGACCAGCCTGCGGTGTGGATGCACATCGCGATCGCTTCCCCAGGCAAAGGCAATCCAGCGCTCTTCCAGCTCGGCGTAAGAGTTTACGGGCGTTAACGTCCATTCTTCTCCCACTGTACCGTCTGCCACGCTAATGCGATAGTTCATGGTGAACGCCCAGTCGATCATGCGCAGCCAAAACCGTTGCCCGTCCCCCGTTTGCTCGCTGTCGGAGACTACGATGTCGTATTCGCTGAGCACCCACTGGAAAAATAATTGCGGTAATCCGCTTATTACGCGCTGGTGGACGGCGCGCGGGGTGCGCCATACCATCACCTGCGTGGCGGCACCGTGGGGAAAGGTAATTTCTTTATGAAATGTAAGCTTCACGGCATACGCCGTATAAGGCTTACCGTCATCGGTAGTCACGAGACGATATTCATCACCATAACGCGATTTTAAAAGCCGGTATCCGACAGGCAGCAAGAACCCCGGCAGATGAAAATCCGCAGTACCCCGCGCCAGAAATGCTTCGGTATGTTCGACGTTTCGGGAGATAAGCCCAAGTTTTTGGCTGAACTCTGCGGAATCAATCATTAGTGGCGACATTAGTTGTTTCTCATCGCATAAGTATAGTCAACTTAACTTCCAATAGAAATCGCGTAAATTCAGCAAGTTGATTAAGCATCAATATAGCGTAATCTGCGGATGCTTTATCCCGCACACCAGCGCATAACGCGTTAATGTATCGAGACTCGCCCGGGTAATATTCGCTTCCATTCTTGATACCGTTGGTGCGCTGACGCCCATCCGCTCCGCCACCTGGGCGCGCGTCAGGCCAGCATGATTGCGCCATTGCGCCAGCATCTCCCGCAAACGCTCCTTGCGCTCTTCTGCATCAAAGGAAGCCTGAACCTCTGAATCGCTTAACAGTTCAGCCCTGAGTTCATCCCAGTCAATAATCTTCTTGCTCATCCAACATCTCCTGTTGTCGCTTCAGTGCCAGACGAAGTTCAGCAGAGGGCGTTTTTTGCGTCTTCTTAACAAACACGCGCAAAAGAAAAATCGTCTTTTCCCGCTGGTAAACATAGATACCTCGGGTATGGATCAGCCCAACGGTCCTTATTTCAAACAGGCCATGCGGCAATGGTTTGCTGTCAGGTTCCCGAAGAGCCGTCGGGTTTAAACGCAATTTATCAAGCTGGCGAATCAGCTTCGCCTTCACCCCAGCAGGTAGTAAGAGAATCTCTTCCCTTACCGCCTCATGAACGATAAGTCTGAACACGATATTTCATCCCTGATGATATTAGCATATAAGGCAATTTGCATTAAAGGCTAATTTAGCTTTTCGTGTCCCACCTTACCCATTTTTAACAGGAAGAACCGGAGCCGCTTTGATTACCTGAAAGCGCCTCGCAAAAAACTTACTTCCCCTGCGCCGCCAGCCATTCCATCGCCCTTTCCCCCGCCTCATCCACCGGGAGATACACCAGTAGCCGCGATCCGTTTCGCGGCGCGGAGTACCAGTACATCTGCTGCAGCGTAAAATCTCCCAGTTCTGGATGGGTAAACAGCTTGAGCTGGTTCTCCACGCCGCGCACGTCGTTGCGCTGGTGCCACAGGGTTTTGAACTCTTCGGACACCGCGAAGAAGCGCGCCAGTTTGGCCTCCCACAGCGGGTCGCCCCGGTGTTCGGCCATCGCCGCGCGGAAATAGGAGACGAAAATCGGCAGCACGTCGTCGCGTCTGCCGAGACGAGCGCGCCACGCCGGATGGGTAAGGAACAGGTAAATACAGTTGCGGTCTTCCGGCGGGATGGCGTTGAAATCGACGCCCATGAGATGCCCGAAGCTGTCATTCCACGCGACGATGTCGAAGTTGGGCTTCTGAATGCTGGCGGGTTTAGGCATCAGGGTATCGAGCAGGCGGCGCGTGCCTTCGCTGATACCCTCGCAGCAGACCGCCTGCGGGGCTTCACCCGGCGGCAAGCCGGCGAGCACGAAAAGATGCCGGGCCTCGGTCGGGGTGCACTGCAGCGCTTTTGCGATGGCGGCCATCACTGCGCTGGAGGGGTTGACGTCCCTGCCCTGCTCAAGCCAGGTGTACCAGGTCACGCCCACGTCAGCGAGCATCGCCACCTCTTCCCGGCGCAGGCCCGGCGTGCGCCGCCGACCGCTGCGCGGCAGGCCGAGACGCTGGGGATCGAGGCTTTCCCGCCGGGCACGTAAAAATGCCCCCAGCTGTTTTCGGGTGTCATCCTGAATTGAGGTGACGGGTTCAGACATCAAGGCCATAAATCCCCCTGCATGGTAGTGCCAGTACCAGTATAAGCAAGAACTGGTACCCGTTTATCAGATGGTTGATGCTACGACCATCTGATGAATGACGCAATGGAGTTACCATGAATACGTCAGTTGTTTCACCGGGTCGCGCAGGCCTGATATTGCTGTTAACCGGCCAGATGCTGCCGATGATTGATACCTCAATCACCAACGTGGCGCTGGACGCCATCACCCACTCGCTGCACGCCACCGCCACCGAGCTGGAGCTCATTGTCGCTCTCTACGGCGTGGCCTTTGCCGTCTGCCTTGCGCTCGGCAGCAAGCTGGGGGATAACCTTGGCCGCCGTCGCCTGTTTATGTGGGGCGTGGCCGTTTTTGGGCTGGCCTCGCTGCTGTGCGGGATGGCGGGAAATATTGAACAACTGCTGGCCGCACGCATCGTTCAGGGCGCGGGGGCAGCGCTCATCATGCCGCAGATCCTCGCCACGCTGCACGTCACGCTAAAAGGTAGCGCCCACGCGAAAGCCATTAGCCTGTTTGGCGGCATTGGCGGGATTGCGTTTATCGTCGGGCAGATGGGCGGCGGCTGGCTGGTGTCGGCGGATATCGCCGGGCTGGGCTGGCGTAACGCCTTCTTTATCAACGTGCCGATTTGTCTGGTGGTGCTGGCGTTAAGCCGCCGCTACGTGCCGGAAACCCGTCGTGAAACACCGTCGCGCATCGACTGGACAGGCACCGTGCTGCTGGCCCTCATTCTTTGCTGCCTGCTGTTCCCGATGGCGCTCGGTCCCCAGTGGCACTGGCCGTGGTCGCTGAAGGTTATGCTTCTTGCCATTATTCCGCTGGCCTGGCTGATGGCGCGGAACGCGCGCAAAAAGGAGAGAGAGAATGCCCATCCGCTGATCCCGCCACGCCTGCTTCAGCTTCGCAGCGTTCGCTTTGGCATCGTGATTGCGCTGCTCTTTTTCAGCGTCTGGTCCGGGTTTATGTTCTGTATGGCGCTGACCATGCAGACCGGTCTGGGGATGGCGCCGTGGCAGTCCGGGAACAGCTTTATCGCCCTGGGCGTGACCTATTTTATCTCTGCCTGGTTCGCGCCACGGTTGATTGCCCGCTACAGTACCAGCACGATTCTGCTGACGGGTCTGGCAATTCAGATAATCGGCCTGCTGGCGCTCATCGCGACGTTCCGGATTTGGGGCGTAAACAACACCGCGCTGACGCTGGCCCCTGCCACCGGGCTGGTGGGCTACGGCCAGGCGCTGATTGTAAACAGCTTCTACCGCATCGGGATGCGCGACATCCAGCCTGACGACGCAGGGGCCGCAAGCGCCATTCTCAGCACGCTGCAGCAGGCCGCGCTGGGTCTGGGACCGGCCATTTTCGGGGCGATTTTGCTGCACGGGCTGCAGCATTACCACGGGGATTACGCGCAGGCGATTACCCTTTTCCTGGCGGTGGAAACCGGCCTGATGGTTATCCTGGCGCTGGCGACGCTGCGCATGCGTCATCGTCTCTGCCTGCCGGTAGTGAAGGTCTGTGAGGCCGCCAAATAACCCTGTGAATTTGCATAATAGATCCGCAGCCGCCATTATGGGGCTGCAACAATACAGGAGACGTTATGCAGGAATTAATTGCTCAGGTTGAAGAGTTAGGGATTGAAATTAATCACACCACCTCTTTAGTGATTATCTTTGGTATTATTTTTCTCACCGCCATCATTGTTCATTTTATTTTGCACAAACTGGTGCTGCGCGCATTCGAGAAACGCGCGCAGGCCAGTAGCCATTTATGGCTGCAAATCATTACCCAGAATAAATTATTTCACCGTCTGGCCTTTACCCTGCAGGGGATAATCGTCAACGTTCAGGCGGTACTGTGGTTGCAAAAAGGCAGCGAAGCGGCGGAAATACTCACCACCTGCGCGAAGCTGTGGGTGATGGTGTATGCCCTGCTCTCCTTCTTCTCGCTGCTGGACGTGATATTTAATCTGTCGCAAAAGATGGCGACCGCCTCGCAGTTGCCGCTGAAGGGGATCTTCCAGGGCATCAAGCTGGTGAGCGCTATCCTGGTGGGGATATTGATTATCTCCCTGCTGATCGGCCAGTCCCCGGCGATTCTGATCAGCGGTCTGGGTGCGATGGCCGCCGTCCTGATGCTGGTGTTTAAAGACCCGATACTCGGCCTTGTGGCGGGTATTCAGCTTTCCGCCAACGACATGCTCAAGCTCGGCGACTGGCTGGAGATGCCGAAGTACGGCGCTAATGGTACGGTGACGGACATCGGCCTGACGACCGTTAAAGTACGCAACTTCGATAACACCATCACCACCATTCCGACGTGGGCGCTGGTCTCCGACGCCTTTATCAACTGGAGTGGGATGTCCGCCTCCGGCGGGCGACGCATCAAGCGCAGCCTGAATATCGATACCACCAGCATTCATTTTCTCGACGAGCAGGAGCAGCAGAAGCTGATTCAGGCAAAACTGCTGAAGCCTTATCTGGCCGCGCGCCATGAGGAAATCAGCCTGTGGAATCAGCAGAACGGCGAAGGGGAATCGGTATTAAACCTGCGCAAGATGACCAATATCGGCACCTTCCGCGCCTACCTGAATGAATATCTGCGTAACCATCCGCGTATTCGTAAAGATATGACGCTGATGGTGCGCCAGCTGGCGCCGGATGCCAACGGGCTGCCGATTGAAATATATGCCTTTACCAATACGGTAATCTGGGCGGAATACGAAGATATTCAGGCCGATATTTTCGACCATATTTTCGCGGTAGTGGATGAGTTTGGCCTGCGTATTCACCAGTCGCCGACCGGGAACGATATTCGCTCCCTGGCAGGCGTTATTGCCAGATAATCAGGTGCTGGCGCGGGAAATAAAGCGCCAGTCCATCATCACCCTTTCCGTGGGCGCATCCGGGTTGTCGATTTTGTTTAAGAGAAGATTGACCGCCTTGCGCCCGATATCGCGCGACGGCTGTTCGATGGTGGTAAGTGAAATCATGTCCGCCAGCTCCGTACCGTCAAAGCCGACCACGGCAATATCCTCTGGCACCCGCAGACCTGCCTGCTGAATGGCGCGCAGCGCGCCCGCCGCCAGCGTATCGGAAACGGCAAATACCGCATCCGGCGGATTATCTTTTAACAGGTTTTGCATCGCCGCCATGCCCGCCCCGGAGCTGAGATCGCTGGCATACTCCACCGCCTGATAGTCCAGATCCCGCAGGTGGATCACGCTCTTGTAGCCGCGTTCGCGCAGGCGGGCATACTTGTAGCTGAGATCGTGGTTGATCATCGCGATACGCTTGCGGCCGCCGTCGGCCAGCTGGCTGACGGCATGCTGTGAAGCGTCCACATCATTGATGCCGACGCAGGAGACCGCGCCCGCATCGGCGTATTCGGCGCACTGCACCCACGGTGCAGAACCAATCAGCGCGGCAAGTTCCGGCAGCTTCGAGAAGGCGTCCATGGTGATAATGCCGTCGACGATTTTGCCGGAGAGCAGGCTCAAGCCCGAGCGGGAGCGCTCGATGTCCGAGCCGGAGTTGCACAGCAGAATGCGGTAGCCGTTTTTCTCCGCCTCGGCTTCGATGCCCTTCACCACTTCGGCGCAGAACGGGTTGGCGATGTTGGACACCATCACCAGGATCATATAGCTGCGGGCGGTGCGCAGCTGACGGGCGAGCAGATTTGGCTGGTAGTTGCTCTCCTGAATCGCCTGCAGAACGCGCTCGCGGTTTTTCGCCTTCACGGTGTCGCTGTTATTCAGCACGCGGGAGACCGTTGCCACGGAAACCCCGGCCAGCTGAGCGATTTTCTGAATTGACATAGCGACGATACATCCTGCGGTTAGCGTTTTGTGCAGGCTACCATAAATTTGTTGCCCGGCGAACCGGGCAATGCGTCAGCATTCCACGCGCACCCAGCGCTGCTGCTGATGGCTTTTCACAATGGCATCAATGATATACATCACGTTTGCGCCATCGTGAAACGTCGCAAACTGCGGCGTCTCCGGCATTGCGCCCGCCTGCACGGCGCGGTAGAACTGCGCCATCATATTTTTGAAGGCATCCGGCCAGCCTTCAATATGCCCGCCAGGGAAGTGGGCGCTGTCGGCCACGTCAGGGTTCATCAGGCCTGGATCGTCGGTGAGCGTCTGGTTGGCCTGCGCACGATGGCCGATCCACAGCTGCTGCGGCACCTCCTGGTCCCACGCCAGCGAGCGCTCGCTGCCGTTGATCTCAAACGTCAGGCGGTTTTTACGCCCGGCGCTCACCTGCGAGACGCTAAAGCAGCCCTTGCTGCCGTCGTCAAAGCGGAACAGCACCGAGCCGAAGTCTTCGGTCGTGACCGGTTTGTCTTCATACTCCGCCTGTTCGTCATGGGAGAAGGTTTGATTCCCGCCCTTGCTGGCCCTGCGCGTCGGCCAGACGATGGAGAGATCCGCCATCACCTCGGTAATGCGCCGCCCGGTGACGAACTGCACCGTGTCGCACCAGTGGGAGCCGATATCCGCCACCGCGCGCGATGCGCCGCCGAGCGCGGCATCCACCCGCCAGTTGTAGTCGGTTTCCAGCAGCATCCAGTCCTGTAGGTAGCTGCCGTGTGAGGCAAAAATCCGCCCGAGGCTGCTTGCGCGCAGCATGCTCGCCGCCTGACGCACCATCGCAAACTGGCGATAGACGAAGCTCACGCCATGCACCACGTCCGCCTGCTCCGCCAGCGCCACCAGCTCGCGCGCCTCCTCAGGCGTCATGCACAACGGCTTTTCGGAAAACACGTGTTTGCCCGCGCGCAGGATCTGGCGGTTAATCTGTGCGTGCAGGTGGTTCGGCGTGCAGTTGTGCACTACGTGCAAATCAGGGTGCGCGAGCAGTTCCTCAACGCTGCCGTACGCGTGCGGTACGTTTAGCAGGCGCGCCTTTTCCTGCGCCTTAACGAGCGAGCCGTCACACAGCGCGACCACCTGAACAAACCCGAGGCGCCTGAGCGCCTCGATATGTGCCGGGCCAATAAACCCGCTGCCGACGATCCCGACGTTAATCATGACTGCCCCCTGCGGCGAAATCATCAAACGCCCGTCCGGAAACGGGAATGATATGGCGGCGGATAAATTCGCTGCCTTCGCGCGCGCCGGTATCGCCATCCTTCAGGCAGCACTCCCACTCCAGCACCGCCCAGCCGTCGTAGTCGTACTGGGTCAGCTTGCTGAAAATGCCCTTAAAGTCGATCTGCCCGTCGCCGGGCGAGCGGAAGCGTCCGGCGCGGTTGATCCACGGCTGGTAGCCGCCGTAGACGCCGCTGCGCCCGCTGGGGCGGAACTCGGCATCCTTCACGTGGAACGCCTTGATGCGCGCATGGAAGATGTCGATAAAGGCCAGATAGTCCATCTGCTGGAGCAGCATATGGCTCGGATCAAAGAGGATGTTGCAGCGCGGATGGTTATCCACCAGCGCCAAAAAACGCTCGAAGGTCACGCCGTCGTGCAGATCTTCCCCGGGATGCAGCTCAAAACAGACATCCACCCCCTGCTCGCCAAAGCTATCCAGTATTGGCCGCCAGCGGGTTGCCAGCTCCTCGAACGCTTCCTGAAAACGCTGCTCGTTATGCGGCGGCCACGGATAGAAAAACGGCCACGCCAGCGAGCCGGAGAAGGTGGCGTGCGCCTTCAGACCTAATCTTGCCGAGGCGACCGCCGCCTGCTTCAGTTTTTCGGTTGCCCACGCCCGGCGCGCCGCATCGTTACCGCGCACTGATGCGGGCGCGAAGTGGTCAAACGCGTCGCTGTAAACCGGATTCACCGCCACGAGCTGCCCTTCCAGATGGGTCGACAGTTCGCTGATAACCAGCCCGTGTGCGGCCAGCTTTGCGGTAATGTCGTCGCAGTAGGCCTGGCTCTCCGCCGCTTTCTCGACGTCAAAGATGTGCGGATGGTTGCAGGGGATCTGCACCGCCTTATAACCTTTACCTGCCGCCCATTCAGCCAGCCCGTCGAGCGAGTTAAACGGCGCTTCTGCGCCAATAAACTGCGACAGAAAAATGCCGGGTCCTTTCATCGTCCTCATACCACCTCCTGAACGTTACGCCTTGTCATCGTCATACTTAAACGTGAGAAGGAAAATCAGCGCGATCGCCGCGGCCGCTACCGCCGGGATCCACCAGAATGTCACCCACGCCTGCGGCACGGTCTGCCCTGCCACCAGGCGGTTATAGAGCGCGCCGGAAATCTGCGAGCCAAGCAGCATGCCGATGCCGTAGGTGAACATCACGATCATGCTCTGGGCCTGGCCTTTGACCTTTTCGCCTGCCACCCGGTCGGTGTAGATAAAGCCGACGACAAAGAAGAAATCGTAGCAGACGCCGTGGAGCAGAATGCCGAGATACAGCAGAATGCGCCCCTCCTCGCTGACGCCCAGCGCGAACATGGCGTAGCGCACGAACCACGCCAGCATGCCGATCAGTAGCATGACCTTCACGCCCAGACGGCGGAACAGCAGCGGAATGACCAGCATGAAGAAGATCTCGGACATCTGCCCGAAGGACATGGCGGTGCTGACGTCGGCAATTCCTGCATCCGCCAGATACGAGGCGGTGTAGGCGTAATAGGTGCCGAGCGGGACGGAGATCAGCATCGCGCAGACGGAGAAGACGAAAAAGTGGCGGGTTTTGAGCAGCGCGAACGCATCCGCGCAGAAGAGATCCCGCACCTTCACCGGCAGGCCTTTCGCGGGCGCAGGCGTGTGCGGCAGCGTCAGGCTGTAAAGCGCCAGCAGCACGGAGCTGGCCGCCGCTACCTTAAAGATGGTAACGCTGGACGCCACGCCGGTGACGCCGATGAAAATGCCCGCCACGATCCAGCCGATGGTGCCGAACACGCGCACCAGCGGGAAGGTTTTATCCACGTTCGCCAGGCTATGGAACGCGATGTTGTTGGTCAGCGCCAGCGTCGGCATGTAGCAGTGCGTGTAGCCAAACAGCAGGCCAATCAGCAGCGCGCCGTTCTCGGCAATCAGCGCCCCCGGCACGAACCAGAGGATCGCCGCGCCCGCGAGGTGCATCACCGCCATCACCTTCTGCGAGGCGAAGAAGCGGTCCACCAGCATCCCGAGCACGAACGGCGAAAGAATCGAGGCGATTGGCCCGGCGGAGAACGCATCGCCAATCAGCAGAGACATGTTGTGCTGGGTCATCACCAGGCCGAGCGTGACCGACCAGCTACCCCAGATAAAAAATTGCAGAAACATCATCAGCGACAGCCGCGGCACCAGTAGCCGGTGCTGCGCTATCGCCTTTTCACTACTTTCAGTTGACACCATGATAAGCCTCACCCGGAAAAAGTAATCGATTACAAAACAACTCAAATGAAAAGTAATCGATTACAAAATAAAGATCCTGTGGATCGTAGAAGATTTGGGAGGGGGGTCACGATAAAGATGAAGCAGTGTTTTGTAGGCTTGTAAGCGCAGCGCCACCGGGCGTGAAGGCAGGTGCGGTCTGGTTTGGTGCGGTCTGTTGCCCTCACCCCGGCCCTCTCCCACAGGGAGAGGGAGAAAAACGGGCTACTTTTTGCGTGAGAGCTTAAACGCGATAAACAGGAACACCACCCATACCGGCAGCAGCATTGCTGAAAGCCGCATCTCATCCATGGTGCACATCAGCACCAGAATCAACGCCAGGAACGCGATACAGAGGTAGTTCCCCGCCGGATAGAGCAGCGCTTTGAACTGCGTCTCGCGCCCCTTGCGGCGCATCGCCGCGCGGAAACGCAGGTGCGCCAGGCAGATCATGATCCAGTTCAGCAGCAGCGTCGCCACAACCAGCGCCATCAGCAGGCCAAAGGCCTGTTTCGGCAGCAGGTAGTTAATTAGCACTACCAGAGACGTAATCGCGCCGGAAAGGAACAGCGAATTGACCGGCACGCCGCGGCGGCTGACGCGGGTAAGGAACTTCGGTGCGTTGCCCTGTACGGAGAGGCCAAACAGCATACGGCTGTTGGAGTAGACCCCGCTGTTGTACACCGACAAAGAGGCCACCAGAATGACGAAGTTCAGTGCCGAAGCCACCACGTTGCTGTTGAGATCGTGGAAAATCATCACGAACGGGCTGCTGTCGGACTTCACTTCCACCCACGGATAGAGCGCCAGCAGCACCACCAGCGAGCCGATATAGAACAGCAGAATACGGTACACCACCTGGTTGACCGCTTTCGGAATGCTTTTATGCGGATCGCGCGCTTCGGCCGCGGTAATGCCAATCAGCTCCAGACCGCCGAAGGAGAACATAATCACCGCCAGCGAGAGGATGAGCCCTTTCCAGCCGGTCGCCAGGAAGCCGCCGTGCTGCCACAGGTTGTCGATAGTGGCCCGCTCGCCGCCGTGGCCGGAGAACAGCAGCCACAGGCCAAAGCCGATCATGCCGATAATTGCCAGCACCTTAATCAGCGCAAACCAGAACTCGGTTTCACCATACAGGCGCACGTTGACGAGGTTAACGGCGTTAATGATGATGAAGAAGGCCGCCGCCCAGATCCACGTGGGCACGTCCGGCAGCCAGTACTGCATGTAGATGCCTGCGGCGGTCAGCTCCGCCATCCCCACCAGCACGAACATCACCCAGTAGTTCCAGCCGGAGAGGAAGCCTGCGAACGGGCCCCAGTATTTATAGGCAAAGTGCGCGAAGGAGCCTGACACCGGCTCTTCAACGACCATCTCGCCGAGCTGGCGCATGATCAGGAAGGCGATAACCCCGGCGATAGCGTAGCCCAGCAGAACCGCCGGGCCGGCCATCTGAATGGCGGGGCCGATGCCGAGAAACAGCCCGGTACCGATTGCGCCGCCGAGGGCAATTAACTGAATATGTCGATTTTGCAAACCACGTTGCAGCGTCGGATTCTGATCCGACGAGGCTTCAGCGCGACCATGGCCTGAAGCGGATGACGCGTCTTTCACGCCCTACCCCTGTCTCTTTTTTAGAAGGGGCACGTTTTAACACTTCATGCTGGTGGTAGCAAGCTTAACGCCGGGCCAGCGCGTGCGCCCGGCGGATAAACGTCACGACCCGATAATTCCGCCGTCCGCTTTAACGATCACCACCGTCGACGATCGCGGGCGTCCGTTCGGGCTGGCGTCCGGCCAGTTAGAGACGGCGCGAGGATTGGCCGGGTCGGTAATATCATCCCCGCCCTCCCCTGGGTGCTGAATGTTGATAAACAGCGTGCGGTTGTCCGGCGTAAACGCAATGCCGGTGATCTCACACCCGCGCGGCCCGGTCAGGAAACGGCGATACTCGTTGGTGCCCGGAATGGTCGCCACCATCTGGTTATTGCCCATCCCCTCGTACGCTTTCTTATTGATGGTGCTGGAGGAGACGTCGGTCTGGATCCACAGGATGCCCTGATGATCGAAAGAGAGTCCGTCCGGACTGCCGAATGCCGCGCCCTGCATGGAGCCTTTGGCCTTCGGATCGTCGCCGTCGGTGCGTCCGGCCATGACCAGAATATCCCACTTAAAGCGCGCGGCAGCAGGGTCCGCGCCGTCTTCGTGCCAGTGCATGATATGCCCAAACACGTTGTTGGCGCGCGGGTTGGCGGCATCCACCGGCGCTTTCCCCTCTTTCCCGCGATCGCTGTTGTTGGTGAGCGTACAGTAGACGCTGCCGCTGGCGTGCGGATCGACGGCTATCCATTCGGGGCGATCCATTTTGGTCGCCCCCACCGCGTCGGCCGCCAGGCGGGTTTTAATCAGCAGATCGCCCTGGTTTTCAAACCCTTTACTCTTATCCAGGCCATTTTGCCCGAAGATTAGCGGCAGCCAGTCGCCGCTCCCGTCCTCGTTGAACCTGGCGACGTACAGCGTGCCGGAGGTCAGCAGCTGCATATTGGCTTCACGGTTCGCGGGATCGTATTTTTTGTCCGAGACAAACTTATAGATGTACTCAAACTTCTGATCGTCCCCCATGTAGACCACCACGCGGTTATCGGCGGCGAGCGTGACGGCTGCCCCCTCATGCTTGAAGCGGCCCAGGGCGGTGTGCTTGCGCGGTGTGGAGGTGGGGTTGTAGGGATCGATCTCCACGACCCAGCCGAAACGGTTGGGTTCGTTAGGAGTTTTATCGACGCTGAACCGCTCGTCCACCTCGTTCCAGCGGTAGGATTCATCGCTGTCGCTGATGCCGTAGCGTTTTTCCAGTAGATTGAGATCGGCTTTTTTGACAAAAATATCCGACCAGTTTTCCTCGCAGGTGAGATAGGTGCCCCACGGCGTGTGGCCGTTGGCGCAGTTTTGCATGGTGCCCAGCACGCGCTCCCCCTGCGGGTCGGCGGCGGTTTTCATTAAGTCCTGATGCCGCGCCGGGCCGGTAAGCTGCATCGGCGTATTGACGGTGATGCGGCGGGCATATGAAGACGGGCGTACCACCTGCCAGTCGCTGCCCGCTTTTTTCACTTCCACCACCGAGACGCCCATCGCGTTCTGCCCCTTGCGGGCCTTGTCGAGGCTCCAGTTCGCCGTACCGTCGGTAAACAGCATCCCGTTGTCGATGTATTCATGGTTCATCGCCAGCAGGCCATGCTCCGGGTTTTGCTCCCCCTGCGGCAGGCTAAACCACGCCATGCCGTCGTGGTGCATACCCGCCTGCACAGCCTGTTCGTCCGTGGTGTTGCTGGCGTCCGGCTTAAAGGCCGGCATGTTGTTTTTGATCCCCGTCGGGTCACCCCAACGATAGAACGGGCGGGCAATATAGCCTTCCGGCACCCTGACCGTATCTTCGGTAGAGACGTCGATGCTGGTAAAGCCCAGGGAAACCGCTTTTGCCAGCGCGGAAGGCTTCGATACCGCGGCAATGGCGTTCTCAGGTTTGATCAGAAACGGGAATGATACGGCGGCCCCCGCAACGGCCCCCATCTGGAGAAAACGGCGGCGGGAGAGGAACACCTCTGCCACCTCGGAGAATACCGGGTTTGCGCTGCGGTTAGCGATGTCGTCGCGATGTTCTTTTTTAAAAACGGATTTGAGGGGTCTGCCCATAGCGGCTTCCTGTCATTGGCCAAGAGGTAAAGAGTTGGCGACCAGTGTAAGAAGCTTTTATTACAATTTTATAACACGATGACGGAAGGATGGGGGCATCCGTGCCCCGGATAACGAGGTGGAACGCTTAGAACTCGTAGCCAACCGAGACCTTAAAGGTACGCGGTTCGCCCTGAGTGATGTAGGTACCGGAATCGTCCACGCTGGCCCAGTAGTTCTCATTGGTCACGTTGTCGATGCCCGCGCGCACGGTCATCTGGTTTGCGTTGTGGTTCACCGCGAAGCGATAGCGCATGCCCAGATCCAGCGTGGTGTAGCTATCCAGCTTTTTGCTGTTCGCGAGATCGGCATACTGCGTGCCGGAGTGGTTCACGCGCGCGGTCGCTGTCAGGCCGTCAACCGGCTTGATGTCGTACTCCGCACCCAGCACGGCGTAGAAGTTCGGAATACCGATCGCATCGTTGCCCTGGTTCACGCCGTTTTTGGTTTTGGTTAGCTCCGCCTGCAGCCAGGTGGCGCTGGCGTTCAGACGCATCCCGAGCATCGGCTCGCCGAAGACGTTCAGCTCCACGCCACGGTTACGCTGCTCCGCATCCAGGCCGTAGTGATTGTTAGCATCGAGGATCGCCGAGGGCATTTTAATCTCAAACAGCGCCAGGGAGCCGCCCACGCGCCCGAAGTCCGCCTTCACGCCCACTTCGTTCTGCTTAGAGTGAACGATGCCGGTGCTCTGGCCGTAGTTGGTGGCGGTGTTAGGTGCGGTTTTGCCCGGCTGCAGCGCTTCGGTGTGGTTGGCGTAGAGGGAAATTTCTTCCCACGGTTTGTAAACCACGCCGTAGGTTGGCATCCAGCGGCTGCCGTCGAAGCCGTCCGCGTCGTTCTCTGCGCCGGTAATTTTGTTATACCCGCGAACGACCACTTTCTGATGGCGCGCGCCTGCGGTGAACAGCAGCTTGTCATCAAACACGCCCAGGGTATCGCTCAGCAGCCAGCCCTGGGTGCGGGTGCGCCCGCTGGTCAGCGGATCGCTGTATTTACCGCCGGAGCCGTTGAAGTTGGTGCTGTCCGGCATATCCACGCCGGTGTTGTGGTAGATGTTGGTGGTCGGGTTATCCTTCGCCGCCGACATTTTCCAGGCGATTTTTTCGTTTTTGGTCATTGCGGAGTACCCGACGTTGACCTTGTGCGAGACGAAGCCGGTGTTGAAGTTGCCGCGAATGCCCGCCATCCCGCTGACGGAATCGCTGATGCGATTGGTATCCAGACGGCTGGCCGTCGCCTTGCCGCTCTTGTCCACCAGCTTCGGCGCGCTGTAGATCCCTTCTTCATGCGCGTGCTGCGCGCCCAGGCCGGTATAGGCCGTCCAGCTATCGGTGATGTCGTACTCGCTGCGCCACATCCCGAACTCGTTTTCGATATCGCTGTAGGCCCACTTCTGCGAGAAGTTACGATCGTTTTTCGGCGGTTCAGGCACGAAGTCCACCGCCGAGATGTTGACGCTGGTCGGGCTGCCGTGGAAGGTTTTCTTCTGATAGCCCAGATCCAGCGAGGTGCGGAAGCGGTCGCCTTTGTAGTCCAGGCCGGTGGAGAGCAGCGTGGTGCGGCGGCGATCGTTCGGTACGCCGGTTTCGCCTTCACGATGCACGAGGTTCACGCGCGCGCCGAACTGGTCGTTATCGCCAAAGCGACGCCCCGCATCCAGCGTGGTGCCAATCTGGGAATCCGAGGTGTAGTCCACGCCCACTTTCGCCTGCGGCGTTTCCCCGGCATGCTTTGGCTCAAGGTTAATCATCCCGCCCACGCCCGAGCTTGCCGCGCCGTTCATCAGGGAGTTGGCCCCTTTGAAGATCTCAATGCGGTCAACCATCTGGGCATCCACCACCTGACGCGGCAGCACGCCGGAGAGGCCGCCGAAGGTCATGTCGTCGCCGTCAAACTTCAGGCCGCGAATGCGGAAGGTTTCCGCGCTGTTGCCGTAACCCTGTACAAACTGCACGCCCGCGTCGTTCGCGACTACGTCAGCAATGGTTTTTGCCTGCTGATCTTCCACCAGCTTCGAGGTGTAGCTGATGATGTTGAACGGCACGTCCATGGCGTTCTGCTGGCCGAGCATCCCCATACGTCCGCCGTTGGCCACCTGCCCGTCAAGGAAGGCCGGCACCAGCTGGTCGCCACCGGGTTTAAAGTCGCCGGCAGGTGCAGACTGCACAACGATGGTGTCTTCTTTTTTATCCTCTGCCGCCCAGGCGGAATGTGTAACCGCGCCAATGGCGAGCGCCAGCAGCGTTTTGTGCATTTTGGTGTTGTTCATCGTTAACTCGTTTGAAAGTGCGCGCAAAAATAGCCCGTGGACGGGCCTTAGAATATATTGGTTGCAATGCAAATGAGAACTATACGCATTATCTATGCTTTGGCAAGCGCAAATCTCTGCAGGATCCTGCTCAAGTTAATGCGTGATAAAAGGGGATACTCACCTTGCGCTGAACCCTTTGAGCTCACACGCACGGAAAATTGAGGCCATTTTGGCAACCATGATGCAAATACGACAGAAGGAGAAAATCAGGCTGGTTTGAAACTGGCTTAAGTGCCTGTTTCTAAATGGCACGCCCTGTAGGATTCGAACCTACGACCTACGGCTTAGAAGTTCCTGGAACTACCTGAGCTAACAACAACTTACCCCATCACTACGGCGCTCACACGTCCCATCTTCGAAAAACATGCAAAGCCTTGCAAACCGATGCAAAGCTTTGTGTGTCCCATTTCTGTCTCACATAACCGGACAGTCATCAAACTCACCTGACCGTGCATCGTTGATGATATAGGTGATAACACCAAATATCGCATCCGGACTCGTGCCGTCATCGTACGCAGGTATCTCTTCGTGTCTTCCTGTCTGCAAATCTTCGAGATGAGGCTTTGGATGAGTGCGGTATCGCTTTATCCTCATCTCACCCTCCATTCTGCAAACCAGCAATGAGCCATCACACGGCCTCAGAGATGCGTCAACAACGAGGAGGGCACCATTGAGAATGCCTTCGCGATAATGCGTTGCACCGGCTCGCATGAAGTAAGTAGCCGCTGGCCTGCTTATGATGTGCTGGTCTAGTGATATGCGTTGCTCAACATAGTCTTGCGCTGGACTCGGGAATCCCATAACTCATCTCCGATAGTTACTGTATATGCATACAGTATTATCGATCGGTGATGCCGATCAAGTGCAATCTTCGCTAAGTAGTGTAGGATTACTCCTAACCATTTCAGAGCGCCAATGCTATCATTGGACAATATAAATATTATTTGGCATTAATTTTATGAAAATATATAGCATTCATTATCTTAGAGGTATTGCAGCGCTGTTTGTTGTCCTCTTCCACTTCAGGGGTTACCTGAATAATGTATACGCTCAATCCAACCTAGGTGATTTGCTTTTTTCAAAGGGAGCTTTCGGAGTGGATCTCTTCTTTGTGATAAGTGGATTTATAATATGCTTTGCTACAGAGAAAGAAGAATGCAACGCATCGTTGAAATTTGTTATCAGAAGATTCTTCAGGATTTACCCGCTGCTGATTTTATCAATGTCAGTGTACTTTTTGGCGGTAATTCTACGGCCTGAATCTCACGACCTAATGATGTGGTTTATCTGGTCGATAATCCCTCTTCACGTTGACTATCATGCTGGAGCGCCTTTCTTTGGTTACAATATGCTTGGCATTGCATGGACACTTACATACGAGATATCCTTCTATTTTATATTCCTTATTGCAATGAGCATTTCACATAAATACAGGATGCTTATTTCATCAATTGCTATAGTATCTATGGTATTTATTACTCAGATGCTTTCAGGCTCTCCTACTCTTGATGGCCTCAACAATAACTACATAATAAATGATTTTATAACGCTCATCTCTTCTCCGATATACATTGATTTTGTTTATGGTATAGCAACATACTGCATCTTTAAAAAATTCAAGCTTTCTGAAAGCAGGAGGGGTGGTGGCATTATCACTGTTTTCCTCGTGTGTACAATAATAATAGCAATATCAAGCATTTTCCTCACAAAGGATAGCGATCACGGTCCTCTATCGTGGGGGTTCATGGCATTTTTAATAGTGCTGTGCATGACACTTATCGAAGGAACTGTGAGGAAATATGAAAGCCCATTGTTGGATGTTCTTGGCAATGTTTCGTTCTCACTATATATGTGCCACTACATCATCATAGAAATATATAACAAATATTTCCATCAAGAATCAATTATCGGATTATCGGCATTGGTGATAATGACAACTATTTCAGTGATGGTATCAATAATTCTTTTTAGGTTTGTTGAAATGCCGTCTGTAAGCATGTCCAAGAAGCTTACTGCATTAGTAGATTCTGTCAGGCCAAAGGAATTTGCCTAGAATAGATGGCGCACATAGTGCGCCTTTTTCTATTTGCGTGCCGATATGATCATTCGCTCAAGAGCTCCGCCGTTTGCCTGGGCGCTTCCGGTTCTGAGATTGGCTCTAACAGTGATTTGGTCTCCAGCGTTGAGGTCTCCTATTTCAGCGTTAATCTCACCAATGTTATCTCTGTAATAACCAAGGCTTTTAACTACGTTGTTGACGTAAACGTCTAGCTGTACATCAACATCGGCATTGCAACGCAGTACTGCGGTTACTGTAACAGCTGTCAGGCCACCTGCTGGCACAGTGAACACGCCAGTGGATGCATTGTAGTTACTACTCCATCGGTAGGTATCGTCATTATATTCAGGTTCTGAGTAGATAATTGTGTTTACTGCTGTAGTGAATGTCTGTCCATTGGCATTTTTGGCAACAAGAATAGGCATCTGGGGGAAGTGTAGTATACCACCAACGATACCCTGGAGGCCTTTCACAAAGTTGTCACCAAACCCTTTATCGTCGCAGTAAACGTGGGCATTTCTTGCAACAATATTTGGCTGCGTCCTTTGAACTAGGCTGTACATTGACATGTTTCCTATTTGAATGAATCCTTGGAAATCTATCGCAGTGCTATTTACAGAGATAAACTCACCATTATCCTGAGAATGATAGCCATGAGATCCAATAAAACTAACGCCTGTTCTTTTGCTGATTGTATTGGTGATATTATTCGGGTTCCATATTACAGCGAGAGCCGCAGCAGTCTCAGTGTGTACGTGAACGCTTGCGAAATTACCGTAACTATTTCCATGGACTGGATCTACTATTGGCTCTACAAAGACTACGCCTCCAGTAATGTCTGCTGCATGAATAAGCTCACCACCAATGAACTTAACTTGAGCGCCTTTTACAGTTACATTAATTGGGTCAACACCAGGCAGTTCGGACTGTATCTGTGACACACAATTAACGCCGATAAAGTTGATGTATGTTTGTGTTCCAACGCAGTTTATTGGTCGTGGCGATCCAGTTATGTGACCACCGAATACAGAGATCTCACTTACTAACGCGTTTGGATAGTCATCATCACCAAATTTCCATGAGTTGATGCAATCACCAGGAACCACGCCAAAGAAGTTAATATTCGATACTCCCCCATTACCTTCAGACCAAACTCGGATTGAGGAGTTAATTCCAGGCTTCTTCTGCCCTGAAACTTCAAGCCGACCATAGAATGATGCGTTGCTGCCCTCACATATCCCAAAAACATGCTTGCCCGTGCTGTAAGTAGGGTAAATATAGCAATCGGCAATAATTGTGATTCCGTGAATATCCCTCATAGTGACAGGTGATGATATTTTGAATTCACCTGCAATGGTTCCTATTGCCATCCCATCATTGACTAATGCATCGGCCCAAGCTTGAAGTGCAGCATATGAATCTGTAGCTCCAGTTGGGTCAGCGCCGAAGTCTGCTACGGCATCTAGTTTTCTGGCGAATCGAGTAGATATTGGTGAATTAATCGACCCGGTGACGCCCGCCTGTTTGAAATGTGGAATGTCTGCGCCAGTATCTTTTGCCAGGTCAGATCGCAGAACAGAATCGCCTACGCCAATCCATGCATCTTGACCTGTCCCGCCTGTTGAGTCCGGGTTAGAGGCTGGGGGTACTTCTTTTGGTAAATTTCCTGACCAGTAATACCATGATTTTGTATCTTCGTCCCAAATGAAGTCACTCCTTTTAGAAAGCGCACCTCCACTCGTAAACGTATATTTCCCATCAATATAGCCTGAAAGCTTTTCGTTTACCTCATCTACTGATGGTACGTTTAGATTTGCTCTGGCCTGTGCAATATTTGTTATTTCAGAAAGATTGTTTTTTGCTCTCAGGAAGTGGGTAACTGGTAATTTTTGGTCGGTGTTGTTTTGGTTGATTAGTAGTTGGGCTGTATCGATTGTATCTGTTGCTGCAGGTAAGTCTGTGAGTTTTACTTTTTGTTCGGCCATTTAAGCAGTCCTGTACCATCCAGCTAATTTTATAAATTGATTTGTGATATTAAACTCTGTAGCAGAACCAAAATTCTCAGTCTCACCAGACACCAGGTGCTGGTGCGCACCTATATCTACATAATGTGAATGCGTGTCGCTGGATGTTGTTGTTGATTGGGTTGAAATAATGTCATCACTACTCCCATCCATCGCACCACCAGTCAAACTCCCAAGGCTTCGTAATTGAACGCTATGGGCGTGCGTGTAATTGGAGGTTTGCTTTAAGCCATGGTCAAAAAGGCTGGTAGTTATATTTACCGTATGTTTATGCTGTGGAATGTTGGACTGAGATAAAATCACTGAATCACTTCCGCCCTGTTGCATAACATCACTACCTGAGTTATTAGCAAGGCGTAACGTCTTTCCTGCCCCAGGTATTCTTGCCCATGTAGTTCCAGGCCATGTCACGTTTGGGTTTGTTGTATCAGTAAAAAAATGAACGCTACCTATTGGGTAGATTCCATCAATCATCACACCAAGAAGAACTGAGATGGTTAGGGATCTGTCATTTCCTGATTGGTTTACGTGTAATAAATCACTCAATTCTGCTGATGAAGCCGAAGGGAGGTCTGTCAGATATTTGAGAAGAATATCAGCCATTAAGCCCCCTCAAGCGCGGAAACTCGCGCTTTCAAATCAGAAATTTGTGCGTACAAGTCATTAAGTAAGGTGTTGAGATGGTTGGCCGCAAGTTTACTTCCGGCCGAAATTGAACCATCTGGCATGCGCACTGGAGGAACAAAACCGCTCGCCAGGATCTCATCTGGAACTGGCTCTTTGTTTTTCTGCCCGTCAGCGTAAGTGACGTCAGTATCTGCAAATGATGTGATAGCCATTTAATTTCTCACTTAGGCATAGCGCCGCAAAGCATCGTCCCGGAGACGCCATAGTCACGGGAGAATATAAGAAGGTAATCGTCGTCAGCGACGCCGAGATATGAGCCGTTTACTTCGAGTACGCCTGACACTGAACCAGCTGCATCAAGATATGATCCAGCAATGAATACAGACCCACGGTTAAGTCCAAGCGCTGTGTCGGTGTCTACCTGCATTGCTGTGTTATCACCGACCTGTAAGGCCTGCCCTGAGTTGGTGTCTATTCCTGCCAGGGAGAAACCATTTAGGCCATAATCGTGCGTTGAATAGGCTCTAACGCCCGCCACAGAGGCTCTGTCGACGATGGAATTGATGTTTGTCGGTACATAAGGTCCTGTTGCATGAACGCTGAATGCTGCAGGATGAAGCTCAACCAGTTCGACATCGGTACTTGATGTAGTGGTTGCCATTACGACCATGACGTTATCTGGCGTTCCGCTGAAGGCAGTCGCCAGTTTCGCCTGCATAATTGCCCGGCGATAATCATCGTCAGACATCCCATCACGACCGACATCAACGTACTGACCGAATCTGTCCAGTTCTATGCCGTGCGCGTTGTATATGCTTTGCGTCAGATAGATATATTTAGCGCGAGCTTCAATTTCAGGATGGAGAACGCCAACAGCTGCAAAGAGGTCTGGAACCTGACCGCCTTTTTTAAGCCAGTCAGTAGGCCTCTGTCGTATCAGAGCAAGGAAATCGATATCAATCCATTCATCAGACACCTGTGACCTCCACATTGGCAGCGGAGAACGAAGCGAAGGAGTTTTCAGCAACGGAAATGTTACTTTCGGCGAACGTAGTTCCGTCAGTACTTACCGTGATGGTCATTTTCCCGATGCCGGTAGTATTTGCGTAGATATATCCATAAATGCGCTGGGTAATAACGTCATCACCAAGTCCAAGGGTGGCACCGTAAGCCACAACGCCTTGCTTTATAGCGTCCACAACAGCGGCTGGTAACGGCTCCTCAGTATCCAGAAGAACAACGTCAACTTTGACGTAAATATCCACTTCTGTAGGCCTTGAGAAGTTCACGATATGTGGTCTCTCGTACCGGTCATACACAGTGATCGCAATTGAACCGTAGGTTGCTATTCCCGCCCCTTTGTACTTCCAGATAGCGTCAGCAATATCTTGCTCAAGACCTCCAGACACAATGGTGTGGATGGCTTTTGGTGGAATGCTATCCACGGTAGACATGGTGTCGTTTTCAATGACTTTTGCTAAGGTTACGCCGCTGACTTCCGTAATAAGGCGCGTCTCAATTGCTGGGATTGTGGCAGCACCGCCTGATGACGATCTGCTCTGATATAAACGTTGGCGGTAATCTGTGTCTGATTCACGATCGGAACCGGTAGCCCCCTGAACAAGGTTATTAACTCCAGTCCATCCGGTTATCGCACTTACAGGATTGTTTAGTCCGCCAACAGGAACGACTATCGGACCTGCTTCAGTAGCCTCAAAGATTGCCGGTGAGCCAATCAGCTGCCATGCCAAGCCAGCGCTAAGCGACACTGCATAACCTTCAATCAGGTTTTCAGAGGTGAGCCTGATTACTGAGCCATTTGCTGTTGCTGAATACTGACTTGTTGAGTCAACCACCGCTGCAAGACCTGTCGCAATGGTGTTTACGGTGTCTCCTGCGACCTTGGTGTAGGTATGATCAACGCCAGCAATCCGTACCGTGTAGGAGGCTTGCGTGTTGTTAGACACCCTCACCTCGCCATCAAGAAGCGTAGATCGTGAGATGGTGTAATCTGCAGTCAGTCTGAACTGGTAATTACCGAACGACGCTAGAGAACCAGCGGGAACAAGTCGTGATTCAGAGCCATAAATAACGGCGTTCACTTTTGTCTTGGTTTTTCCATGCCGGGTAATTCCACCCATCCAGTCGCCAAGGGCATCAAGGGCGAATCCCTCAGCAGAAGCAAGAAACCGGCTAGCCCACAACTCCTCTTCCGTTTCGAAGTGAATTGCGTTTTGCTCAGCTTCAATTCCGATCCACTGTCCGGTGGTCGAATCAGCCTCTCTGTTAATCGGTCCGACGACCGTTTCCATTGCATCACCGATTTCCTGAACCATCTCCGGTAATGTCGGCTTGTCAAATCCTGTCGCAGTAATGTAATCAGCCATATGCACCTTATTTCAGGCATAAAAAAGCCCCGCACATTGGCGAGGCATATTGAAGGGGTTATTTATCAGGGGTACTGCACCAACCCGTACTCAGTGTTAGCTGTAAACTCGATGCTAAGCTTTCGTTCGGCACGGTCAAAGTTGTAGGAAAACTCAACTATTCCGTTAACTCCCTCTACAGCCAGGATTTCTGTACGGATGGCTGATAGCGCACCATTAAGCGTTACCTGCTTACCTAGAATATCCTGTAGGTAAGGCGTTCCAAATTGGCTATCAAGGAACCACTCCCCTCGCCACAGGTTAAGCCTGAACTCCACCTGTTGCCTGACGCGCTCAGCGCCATCTACGTACTGAAGAAGGCCGTTAGTGAAAACGACTTTGTTATCTGTAAGTCTGAAATCTATCATCTTGGGCCTTATAATAAAAAAGCCCATATCTATGGGCTCATTCTTAGCTCAATTGCGAGATTATTTCTCAATCATCAAGGAGTCCAGTCTTTGGTGCAGGTTGGTTTTTACCTTTGTATATCCGTGATAATTCAGTTATCTCCTCATCCATTGAGCCTACACGGGAGCAGACCTTTTCCAGAAGGGAGATAATCTGCTTCTGATTGTCAATGTGCTCCTGGATTTTCCAGTACCAAAGGTTGAATTTCCTGAATACGATGAAAAGAACTATAAGAACTACCAGAATAATCAGCGCGTTTTCCATGTTGCCCCGCTAGTTAATAGGCTCTCCAGTGGTTCCACCACTATCGCCAGGATGTTTGTGAGTGCCTATTTTAATACCATTTATAACCACGTCACCAATTACCTGCATCGCCCCTGTAATGGTAGCCACCGATGTTTCACCTCCCGAGCCAGTCATGCCGCCCTGGTAGGTAAATAGTTGCTCAACAGTCATTCTTCCTTTAACGGTGTGCAGCGGTGTTGTTTCTTCCACCCCGCCTGGCGCGTTTATGGTCATTTTCCCGCTGGCATCAATAGCAATGAAGGCGTCGCCAAAATACATTCTCACGTCATCGTTTCCAGGAACAGCGTCGCTGTAACCAGCCCCTGGAATAACGTATGAGTCGATGATGTCGAATCGCCTTGTGTCGTCGCTTCCATCGGTTGCCTGCTGGCAGACCACCAAAAGGCACTTGTCGCCAGCCTGGACGGGGCCTTTCAATCCGGCCTGACCGTTTGCAAACTGCGGCCACACCATACGCAAATCGCTCAGTACCGGATAAGCGTTCGTATCGCCATCTGCGTATATTTTCTCGCCATCAGGCTTTACCGTTACCTTGCCACCTGAGTAACTCACCACGGTACATGGAAGTGCAGTGTTTACCGTGTCCATTTCCGAGCTAACAAGCCGTCTGAGCGCTTCTACTACATCACTGTTATCAGCCATCAGATAAACCTCAATAGCGCTTCCACGCTCCATTCCTGCCCGTGCGTATCACCGGTGTAATGTGCTTCTTCAACTCTGAAGAACTCCCCGTCTATGCCGCGTGATTTAAGCTGCACATAAGCGCCGGGATAAATGGCAGGGTTTAGCAGTGATTTCACCCGGTAGCCCTGCACCTCAAGAGTGACCCGGTCTTTTAGCTTCGCCGTTGGGTCTTCTACATCCACAACCGTCCTGACGATACCTTTCTGACCGTATTTTATTCCTTGCTTGGCTGCCGTCTTCTCGGTCATGGTTTTTGCTTCACGGCGGGGATAGCCGATCATGCCAGTGCCCTTCGACAGCACGACTGCCGTGTCTGCATAGACGCCACCCTTTTTGATAATCTGTATTTCGCTATCCTGAGCGCTCCACTCCAGCCCAAGATAATTACAGACCCTGTCCATGGCATCACGCACCCTGCCGTTATAGGCATATCCGCCGACATACTGCTTATCCTGAACCTTGCTGATGCTCTTCTTGATTGGCAGACCAAAGTTCTTCGCCACTCCATCCAGAACGGTCATTGCTGACGTATTTGGAGGGAAGGAAACGCTTATCTTGGCGTCGCGCAAAGGTATGACACTGTCCCTTAACTCCATTTCCGTTATGATGTCAGGACCATCCTGATACGTCAGGCTACGGCATGTGGTGCCAGTGAATATGGTGATAGCGCCGATATCATTGACGTAGCCAGCCTTGATGATGACCACGTTATTTACGGTTTCCATAAGAGTGATAGTTGTGGGAGCGGCGTTGTAGATTTTGAGTGATGCTTCGTTGGCGGTTTTGCTGGCTGTTTTGGTGATATCGAACTCAAAACGCAGGTCTTTAATGCTTACTGCCTCGCCCTGAGGCTGACCTATGATGATTTCACCCGTTCGCAGAAACAAACTCATCTATTTCTTCCTCAGTGGCATACACCAACAGGTGATCGCCTCCAATCGAATCGATATCAGGGCGTACCTTTTCACCATACATACGGATGAAATAGATATCTCCGGAGAAGTTATCGAAACTGAAGTTCTTTAGAAGCGGGTAATTCTGTACAAGCTTAACTCCAGTTATGATCGGCAATGACTCACGGTCATAGATACCAAGCGACCAGAAGCCAAAGCGCTCATTCCATCGCAGGCGAAGCGTAACCGGTGTATCGTCGAAAACAGCCTGCAATGTCTGGTCAGTAAATCCAGCCTGAAAATTTAGTGGGGTCATGGGGTAACATTACCTATGATGTTGCCTAGATATTCCTGAAGCTTACCGCCAGAACCTGATAATCCATCCAAGGCCTGACTCAGGATTGAACCAGTATTCTTACCAACGTTTTTGGTTGGCGTAGCCCGGTTAGCCGTAGCTGGGTCTGCTGAGTTTGATGTTCCGGCTTTAGCAGTGGCGCCATTACTGGTCACATCCGTTTTCCTGACGCCTACACCTGGCGGAACTTCTGTAGTAGCCGTACTGACGATATTTGCCTGAACAGCATCTATCGTAAAATTGACCGCATCACCATCATCCACCCTTCTTGGAATGTTAATTCCCTGAATGAGCATATTCTCGTAGGTGTAATTTTTGGTGTAGATGGTTACCAGTTCGTTTGAAAGATAGAGCGAGTCAAGCAGCTTGATCGCTGTGTTAACCCTGTCTTCCCCGTCGAAGCCGCTATCCAGAGCGTTTGCTACCTGAGTTAATACCCCGGTCACCGGCGCGTTGCTTATCATTCCGGCAACGGTAATCTTTTTCGGCTGACGGATGATGTGATCTGATATTGGCGACCCGTTTTCTACGGGATTCATTGTCACATCGCGCGTCCACTCATGCGTTTCCTGGTCCAGAGTGTCGAACTCAAGATTGCCGACGCCCGGGTCATTAAGCCTGAAGGTGCTATCGCCTGACGAGTTCCAGAGGAAGCCAAGCACATCAGTTGCCATGCTAACCTCCAGTGTTGAAGTTTAATGTGTTACCCAGCGCATTCCATCCGTAGTCACTGAATGCTGATTTAGCGCTATCCTGGAGGAATCTCACCTGCTCATCAGAGGTTCCGGCAGGGACTGAGATATTGCCTATATTGACATCAATCTTAGGACCAGCCGCTGCTGATGGTGGGGGCAGAGAAAGAGATTGGTAACTTGGGAGTAAAGTATTTCCAACTTTTGCGTCCTGATTGAAACCCCTTACCCCTGCAAGCATATCAGACCACATTCTCGGCACATCAAATGCACCGTTTGTTTGTGCATTTCCCCAGGACGCCCATTTACCCAAGTCCTCAACAAGCCATCCAGCCTTTTCTTTCAACCATGGTCCGAACCTTGTAGTTCCTAGCTTATCACCCCACTCCTGCGCCTTATCCTGGCTGGAGTTAAAGAAGTTGGTAAGGCTTTTGAGGACGTTTAGCGCCCACACGGCCATGTCCTTCATGTCTGTGAGCGCCACTTTCAAAGAGTTTATTGAATCGGTGTACTCAGTAACCGGACCGATCATGTCTCCAAGAAGTGACTTATTTCCATTGAGCCAGGAGTTGATGTCCTCACCAACAAGAAACAGAGCAGCAAGTGCAGCTATAACCAAAAATACCGGGCTTGTTAGTGCTGTAAAGGCTGCCGAGAGGAGGTAGACTGAACCAACCAGTCCTGCTGCGCCAAGAGCGACACCGAGCAGTTTTACAGCGTTCTCTGCGCCGCCAAGGGCATCTATCACAGAGTCCAGTGCATACTCGATTTTATCAGCCATCCACAGGAACTTATTTGCCACCCATGTCACAGCTCCGCTGCTTCTGTTCATTCTTGCAATAAATTGATCCCATTTATTACCAGCGATAGTCAACGCCTGCCCTATTGTTAATGGCATCTGCTGAAATGCTTTGTCAAATTCAGGGCCAATGGTTTTTAATGCTCCGATGACGGCTTTGGTTGTTAACTTACCATCAGCGGCCATCTTCTTTAATTCTTCGCGCGGTATCTTTAACGCTTCGCCAATTTTGTCGAGTAGCATTGGCGCTGCTTCTGCTAATGACCTGAATTCATCACCTTGCAAAACACCAGACCCAAGCGCCTGCGCGAACTGCAGCAAAGCGGATGATTGCTCTTCTGCTGTTGCCCCGCCAACAACCATGGCTTTTGAAACGGTGTCAGTAATCGACAGCAGTTCCTCTTGTGAGGTGACGACGCTTTTTGCGGCATTACCTACGCGAAGATAAAATGTTGCGTATGAGTCAATGGACTGACGGGAGTCCGCAGCATGCTTTGCAACTTCATCGAATGCCGTTGCGGAATCTGTTACGGTCTGGCTTAGCATCCCGATTCGAGCTTCAAACGATTGCATGCTATCAGCCGTTTTTGCGATATTTGATATTGTTACCGCACCAAATACTGTAGCCAGAACACCGCCAAGCGCACTGAATGACTGGATAGTTTTGTCAACTTTCCCGTCAACCTTATCCAGTCCTCTACCAACTGTATCCGAACCGGTTAATCCCAAGCGGATAAGCAATTCACGAATAACCATTTACTTCTCCATTGGCGCATTCAGATAGTCGGTCATCTCTATGAGGGCGTTAAGCTTGAGCAGGTCTTCGCATGTGATAAGTCCTGACTTCACCTCTGCAACCGTACACATATTTCTCATTATCGGACGCCATACCCATAGCTCTGTTTCAACATCTTCCCTTAACTTTCCTGGGTCGCGCTTTTCGCCAGTGATTGAACCCGATTTGCCAGCTCTTCTGGGCTTAACCCAAACAGGGTGAGAACTTTCGTAAAAAAAGGGGTGAAGTTGAGCTTCAGCACTTCCCAGCACAGCTCGAAGAAGTCGAACAGCGTGTCTACGGTGAACACAAGGTTCATTGCGTTAGGGCTGTCGATTTTCTTCTCATCAGTAACGCTGAATGTTGATGAATCGCGCAGGATAGGAATGATAACCTCCTCCAGCGTTTTCTCATCGATGCCAGCCAGTAACTGAATGGCGTTTGCATCACCGCCTGAAGCCAGGCCTTTATCAAGCAGCGTTTTCAGTTTTACTAAGTGCTTTGCCGCAGCGAAGGCGTTCATTTTGGCGGCTTTAAACTCTTTGTCACCGATATGGAAGGTAGCGAATTCCTGAGACATATGGACCTCAAAAAAAACCGCCCGAAGGCGGCATTGTTAAACGTTGTTACCACCGAGGGAGAATTTCAGGTCAGCGCATTCAAAGGTGTAAATGCGTTCACCAACCTCGTTAGTTGAGAAGGCCACGTCGCCAAGCTGATAAAGCCACGCCTGGCCTGCTGCAATAACAGTGCGACCAGAGAAGTCAGTTACTGATACCGGATAAACTGCCTTGCCGTCCTGCGTTATTGAATCAAGGTTCATCAGTGCAGATAGCTCATCGTTTGCCGCGGATGTCTGCAAAAGGTGCAGTTCGATCTGCCCACGCTTATCCGTTACTCGCGCACGACCTACTGAGCCATCGAGACCAGCACGCGATTCATAGAAGTTCGCGTTCTTACGAGCCGTAATGGAGTCTCCATCACTGAAGCCGGTTAATAGCAGTGGGCCGATAGTGACAAATACTTCTGAGCCGTCATAAGAGCCAGTTAATTCAGCAGACATAATTAGCCCTCGTAGCTATAGGTAAGTGAGCCGGTGATTTCTACCACCTGGATTGCGCCAGCCAGAAGCGCCACAAACTCGATATAGAGAGTTCGGGTAGCTTTGATATCAGCAGATACGTCGGCTGCATTTGGGTAAGTGATACGGAAGCCAGGGATTGTGTTACCCTCGCTGTCACGCTCATCAGGAGCGATTCCACCTGCCTGCTGCCCCTGAATAAGTGAACCGTTCAGGTTGTTGACGATGAGGGCAATACCGCCATTAGTGTAAGGCACCTTCTTCTGGCGGATCATCAGAGAAGCCATGTTCTTCTGAATGGTGTCTACAAGCCAGTCACGGAATCGCACAACATCAATCCATTCGCCAGATGCAACCTTACCTTTGTTAATCAGGTAGGTATTTTCTGCGTACTGTTCGTAGGCGTTAGCGTTCTTCTGGAAGATGTAGCTCTGCTCTGTGTCACTGAACTTGCTCGGCGTGATAGCAGCCAGTGTTTTAAGTGCCCACGTTTCGCCACCTGGCGCAATGGTGAAGCATCGGCCCATCCATGCCATTTCAGGATACTCAGTCGCGGCTGCCTTGTGAGCAATTAGCGCTGTACGAAGATATTGAAGGTCCTGCAACTGCGATGCGATATCGTCATCAGCAGACGTCCAGATATCAGCGGTATCGCTGCATGCGAAGAACAGTTTGGTCTGCGTCTCAGCCCATGCTGCTGCATCCTGAATTAGTGCGTCACCACGCTCTACCAGAGCAAATCCGTACCATCCCGGGTCTTCCTGCTGAATGGCGTTAAGGTCAGCTTCCAGTCCGTCTGCTGAGCCTGCGGTTGCGATTGACAGGCTGGTCACTGGCTTAACGATGGTTGCTGTCTCAGGAGCTTTCACTACCAGGTGCAACCCTTCAGCATCAGCGGTGCTGGTAAACAGCGCATCAACTACAGATTGTGCCGCCAGCGCTGTTTTCAGACCGGTATATACGTCAGAAGCATCATCGCCACTCGCTGCGGTGTACGTTACGGTGGTGCCATTCACGCTGAATGCGAAAATGTTGCCCGTTGTGATCGTCGCGCTGGTTACTGTCAGGTCAACAGAAACGGCGTTTCGTCGACCTACCCACGCCTGATTTGGGCGCGGGGTCTGACTAAATACTGCTGAGAGCGCTTTGAGCGTCTGCGGGTCAAGTCCGTCCTGCTGCGCCGCGCTGTAGCTTGAATATTTACGGATTCGCTCACTGAATGCCGTTGTCGGCGAAACTGCAAGTGGAATGCCGAATGACGCCTTCGCGATACTCGCTGTGTCCAGCGAAATATTCACGTTGGCAATCTGGCTTAGATTTGCCATTGATGAAACTCCGTGTTGATTAGTCGGATGTGACGGCGATAGTGAGGTGTGTTTCTATTCCGCCGATGTCGCCTGTCGCATCAACGGTTTCTATGAGCCCTACGTTATCCGTGTACTTGCCGGTATAGCGGAATGTAAGGTCTACATTCGCCATCGCTTCGAAGTTTGCTTCATCTCGCAGGCCTGTAAGGTCGTTAACCTGTGCGCTGTTTGCGATAATGAATTTTTCTCTGCGCATCAGGTAGCGTGATGTGGTTTTACGGATGTTATTAATCAGATCGTCGCAATGCTCTCGTGCGCTTCCGCCGTACACATTAACCATCACCGTTCCTTCTCTAACGCCGTGTGACGGCATTACACCTTCATCATCTACTTCGCCATGCTCATCTCTGCCTAAGGTCGTGCGCGTTGATACACGAAGCGTGGCATAAGGCAGAGGAAGCCGGGAGTTATTCTGATTGGCGTGAGCGAGAGGTACGGATAATAGCTGGGACAAAACACGGTAAGCGGCAGACTCTACAGCATCAGGAACGAAATTTGACACTGTGGTTTCAGCCATCGCGTTTCCTTACCACATAATATTTATAGTGGGGTATGATTCCGTTTTGCCATGGTTCACGGTGCTTAACTTCGTAGTTAAAACCATCAATAACGACAAGTGCAGGCTGAGCCATGGGGAAATCATCAGTAATCTGAAGCTTAGTGTCGCTGTACAGCCGACGATAATCAGTTAACCTCCTCCCTTCTTCCAGGCTCTCAATCTCCTGCGTATCTTTGATACTTTGCACGCTGAAGTAAGCGGTTGACTCCGTCATTACCCCATCAACAATCACGCCGTTAACCAAAGTCGAAGGCGATGGAGTAAATACCTGATAAGGCCTGCGAAACGGATTGCTCATTGTGACCTTCCGTAATCATGAATGGCGAAGGTGACTGAATTAAGCATTACGCCAGTGTCTATAAGCGGCTTTGATGAACCCTTCAGCGCTATCGTCACCGGAGAGTTTGGAGTCCAGGTGCCACCAGAAATACTCTTCTTGACGCCATCCACCATAAATACGCCAGCCGCACTCAGAAACTGAGAAAAGGTAGCTCTACCGAGCAGGATTTGCGTTACTCCATTTGTAGCGAACCTTTCCAGCCGAGAGACCGATGCGTCGAAGTATGTGCGCATGAATGGCCGCGATGGAATTGTCCTCGTACCGAATTCGTTCCATGCGGCGTATTCAGCGACAAGAACTCCATCATTTACCTCACCCTTCTGGATGCCGACGACTACCTCTTTGCTTCCGGTTGCCTTGAGCTCCCGCCTGAACCTTTCCCATTGCCGCTTGTTGTCTGTGATTTTTACGGACACAAGCATCCCCCCACGACTCCGCGAGTCATAATCGAGAATCCTGCCCCCCTCTTCTTGCGGAGCAGTTGCAGCAGGTTTCCGTATGTAGTCCCGCTGAGGTAACTGGAATCACTTGATACGTTGCCATAAGTGATTGCCAGATCACCTTCCTTGCGTGAGAGGATGCGACCAGATGATGTTGAGCCGTTATCAGAGTAACCGCCAGGCGATGCCATGATATGGGCCGCCATTAGAGCCAGAGCTACGTTATATGCGTCTCCGTACTCGTCTTCGCAGACAAACAGTGATGCCAGGTCGATGTAACCCTGAACAACCTCATCAGGAACAGCCGCAAATTCAGGCGCTAGCTTGCGGAAGATTTCCAGAGGCGTAAGACCTTCAAATGCGGCAATGTTCATTACTTCTTGTCCTTCTCTTTTTTCTCTACCTGACTGGCGGTTACGGCTTCATCTTTGTCAGCGAGTCGCAGCTCACCTTTGGTGATGGATGCCTGCACCGTTTTATTGTCCTTCCAGGAATCATCTACTTCGGCAGTCTGGCCTGGTGCCAGTTTCTGACCGGCGATGTAATACAGTCGTGCTGATGCGTTGGTAATCTTCATTGGTAATCCTTAAAAAAGAGGCCGAAGCCTCTTAAATGCCTTTGATCAGATGCAGGGTCAGCGGCAGGTAAACCTGCACACCGGTAGCGCGGCTGTGACATGGAATCTTGAATGCCAGGTTGTTAGCCTGAGGTGGCAGTTGTTCGAACGGCTGCGGGATTTCCATCGATGCGTTATCAGCGTTACGCTCCATAACCAGAGCGGCCTTGGTGCCTGCACCATCGATATCTTCCAGCTCGTTTACACGAATCCACTGCATACCAGGATATTGCTGGTTGAAGAAGGTCATGTAAGACGTATTGGTGTTTGGCATCGGCTTGGACAGGATTTTAAAGGCGCTTGGCGGCAGTGCGATCACGTTCGCAGAGTGCAAGCCTTTAGTTACCGTCTCGATTGCTGATACTGCATCTTCCAGTTCACCTGAAGCGATAGCGCCAGTGGTCCAGCCAGCAGAAGTGGTTACTGGAATGTTCGGGTGATCCAGAACGCCGACGATCTGATAGTCATCGTCACCGTAGAACGCCAGGTCATTAACCTTCACGTCGTGCGCTCGACGGGCCGCATTAGCGAGGCGAGTTGGCAGGTTCTTACCGGTTGCCTGTGATGCTCGGATTTCCATCAGGCTGTATTCGTAGAAGTTACCCAGGCTGAACACCTTGCCGGTTTCTTCACGATAGTTAACGCCGACATTTGGCAGGTCGTCAGAGTAGTCAGCGATGATACGCGCCATGCCTACTGCATCCCATACGCCGTAAGTGAACGTTTTGGCGTATGAAGGGATTTCTGATGTGACCGGGAAGAGAGTGGTCGCAGTCAGTGCAGGGTATTCGACTTCGTAAACCTTGGTTTTAACGTAGTCCAGCTCACGAGCCAGGAAGATTGACTCGCCTTCATCCAGTCGAATGCCGTTAGCCGCCGCACCGTGTTCAATAGCGAACAGGTCCGCTTCGTCGTAATTCATCTGTTCCATTATTGTTCCTTATGCGGTTGGCTGTGTAGCCTGGTTACGGATTTGAACTTCAGCCAGGTTAACTGTTACGCCAGCGCTGTTTTTGAAAGTGGTGAATCGGCCCGTAAACTTCCAGCCAAGCGCGAGAGAGCCACCTGTAGCTGCAACCTTCCCGACATCAGCGCCAGATGTAAGGACATTTACATCAGCGCCCATAGTTGGTGCTGCGGTTAGTGTTGTTACAGCCCAGATGCGGCCCCATGTCATTACGTTGACGGCATCACCGTCTTCATACTGACCGGTTACGCAGCCGTAGTGGCTGAAGCGGCAGATACCCATCAGGTTTGCTGCATCGCCAGCCGCAGATACTTGCTTAACTACGCGCTTGTCGTTAGCCACTGATACGCGAGCAACCACATAGCCAGGCTTGATAGCGCCTTGTGCTGCGTTGCAACCGTCTGTGATTTGATGGGTTGAATCTGAACGCATGCCAGGCATTGCGATCTGCATGTCGTTATCGTAGGAAGTCTGAACAGGCATTATGCTGTCTCCTTTTTGCCGTGCAGGCGGTCGAGGTATTTTTGGCGAGCAGCGGCAGAGCCTTTTTGTTCAGCTGAGTCATCGCGAGTTTCTGCTTTGTCCTGATTGACGATTTTGCGCTGCTGCTCCATAGGTGCTGACTCAATCGCCATGTCGAACGCGACGTTGATGTAGGTGTCGTCTTTGCCGTCGAGCTTGATAGATGGCTTCAGCTTGGCTACAACCGCTTTCTTGACGGCAATATCATCCAGGCCATCACACTTGATGCCGTGCTTCTCTGCTTTTGCTTCGAGTTCGGTGCGAGCTTTAATGGTTTTCTCTGCATCTTCGCGAGCCTGCTTCAGCTTGTTTTCAAACTCTGCTGCGTCAGCTTTCAGAGTGTCGCGCTCTGCTGTGATGGTGGAGATGGTTGTTTGCGCTTCGGACAGCTTGGTATTAGCGTCCTCTGCATCCTGTTTAAGGGCGTTGAACGCCACGACGACTTCAGGAGAAGCATCGTACTCAAGCCCGTTGTCGAGTCGCAATTTCTGCATTGTTTTACCTTTTGGTTGGTTGTCGTCATCGTCTAAAGTGATTTCTTCATCACCGTCGAGATTCAGTGTTGCTACATCACCGGCCCGGGCTTTAGATACGAGGGCGAGATGATTGATGCGGATGTTTCGCTGGACTGCGTCGTATGGCTGACCATTCCATTCGCCAGGAGTCTCATCGAGGTCGAGTCGGTAGCCGAGAGATAGTTGCTTTGTCCTGCCGCTGGTTGCTGAGTTAATGGCGTTCTCGTCATAGACCATGATTGGCACTTTGACGTTTTCACCATCCTGCCTGCCTGGCTCAAGCATGGTTCCGACCATGTGCTTTTTAGCGTTGCGGGAATTAACCGCACCCGGGTGACCGATAGTGATCGGCTTGCCTTTGAAGCTAGCCAGTGAGTCAGCGTTGAATACTTCTTCAGGTGGGCGTAGCTCGCGTCGAACTGAGCCGTCTGGATTTCGGTATAACTGGATGCCAACGCGACCTACTACCGGAACGTCCTCCAGATAACCATCCTCGTTTACGGACGCACGAAGCTCTCCCACATCGAAGCGAGATACTGTTTTCATGTTTTGCCTTATTTATTTGCCGATATCGAAAACTGAACCAGACCAGTCGGGCTCTGCGTAACATCGACACCGAACAGGTTGCCCCGGATGTCCATCAGGCGGCGGATTGCTCCACTTGTAGGAATTACCTTCTCGCGCTCTGTGCTCAGGTCTCTCGCGTTCATCTAGTACGCCTCGCCATTTGTATCCGGTTACCCCGGCATCGGCCTGACGCTGCTTCGTGAGCGCTGAATTAGCTTTGCCTATCTGGTCAACTGCGATCAGCTTTGCGCGCCTCTCAGTGACACCATAGCGCTCCTGAATCTGCTTCTTGATAGTGTCAGCACTTGAGCCATTCATTACGCCGCGCTGGATGATGCCTTCCATATCCGACAGTTCGTCAGCAGGAATGGATTTAATCAGCCTGGTGTTCTCTGATACCCATAACTCCTGCATCTCTCTCAGCCATGGCTCAGCGCGATAAGCATCAACACCAAGAACACCTGATGAGACGGGAACAGTGGTCTGTCCGGCAATAACAGCCTGCGATGGCGGGATGTCGTAGCCAGTTCCACCTTTCACAACCAGCCGCCATTGCTTGTCGTTAAACTGACTCGTTAGCGCGAAGAATGTCGGCAGTCGTTCAATTACTGGCTGAAAGATGCGGTTTCCAGCATTGCGGAGATAAGCCAGTACAGCCGACATATCGTCCTGCCAGCCATCGAACCGGATATCGCCATAGGCTGAGTTGATTTCTTTGTTGAATTGCCTGGTGGCCTTTACAAGCGCGTTGGTGTAGTCGCGTTCTATGCCGTAGGGATGAAGCCAGACTTTAGCCATTGCTCATCTCCGGATAGACGTAGCCTCCACGTTTTTTCAGTGTGGCGACACCTTCATCGTTGCTTACCCATCCAAGCTGCGAATAGCGTTCATCAGCCTGTGACCACTGGTTAGCCGTCTCCGCCTGCTCTTTCTCTGTTGGCACAGAGAGAGGCTTGAACTTAATCGTCCAGGTTTTATCAGTGGTGAGGAAGTTGACCGCCTTTTCAATCGCAGGTCTCGCCTCATCCTTCTGCTTGCGCCCAATCAGCTGCTTCCATGACTCAGGAACGGTGGTTTTATCCGCTCCCTGACCTGATGGCGTTTTGGTGAACAGGATTTGCTCATCGATGCCGGTCAGCGCTGATATGCGTAACTGCTTGCGGTCTTGTACATCTACCACGCCTTCAAGAGAGCCATTAAGCAGCTCGTACTTCTCCGTGTTCGCGTCCACGCCGATGGTGTTGCCGTTGCTGCGCGTCATGTCGACCATATTGAGACGTGCCTGCACAGCATCACGACCTTCACCGTCTTTGCACAGGTCAGCAAGGTCAGCAGCAGACCAGACTCCCTGCTGTTTGCGCTCAAGTAGGCTTGTAGCGTGTGCGTGGCTCATACCGTAATCAGTCAGTGCTTGATAGACGCCCTGCAAGCAAGAAGCGCCCCACCCTTGATTCTGATGGCGAATCTGGTTTGGCAGTCTTTCTCCGTCGAACACGTGGCATCTGCTGGCGTGAACGTAGTAAGGCGTTCCTGAGATAGGGTTGATCTGGTACTGAGTTATTTCTCCGTATGTCGCGCTTTCAGGGTTGGTATCGCGCAGGAAAGGCTGAACCTGATAGCGGTCGTACACACGGACAAACTCAAGTTCACCCTCGCCTATTGGTGACTGAAGGTCTCCGCCATCATTAACGCCGAATAGCATCAACGAGCCGCCATATAAGCGAGCCCATGCCACTGCGTCAGTAAACTGCTGCGTGAGGTTAAGCTCATCCCAGCGAGACATAATCTCAGGCTCATTGTTTGCGCCGTCTACGGTGAAGCCAGCACGAAACATTTCGTCGGCCACTACGTCAATGATGCGACGACCTAAACCGTCACCGAGATAGATGCTGTCGAGCGTCGCTTTGGTTAACAGGTGCGCTGTACGGATGCGGCTATACGCTGACCTGTCACCACCTGTTCCAATGTTCATGAACACGTTTTGGTAGCTGTCCATGTTCATCTTCTTGTCGATTTTCTTTTGCTGCCTGTTGTTGCGTTTAGCCATTGCCTCACCTTAACTGGCAAGGGCTTTAAGCCTCGCCAGAGCATTAGAAGTTGGCGCAAAGGCCATAATTAAAGAGTCGGCCATGTTTGGCGACGGGATGCCGCGTTTTTTCATGTCCTTTTTGCTCTCTACCTTTACCCTGCCGTTGTTGTCGTAATCGACGCGAGGGCGTGACAGTTCTGCCTTGAGGTATTCGAGATTTGTGATGTCAGATGAAAGGCTGATGAGTTGGTCATCAGGAAACGTCTCGCCATGCTCAATAGCTCGCCAGGTGTTATAGAAACGATTTCTCACTCCCCACCATGCCTGAGCCTTAAGGTTCGCGAACATGTCTTTGTTGGTCTTTCCTGGCTGGTATTCTCGGTCTGGCTCAAAAACTGCCGCCGCCGCATTGAATCCCTCTACCTGGCTTCTGGCGATGCGGTTTAATTGCGCCTTCACGCCAGCACCAACCCCTATCGAGTCGTAAATGACCTTGTCTGCGGCAATGGAGTCTGCGTACTGATTAACCCTGTTAGCAGACTCAATGACATCGCCTCGACTCCACTCCTGAACATCCTTAACTACTGAGCCATGTGCCATAGTGATCGCGTTGCTATCCTCGCCTTCATCGGCAACGTCAAAGCCGATTCTCTTAGCGCCAGATGCCTCAAAATTGAGTTTAATGTGTGCATCTACCGCTGCCGCTATCCAGGAAGGTTTAATAATCGCTAGGTCGCTATCTGCTACCGGCTGCCCTTCCCAGATGTGCTGATATAGGTCGAAGTCCTTACGCTTGCACTCCTCCATTTCGAGGCGCAATACATCGGGGAAGTGAGGGTTATCGTTCCAGTTGACCGTCAGCAGGCAAATATCATCCGGAGGGTTAATCACGAATCGTTGGTGTGTATCGTCCAGAATGTTCTTTGGGTTGTAGCTCACCCAAATTTCTGAGCCAGGCTTTCGAATCGTGGGAATCAGGACATCCCAGCTGGCTTTTGTTACTGCCTCAGCCTCTTCTACCCAGCATATGTCTATGCCTTCAAGGGATTTCACTTTCGTGATGTTGTTTTTAATCCCGTAAAACATGAAAAGGCTGTTCGTCGCCAGGTGGCGGATGTAGACCTTCTGTATTTCGAACTCGTGGTTATATCCCTCTCGCTCTATCGTGTCGGCGATAAGCTGGATAACGGAGTCGGCGATGCTCGCCTGAAATTCACGGGCACAAAGGAATCGGTATGTACCCCTCCGGGATATCTCGACGAGTAGCCTGGCTATAGACCATGACTTACCGCTGCCTCGCCCGCCCTTTGCCACCTTGTAGCGATGAGGCTTAATGAACGGCTTGAATACAGGGTTAAGTTTCGTCATCTTCAAAAAGTTCCGACAATGGCTTTGTGGCCGTAATCGTTAGCTTCGACTCTTTCGGAGGTTCCCATCCCTGCAACTCTGCAAGTTGTTTGATGGCAGCTTTCGGATCGTGAAGCTTGATTGATATTCCTCGCTTACCCGCCGTGAGCTCTGAGATTGCCGATAACGAACCGGCGCTCTGCAATGCAGAATCTTTAAACTTCCATCCAGCCTGGATGATGGGCTTGCCGTTATCGTCTGTGCCGAGCTCTACCTCGCTAAATTCAACCATCTCATGCAAAGATGCCCTTCCCATCACCGAAAGCCGCTCAAGGGCTTCCTGTCGCGTCATAACAGCGTTTGTGATGGCTTCCTTGTTCATCTCGTCGATAAATGCCTTTACCTTAGGATTGGTTAGGATTTCACTCGCACATGCACTGGCGGTTTCATCTTTCTTGGCCTTACCACCGGCTTGTTTGTACGCATCAATTTGGCTAAGCCCCTTCACGATGCCTAACGCAAACTTCTGCTGTAGTTTTGTCAGATCATCGAATAGGGCTTTCTGGTATTCAGTTAGCTCCATGTCGATTCCTTGTGGTTATTCGCTATCACCTGCGAGCATCCGTACACAATGTGGATTCCGCCTGATGTTTATTTATCCTCTCAAAGGGATAGCAGATGATTTATCCGCTGCTGGGGATATTCATTATCAAGCGCCCCGTCGAGACGCTTTGTAATGAAGAGCCGTTGTGAAAGTGGCTCTCACAGTGCAAATATGCACGGCGATTAAGCAGCGAGCCTGTGCTGCTCTTCAATAAGTGGCTTGCGGTGATTGCGATCGAACATACCGCGAAGCACTTCTTTCCGCTGCTCGAAGTCCCACCCCATGCTGATGAACACTGTATTAGCGCGTTGCAGTTCGGTGATGCAATGGATTTGCTCCGGAGTCAGGTAATCGCGGATAGGATCTTTTTTCCCGATTTCGTGATGCACACGAAACTTGGCAGCCGTCATGCCGAGTGCCAGACGGTTAATCAGGTCAGCTTCGTTGCTGAAGTGATGCGGAGCAATCTGCTTACCCTGAGCTTCACGCTCATGCTTAATGGCGTCTGTCATGGGTTTGTATTCCAGACGCGCAGAGTTGCGATCCATTTTCTTCTTCGCCAGCGCGCTACGCATAGTGAAGAATTCAGTGACCAAGCGTTTTTTGAATGACCGGACAATTTCGTTGTTTCGCATGTATGTAATCAGCAAAGTGGTTTGCTGTTCGTTTAGCAGTGCCACCCTTTGCTTTTGCTTGCCGCCGTTTGTTTCCAGGGTGCGGATTTCAAATCCGACCCCGCCGAATTCCTCAAGGTCACTTTTGTTACGGTCAACCAGTTTAATAATGGTGTCATGGTCTCTCCCAACACCTTCGGCGATGGCGGCAGTATTGGTGACCAGGTCGAGCTTCTTGATTTCTACTAATTGCATCGGTAATTACCTTTTAGTGATGAACCTTGTCACACAGGAGTCCGGCCCACAGAAGGCACCGATAGCCAAACCGGTATCCTCAAGGGTCATCCTGAAAGGTTCTGTGTAGTGAATTGCGTGTGTGAGACGCAGTATGCTTCAATCCTCGATTGTCATCGGAACTGAGAGGATCTGCCCCATGCTGCAGGGCGATGATGCTTTGTAGTGCCTTAGGCTTCCTCTTGGGGTTTGTCACACTCCAATAAAAAAGCCCCGCGGATGCGAGGCTGTGAGAATTTGCTACGGTTAAAGTCCAGAGGAGAGACTGTGTCAGAGGCTCAGGGATGAGCTTCTATCTCTTTTATTGTCCGTATCTGTCCATTGCAGATGTCCAGAGAAGTAAGAAGGTTTATGTTCATCTGGATGCTGTCACCAAAAGTCATCTTCTCAGGAACTACTGGCACAGGGCATTCAATCAGAAGATTCGCCGGAATAGGTATCGTTGGCGTTTTTACCGTCTCGTACTGAATCTGCTTGTCGGCGCAACTGGTCAACGACAGAATCAGGAATAAGCTCGATAGAGCACTTATTGTTTTTGAGCGCATCTTTCACTTCTTCCTGTAGGCGTTGTGATTTCATCTCGGCTGCTGACCGGCGACGCGCTTCTTTGTCTACAAGCTTATTCATGTCGCCTACGCGGTCAGCGAGGTTCTGCAAGGTATTAGCCAGATCGTCGTTTTTGCTGTGCAGCTGCTTAGCCTCTGCAATCAATGCAGCATTGCTGATTTTAAGCTGACGGTTATCCGTGCCTAACTTAACGATGAAGCCAATGATGATTGCAGCAAAGAAGAACGGGATGAGGTTCTTGATGAATGTCAGGTTCATTGTAGGGCACCTCCATAGGAGATGTACTTATTCACCAGGTCATCAATTTTATGCTCGTGCTGGCCATAACCAGCTCCCGGCAGAGAAGCCCAGATGTTTGAGCATTTGGTAATAGCTGCTTTGATGTTTCCCGATTCAATGTCAGGTAAAGCGTGGCGCTCTTTTATCTGCTGGATGGCAATAGCATCCTGGCTGGCAGGTGAAAAGTCTTTCAGGCCTAACTGTTTCTTATATGCATCGTAATATCGCGACAGAAGCTGGTATCTTCCGGCTGCTGTAGATTTAATGCCAAGGTTCGGCAGGCTTATCATTTTGCGAGGGTGATCTGCATAACTGGTAAATATTGATCCACCAACGACAACTTTATAGCCTTTATCACTACCCTTGATACGGCTGGTCCCTTCAGACCAGGCAAGCATGTCGAGAAACGCTTGCAGATTACTGCTTATCTTCATCGACTACTCCAGACGCCTTGTTCAGGAATCTACCTTCAAGGGCTTTGATAAGGGAAGAACCTGACCACCCAGCCATGCCGCATACGCCACCGGTGACCTCTTGAGGCCAGCCGTAGTGGATTGCGATCATGATCATGAGGAGTCCCGCGAATATCGACACGATGAGCTGTAGGCACATTGTCCTCCAACTAAACGCTTCACCGTTGAGGACTTTGAAGGAGTAACTGGCTATTGCGCCGACTAGAGTCATGCCGAAAGCGATTAGGATCGACCAGAGGTTCGGATCGCTTTTATATGGCATCTTGTGCATTTCCACCCCCAGATTTCGGGGATCTGTTCAAATTAGGAATTAACGTGGTTGTTGCATGAACAAATCCAGGATACGGTTATTTGTAACGTGGTTTGTTCGCGATTAACGGCGTGAGCAAATCTGGCAGGGGGCTGCGTCAACAGCTTCCTGCCGCCCACTTCACGAAGCCCAGCCAAGCGCTGGGTTTTTCATTTGTGTAAAACGTCCTACCCCGTCGCCACGAATGTGCAAGGGTATCTGGATGTGTTCTGGTGATTGGTGATAGGACGCTTTCAGAAAGGTCGTGCAATTAAGGCCGGTTACGTTTATCCGGCGTCTTTCGACCGATTGCCTGAGGTAGCAGGTAGGGTTGTGGTGGCCGGTGCTGATCTCCGGCTTAATGGCGATAGGCGTGTACCGACGCCTCGTTTTACTTCCTCCGCTTTAGCGGCTTCACCCTAGACCAGTTTTACGACATTCTCGTAAACCTAACCGCGGCAGATATGACCGGCACGGTGTGCCATATCACGGACCGGCGGGTTTCTCGCTCACCTGATTAGCGCATCAGCTTGCGCATTCACCACAACGGAAAGAGCACTGCCGCGCCAGGGAAGTGTGCCTGGTCTCACCGGGATGCCGTCACATACTCAATGCTCTTACCTGTTGTGCAAATGAAAAAGCCCTAAGGCGTGAACCTCAGGGCTTATTTGTTTGGCTGCTCTGTTCGCTTTTGCTCCGAGCATACACAAAATGTACTACTTCCATTTCGCGTTCGCAAGTTATTTAGGACAATTTACCTAAATATTATGCCGCTTGTGGAAATTCTTTCTCAATTTCGCGCCTCATCGCATAAAAGATTTCCGAATCGAGCACATTCTCGCACCAGACAATCCTTCGCCTGCATGACTGGATATCCATTCCGGTGACTGCACTCATCAGTCTGGCGATATCTTGCGTGCAATTGCGATTGCAATATCGCTTAATAGCTACATCGCGGACGGGGCTTTCACGGTGAAACGTCTTGACCATTACACGTTCAACGAAAGCAGCATCATCGGATTCTTTGGCGAGAGCGATGATGTTTCTGAACGATGATTGAGGGATGACCAGTTCGCGAGCTTTCTGATAGAGCACATCTCCACGCAGCCCATCTTCTTCGTAGAGGCGCATGACGACAGACTCAATCTGTTTTGCTTTGTCATCGCTCCACTGGCTACGAATCATCAGGCGACCGATTACGTTGATAGCACCACCAGGAGAATCATCTCCGGCGTTAACCTTTCCCCATACCTGCAGCATGTAGTGGACCCATGCTTTCTGGCGAGAGTTGATGGTTTTCTTTGGGTGCTTCCATACGCGGCGAAAATGAGCATCGTCGATGAAGTTGACCATACTGAACATTGGAGTTATTCGCATCAGTAATCCGCTCCCTTGCAGTGACACCAGATTTCAAACATGCGCTTCACCACTTCCCGGCAATAGAGCCCATCGGTATCTCTGGTCAGGTCATAGCGGTCGCCATGCTTCAGTCGCATATAGCATTCGAATGCTCTGTTCATGGCTTTATCCCCAAAACTTCTTTCAATTGACTCACGACCATCCTCGTTGCAAATGATTCGCCGTGATTCTTGCTCTGCATTTCAATTTCCATCAGCGCTGATTTAAGAAGGCCGCGAGATACTCTCACTGGAGTTCTGTTTTCTTCATTCAGCTTTTTAAGGCGCTCAAGCGAGTTTTTAACGTCCATCTAAGCTGCCTCCGGATCATGGTCTGGCTTATTCGTCCCCATGCGATTACGCACTTCCCGCAACTGCTCGCGCACATAATCAAGACTGCGCTCAAGCTCATGTTCTTTGCCAATCAGCACCTGCTCGGTATGCATATCGCGCTGACGCTGCCATTTGACTTGCTGGATGTTAGTTACTGAGCACATGTTTTACCTCGACCACCTTGATGAACCATGAGAACGCCGTTAACGATGGCGTGGTGTTGAGCTTCTTTGTCATACGCGTATCGATTAACCGTGTTGCGATGGCACGATAAGCGCCTGGCTACTTCCGTCTGATTCCCGTATGTCTCAATGAGCATTTCAGGGATGGTTTTGATAGAGGGTGTCATGCTGCCTCCAGTAGTTCTGTAATCATTGGCAAATTCCCGCACGTCTCAGTAACAACCAGCACAAGCATTCCACCTTTAATCGCCTGACAGCGCTTAATGCGCATATCGTCTATCTGACCGTCATCCAGCCAGAAGCCCGCACTGGTGAGTGCGTCAAAAACGGCTTTGGGCAGATTGTCCAAATCTCGTTTGCGGTTATCGGGAGGTGCTGCGTGGATGGTGATTCTGATGCGAGGTGTGATTTTTATGTCTAACTGTTGTTGCTGGATTATTTCGATTACTTCTTTTCGGTATCTCTTTCCCCAATCGCTGATGTAGTGGATTCCTCGTGCGTGTCGCCAGTACCGGTTATTGGATGGCGGCCAAGGTAGCTTGAGTAGATATTGAGTCATGCCTTTATCTTCCCCTCCTTGCGCAGAATGTCCTGAGTACGCATGACGCCTTCCAGGTGGTAAATCTTTGCGAATTCGTGATCGATGTTATGAGTCCTGCGGTCTATCTCGTCGTGACAACTGCTACATGCCCACGCTGCAAGAAGGTCGTCTGGCTTCATGCCGGTGCCGCATAATCCTGCCATTCGGTAATGCGCTAACACGGTGGTTTCAGGATTGTGGTTGCAGACGCCGTAGATACGCACCTGACATTCCCTGCCGCGCGCTTCTTTTCGTAGATTAGCCATCATCTTCCTCCGTCATAAATCCGTTAGGGTCGCGATACGCTACGGCCAATGAGGCGCATTCTTCGCAACAGTGCGTCTCGTTATTTGATAGCTCCTTCGTACAGCCTGCGCACAACGTTCTACGTATGCTCTGCTGCTCGTAGGATTGGGCTTCGTGTTGGCTAAGCATCGGCATGTTCCTGCTTCATCAGGAAAACTATCATTGCTGCTCTTAATGGGTTTCTATGTTCATAACCTGATGTCACTGTTTCGTCAGTACCGAAAGCCCCAATTGGTGCTTCATGTTCGAATGATGCCTCCCATGCACTGCCGTAACTATTCAATGAGATTTCGTTATCAAGGATAATCGGTCCGGCTGCTGACCAGTCATTGCAATAGTCCGGCAATGGGTTTAGAGGCTCAAAGGTGGTATCTGCATTTCCGTAATACCATTTGTTGGTATCATTTCCTGACGTTTCAGGCTTGCATGCCCAAAGCCCTTTAAAGATTACGTCACCTACCATTCTGTTAATTTCAAAATCTGATAACTGTGAATAGTCCATATCAATGCAACCTCGCTGCTGTGGTTTCTTCCGGCACTCCACCCTCAATTAATCGGATGAGTATTGTTTTATCGCCAATGTCTACGCAGATAGCTTTGTCGTCATCTGCGAAAGTTGTCGCTTCCAGATAGTCAAGCATGAGGTTGAATATCACGTCCCAGTGGTCGATACCGTCACTGGACATATTCTCAAGCAGGTCGTGTAACCTGTCGGCGTAATCGTCTGCTGTACTCATTGCCAAATCCTCGATTGATACTGACTCCTACCCTTTGGCTCGCTGGCGTATTCTGGCAACAAGGCTCCCACTACCCACAGGCGTGGGTCAGCGCTAAGGTGCTTTGTGGTTTGTACGTTTCGGGAGTGGTAGAGAGTGATTAGTTGGTTTGCTTCGTCTGTGGTCATTGGTGGGTGGTAGAAGTATGTTCGTCTTGCCACACATCCTCCTTTGTCTCGGGTAGTGGGAAGTCGCCTACAGGTGACCTTTCGCACCGTATACACCATCGATTCCAGTAAGGTTGATCTGGTCGGAATCGCTTATCGTCTTTCCGCTCTCCACATCGGTCACATCGGATCATGCCGCATCTCCAAATCTGGCTTTCCACTCTAGCGCTAATCTGGCTTCGTCAGACCACTTAACATTCTTCTCCGCTCCGAATGCCTGGATAAGCTCCAGAAGCTCTGCAAACTCACTGACACGCATCTTGCTGGTTGACTGGCCTATCACCACGAATCCATTTCCTACAAGGTTAGGCACTACATCCTGCTGCTTTAACGCTGCGGTGAAGATGCACTTCCAGCTTTCAGCATCCAGCCATCGACCATGCCATTCGACCTGACGCGAGACATCACCAAGACAGGCCCAGAGCTTCCGATTTTGATCGATGCTGCGGTTGCGCTCTTGTACTGTGACGATTATTGGCTTGGTTGGGTCGGGGAAGATTTGCTGTATGGCTTGAATGGCGTTCTGCTGATGGATGGGACTTCTTAGTTCAAACGTTAGTTTCCTCATGGCACTCCTCGTCAGGTGTGAATTCCTCAATTGACCATGAACCAACTATGTTCTGCTCAACATAGCGTTTGGCTTTCAAGTACCTAGTGAAAACTGCAACCGCCTCCATTTCACCCTCGAATCCCAAGGCGCAAACGACAAACACAGATTTACTCATACTCACTCCTTCACTTTGATTCCAGCGGCGCGGATGGCGCTTTCTACGCTATCAGCATCCATTGTGTAATGTGGCATGTAGTGCTCGTACGGACTTGATTCTGCCTTTGGTGGTAGCTTTATCTCGATAGCAGCGCGAGATGCCTGCCATGATTTCCACGCCACTTCGGTGGTATTAAATCGATATCGGTCATTGTCTATGCGATGCCTTTCTGCTGAACACATAGGCAGACTGTTTATCCACCGCTCAAACTGCTTTCTTGATTCGTCCATATTCCTCTCCATCACCGCTTGAACCAGGTGAAATTAGTAAACTGTGACATGTTTATGCCCATCAGACGCTTAAGCACCCTGTCCCGCGGGCTTCTCTTTGGCTTAGGCCTGCGCTTGTATCGCTCTCTAATCGGAAGACTTGAGGCTTTCCAGTAGCGATAATGCCGTACGCCTGACTCTTCCAGGTCTGCATTAATCAATTGAGCCAATGTGCTCATCATTCCTCTCCATCAGCGTGCTGGGGTGTTAGTTGGCATTGGCATTCAATGAGGATTGATTCTCCCCATGGATAAAATCCGCCACTGTCCTCCATGCCAGTTCCATTGCATCTTTCGCATCGCGACTCATGTTCATTAATGCATCTTTGATAAACGTGAAACGCTGGGTCATTTGAATCAGGAAGCCTGATATACCCAAACTCAACGCCGTTAAGAATGAACTGCCGCCTAGATTCAGATTCGAATTTGATGTCTTTAATAGCATTCTCAATCCGTGCTGCCCAACCTGGGATAATGTGCTTACCACCATATTCATCAGCCTTCGGATTGTATTGGCGCATTTCTTCTAAAATGTTTTCAAGTTTATAGATGTCGTATGTCATGATGCCCTCACCTCTCTTAATGTCTTGTTGATAAATGCAGTCAGTGGGTTAGCTGCGCCAAAGTTAAACACTGGCTTCTTGCTGTATACCCATGCGTTCTTGTGGCACCAGTCGCGATGCAGTTCACCGTTTTCATGAAGGTGTTTGAGCATCTTCGTAACCAGGCGCTTGTCGATTCCTGTTGCATTGGATATCTCAACTGCCATTCCGGTTTCGTGCTCATCCAGATAGCGCAGGACGGCTTCTGTGCGCTCATGATGAAGCGATGCTAACCGGTAATACTTAACGCTCTTACTGATGCGCTCAATCTCAATCTGACCGTCTGCGATAAGGTCACGCAGTAGCAGGTTGATATGTGATTTCTGGCATCCGAGGAGTTTTGCGAATTGTGGTGCTGAGGTGGGAATGTTTGTTACGAGATGGTTGAGTATTTTGTCTCGTGTGTTCATGGATTATCTCCAGTCGTTTGATTTCGACTCCGTCTGGTTGGCTGAAAACTGTTTAGCTGCCTCTTGCTGGTCAATATTCACGAAGTGCCCGTTCTTCCATCCCATGTAGAACGTCTGCGGCTGGCCAGAGCGGTATTTGCCGATGATGATTTCCGCGATCCCCTTCATGTTGCTGTTTTCGTCGTAAACTTCATCGCGATACGGGAAAATGATTACGTCTGCATCCTGCTCGATAGCGCCAGAGTCTTTCAGGTCTGAAAGGTTTGGTCGCTTATCCTGCCTCCCTTCTACGCCGCGGTTAAGTTGCGAAAGGAGAATTACAGGCACTTTATTGCGAAGGGTAAACTGCTTCAGCTTGCGGGTGATTTCAGCGATAGCCAGGTCGTTTCTGTCTGCTTTCGGCTTTTCAATGAGCCCAAGGTAATCAATGGCCAGGAAGCTTAACCCGCCGTCCATGTTAAGTCGCTCAGCATGGGCAATGCATTCGTCCACAGTAAACGCTCCGTCGATTACGTAATTGTCCTCTTCGAGCAGCGTTCCTGTTGCCGCGGTTAGTCGCGTGTAGTGCTCCTGAATCATCCCAAGGGGGTTGCGAAGTGTACCTACCGATAACCCAGCGCGGTCTGCGACATGGCGCTCTACCACCTGCATATCGGACATTTCCATCGAGATAAACAGCCCCTTCCCTTTCTGCTGCCCAATAGAGTTGGCGATGTTGATAGCCAGTTCCGTTTTACCCATTCCCGGGCGTCCAGCGATAATAATCAGGTCTGTTCGGTCAAATCCTCCGTAGGCATCGTCCATCGGCTGAATACCGGTGCGCAGGTACATTCCTGATTCTTCACCACGCATTCTGTTTTCCAGAACAACCATGTAATCATCTAGAAGGTCACCAATGCGCCGCGGTAGCTTGTCGTTGGTTTCGAACTGAAGCTTTGATAGGATTCCGCTAACTTCAGCGATACGATCATTCAGGTCATGCGTTCCGGCTCCCGCAAGAAGTTCTGCTGCTCGCTTAAGCTCAGCCTCGCCACGGCGTAACATCCAGCACTGACGAACACGTTTAGCCCATCCTCGGATATTTGCTGCTGATGAACACTTGCATGCTACATCAACCACAAAGTCCTTTGTCGCGGCCGGCACTGCATCCTTAACGGTGAACATGTCTACCGGCTCAGCCTTGTTGAGCAGTGTGACAATGGCCTGGTACATATTTCGAAGATGGTAATTAGCGAATGCCTCAGACGGGAGCTTTCCTGCGATCTCTCGCGAATCAATATGATCGCCTTTAACTAGCATAGAACCTATCAATTGCTCCTCAAAATCAAGACTTTCCATATGAAATAACCTCCATTAATTCCTCTTTATAAAAGCCTGGTACTTGCCCATGAACAGAGATTTTTGCTGTTAAGTAGGCCGCTCTTGCTTCTTTTTCTGAATTAAAATACCCAAGGAATATTTGCCGTTCTCCATCTCGTATCGAAGCCATCCATTTAGAATGCCCCTTATGCCAGCAATAGCCTTTTGCTCGGCGCATATTTCTCTGGTTTTCCTGAGGAGAAACGTCTCTGAGATTCGAAAGGCTGTTGTTTTTTGGATTCCCATCAATATGGTCAATGAACTTTGAAGGCCACTTCCTATTTGCAAGGAGCCAAATAATTCTATGGACTTTATATGATTTTCTGTTGAGCTTTACCCTGTAATGACCACTAGCTAGCAACCCTCCAGCCTCTTGCCCAGCCCGAACATTACGGGATGGTCCCGCTATCCATCGAAGCCCTGTTTTTGAGGACTCATCAATAGTGAAGAATCTCGAAAATAATTCAAAATCATAACTCTCCATCAGCTTCCCGCTCCTAAAATCTCGTCAATCTTCTTCTGCGTCAGAGCAGTATCAATCCCGTACACCTTTCCTTCAGGGTTGCCACCTAGCGCCCACTGCGTAGGCTGGTAGCCGTGCTCGATGTATCCGTTCAGGATGCTGTCAATATCACGTGGCTCCTTGCCAAGCTCTTTGCACTGCTTCAGGTAGGATGACCAGAGGCGCTTAATTCCATTCTCGGTCGACGTGGTTATGCTTCTGATGGTCGGCATACCAAGACGTTTGGCTTTACAGTTCCAGGTATTTTTGAAACGTTCTCGATCGAATGCCGGGACAGTAGAGCGAGGATTGGTTTGCCTGGCTCGTGGGTTTGTGCCTTTCTGACGGGGTGTTAATTTTTCATTATCAGACAAGCCCACTTCGTGGGTTTGGGTATTTTCTTTATTTTCTTTTGTAATAGTTTCTTTTGTGTGACTCTGTTTTGGTGACAGCCTTGTCACCGTTTTGGTGACATCTTTTGTCACCAACGCAGTGACATTATCACCAGAGTAGTGACACCCTTCGATATTCCATTCAGTGATGTTCTTATTCGGCCCGATTTGACTGCCTTCGCGAAGAATGACTTTCATGGCGATCAGCTCATTTTTGGCCTTGTTAACTTTCTGTCTTGGCAGCCTGGTAAGTTGGGCTAACTGGCTGTCAGATATGCGATCCAGCTTCTTGCCAAAGCCATATGTTTTACGGCAAATGGCATGAGCAACCTTGCTCTGATTCTTCGTTAAATCTGCGCCGATAAGCTCGTCATACAGGGCATTTGCAAGACGGGTATAACCATCTTCAAGTTCTGCCACACGACGCTCCACAGGCCGCTGTGTTGGCCTTAATTGTGTTACGGTTGCGAGATTACTCATGACCTTTCTCCTTCTGCATCAGCTTCACCTTCTCCAACTCAGCCCGAAATCGACCAGGCTGCTTGAAGCTGGACAGGAAGCGATCACGTAGTATGTTTTTGTGCATTTTGTCCTGGTAAGGACTGAGTGGTTTTGTCATAATTACTCCTGTTACTTGGCGTAACACAGTGTGCTTAAGCGCTCAGACTGCCACCAACAGCTGGGCGTTTTTCTTTTGTTAGAATCGATGCAACCTGCTGAGCAAGTCTCGCCATCTCATCATCAACAACTCCCCATTCAAGCACCGCCAGAAGCATCGAGAACTTGGGAATCCAGTCTCGTTTCCACCGGCTAATCTGTGCTTTATCGACACCAACAGCTGCTGCTGTTTTCTCTGTGCCAATCAGGGCGATCTTGTTAAGCAAGGCACTTTCAATTCTCATTGCCTCGTTGCGTTTGTTTGCGTGTTCCATTTGTAATACTTCCTTTAGTTAATAAGTGTTTACGCATCGGTTGATGCGTTGGTTTATCCCCGCATTTCGGCGGGAATGAGGCCAGAAGTGTTAAAGAGCGGTACTGCTTATGCGGCCATCAATTCAGGCCAAATACTTACCCAATCACCAGGATGCAGGTCCTTACGGGTCACGCTACCATTACTGAACTTCTCGATTAGTACGCATAACGCAGCGCCTAACTCATGATTCTTGCTAAGAGCTTTACGCAAATAGCCGATTGAAGTTCCGCATCGGGAGGCAAACTCGCGCTGCTCCTCAAGTGAGAGGGAGTTTAGATATGTACGAAGTTTCTCCATATCCTTTCTCCTTTCTCGTTGCATCATGAAAATAGTTTACCTACAGGTAAAAAATAAATCAATACCCGCAGGTTATTTACCGTGGGGTAATCTTGGATAAGATCTCTGCTATGGATAAATACGAACAGAGAAGACTGAAGCTCATTGAAATCCGGGACAGGTTCTGTAACGGGAAGGCAGCTGAGCTTGCGCGTCGAATAGAAAGAGAGCCGTCGTACATTTCAAGAATGCTCTACCCGGAAGGAAAGGCAGGGAGAAAACGCATTGCTGATGACATGATGGAAATCATTGAAAACGCATTCAGCCTTCCTCGCGGCTGGATGGACTCGATCACATCTGAGATGCCAAGCGCAAATGAAGAACTGGAATTTGCTGGAAGCATTCGCGCAGGATATGTTCCTGTAATTGGTGAGGCCGTTTTGGGAGTAGATGGCTCAGTGGATATGATCGAGTTCAGAGCCGGTTGGCTTCGAATTTATAGCGGTGACAAGGACGCCTATGGCTTAAAAGTCAAAGGCGATAGCATGTGGCCTCGCATTCAGTCTGGAGAATATGTCGTTATAGAGCCAAACACTACAGTTCATGCGGGTGATGAGGTGTTCGTACGAACCAAAGACGGTCACAACATGATTAAAATCATGAATAAAACTCGGGATGGAGACTATCAATTCAGTAGCGTCAACAGCGACCATAGGCCGATAACTTTAAGTGTTGATGATGTTGAAAAAATTCATTTTGTATCCGCTATAGTGAAGCACACGCGTTATGTGGATCAGGACGACGTTCCAAGAGTTGAAGAGGATTAACCTAGTGTATATTCCTGGGGCCTTATTATTAGTTGTTTTGGCATTCTGCTTGTATAAGCTTTATATAAAAACAGGAGCCGAGCATAAGTCAGGCCTCAGGAGAAAAGAAAAACTGATTTACGAAGCTGAATCGGTGGTTGAGAAGACAAAAAACATCTCGTGGAACGAGATGGACCATTCTCAGCAAGAGATGTATACCTGCGCCATAACCCGCCTGAACGTGCTTAAGTCCCTGAAACCCAATCAAACAGTCAACGAAAACATCCTGCCCGACTGGCCTGAAAATCCAAACATCTAGTTAAGATTAAAAAATAAATTACCTGGTTTTTCAATCAGGTAAACTTTTTCGTTCAAAATATTTACCCATGGGTATAGACATTGTTTTTACCCGTAGGTATATTTACTCCATCAGCAGGAAGCACTACTCACCAGGACGGTGAATCGCTCTTTAACATTGATGGGATTGTCCCGCCGAAATGCGGGAACCAAAGAGTAGTTGGCTTTGGAATGAATGCAACGATACGGATTATTTCCGTGAGGCCGTGTCGGCCGGTGAGCAAAGTTTGCGGAAACAAACCTGGAGCCGGTGCATTCATCTCAAAGCCAATCATCGGAGGTCAACATGATAATCGTTACTTATCTGGCTGATGATAACGCCAGAAATCGCCGCAGAGCACGCAGACAAGCTCAACGTGAACAGGCAATGCAGGACGCTTCTCTTGCACGCCGGGTAGCAAATAGCACATGCAGTACACGCGTAACCAAAGCCATTTCGCTTGCCGGAACGCGTCAGAAGGAAGTTGAGAGTGGCTCGGTATGTCTGCCAGATGTGGCGATTTTCGCAGCTGGTCATCGTAAGTCTAATAACGTAACAGCGAGGTAGTTATGGGTTCTATGAGTTATTGCCTGTTCCGAAACACGGCGGATGATTTCTCCGGTTGCCTGGAAAAAATAGGTAACGCGCAAAACATTAATGAGTTCTCTGCTGGAGAAGCAGGTGCGGCTCGTGATTTAAGGGAAATGGCAGAGCAATACATTGAATGGTTCGATCAACTGGAAACAGAGTCGCTTCCGGATGATGAAGAATACGATGAAGAAGATGGTGATGATTGAGGCCGCATAGTCGGCCTTCTTTTGGCAGCAAGCATTGAGGTGAGTATGACAATCAACATAATACCTCCAGAGGAAGCGGTAAAGAGGCTGAAAGAGAAAGGAATCACAACAGACACTGAAGAGTTAATAAGCCTCTACGGAATAGACCAGGCTGCACGAATCAGGAAGGGAGACAGGCTATGGATTGTTAATGATTCATCTACAAACCTGGGAAGCGCATATGGACATACGCTATCCCACGCAGTGCATATCTTCGTGCTGAGCTATGAAGAAAACAGGGATTCATTATTTGAGTGAGGTGAATATGAGAGGCTTCTCTGGTGCACCCGGACCTTGGGTGGCATCTAAAACAGACAGAAGTATCGGTCCAGCAAGCCGAGATGATGATCAATCGTATGGAATGATATTGCCGGTTGCATGGGTGGAGTTCGATGGTAATGACGAATTCCAGAAAGCAAACGCCAACCTGATAGCTGCAGCTCCAGAGCTTCTAGAAGCTCTGCAAGAGCTTGTCTTCCTTTACGAGCATGACGAAGGGTGCAGAGAGTTAACCGAATACAAGCGAGCCAAGGCAGCCATCAGCAAGGCTCTGGGGGAGGAGTGATGATTTGCCAATCATGCGGTGGTCAGGTGTATTGGAAGGGGCCATGGTCGAATCTGACACATACAGAATGCGAGCAGTGCGGTGCGGTTAATAACCAGACGGTTGAAGAGTCTAATGAAGACGATGGAGAGGAGTGATATGAAAATTACTGTTAGCGTTACAAAAGAAGAATTAAGCGAAATGGAAATGAGTGCGCCTGAGCTAAATCGAACGGTTCTGGAAGACTTAGACAATGCACGTGATTACGCAGGGTTCAATGTCGAAGTGCTAATTGTTGAAGAAGTCGAATAGCAGCTTATAGCTAATTCTCTGAGTTAGCTATTGGGTGTAATACCGCACCGTACTATCGGAGACGATTCGATAGTTCTGATAGATGGAAAAATCCCTCGTTATGTCTTTGCCGCCAGCAGTCAGGGCGGCATTCTTTTTGCCTGGAGGAAATGGTGAAACTTACGAAGACGCAAATAGACTGCCTAAAAGAAATTAATAAATATCGCGATTATCCATCTTACTGGAAACCAAAAACTCGCGAGAAGCTGGAGAAGCTTGGTCTTGTTTATGACCGAAACAAAGATATCAAATTCGCCCCCGCCTCATACCAGTTAACGGAACAGGGAAAACAGTATTTAGAGTCAATCACAGCCGCCTGAGTGCGGCTTTTTTATACCCGCATATCAACAGAGATTCACGAGTCTCTATCGCTATGCAATCAAACACAACATAAGGAATCCCACGATGACATTTGCTATCGCGGGCGGTGCCGTCGTGTCCGCCTATTATCCAACCGAATCCGAATTATCAAAACGTGTTCGCCGTCTTATTCGTGCTGCAAGAAAGCACCTGGAGGGTTTATGTCACCAGTTATAAATCACAGCCTGCTCAAAGCAGCGCAGAGCAAAGCGGTTATCGCTCGCTATCTCGGAGATGGTCGCATGTGGCAAGAGGCTCATGAAGCCATGAAGACCGCGATTAATCATCCTTGGCACCGCAAATCATGAGCATTGCAGATACCTGGTCAGAAGATGCCTTTGTGCGTCTCATGCAAGATTTAATTGGCAGCGAAGGAGGTTTCCATGCAGCAGCCGACAACAACAGTCGAAGAGAGTCAGAGAGCACGCCGCGTGACGACGATGCAGGCTCTGTTGTGGCGTTACAGGGGTGACAGAGAGCGCATGCGTATGTATCTCAACCTGTCGCGCTTAGAGGTGCTTAATCAACGTTATTTCCTGGGTGGATGCCCGTTCTGAGGTGATTATGGAACATAAAAAAGTTTACGCAGCTATCAGTGCTGTAGCCAAGGAAATGGCATCTACAGGCATTAGCAAGGACAGAGTTAACAAAGTTCAGGGATTCAACTTCCGAGGCATTGATCAGGTGTACAACGCACTGGCTCCTGCGCTGGTGACTCACGGGCTGGTAATTCTACCTCGGTTAACAGAGCGTACCTGCACTGAACGCATTAACAAAAACGGAACCGCCCTGTTCTATGTCGTGGTTAAAGCCGAGTTCGATTTTGTCAGCACAGAAGACGGAAGCATCCACACCGTTACAACCTACGGTGAAGCAATGGATAGCGGCGACAAGGCAACAAACAAGGCCATGTCAATCGCATACAAATACGCAGCGTTTCAGGCGTTCTGCATTCCGACAGAAGAGACCGCAATCGATGCCGATGCGGAAGTGCATCAGGTAGCACCGCAGGATGCAGAAGCCGCCCTGAAAGAGTTTGGCGACAAAGCAACACTTGCTCAGTCGGTTGAGGAATTGCAGGCGGCATACAAAGAGGTGTGGCCTAAATTAGGCGGAGTTAAATCATACGAAGAACGCGCGGCAGAGACTTACAAGACGCGCGGTCGTGAACTTCATAAACAGGCGGCATAAATGGCAATTAATACGATCACAATTTCCGGTAACGTTGGCAAGGATGCCGTTTTACGCGTCACGCCAAATGGTAAACACATCGCGTCATTTTCTCTCCCTGCAAAGTCAGGATTCGGTGAAAACGAAAAGACATCATGGCTGAACTGTAAGATGTTCGGCGCGATGGCTGAAAAGCTCTCTGTAGCGATCGTGAAGGGCGCAAAGATTACAGTTACAGGTGAGTTCGTTATTGAAGAGTGGACGAAGCCGGACGGCTCTCAGGCGCAATCACCAACCATTCTGGTGAGGGATATTGATTTGCCGCCACGCGGAACTGCAGGCAGCGACCAGTCACAGCAAAACAACCAGCCAAAGCAACAGAAAAATCAGTCAAAACCATCTAGTGAACCGCCAATGGACTTCGACGACGACGCGCCATTCTGATTTAACAACCACATGAACATTCTATTTCACCTCACGGAGGCGGCATAACTTCGCCTCCAGTTTAAGGATTAAGGCATGTCACCTGATGAAAATGGTTACTTCCGTGCACCTAAAAAACTGGAATCGAAGGACGAAGTTATTGCCCGGGTATGCGCTGGTCTGGAGCTTTATTACCAGCAGAAAGAGAACGGAACTCTGTCAAAAGATGAGCGTACTCCGCAGCAAATACAGGATGCAAAGGACGATTACTGGATAGAGAAGTTAACAAGGAAGTACGAAGCAAAGCTCTGGCATGACAACTTCATGGCCTCCTTCTCTCCTAGCTGGGAAACAGTCGGACCTAAACAACCATCAAGATGCAATGACCGTGACCGTGTTTACTACGGCCGATTTGGTCATGTACGCATGGACTGAGGAATTAATCATGATTGGAAATTACTACGACCCCGGAATCACTCCAAACGAACTGGTAGCACGCCACCGCTTTAAACCCATCAACGATATCCCACGCGAAGAAATGCTGAAGCGTCAATCATTCCCAAGCGTGAACGAGAACAAATTCCTTACAGCGTGGCTTAAGCAAGTCCAGAGGAGGTAGCCATGGGTATTCCACAGGTGGTTAGCTTCTCTGGCGGCAGAACGTCGGCTTACCTTGTTTACCTGATGGAGCAGAGAAGAACGTCTGGCGAGGACATTCACTACGTTTACATGGACACTGGCGCTGAACATCCGAAAACGTATGAGTTTATCAGAAATATCGTCAAGCACTGGAATATAAACCTTCACTGCCTTCGCGTAATACCTGACCCGGAGATGGGAAAGGCTAGCAGCTACGAAGAGTTAAGCGTTGATGAAATTGGCCCTGACCTCATCCCATGGAAACGTATGCTCAATAAGTACGGCCACCCATATGTTGGGGGGGCATTTTGCACGGACAGGATGAAATCAGTGCCATTCACGAAATACTGCCAGGAGCGATTTGGTAAAGGGAATTACCATACATGGCTTGGCATCAGGGCGGATGAACAAAACAGGCTTAGGGATGCACCTGGTTTTAGCTATCTGGCAGACATCAGCGATTTCGAAAAGCAGGATGTGCTCGATTGGTGGGAAGGGCAGCCATTTGACCTTGGCATTCAGGAGCACCTCGGGAATTGCGTATTCTGCATCAAGAAGAGCATGCAGAAAGTAGCCCTGGCAACAATGGATGAGCCAGAACTAGCTGCGCAATTCGTAGGCGTCCTGGAAAAGGAAATCCACACAGGAAGAGAGCCTGTTATGTATCGCGGCAATAACACTCTCAAATCCCTTATAGCGCTATTCAGCGACGTATCACGCGATGAACTCGCTTCACGAATGACCTCCATGCGGCAATACGATACAGGCTCATGCTCTGAGTCCTGCGAAGCTTTTTCTTGTCAGCTTGGATTTAACTTTGAGGATGCAGCATGAAACAAAATTTAGGGGAGGACGCCCAATGAGCAACATCGACAAACAAGCTTTCCAGGTAAGCAGATATGACCTGGTTAGTGGATACATGCAGAAGTGGCCTGATGGTGAGTTCGTTTATCACTCCGATTATCTGGCGCTGCTTGATGAGCTGGAAGCCAAAGACAAGCAGATTGCTGAGTTGGAGGCGAAGCTTGAGGCGGCAGATAAATTGCAGGATAGCTCGTTTCGTCATGGTCTTCAGCATGGCTTCAGTTTAGGTCAAACGGATAATCAGGCTGGATTTGAAGAGTGCTTATCAGCATATGGCACGCGGGGTAAAGATAATGGCTAATTCATTACTTGAAACATGCAATGACTGGCAAATTCTTCGCGCAGAAATATTGGCTCGAAATCCAAATATGGCCATGACACTTCAAAAGCTCGACATCATGATTGAGCATTCAGTTAGAGCAGCCATTGAAATATCACATCGTGTTGATTGGGATTTTAGTGAAGCGGAACGCAAAGCTAAGGCGGTGAAATAATGGAGCTTTCACGGGATAAGGTTAAAGAAATCATCAATGATGATTGGCTTTTGATGGATGATTGCGAAGGAAATAAAAACTGTGATGTTGTCAAAGAGCTGGCGCGTATCGCGCTGGCATCGCTCGAAGCGGAGGCTGTTGCGTATATCCGCTCAGCTCATAACCCAGATGGATTTTGTTTTGCTGATGGAATTCATCCGACGCATCGCCATCAAAGACTCCCTTTGTCGACATTGCAAGATGGATGCTATTGGAAGGTAACTCCGCTCTATACCGCCCCGCCAGCGCCGGTATCTGTGCCTGATGAAGCTACTCCAGAGAATATAGAAATCCTCGCCAGCACTTACGCTCCACGCAGCATTACCTACCAGTGGGATAGGGATGAGTGCAATGCAGCAGCTGACTCCTGGAACGCCTGCCGCGCCGCCATGCTTCAGGGTGCCGATGGCAACTCTCCGGTGATTCCGGATGGTTACTGCATCATGCCACTGAAGCTGACCGCCGATAATGGAGCCAAAGGCGCGTTATGCGGAGAGTTTCATGTTCAATACCGCATCGTTTGTCAGTCGTGCGTCGGTGAAGGTTGTGAAGACTGTAACCATACAGGCGGGTGGGATGCTGAAATTCCCGTTAGCTGGGACACCATAAAGCGAATTCATGAGGCAGCAGTAGAAACTTGCGCACTGCCAGCAGCACCGCAGCAGGAGGTGAAGTGATGAAAGAACTCAAAGACTTCAGCGCGACTGACTGGTTATTTTTCGCAACGCTCCTGATCGTATGGTTTTACATGGTTGCAAAAGCGTATAGCTGGTTAATAGGAGTCCTGATTCGCCGCGGTTGGAGATTGTGGAATCGCAAGGATGAGCAAACCCTGGCTATGGACTCGTTTTATGAGGCTTTCAGGCTGGCAGAAATAGAACCTGGGCAGAGGGTGGTTATTACTACCGAAAGCGGTATGCAGATTCACATACTTCGTCCAAAAGTTAAAGCCAATGCCTAACCCATTCGACGCATAACAAACCCGCACCCAGCGGGTTTTTCTTTATCCGGAGTCACCATGCAATACAACCCAGTTCTGGTCGCCATAGCGTGCCTTATTGCATGGATGGCTATCTCTTCACTCATTCACATGTCAGAGGGCTTGTTATGGCTAAATTTGCTGTGGGCGCGTTAGTGCAGCTTAAGTCTGGAGGCATCAGAGGGATGGTTGAGAGCCAGATTGAGCCGGATAGCGACCATCCGAAAGCATGGGTGAAATGGGATGACGGTAACTTCGATATTCGCCACGAACACGAACTTCGCGCGGCTACTGTTGATGAGCCTCGCGTGTATAAGAAATTAGCGTAAGGAGATGGATGAATGTCTGACCAGAGCAAATATTATGACTACTACATGGTTGAAGGTGATGATGTAAAAGCGCTCATCAAGTCATACGATACAATTCGAGACAAACGTAATGCACTACTTCCGGAAGCGGTTAAAAAGGTAGGCGCTATAGCATGGACTACAACCAGTAATTGGGGTGGCGGAGGCGGACTCTTAGAGAACTTCGTTTGGGAAAAGGACTTCAAATTCCCTTGCCCAATGACGATTAAAAGAGAGGATTTTTTCGATGGGAAGCGTGTCGTAATTGCTCGTGGGAAAGGAAATACTAAGGAAGGCAGGGAATTTAACAAAGAGCTTGATGCGGTGCGACAAGAGGTTAACAAGGAATTGAAGTCTTTGCCTGAATGGTCAGATTTCATCATTAACCACTATGGGATTATGCGCACTGGCATAGGTGGGAAATCAGGGAAAGGTTTTGGATTTGCCATGCTATCAACTCATGGTGGTCGGCATCCAGGCCGAGATGATGCGCTTCTTTTCAGAATTCCGAACGATAAAAGCGAAGATCGCAGCGCTGTAGTCATACCAGAAAACTTCAAGAAAATGACGTATGGGCAGTTTTACGACATCGTGAATACAGACAAATAGACCGCCGAAATGGCGGTTTTTTATTGGAGATGGATGATGGGAAAGATGACTTTTGTTGTTGAGTTTGAGGATGGTAAGGAGCCATCTGTAGGGTCACGGATGCAGATATGCGGTGGCAAGGTAATTTCTGTAGCATGGAGTGATTATCGGGATGACCATTTTAGTGAAGATGAAAAAGATATGATCAAAGATGTTCTGAATTTTATCCCGAGAGATAACCCTCTGCGCAATGGAATCCTGCAGCGCCTTGAATTGCTGACCTCATAACGCAGGAGTAACCATGGAATCACACAGCCTCACACTCGATGAGGCCTGTGCATTTCTCAAAATATCCAGACCTACCGCCACAAACTGGATTCGCACAGGCCGCCTTCAGGCAACACGAAAAGACCCTTCAAAACCCAAATCACCATACCTCACTACCCGACAAGCCTGCATTGCGGCGCTTCAGTCTCCGCTGCATACTGTCGGCGTGAGCGCGGGTGATGGCATTAAAGAGGAAACGAAATGTCACTCTTCCGCAGAGGTGAAATATGGTACGCATCGTACTCGCTCCCGGGCGGGAAGCGAATTAAGGAAAGCCTTGGGACTTCCGACAAGCGGCTCGCTACTGAGCTACATGACAAGCGCAAAGCTGAACTGTGGCGAGTAGACCGGCTTGGCGATTTCCCTGATGTAACGTTTGATGATGCGTGCATGCGGTGGCTTGAGGAGAAAGCCGAGAAGAAGTCACTTAAAGACGACCGCAGCCGCATGGCTTTCTGGCTGGCACATTTTGAAGGGGTTCGATTAAAGGATGTCACCGAGCAAAGGATTTACTCAGCAGTAAACAAGATGAGCAACCGCAAGCTGCTTGAGATATGGAAGATTCAGGCAGCAGCGGCGCAGAAGAATGGACAGCCAGCACCGACTTATTCAGCCTCCCCCGTCACCACTTCCACCAAGGCCAAACACCTGGCTCTGATGAAAGCTATTCTGCGTGCGGCAGAGCGTGACTGGAAATGGCTGGAGAAGGCACCTGTGATTAAGGTTCCTGCCGTAAGGAATAAACGGGTGCGCTGGCTGGAGCATGACGAAGCGAAGAGGTTAATTGAGGAATGTCCTGAACCGCTGAAGTCGGTTGTTAAGTTTGCGCTGGCAACTGGCCTTCGTCGTTCGAACATCATCAATATGGAATGGCAGAAAATCGACATGCAGCGTCGTGTTGCCTGGGTGAATCCTGAAGACAGTAAATCAAACAGAGCTATTGGCGTAGCACTGAATGATACGGCCTGTAAGGTACTGCGCGATCAGATTGGCAATCATCATAAATGGGTGTTCGTCCATATGAAAGCAGGTGTTCGTCCTGACGGCTCAAAGACGCCATCAGTGAGGAAGATGCGGGTTGATGACCAGAGCGCATGGAACGCTGCTTGTCGTCGTGCAGGGATTGAGGATTTCCGTTTTCACGACCTGAGACACACATGGGCAAGCTGGTTAATTCAATCTGGCGTTCCGTTGTCTGTGCTGCAGGAAATGGGCGGCTGGGAAAGTATCGAAATGGTTCGTCGATATGCCCACTTAGCACCTAACCATTTAACTGAGCATGCGAAGCAAATTGACTCGATTTTCGGGGTTGATGTCCCAAATATGTCCCACAACGAAATTCTGGAGAAAACAAAGGAGGCGTAAGTGCCTGTTTCTAAATGGCACGCCCTGTAGGATTCGAACCTACGACCTACGGCTTAGAAGGCCGTTGCTCTATCCAACTGAGCTAAGGGCGCACTGAGAAGAGTGAACTTCGCGGTGGTGAAACGCGAAGAATTATACGGTCAATGTCAGGTGAGTCAATGCCTTTTCCGTTTTCGGGGGCAATTACCGCTAGCCGATTGTAAATACGGCTATTTTCTCAACATTTCTCGCTGTTTCACCGTAAAATTTAGCGCTGCGAAAAGGCTTAGTTGCATTTAAGTAACGCCTGCTGTTTTCCTGCTCGTCGGCTCGTCACACTAGAGCGAGGTTTCCCGGCCGCCTGGAGGCTGACAGACAACAGGACAATGGAGTGACAGCGCAAAACCCGTTCGATACGCCCCCCCGATTACAGTTTATTTCTCAGGACATCGTCGGCATCAAACTGGAGCCTGTCGTCGCCCTCACCTCTCAGCGTCAGGTTGGCGTGGAGGTGCTTAGCATTCTGTCCGAAACGCAGCACAGCGAGGATTTTTTTCGCCATCAGTCGGCAGGCTGGTCAATGACGCTGCTTGAAGCGCAGCTTGCCGCACTAAAAAAGACGCCGCACGGTAATAACCTTTTTATTAATCTGCCGATAACCGTTATGACAGAGCCAGCGTCTTTTCAGCGGCTCATCAATCTGAAAAACACGCCGCTGAATATCGAGATTGTTGATCTCTCTGCCTTTCTGGCTTTCTCTGCCGCACAGAAGCAGCGCGTCATTCAAAACCTGTCGAAACTCCGGGAACAGGGGCACAGTATATGGCTGGATGACATCGACGAAACGGTCATTCAGCCGTTTTTATTTTGTCGATTACCGTTGAACGGCATCAAAATTGATAAGGGCGCATTCTGGCGTTTACGCGCCACACCCGCGCTGAGGCAGCTGGTTTTACGTTGCTTTCAGCTGGCCGGGAGCGTGCTCATCGAAGGTATTGAGACTGAACGCGATCGCACCTGGGCACTGCAGGCAGGCGCAGATCTCGGCCAGGGATATTACTGGCCGTCCTGGACATGGCCGGAGGATTAAAGAGCCATTTCCAGGAGGGAGACCATGCGAATGACAGTGCGCCGTTACCGGCGGCGGCGTACAGGAAGTGATGCACTGGGATTTACGCGCTCACCTTTTGCTCCCCCCTTTTTCGACCGGCTCGAGTTTTTGAGCCAGTCCATCAGCCAGCCCCGAAAAACCGACGCTCCGTTTATCATTCTGGTCACGGAGGATCATTTTCTGCGCACCGGTTTTCTCAATGGGCAGTTTCCCCTGAGCAGCTGTTGCGACTATATCTCACTGGATGATGCGCTCGGCGCTCAGGCACAATGGCCTTCAGCGCGTCTGGTGGTGGATGTAGAAAGCCGTTCCACCGGGCTAATTGATCAACTGGATCAGTTAAGAAGGCATAGCCTGTATCCCCCCTTCCTGACGCCGTGGCTACTGGTCCGGGCAGATAATTATGATACCCGCCTCTTCTGCAAAGCGGCGGGGCCTTTTCACGTGCTGGAACGTCAGATGAACGCGGCAGGGCTTCAACACAGCCTGATGGATGCCCGCCCACCGCAGGGGTCCGATAAAGACTGGTTTTCCCGCAATGAATGGCCCATTTTGCAGGAGCTTGCCCGCGGTAAGACGCTGCGTCAGATTGCCCTTCTGCAGAATCGCCCCTATAGCCGCATTATCTATCGTCTCAGCTGCATCCTGCTTAAGCTGGGGCTGAGCCATCGCCAGGAATTGTTACACCTTCTTAATAACCTCTCTGACTGCACGTTTTAACTTACGCACTAACTTCTTATTTCCTAAAGCGCTTTAGGAATTTACTTACCACGCATGTTATGAAATGGTTAAATTTTAACAATGTATTCGATTTTATAACTATTCCTAATTTATGGTTCGGAACCATGTGAAATGTCACAGAATGAACCAAAGGCAGCACTTTCCTCCATCCGTTAAGTGAATGCAGAAGGCGTTAATAAGATGATAATGATGTAAAAACAAGCAGCTTCGCTTAACTCTCCAGGAGCTGAAAGCAAAGTGGATAGCATGTTCTCCTGCGCGATGATGGCGTGACGTTGATGCGCCTTAAGCACTTTCAGATGAAGGTTTGACACCTTGCGAGGGCACTTTTTCGCCTCTTTGACCCTGGGTCGCCCGCCGAATCGACGGGCTTTTTTATTAACAATTACGCAACATAAAGAGACATCTGTTATTTTTTGTTATTACATAAAGATGAAAAGATGCGGTAAATGGGATAACAGGATATTTCCGCTAAATTTAAAAACATAGCCATTAAGATCCAGAAGATAATACAAACCAATAAGCGGAGACTAATTTACAGGGTTTTCGGAAAAAACTTACTCTGTATAATAAGATGCGTACCAAATCTGAATAAGAAAAATCTTTTTGCCAACACCAGCCAAATGAGATGACCGCGCTGAGGCACTGTTCTTTTCATTACGTAAACAAGGATGCTTTCGCTCTTTCCAGGGAAATACTACGGTATAGGGATCTGCACTTTATATCCTTCCGGCATTTCGAGAGTTTTACAAAACTCTGCATAACGCTTTTAACAATCTGAGGCATTAAAAATGAAACCGGCATCCGTTATCATTATGGACGAACATCCTATCGTCAGAATGTCGATAGAGGTCCTGCTACAGAAAAATAAAAATATCACAGTCAAGCTTAAGTCTGGCGATAGCCATGAAGTTCTTGACTGTATTCGTAATCATCCTATCGATTTGGTGATCCTTGACATCGAACTTACGGGCACAGACGCCTTCGCTTTACTGAAGAGAATCAGAAACTTAAACAAAGACATCAAGATTCTGTTCCTCTCCTCTAAATCAGAGTTATTTTACGCGGGTCGTGCGATTCGCGCCGGGGCCAACGGCTTCGTCAGTAAACGAAAAGATTTGGGTGAGATCTACAACGCCGTAGAGATGATTCTGATGGGTTATTCTTTTTTCCCGTCGGAAACGCTGAATTTTATAAACCATATGGGTTCGGGAAAAGGGATGGCAGTGGATATGCCATTATCGAATCGCGAGGTCACGGTATTACGTTATCTGGCGAATGGATTATCCAATAAGGAGATTGCTGAACAGTTACTGTTGAGCAATAAGACCATCAGTGCGCACAAATCCAATATTTATTCCAAGCTTGGCGTACAAAGCATCGTGGAATTAATAGATTACGCCAAAGCGCACGAGCTACTATAACCTGAATTCACTCCCTGCAGTTTATCCGAGCTGCAGGGAGTGCGGTCAGTGCTAATTATAATTAATCATGAAGGTAGCATCCGCATCAGCCCGTCCGGGCTGAGGGTTATCGGCCGTGGCAATATAATTGGCATAAAATGATAGGGTCGCATTCCCCTGTGCATCAACCGTCACCGGCTGGCTGGCCTGCTGAAGCGCCAGACGCGTTTTATCCGCATCCCTGATCTCGACGGCGACGTGGCTCGCTGTACTGGCATCATTCAGCGCCAGCAACCCGCTATTGCTCCCGTCAGCCTTACCCGAGAACGTAATGGACGCCGCCCCGGGCGGACAGCCGGTCAGCTTCAGCGTGAAGGGCATAGGCTGCGTGCGGCTCCCTGTGGTGTTGAGTTGCTTCGTGGGCCAGGTGCCCAGCGTGACCGTTTTGTCGCTATCGTTACCCTCTGCCACGCAGGTGAAATCGACAATATTGCCGTAGAGCCGAATATTAATTTCGCCCAATGCGGTTTCCGCCTGAGCCTGGGTGCAAAGCGCAAAGAGCGCCACGGTGATAAAACGGATCCCGTTTCGCATGTCTGCTCCTTAGTCGTAATCCACACGCAAATATCCGCGCGAGGTAAAGCGCCCTTCCGCTGGCTTGTTGCCCGTCACGCTCACCGGCCAGACCCGGATCCCCACCTGCGCCTGCGCGCTGTCGTCCAGGCGGAACGGAATTTTGCTCGTCAGGTTGTTAGGCGTGAGCGGCGCACCGCTCTCGTTGGCAATGATAAACCCCACATCCGGGTTATCCGACACCACCACATTATTGGAGACCTTTTCAGCCTCGACGCGCATCGTCAGCATAGCGTTTGCCTCCACGTTGGTGCATTTAATCGCGATGGTTTTGCTTTGCGATGAGACGCCCTCCGGCTTGTTACCCACGCCCGCCTTGCTGAACAGGGAGGCGCCAATGTCGCCGAAATCAAATTCAACCACATTGCCGGCGTTGATGGCGCAGCTCTGCGGCACCTGAATGGTTCCGCTGTAGCTGATGGTGTAGACCGGCGTGGTCAACGGATCGGAGGAGGTGGTAGTGACGTAAACGCGGAACATGGTGGCACGCGGGATCACCACCATATTGATAAAGCGTCGGGTCACCTTAAGACGGAAAATAAGGCTGGAATCCTGCACGCCAAACGGTTTGTTTTTTGAAACGTTCGGATGGCTCCCCATCTGGATATAGTTTTTGGGTGGATAAAACGCGCCAGCATAGCTATCCGTGATCTTCATCGCCCCGTCCAGATAGTCGTTCAGCTTCAGATACTGATAGCCATCGCTGGTCCCGGTGATCGGGTAATCCGTCACGTAGCTGCGCTTGGTGGTATTCCCGACGGTGCCCTTCGGGCAGACGGCGTTTACCCCCACCCACTGCGATTTCTCGCTGAGGGTGACAACCTGCCCAACCTGGTTATTCGAGCTGTTGAATTTATCCGTCAGGTCGTAATGCACCTCCGTCGGCACGCCCTTTTCATTGACGCACACGGTGGCTAACGCGTTTGTCGCGGGCAGGAGTGCCAGAAGCGACAAGGCAAAGATATGGATTTTAATCACAGCGGATCCCCTTAAGTGTGATCGCCTGTTGCAGGCTCTTTTCAGGCAAGCTGTAAGGCGCACGGCACTGGGACTGCGCCCCGTTACCCCACTGGACCAGCAGTTCGCCTTCCAGCGGCAGCCCACTCAGGTAAATTTGCCCGTCATCCCCCACCATGCTGGTCACGCCGCTCTGGGTTTCGCGCACCACGGCGCCGAACGGCACCGGCTGGTTGCCGCGCGTTACCGTCAGCAGGGCGCGCACGCCAATGCGGGTATCAAAGCTGGCGCGGACCAGCGCGCCTTTGGTCGGCACCACGCTGCTCACGTTGTTTTCGATGTCGGTGTTGTTGCTCATGGTATTGGTATCCAGCGCCACGCGGTTATAGCGGTAGACGGTGGCATACGGCATGACCGCGTAGCCTCGCCAGTCGGTCTTCACGCCGGTCTGGTTTTCCACGCTGACGCCTGATGCCCCCGGCGCCTTAATCAGCACGTTGGTATCGCCCAGCGGCTGGCTGAAGGTCACGCCGTCTGAATGGCCAACCACCCCGCCGGAGAGCTGCCAGTTGAGATCGTGCTGATCGCGGGAATAGTTGTAGCCCACGCCCAGCGTGCCGTAGGTTGCCTGCCAGTTGGCGCTGGCGCTTCCGCTTGAGCCGTTGTTGCTGGCGTGTCCCTGGGTCACGCTGTAGTTCAGGTTGCGGTCCTCAAGCAGCGTGCCGCTGACGCCGGTTTGCCAGCTCGTGTCGCCATCGCTGTTTCGGCTGGCGGATGCGGTGGCATAGGCGCGATCGATCGCGCTGTCCCGGCGATAGCCCTGGCGGGTAAAGAGGCTAAACGGCACGGAGACGTTAAACGACGCGATCCGGTCGGTACCGTCGATCCCGACGGATTTGTTCCACGACCATGACAGGGAGTAGTTGATCCCCTTCACGCCCCCCGCGTAGCCCAGCTGATACCAGAGGTTCGTTTCGTCCGTCCCCCAGTAGGTTTGCTCGCTCCCGGAGATATAGACCGAGCCGTAATCCCCCAGCGACTGGGAAATGTTGAGCTGGAAGCGGCCTTTTTTATTCCACGTCAGGTTGTGATAGCTCTGCACGTCCGGCACATCGTTATCGTCCTGGCTATCGGCATACTGGTAGCCCTCCATTGAGCGCCAGGCCACGTCGTCCAGGGTGTAAAACCCCTTCGTTGAGTAGCGGTAGCCCAGCAGCTGGAAGTTGGTGCCAAACCCGTTCAGCGATTTTGCATAGAGAAAACGCAGCGATTGCCCTTCATGTTTGCTGTCGTCCGCGAGCTGGCTGCGGGCGTGGGTGATATCGACGGAGACTGCGCCCCAGTCACCGAGGTTTTTCCCGGCACCGACGGCCACTGCGGTATAGCGTGACGCCAGCTGGGTGCCGCCATAGAGCGTAAAGCCGTTAGCAAGGCCGGTAATTAGGGTGCCCTGGGCGAAGAACGGTGTATCCTGGTCGCTGTTACCGCTGCGGTAATCCCCCGCCACGAGGTCATATTTCCAGCGCCCTTCACGCTGCAGGAGCGGCACGGTGGAGTACGGCACGGTGTAGCGCTGCTGGCTGCCGTCTTTCTCTTCCACCGTGACGTCAAGGTCACCGCTGGAGGAGGTCGGGTTAAGATCGGTAATGGCGAACGCGCCGGGCTGGACGTAGCTTTGATAGATAACGTAGCCGTTCTGGCGAACCACCACTTTGGCAGGCGTACGGGCAATACCGCGTACGGTCGGCGCGTAACCCTGCAGGCTGTCGGGGTACATGCTGTCAGACGAATAGAGCCGCCCGCCGCGAAAACCGACGCTGTCGAAAACGTCATTCCCGGTGTTGCTGTCGCCCAGCACCAGCTCACTTTTCAGTGGGATAACGGTGCGCTGCGCCCAGGTGCCAATATTCTGCCACTCGCTGCGCCGCTTCCCGTTATTTTGCGTGTAGCGCCATGCGCCGTTGTTGCGTAAACGCCAGGCACCATAGTTCAGCCCGCTCTGCAGGTTCAGGTAATAGCTGTCGTCTTCGCTTCCCCGGTTGCCCGTAAAGCTATAGTTCACCAGCGCGGCGGGAATGCCTTCATCCCACTGTTCAGGCGGAATATAGCCGCGCGCGCTGTTTTGCATTGCCACCTGCGGCAGGCTGACGTTCAGGCGCTGTGAAGCAAAGTTAAATACCGTTTCGCTGCCGGGAATGGCCGTGGTCAATGGAACGCACGTTTCACCCTGTACCTTCGCCAGCTCGGGAAATGCGGCAACATTGACGCCAAAGCGATCGAGCATCGCGCGCGTAATGCACGGCGACAGGCCGCCCGCCACCGGCGGCGTGTTCTCGGCCTGTTCAAAACGCACGTCCTGGGTGCCGATAAACTCATCGTTACGCCAGATATCCACGCGATAGATGCCGGGTGCCTGCTGGTGCCCCTGTTCAAAACGCGACAAATCCGCCACGCTGGCGGTGTCGTCGGATAAGAAGGCCGGGTTGAAGTAGCTTTCGCTCCAGCCAGCCTGCGGCCAGAGCGCGGCCATCAGCGCCAGTGCAACCGGGCAGTAACGTCCCTGGTGGTTTTTCATCGCCCTGACTCTGCTCACAGGTTGACGCTGCGCGCCGGTGTAATGGCACCGTAGTCATTCACGCTCTGCCAGGAGAGCGTACCGCCAGCCCCGGCAGGCAGCACCTGCTGAGCCGAGTTTTTCGGCGCGACCATCAGGTTTTCCAGCGTCTGACCGCCCAGCTTCAGGTTGACCAGAGTGATGTAATACGGCGAGGCGTTGCTGACTTTGAGATGGTTCCCCACGCGCTCAAAGCGCAGCTGGGAAAGCGCCTCATCCGGCTGCATCGCCAGGTTATTCGGGCGCACAAACAGCTTGATGCGCGAAAGGATCGCCAGCTGCAGCACGTTATTGTTTTCTGTTTTCGCTTTGTTCACTGACGGGATCGCCTTCACGTTCATGTAAAAGAGCGATTCGCGATCGGCGGGCAGCGCGGGCCCGGCGTAAATAATACGCAGCGTGTTTTCGCTGTCCGGCTCGCTAACGAACAGTGGCGGCGTGACGGCAAAGGTTTTTTCCTTTTGCCCGCTGGCATTTTCGATCCACGCGTTAATTAAGTAGCGTTCTTGTTTATTACTGTTGGTGATCGCCAGCGACGTTTGCTTCGCATCCGCCGGATAAATAACGCGCGTGGCCCCCAGCGCAATACCGCCGGAAGCATTCGCGCAAGCAGAAACCATCATTAAAATAAACGATAAAAGCAGTCCTGGTTTAATTAGCATATTCATCAAAACCGTACCTTTAATAATGTGTTCGCAGGTGTTATGGATAAATCAACGTAAACCAGACATCCGACTGAATATTGCCTGGCACGAGGTGTTCGGAAATAGCGCGATAGCGGGCGCTAAAATGAAATGCGAGCTCGCTGGTATTCACGGGCAACCAGCTGACGGCCGTCGCATTCGGGATAATCTGACGCTGCTGCTCATCAAAAAGCGCCAGCCCCACGCCGCTGCTGACAGGCGTTTCACCTGGCCGCGATGTCGCCAGAAAAACCTGCGGATCTTCCGCGGGCGTCACGCCCTGAAACTGGATCCCCACGATGCGGGAGACATCCACGCTGCAGTCCAGCAGCCGCACGGTGAACGGCACATTAACCGTTGAAAAGCTGCCCACACCGGAAAATGAATTGGTTCGGTACTGCCCCATGTCGATGCGCATATTCTGGCTGTCGGGCGCCACGGCGCAGCCGCCGTTTACCAGCTCCCCACGAAGATGCACCTTGCCGCCTTCGATCACCACGGTATGCGCCGATGCCGGGCAGGCCATCGCAAGGGTTAACAGCAGTAGTGTTCCAGTCCTTGTCATCCTTCGTTCCTGGCAGTAGCGTATGACGGGCCTCGTCCCTGAGGCCTGAACATCCCTGTGCGAGGGTATTATTCGTATTTCATTACGAAGGTGGCGTCAGCGTTCGCCTGGCCTGGCTCGGTGGTTGCAGCCGTTGATTTGTAGCGCGCGGTGAATTGCAGGGTGTTAGTCCCTTTAATCAGGTCTTTCGCGGCAGAGAAGGTGGCACCGTCCGGGGTCAGCACGCTGGATTTGCTGTCGAGGATCTCGATACCCACGCCTTTCGCGGTGTTGTCGTTGTTACCGGACGTCACGGCCAGCAGGGTTTTGTCGGTCGCGTCGATCTGGCCGGTGAAAGCAACGGCAGCGGTTTTCGCAACCAGCGGATCGCAGTCATTCAGTTCAATGTTGAACGGAATATTAGAGGTGGTGTCGCCCACTTTGGTGAATTTCGCGGTACGATACTGACCGAGATTAACCGTCTGCTCGGAAGAATCGGTATTTACTGAACAAGCAGCATTAACCAGTTCACCTTTAAAATGCACGGTACCGCCATTTACGGTAACCGGCGTAACGGGATCGGCTGCATTAGCGGCACCCGCGACCAGGGCCAGTGTTGCAATAACAGAAGAAGCAATGTTGCTGAGTTTCATGTCTATTCCTTTAAAATGTAAATAACCCTTCCCGCGAAAAATCGGGAATAAGAAATACGTTCAATTGCATAATTGAAAACTTATTTCGGAGGAGACAAAGTAGCTCAGGATGTAATTTTTAAATATGTCAAAACACTGCCATTTCGCCAGGTCACATCCTAATCCCGTCTAAGAAATTGACCATCACTTAAGAAGGGTTTTTGCGCCTCACGGATGAAAACTCGTAAAGGGTGACTGACAGCGGCGCTCGCTTCTGACAAAATACAGGCAATCCCCCCTTTCAAACGTTACAGACGGAATCTTCTCTCTGATGGCAGCAAAGATTATTGACGGTAAAACGATTGCGCAGCAGGTGCGCTCTGAGGTCGCGGAAAAAGTGAAGGCGCGTAAAGCCGCCGGAAAACGCGCTCCCGGGCTGGCCGTTGTGCTGGTTGGCAGCAACCCGGCATCACAGATTTATGTCGGCAGCAAACGCAAAGCGTGTGAAGAGGTGGGGTTCGTCTCCCGCTCTTACGATTTGCCGGAAACAACCAGCGAAGCGGAACTGCTGGAACTTATTGACACCCTGAATGCCGATAAAGAGATCGACGGCATTCTGGTTCAGCTGCCGCTGCCTGCGGGCATCGACAACGTGAAGGTGCTGGAGCGTATCGCGCCGGATAAAGACGTCGACGGTTTCCATCCGTACAACGTGGGCCGCCTGTGCCAGCGCGCGCCGCGTCTGCGCCCGTGCACCCCGCGCGGCATCGTGACGCTGCTGGAGCGTTATAACATCGACACCTACGGCCTGAACGCCGTGGTCATCGGCGCGTCCAATATCGTGGGCCGTCCGATGAGCATGGAGCTGCTGCTGGCCGGCTGCACCACCACCGTGACCCACCGCTTTACCAAAAACCTGCGTCACCACGTTGAAAACGCCGATCTGCTGATCGTCGCGGTCGGCAAGCCGGGCTTTATTCCGGGCGAGTGGATCAAAGAGGGCGCGATTGTCGTGGACGTCGGGATTAACCGTCTGGAAAACGGCAAAGTGGTCGGCGACGTGGTGTACGAAGATGCCGCGGCTCGCGCCTCTTACATTACGCCAGTGCCGGGCGGCGTTGGCCCGATGACTGTAGCAACACTGATTCAGAATACTTTGCAGGCATGCGAAGAGTACCACGATGTAGAGGAAGCATAAGATGGCCACATTTTCATTAGGCAAACACCCGCACGTTGAGCTGTGCGATCTGCTCAAGCTCGAAGGCTGGAGCGAAAGCGGCGCGCAGGCGAAAATCGTTATCGCCGACGGGCGGGTTTTAGTCGACGGCGTGGTGGAAACCCGCAAGCGCTGCAAAATTGTCGCCGGCCAGACCGTGAGCTTTGAAGGGCAGAGCGTGACCGTGACGGCCTGAGTCCTCCTCACCCTCTCCCCAAAGGGGAGAGGGGATCAAAAATCCCCCCATATCCATCACGGTTATTTATCGATCAACTTCAAATAATCACTATTTCATCTGTTGAAAGGTGAGATTTCAGTTGCGCGTTTTTCACTCTTTCCCCACGATAAGTAGAACGTTCTACTAAAACGTTCTACTTACAATAACAGCGCTTAAAAAGCGCTACTCGGGGGAAATCAGCATGAGTCTGATATCAGGGTTTGTTAAATCGCTGTCTAAGTTATCGATGATTGGTCGCGCCTTAATGCTGCCAATTTCACTGCTTCCCGCTGCGGGCCTCCTGCTGGCCTTCGGCGATAAGTTCCACCTGCCGCTGATGATGAACGCTGGCGGGGTTATCTTTGATAACCTGCCGATGCTGTTTGCCATCGGCTCTGCTGTCGGTCTGGCCTCGGAATCCGGCATTGCAGCACTCTCGGCGGCGGTGTCGGTGTTTGTCACCAACATCACCATCAGCACCGTGCTGAGCATTACGCCGGAAATGGCCTCACAGGGCGGAAAATATGCCATGGTGGTCGGCATCCCGACGCTGCAGATGGGCGTCTTCGGCGGGCTTATCTGCGGCATTCTCGCAGCCTGGTGCTACAACCGCTTCCACACCATGCAGCTGCCGGAGTTCCTCGGCTTCTTCTCCGGGAAGCGCTTTGTGGCGATCGCCACGGCGTTCCTCTCTTTCCTGATGGGGCTGCTGCTACCGTACGTCTGGCAGCATATTCAGGCCGGTATCGACGCACTCTCCGTGATCGTAAACGGTGATAACCAGGCGGCATCAACCTTTATCTTCGGGCTGGTGGAGCGCGCGCTGATCCCGCTCGGCCTGCACCACATCTGGTATCCGTCCTTCTGGTATTCGTTCGGGGATTACACCACCCAGGCGGGCCAGGTGATCCACGGTGACCAGACCATCTGGTTCAAGATGCTCGAAGAGGGGGTGAAATCCTTCAGCAGCGACACCTACCAGAACGCCGGTAAGTTCATGCAGGGCGAGTTCCCGCTGATGCTGTTCGCGCTGCCTGCTGCATGCCTGGCGATGTACCACGAAGCGCATACGAAGAATAAGAAAATCGCGGCCGGTATTCTCTTCTCCGCTGCCCTCACCTGCTTCCTGACGGGGATCACCGAGCCGGTAGAGTTCACCTTTATCTTCGTGGCGCCGATTCTGTACGTCTTCAACGCCATCATGGCGGGCCTGGCGTACATGACCATGTACCTGCTGCACGCGCATATCGCCAAATCGTTCTCGGCGGGCTTTATCGACTACCTGTCGTTCGGGATCCTGCCGTCGTTTAACGGCTATCAGACCAACTTCCTGAGTGCCATTATCATCGGCATTCCGATGGCGCTGATTTACTACTTCACGTTCCGCTTCGTGATCCGTCGTTTCGACGTGAAAACGCCGGGCCGTACGGAGGTGACCGCCAGCGCGAAAGACAAGTCCGATTCCGAACTTGCCACCGAAATCATCGGCCTGCTGGGCGGCGCGCAGAACATTGACTCCGTCGGCTCCTGCATCACCCGCCTGCGTCTGGAAGTGGCGAAGAGCGATGCGGTGGACAGGGACGGACTGAACGGGCTCGGCGCGCGCGGCGTGGTCTTCGTCGGCGACAACGGGATCCAGGTGATTTTCGGTGCCAGAGCACAGTTTATCGCCCAGACCATGTCCACCATGATCGGCAAATAATAAGATGCCTGAACGACACGTCTCCTGTACGCTGGGAGACGTGTCTTATCCGGCTGATAATCGGTAAATTTCAGGGAGCGGTTTTGAAGAAAGTCAGCATCATTGATGTCGCAAAGCACGCGGGCGTCTCGGTCTCTACCGTGTCGCTGGTGCTACGTCAGAAAGGGAAAATCTCAGAGGCGACGATCGAGAAGGTCAATGCCGCCATCACGACGCTGGGCTATGTTCATAACGTTGCCGCTGCCAACCTCCGCGCCAACACCTCCAATCTTATCGGCCTGATCCTGCGTGACTTCAGCGACAGCTTTTCCATCAAGGTGATGGCGAGCATCGTTCAGGAGCTGGAGAAGCAGGGTTATATGGTGTTTCTCGGCCAGCCGCTGAACGACCAGGAACATCTGGAACGGACCCTGCTGTCGTTTAAGCAGCAGGGCGTCGCGGGCGTTATTTATCTGGCGTCTGACACCCGTAACGCCGCTTTACCGGAGCAGATCCGCCAGTGCCCGCTGCCGCTGGTGGCGGTCTCGCAGTCTCTGCTGGACGAAAAATGCAATCTGGTCATGCGCGATAATCGCCAGGCAGCGAACCTTGCCGCACGCTATCTTATCGAACGCGGACACCGCACGATCGCCTACATTGGCGGGCGCGAGGGCTGTCTTATCCGCGAGCAGCGCCTGCTCGGCTTTCGCAGCGCGATGACGCAAAACGGGCTGGTCTGGCGCGATGATTATTCACCGGCCTGCAGCGACGACACCCAGGCCGCCGCGATGGCAACGCGCCAGCTGCTGGAGAAAAACAGCTCCATCACCGCCCTGCTTTGCCACTCCCCGGATGCGATGATCGGCTCCATTTCCGGCATTCACCAGGTGGGCCGCACCGTGGGGAAAGACGTGTTCCTGACCCAGCAGGTGGCGCTGATCGGTTTTGAAGATATGCTCCACGTCAACCTCACCTCCCCTTCCTTCACCTATGTCTCTTCGGCCAGCGATGAAACAGGACGACAGGCGGCGGGGCTGATTATCCGCAAGCTGAAGGAGCCGGATCTGCAAACCCAGCGCATTACGCTGTCCGGGCAGCTTATCGCCCGCGAGTCGGCGTAAAATCAGAATTTGACACAGGTTTGCTGCAGCGGATTCGCTGCTATATTGCCGTGATTTGCCATGGATAATTGCAATGCCTACCGTTATCACTCACGCTGCTGTTCCCCTTTGCCTGGGCTTAGGTCTGGGAACGAAAGTCATCCCTCCCCGCCTGCTGTTTGCCGGGATCGTGCTCGCCATGCTGCCGGACGCCGACGTGCTGGCGTTCAAATTCGGCGTCGCCTACGGGAATATTTTCGGCCACCGCGGCTTTACCCATTCGCTGCTGTTTGCCTTTGCGGTACCGATACTCTGCGTGCTGATTGGCCGACGATGGTTCCGGGCCAGCCTGACGCGCTGCTGGCTGTTCTTAACCGTTTCACTGCTGTCGCACAGCCTGCTGGATTCCGTTACCACCGGCGGAAAAGGCGTCGGCTGGCTGTGGCCGTGGTCAGACGAGCGCTTCTTTGCGCCGTGGCAGGTGATTAAGGTCGCGCCGTTTGCGCTGTCGCGCTACGCCACGCCGTACGGGCATGAGGTCATTATCTCGGAACTGCTGTGGGTGTGGCTGCCGGGGGTGGTGCTGATGGGGATGTTGTGGTGGAAAAGAAGGTAAAAGTAGGCCCGGTAAGCGTTAGCGCCACCGGGCGTTACAGACTTACTTACGACGCCAGGTCGTCCCCTGCGGGCCGTCTTCCAGAATGATGCCCATCTCGGTCAGACGGTTACGCGCCGCATCCGCCGCCGCCCAGTCTTTGGCCTGACGCGCTTCCAGACGCGCCTTGATCAACGCTTCAATCTCCGCCACTTCACCGTCATCCGCCTGCGCGCCGCTCTGCAGGAACGCGTCCGGCTCCTGCTCCAGCAGGCCGAGCACGGAAGAGAGCTTACGCAGATGAGATGCCAGCGCATTCGCCGCTGCCATGTCCTCTGACTTCAGTCGGTTCACCTCACGCGCCATGTCGAACAGTACGGAGTAGGCTTCCGGGGTGTTGAAGTCATCGTTCATCACCTCAACGAAGCGCGCTTCGAACGCTTCGCCGCCCGCCGCAGGCACAGATTTGTCGGTGCCGCGCAGCGCGGTGTACAGACGCTCCAGCGCCGAGCGCGCCTGCTTCAGGTTCTCTTCGCTGTAGTTCAGCTGGCTACGATAGTGGCCAGACATCAGGAAGTAGCGCACGGTTTCCGCGTCGTAATACTTCAGCACGTCGCGCACGGTAAAGAAGTTGCCCAGCGATTTAGACATCTTCTCGCGGTCAACCATCACCATCCCGGAGTGCATCCAGTAGTTTACGTACTCGCCGCCGTGGGCGCAGGTAGACTGTGCGATTTCGTTTTCGTGGTGCGGGAACATCAGATCCGAACCGCCGCCGTGAATGTCGAAGTGGTTGCCCAGCTGCTTGCAGTTCATCGCGGAACATTCAATGTGCCAGCCCGGACGGCCTTCGCCCCACGGGGATGGCCAGCTTGGTTCACCCTCTTTGGACATCTTCCACAGCACGAAGTCCATCGGGTTACGCTTCACGTCAACCACGTCCACGCGCGCGCCGGCCTGCAGCTGGTCCAGGTCCTGACGGGAAAGCGCGCCGTAGGTTGGGTCCGTCGGGACGGAGAACATCACGTCGCCGTTGTCTGCCACATAGGCGTGACCGCGTTCGATCAGCTTTTCGGTGATCTCGATAATTTCGTGGATATGGTGGGTCGCACGCGGCTCGCTGTCCGGACGCAGAATATTGAGGGCATCAAAATCTTTGTGCATCTCAACAATCATGCGATCCACCAGCGCAACAAAGCTTTCGCCGTTTTCATTAGCGCGCTTGATGATTTTGTCGTCGATGTCGGTGATGTTACGCACGTACTTCAGGTTATAGCCCAGGAAGCGCAGGTAGCGAGAGACCACGTCGAACGCGACAAAGGTACGGCCATGGCCGATATGACAGAGATCGTAAACCGTAATACCACACACGTACATGCCGACTTCCCCGGCATGGATAGGTTTAAATTCCTCTTTTTGGCGCGTCATTGTATTAAAGATTTTTAACATCGAAGATTCCATGTAAACACGTGTGTGAGTTGTTTGTTCCCTATAATACCCATAATTCGGAATAGGATCAGCACACAATGCAAGGTGATCGCGTCCTGTGGTTATGCTATAACAAGCCCCTATATATGACCCGAAGGCGGGTCGATGTACCACAATAACGGAACAGGATGCAAAAATGGTTACTTTCCACACTAATCATGGCGATATCGTAATCAAGACCTTTGATGACAAAGCGCCTGAAACAGTTAAAAACTTCCTGGACTACTGCCGCGAAGGTTTCTACAACAACACTATTTTCCACCGCGTGATCAACGGCTTTATGATCCAGGGCGGCGGTTTCGAGCCTGGCATGCGCCAGAAAGAGACCAAAGAGGCGATCAAAAACGAAGCGAACAACGGCCTGAAAAACACCCGCGGTACGCTGGCAATGGCCCGTACTCAGGCACCACACTCTGCCACCGCGCAGTTCTTCATCAACGTAGCGGACAACGACTTCCTGAACTTCTCCGGCGAAAGCCTGCAGGGTTGGGGCTACTGCGTGTTCGCAGAAGTGGTTGAAGGTATGGACGTGGTCGACAAGATCAAAGCCGTCTCTACCGGCCGCAGCGGCATGCACCAGGACGTTCCTAAAGAAGACGTTGTGATTACAAGCGTGACCGTCAGCGAGTAATTCGTGGCGACACTCTTTATTGCGGACCTGCATCTGCAAACAGAAGAACCGGCGATAACCGCCGGTTTTCTGCGTTTTTTACGCGGTGAAGCGAAAAGCGCTGATGCGCTGTACATCCTGGGCGATCTGTTTGAAGCCTGGATTGGCGACGACGATCCTAACCCGCTGCACCGTGAAATGGCTGCCGCCATTAAAACGCTGGTAGATTCCGGCGTCCCCTGCTACTTCATTCACGGCAACCGTGATTTCCTGCTCGGCAAGCGCTATGCCCGCGAAAGCGGTATGACGCTGCTGCCGGAAGAACAGGTGCTCGATCTCTATGGCCGCAAGGTGCTGATCATGCACGGCGACACGCTCTGCACCGACGATACCGGCTACCTGACGTTTCGCGCCAAGGTCCACACCCCGTGGATCCAGAAGGTGTTCCTTGCCCTGCCGCTGTTTATCCGCAACCGCATCGCCGCCAGAATGCGTGCGGGCAGCAAAGCCGCCAACAGCAGCAAATCCCTGACCATCATGGACGTCAACCCGCAAGCTGTGGTGAGCGTGATGGAAAAGCATGGCGTTCAGTGGCTGATCCACGGTCATACCCATCGCCCTGACGTGCATTCTCTGAGCGCCAACGGTGAACCGGCCCATCGCGTGGTATTGGGCGCATGGCATACTGAGGGTTCGATGGTCAAAGTCACCCCGGAAGGTGTCGAACTGATCGCTTTTCCGTTTTAACGTTTTCTCGTCGTTTCGCTTGTTTCTCAGCCACGCAACCGTTTTCCTTGCCCGTATAACATGCTATTCTCTGTGCCCTCGAAAGCAGTGTGTTTCGCACCACAGGAGTTTTAAGACGCATGTCTTCCCGCAATAATCCGGCGCGTGTCGCCATCGTGATGGGGTCCAAAAGCGACTGGGCTACCATGCAGTTCGCCGCCGAAATCTTTGAAATCCTGAATGTTCCGCACCACGTTGAAGTGGTTTCCGCACACCGTACGCCGGACAAACTGTTCAGCTTCGCCGAAAGCGCCGAAGAGAACGGGTATGAGGTGATTATTGCCGGTGCGGGCGGCGCAGCACATCTGCCGGGCATGATTGCCGCCAAAACCCTGGTGCCGGTTCTGGGCGTCCCGGTACAAAGCGCCGCGTTAAGCGGTGTCGATAGCCTCTACTCCATCGTCCAGATGCCGCGTGGTATTCCTGTCGGCACGCTGGCAATTGGCAAAGCGGGCGCGGCGAACGCCGCCCTGCTGGCCGCGCAAATTCTTGCAACGCACGACAAAGATTTACACCAGCGCCTGGCGGAGTGGCGTAAAGCCCAGACCGACGACGTGCTGGATAACCCGGACCCGCGGGGTGCGGCATGAAGCAGGTTTGCGTCCTCGGCAACGGCCAGCTGGGCCGCATGCTGCGTCAGGCTGGCGAACCGTTGGGGATTGCCGTCTGGCCCGTCGGGCTGGACGCCGAGCCGGAAGCGGTGCCGTTCCATCAGAGCGTGATCACCGCCGAAATTGAACGCTGGCCGGAAACCGCCCTGACCCGCGAGCTGGCGCGCCATAACGCCTTCGTGAACCGCGACGTGTTCCCGATCATTGCCGACCGTCTGACGCAGAAGCAGCTGTTCGACAAGCTGGGCCTCGCAACCGCCCCGTGGCAGCTGTTGTCTGATAAAAGCGAGTGGAATGACGTCTTCGCCATACTGGGCGAGCTGGCGATCGTGAAGCGCCGCGTGGGTGGCTACGACGGCCGCGGCCAGTGGCGCCTGCGCGCAGGCGACACCGCCGAGCTGCCGGACGACTGCTACGGCGAGTGCATCGTTGAGCAGGGCATCAACTTCAGCGGCGAAGTGTCGCTGGTTGGCGCACGCGGGCACGATGGCCGCACGGTGTTTTACCCGCTGACGCATAACCTGCATCAGGACGGCATTCTGCGCACCAGCGTCGCCTTCCCGCACGCCAATGCCGACCAGCAGGCGCAGGCGGAAGAGATGCTTTCTGCCATCATGCACGAGCTGGGCTACGTAGGCGTGATGGCGATGGAGTGCTTCATCACGCCGTCGGGCCTGCTGATCAACGAGCTGGCGCCGCGCGTGCACAACAGCGGCCACTGGACGCAAAACGGCGCCTCCATCAGCCAGTTCGAACTGCACCTGCGCGCCATCACCGACCTGCCGCTGCCACAGCCCGTCGTTAACAGCCCGTCGGTGATGATCAACCTGATCGGGACCGATCTGAACTACGACTGGCTGAAGCTGCCGCTGGTGCATCTGCACTGGTATGACAAAGAGGTTCGCGCGGGTCGTAAAGTGGGTCATCTCAACCTGAACGACAGCGATACCGACCGCCTGAGTGCCACCCTGGAGGCGATCGTTCCTCTCCTGCCGCCAGAATACGCGAGCGGAATTGTCTGGGCACAGTCAAAGCTCAAGTAAGACATCTGCGCCGGGGAGTTGACCTTCCCCTTCCCCGGCGTACAATCCCCGCCCATTGCTGCTGAGTTTTCTTCTGGAATCACCATGAACGATGGAACGGACTATCGCGCGATCCTCGCGTCTGATACCCCTTTAATCGACGTTCGCGCGCCGATCGAATTTGCCCAGGGTGCGATGCCCGCCGCACTCAACCTGCCCTTAATGAACGACGACGAGCGTGCCGCCGTCGGTACCTGCTATAAGCGCCAGGGACCCGACGCCGCGCTGGCGCTCGGCCATAGCCTGGTGAGCGGCGAGACGCGGGAGGCGCGCATTAACGCCTGGCGCGAAGCCAGCCTTGCGCACCCCGAGGGCTATCTCTGCTGCGCGCGCGGCGGTCAGCGCTCGCATATCTCTCAGGCCTGGCTGAAAGAGGCTGGCATCGACTACCCGCTGATCCGCGGCGGCTATAAGGCCCTGCGCCAGACGGCGATTCAGGTCACCATTGAGCAGTCGCAAAAGCCGATGGTGCTTATTGGCGGCTGTACCGGCAACGGTAAAACGCTGCTGGTGAAGCAGCACGCGCAGGGCATCGATCTGGAAGGGCTGGCGCACCATCGCGGCTCGTCGTTTGGCCGCACGCTTACGCCGCAGCTTTCCCAGGCGAGCTTCGAGAATCACCTTGCGGTTGAGCTATTGAAAAAAGACGCCGCGCGCTGGGTGCTGGAGGACGAGGGCCGGATGATTGGCTCCAACCACCTGCCGGAGTGCCTGCGCGACCGCATGGTTGACGCCCCTATCGTTGTCGTCGAAGACCCGTTTGAAACCCGACTTGAGCGCCTGCGCGAAGAGTATTTTGACCACATGTGGGCGGATTTTTCTGCCGCGTACGGTGAGGAGGCGGGCTGGAAGGAGTACAGCGATTACCTGCACCACGGCCTGTTTGCCATTCGCCGTCGGCTTGGGCTACAGCGTTTTGCGGAATTTACGGCGCTGCTGGACGCGGCCCTTGCCGAACAACAGCGAACGGGCAGCACCGACGCGCACTTCAGCTGGCTTGTACCGCTGCTGAAGGACTATTACGACCCGATGTACGGCTATCAGCTGGAGAAGAAAGCGGAGAAGATTGTCTATCGCGGGACGTTCGCAGAAATTGCCGAGTGGCTTAATCGCTAAAAAAAGCCGGGTGGCGAGGTAAAAGCAAAACGGCAACCTGGGTTGCCGTTTTTAATGTTTTTTCCCTCTCCCCGTGGGAGAGGGTCAGGGTGAGGGCATCAGGCCGCACCCTACATGACACCTTAGAAGTCGTAACGCAGACGCACCAGGTTCATGTCGCCCAGGTTGTCGGTGCTGGAGGTGAACACGTGTTCGTAATCCACGCGGAAACCGTAATCCAGCTGGAAGCTGATACCCACGCCGTTGTCGATGCGCTGGTAGTTACGGCCGTTCACGTACTCGATGCGGTCACCCATGAAGTAAGGCTGGATGGATTTCACCGCGTACTGACCGATTGGGAATTTGTACCCTGCGAAGTATTCAATACCCCACGCGTCGCCCGCAAAGTAGTCGTTAACAGACACTTTTTTGGTGGTCAGGAAGTTCTGGTACCAGCCGCCGCCAGCGGAGAAGGTCCAGTTGTCCGGCGTCCAGCTCAGCGCAGTACCGACAATATTCTGGTCGTAGGATTTGCTGTCGCCGTTGTCCGGGTTACGCATGTCCGCGCGGGTGTAGTTCCACGCAGCGCCCCAGGTCAGATCGGTGGTCAGGTGGTAATCGATACCCAGTGAGCCGCCGCCTTTACGCTTGTAGCGCAGACCGTTGCCCGGCAGGTATTCGCTGTCTTCAAACAGGTAGGATGCATAGATGTCCGCATCGCCCACGGTTTTCTTATATTTCAGCATCTGGCGTGAACGGTAAGAGCCGTCGTAGTCGCCGTTGATCCCGTTACCCGGCGCCTGGCCGATCATGTCGTAGTCCCAGATATCGGTTTTCGCGCCCACCACATCGTAGTACACGCTGTTCTGCTGGCCGAAGGTCAGCGTACCCCAGGTATCGCTCTTCAGGCCGGTGTAGAGCATACGGCGTGAGGTGTCGTGCGCGCCGTCGGCGTAGTGGTTATCCCAGTTAAACTGCGCCGGAATGTTCACCCCCAGCTCGTAGTAGCTGATCCAGCTGATGTCATCGAACAGGTAGTAGTCTGCCGCGAAACGGAAGCGGGTACCGCCGTCAAAGCCGTTACGCTTGTAGCCGTTTTTGCCGTCATCGCCGGTCATGTTCTGGAATTGCGGACGAATACTACCGCCAACGGTGAAGTTCAGGCGGCTCAGCGGGTTACCCGCCTGAGGATCCTGCTTAAGTACGGTGATTTCTGCCTGAGATGCAAAAGTAGCCAATGCCACTGCCGCGCCGATCGTTGCCGCCAGCGCTGATTTTTTTATAGTCATTATTTTTCCTTAATAGACACGCTGCTAAATATTTAGCTGGTGAATATTAACCGGAAATTTTCGGGCTGTGTGGGCGGGTTTTTAATGTTTTGTGCTACTAAATGCGTTGGCATTATCACTTTGTGCTATTTAAGCATTACGCACCGGCATAAAAACCGGTGCGTAATTATTACCATGCCAAATCAATTCACAAACTGCCGGAACAGGGCCTTGCCCTTTAACAATCGAGCCCCGAGCCAGCCCCCGCAGAGGGAGAGCAGCACCGCGCCGCAGAGAGGGAGTACTAGCCAGAGACGCCAGTCAGGCTCCCACGGGAAGTCGAAGACCTTTGTCTGCAGCACCGCCAACGCCGTCTCCGCGCCAATCGCCGCAACCAGACCCGCCACCAGCCCAAGCAGCGCAAACTCGCTCCAGAGCGTCGCCCGCAGCAGCCGCTTACCCGCGCCGAGCGTGCGGTAGACTATCAGTTCCTGATGACGCTGGCGCATGCCCACCTGCACCTGCGCCAGCAGCAGCAATATGCCGCAGATTGTCACCAGCACCACCATCACCTCCAGCGCGCGGCTCACCTGCTCCAGCACCTGCCCGACCTGTTTGAGGATCGCGCCAATATCCAGCAGGCTCACCGTCGGGAACTCCCGGTTAAGCTGCGTCAGCATGCCGTTGCCGTTTTCCCAGCGGAAGCTGGTCAGCCAGCTCTGCGGCTGCCCGTCCAGCGCGCCCGGCGGGAAGATGAAGAAGAAGTTTGGCCGCAGGCTTTCCCAGTCCACTTTACGGAGGCTGGTGACTTTGGCGGTAAAATCCTGGGTATCACCGGTGAAGGTCACGCTGTCCCCGAGCTTCACGTTCAGGCGCGTCGCCAGCCCCTCTTCCATCGACACCTCTCCCGCTTTCGGCGGCCAGCTACCGGCGGTAATCGGGTTATGGTCGGGACGTTTCTCCTGCCAGGTCAGGTTGAGTTCGCGGTTAAGCGACTCGTCCTTGTTCCCCTCGGTTGACTGGCCGTTGATCCGCGTCAGACGCGCACGGACGATGGGATAGAACGACTCGGGAATAATGTGATGCTCCGACAGGAAGCCCTTCAGCGGCGTCACCTGTTCCGGTGCGATGTTGATCAGGAAATAGTTCGGGCTTTCCGGCGGAAGCTGCTGCTGCCAGCGATCCAGCAGATCCCCGCGAAGCACGAGAAGCAGCGCCAGCAGCATAAACGACAGCGAAAAGGCCGACAGCTGGCTGAGCGTTGACCAGGGCTGATGCAGCAGGCGGTTGACCGCCAGCCGCACCGGCAGGGATTTTACCGTCAGCCTTTTCAGGACGTTGAGCAGTATCCAGCCCAGCACGCCGCACAGCAGCGCCAGTACCACCGCGCCGGCCAGCACGGCCCACAGCAGGGTGCTGCCGCCCATCAGCCAGGCCAGCAGCCCGACCGCAACAGCAATAATCGCCGGAAGATAGAACTTCAGCGGCCAGACGTTCGCCACCACATCATTGCGCAGCACCCGCAGCGGCTGCGTCGCGAGCAGCAGGCGGTACGGGCGCAGCCCCACCAGCACCGAGATCACCGTCATCGCGCCCATCGCCCACAGCCACGGCCAGAGGCTTGCCGGGGGCAACGCGGCCGGCAGCACCGGTTTCAGCATCACCATCAGCAGTTTTTCAAACAGCAGGCCTATTATTCCGCCGGTAAGCGCTGAGAGGGCCAGCAGCATCAGCCACTGGCCGACGATCAGCTTGCGCAGCTGCGCCCGCCCCGCGCCGAGGGTTTTAAGGATCGCCACCAGGTCGTAGCGGCTGCGGCAGTAGTGCCCCATCGCCACGGCAACCGCCGCCACCGCCAGCAGCAGGGTTAACAGCGCCGACAGCAGCAGGAACTGTTGGGAACGTTCGAGGGATTTGCCGAGCGCCCCTTCGTCCTGCTCCAGACCGTACCAGCGGTGTTCCGGCTTGAGCTGCGGCAGAAGCCATTTTTCATACGCCTCCAGCTGCGCGGGCGTGCCGCCAAACTTGTAGCGCCAGGTGACGCGGCTTCCCGGCTGGACGGCGTTGGTTTTCGCGACATCGGCGGTGTTCATCAGCAGGCGCGGCGCGAGCTGGAACGGGTTAAAGCCGGAGTCGGGCTCCTGCACCACTTCCCCGGCGATCTTCAGCGTGGCATCGCCAACGTCAATACTGTCGCCGGGTTTCAGGTTGAGAAGTGCCATCAGGCGCGATGCCAGCAGCACCGTGCCGGGCGTCGGCTTTAGCCCCGGCGGACTGGTTTGTAATTCCCCGTACATCGGGTAGATGTCGTCCACGGCCTTCACGCTGGCGAGCTGCGGGGTGTCCCCCGCGAAGGTCATGGTCTGGAAGGTGAGCTGCTCCCCCACCTTTAGCCCTTCCTTGCGCGCTTCCTCAATCCAGCCAGGCGGCACAGGACGCGAGCTTTGCAGCGCCCGGTCCCCGGCCATAAATTCGCGGCTCTGCTGGCTGAGCCCTTTTTCCATACGGTCGCTGACGCTGCCGAGCGCCAGCACACAGGCCACCGCCAGGCTTAACGCCAGCCAGACAATGAGCAGCGAGGGCGAGCGCCATTCGCGCCAGAACCAGCGGGCGATCATGCTTCCTCCTGAAGAATACCGTTCACCAGCCGCAGGCGGCGGTCGCAGCGGGCGGCCAGCTGCGGATCGTGGGTCACGAGGATCAGCGTGGTGCCATGTTCGCGGTTAAGCGAAAACAGCAGGTCAGCAATTTTGTCGCCGGTTTTACGGTCAAGGTTGCCGGTGGGTTCATCGGCAAACAGCACTTCCGGGCGGCCGTTAAACGCCCGCGCCAGTGCCACGCGCTGCTGCTCGCCGCCGGAAAGCTGTGCCGGAAGATGGTCGAGGCGCTTGCCCAGGCCGAGCTGTTCCAGCAGCGCTTTGGCGTGATCGCGGCTTTCGCGACTCTTTTCGCCGCGCAGCAGCGCCGGGAGCTCGACGTTTTCCAGCGCGTTCAGGGTCGGGATCAGCATAAAGGACTGAAAGACAAAACCGATATGCCGCGCGCGCAGCGCGGCTCGCGCCTCTTCATCAAGCTGGTGCAGCGGTTGCCCGACCAGGTGGACTTCGCCGCTGCTGCCGTCGTCCAGACCGGCCAGAATCGCCAGCAGCGTAGACTTGCCGGAACCGGATTCGCCAATCAGCGCGATGGTTTCGGCGCGTTTGACAACGAGTTCAACTCCGGTAAGGATTGAAAGCTCCTGCTCCCCCTGACCGACGGACTTCTTAAGACGATGAACTTCAACACTGTTTTCCGCTGGCATTTGCCCTTCCTGTTTTTGATGCTGATGACCTTCCGCGCGGCGGCAGCGGACACGTTACTGATTCTTGGCGACAGCCTGAGCGCGGGCTACCGCATGGCGGCCAGCGCGGCCTGGCCGGCTCTGCTCAATGACAAATGGCAAAGCAAGACGACCGTTATCAACGGCAGCATCAGCGGCGATACCTCGCAGCAGGGTCTGTCGCGCCTGCCTGCGCTGCTCAAGCAGCATCAGCCGCGCTGGGTGCTGGTTGAGCTTGGCGGTAATGACGGCCTGCGTGGCTTCCAGCCGCAGCAAACCGAGCAAACGCTGCGCACCATTTTGCGGGACATCAAGGCGGCAAACGCCCAGCCGCTGCTGATGCAAATTCGCCTGCCCGCCAACTACGGTCGTCGGTATAATGAGGCCTTTAGCGCGATCTACCCTAAGCTTGCCAAAGAGTTTGATATTCCGCTCCTGCCATTTTTCATGGAAGAGGTCTATCTCAAACCTCAATGGATGCAGGACGACGGTATCCACCCCAATCGCGATGCGCAGCCGTTTATTGCCGACTGGATGGCAACGCGGCTGGCTCCTTTAGTTAAACATGACTCGTAATTCAGCGGAGTTCCTGACAGGTAAAGTTATGCAAAAATCGGTCTTAATTACAGGATGTTCCAGCGGAATCGGCCTTGAAAGCGCGCTTGAACTAAAGCGCCAGGGATTCAGGGTGCTGGCAGCGTGCCGCAAGCCTGACGATGTCGAGCGCATGAACGGGCTGGGCTTTACCGGCATACAGCTGGATATGGACTCGCCGGAGAGCGTTGAACGCGCCGCCGACGAGGTGATAGCCCTGACTGAAGGCCGTCTGTACGGTCTCTTTAATAATGCCGGTTACGGCGTGTATGGCCCGCTGGATACGCTCTCGCGCGAAACGCTGGAGAAGCAGTTTTCAACCAATTTCTTCGGCGTCCATCAGCTCACCATGCGTCTGCTCCCGGCCATGCTGCCGCACGGCGAAGGGCGCATCGTGATGACATCGTCAGTGATGGGGCTGATTTCCACCCCGGGCCGCGGCGCCTACGCCGCCAGCAAATATGCGCTGGAAGCCTGGTCCGACGCCCTGCGCATGGAGCTGCGCCACAGCGGCATCAAGGTCAGCCTGATTGAACCCGGCCCGATCCGCACCCGCTTTACCGAAAACGTTAACCAGACCCAGGCGGATAAACCGGTCGAAAACCCCGGCATCGCCGCACGTTTTACCCTCGGGCCAGAGGCGGTGGTTGCCAAAGTGCGCCATGCTTTTGAGAGCGAGCATCCCAAAATGCGCTATCCGGTGACGCTGGTCACCCATGCCGTCGGCTGGTTAAAGCGCCTGCTGCCGGGCAGGATAATGGACAAAATTTTGCACGGCTGAGTTGAAGCGACGACGCTCATCCCCATGTAAAGAGTAAACCGACAAAAGAGAAAGCCGCATGTCCGTACAGAATATCGTCAATATTACAGAAGCAAACCTGCAACAGGTCCTCGAACAGTCGATGGTTAAACCGGTGCTGTTCTACTTCTGGTCTGAGCGCAGCCAGCACTGTCTGCAGCTGACGCCGGTGCTGGAAAGCCTTGCCGCGCAGTACAACGGTCAGTTCATTCTGGCGAAACTGGACTGTGACGCCGAGCCGATGGTGGCGTCGCAGTTTGGTCTGCGCGCCATTCCAACCGTTTATCTGTTCCAGAACGGCCAGCCTATCGATGGCTTCCAGGGCCCTCAGCCGGAAGAGGCGATTCGCGCCCTGCTGGATAAAGTGCTGCCGCGCGAAGAAGAGCTGAAAGCGCAGGAAGCGATGGCGCTGATGCAGGAAGGCAAATACGACGAGGCGCTGCCTTTGCTGAAAGAGGCGTGGCAGCTGTCGAACCAGAACAGCCAGATCGGCCTGCTGCTGGCGGAAACGCAGATCGCCCTGCACCGTTCAGAAGACGCGGAAGCCGTGCTCAAGACGGTACCAATGCAGGATCAGGACACCCGCTATCAGGGGCTGGTGGCGCAGATTGAGCTGCTGAAGCAGGCGGCGGACACTCCGGAAATTCAGCAGCTGCAGCAGCAGGTGGCCGGCAACCCGGCGGATGCCGCGCTGGCAAGCCAGCTGGCGCTCCAGCTGCATCAGGTGGGACGTAACGAAGAGGCGCTGGAGCTGCTGTTCAGCCACCTGCAGAAAGATCTGGCTGCCGCAGACGGTCAGGCGCGCAAGATGTTCCAGGAGATCCTGGCCGCGCTGGGCACCGGAGACGCGCTGGCGTCGAAGTATCGTCGTCAGTTGTACGCGCTGCTCTACTAACAAAAAATGCCCGGTGGCGCTAACGCTTACCGGGCCTCCAAAAACGGATATTACCCCGTCTTTTTCAACTGCGTCACCACCAGCTGGTGGCGCGGGTTGTAGAACTTCCGATAGGTCAGGTAGCAGGCAATGATAGTGGACAGGCTCGCCGTGGAAAGCAGCATAAACGTCACCATGATCTGATACTTAATCGCTTTTACCGGATCGATACCGGCAAAGATCAGCCCCGACATCATGCCCGGCAGGCTCACCAGCCCCACCGTTTTGGCAGAATCCACGGTCGGGATCAGCGATGAGCGAATGCTCTCACGAATCAGCCGCGCTGAAGCCACTTTTGGCGTCGCCCCCAGGCTTAACTTCTCCTGCAGCTGCTGCTGTTCACTGCTGAAACGCTGGCCGAGGTTGTTGTAGCACAGGCCAACGGCCACCATAGCGTTTCCCGCAATCATCCCGGAGATAGGGATCACCTGCATCGGCGTAAACTCAATCGAGCCAGAGAGCACCAGCACCGCCAGGGTGAGCGCCGTCCCGGTGGTAATCGCGATAAATGACGAGATAAACGCCTTATCAATATATTTACTGCGTTTCTGCGCGTTCCACGCCGCGTTAAAGCAGATGAAGAGCACCATCAGCAGCGTCAGCACCGCGTGGTTGACGTTGAAAATATACTTCAGCACATAGCCGACGATGATGAGCTGAACCACCGCGCGGCAGATACTCCAGACAATATCTTTTTCCAGGCCCAGCTTTTCCCGGTAGCTGACGACGATAGCGATCAGCACCAGCACCATCGAAAACGCCAGAGATTCATTGGTAATGTTATGCTCACCCACGGTTGGCCTCCTGCATTTTCCCGCCGTGCGGCTGGAGCGTAATCACGTCATCCGCATGGGTAATTTCGTTTGAGTCGTGCGTCACCCACAGCACGGCAATATTCTGCTCGCGGGCGTAACGATGAATAATCTCGTTGACGTTGCGTTTGTTGGTATCATCGAGCGCGCTGGTGATCTCATCCAGCAGCAATACCTTCGGTAAGAACTGCAGATTACGGATCAGCGAGACGCGCTGCTTTTCGCCGCCCGAGAGCTCACTGATGGATTTGGTCAGCGTCTCCTCCGCCAGGCCAAAACGGGCCAGATCGTCGATGAATTTTTCCGGCTCCGGCGTTTTATTGCGGATTTGCCACGGAAAAATCAGGTTATCAAAAACCGTGTCGCCAAAAAGTACGGGCGTTTGGACGCAATAAGAGACCTGCTGGCGATAGCTTTCCGGGGAAAGTGACGCAATATCCTGCCCTTCAAACAGAATGGTTCCCTCCGTTGGGCTCAGCAGAGAGGCCACGATCTTCAGTAAGGTGCTTTTACCGCAGCCTGACGGCCCCGTTATCAGCTTGAACTCACCGGGAGAAAGGTTAAACCCGACATGCTGAAGGATCGTGTTATTTGCGACACGAAAGCCGACGCCCTTTATCTGCAAAACTGCATTTTCGTTGTTCATATTTTTTCCAGTAACTCCTGAGCGTAATTAGCATAATCCGTGCCGCACGTTCGTCACAACGCGTTTTAGCGCCCCCTTTCGCCACCAAGACTTCCGATTGTGTTTACCGTGCATTCATTAGACATGCTTTACACTTTCGCTTTACAGTTTACGCCGTGACCTTAGCGACACTTCCGTATCCCTGGTTTAGAACATTCGTTAAAGTGGTGTTAAGCTCTGCCCGCAACACAATAAGGAAGTACAAGAATGTCTAATATTCACACTTTTTATGAGTTTTCTGAACTTGAACCCGGCGTGAAAACCATCGATCAGCTGCTTGCCGCCATTGCTTCAGAATCCGTTACGGCTTATGTGTTCGGGGGAGAGCTTGTCCGGTTCGTTAATGGCCTGCTGAAGATGAAGCCGGTCATTCAGCTGAAGAATTGCCGCTTTGCGTTTGATAACGGCACTCGCTTCGTTGAAATCGACGGCAGAGGGAATGTCAAAGAGTTCGAGCCGGGCAAGGTTCCGGCCTGGTTCCAGTCTCCCGGTGAGTTTGCCCGCGGCCAGTGGCTGGTCAACCATGATTTTGCGGACCTGATGACGCCGGAATTTATCCGCGCGTTTATTGAGCGCTTCCCGGACGTAAGCAAACGACGCGAACACGCGAACCTGCTGTTCGATCTGCAGCTCAATAAGCTGGCGCCCGCGCAGCCTGCGGCGAAAAAGACAGGCAACGTTCAGGGCAAAACAACCAAACCCAAAGTCACCGATCTGCAGTCTTTCGAACTCTTCAGCCAGTTTTATGCGCGTATGAAAACGGCAGTCTGTGCAGACCAGTTCCCGACGCTGCAAATTCTGACGGGACACGACGCCGTCAACGACGCACCCACCTCTCTGAAGGGCGCGGTACGCACCTGGTTTAAAGGGATCACCGGTCAGCTTCCGCCGAACAACAAGCGCGTGGGCGCGGGCAATGCGGAACTGTTCTGCGCGCCGATCCGCGAGCAGCTGCGCCAGGTCGAAGAGATTGGGCTGGAGACCTTCTATCACGGCCTGTCGAAAGCCATCGCCGATGCGGGTGACGATGCGCTGATCGCTGACTTTACCTACAGCTACCACTAACGCTCTGCCCCGCCCGTCGGACGGGGCGAATTTTAGCCCATTAGCCGATATACTTACGAATAGCAAACACGCGCTTTTTCTCATCAAAGCATGCAAAACAGGAGGTTTTTATGCTCATCGTTGTTCCCGTCCTTATATTCGTTGCGCTGGTTATCGTGGGCGCAGGTGTCAAAATTGTCCCTCAGGGTTACCAGTGGACCGTAGAGCGCTTCGGCCGCTATACCAACACGCTGCAGCCCGGCCTAAGCCTGATTGTTCCGTTCATGGACCGGATCGGCCGCAAGATCAACATGATGGAGCAGGTGCTGGATATCCCCTCTCAGGAAGTGATCTCCAAAGATAACGCCAACGTTACCATTGATGCCGTCTGCTTTATTCAGGTGATTGATGCGCCGAAAGCGGCCTATGAGGTGAGCAACCTGGAGCTGGCGATCGTCAACCTGACGATGACCAACATCCGTACCGTGCTCGGCTCGATGGAGCTGGACGAAATGCTCTCCCAGCGTGACAGCATCAATACCCGCCTGCTGCACATTGTTGATGAGGCAACGAACCCGTGGGGGATCAAAGTCACCCGTATTGAGATCCGCGACGTGCGCCCACCGGCAGAGCTGATCGCCTCCATGAACGCGCAAATGAAGGCCGAGCGTACCAAGCGTGCCTATATTCTGGAAGCCGAAGGGGTCCGTCAGGCGGAGATCCTCAAAGCGGAAGGGGAAAAACAGTCGCAGATCCTGAAAGCCGAAGGCGACCGTCAGTCCGCGTTCTTACAGGCGGAAGCGCGTGAACGTTCGGCAGAGGCGGAAGCCCGCGCGACGCAAATGGTATCCGAGGCGATTGCCGCCGGGGATATTCAGGCCGTGAACTACTTCGTCGCGCAAAAATATACCGATGCGCTGAAGGAGATCGGCTCTGCGAACAACAGCAAAGTGGTGATGATGCCGCTGGATGCCAGCAGCCTGATGGGATCTATCGCCGGGATTGCCGAACTGATCAAAGACGGCGGAAACGAGCGTAAAAAATGATTGAACTCATCGTTGCACATCCACATGCATTCTGGCTAAGCCTCGGCGGCCTGCTGCTGGCCGCCGAGATGCTGGGCGGCAACGGTTATCTGCTGTGGAGCGGCATTGCCGCGGTGATTACCGGGCTGGTCGTCTGGCTGCTGCCTGTCGGCTGGGAGTGGCAGGGCGCGCTGTTTGCCGTACTAACGCTGGTGGCCGCCTGGCTGTGGTGGCGCTGGCTGAACAAACGCGTTCAGGAGCAGAAGCCAGTCGACGCGCATCTCAACCAGCGAGGGCAGCAGATCGTGGGTAAACGTTTCACGCTTGATAACGCGCTGATCAACGGACGCGGCCATATGCGCGTGGGGGACAGTTCGTGGCCGGTTGTGGCCGATGATGACCTCAGCGCCGGAACGCGGGTTGAGGTCATTGCGGTGGAAGGTATTACTCTGCGGGTTAAAGCCTGTTAGGCGTGGGTTTTGCGGTGGCAGCAGCCGGAAAGATTGTCGATAATCGGGCAGTCGGCGCTGTCATCTCCCGGGCAGGATTCCGCCAGCTGTAACAGCTGCTCACGCATTGCCTGTAATTCGATAATATGGCGTTCGATCTCCGCCACTTTTTCCAGCGTACGTTTTTTCACGTCGGCACTGTGGCGCTTCGGATCGTTAAACAGGTTTACCAGTTCCCCGCACTCTTCCAGGTTGAATCCAACCTGTCTTGCCTGGCGCAGTAACGTCAGTTCATCAAGATGCAGCTGCGTATAGCTGCGGTAGCCGTTCTCACTGCGCAACGGTGGCGTCACCAGCCCTTTTTCCTCATAAAAGCGAATCGCTTTGCTGGTTAAGCCGGTTTTTTTCGCAACATCGCTGATATTCACATTTCCCCCTTGACCTTCCCCTTGATGGAAGGTTTAACCTTCATAACAGTTAGCGAAAAGCAGAGTGAAGGTCAACAATTGACCAGAACATTATACGGGAGTTTTGTTATGTCTCACACTATTGACCTGACGCTTGACGGCCTCTCCTGCGGCCACTGCGTCAAACGCGTTAAAGAAAGTCTGGAACAGCGCCCTGACGTGGAAAGCGCTGAGGTGACTATCGATCATGCCGCCGTGACCGGCAGCGCCAGCGCCGACGCGCTGATTGATACCATTAAACAGGCCGGTTACGGGGCGGAGTTAAGCCACCCAAAGGCTAAACCGCTGGCAGAGTCATCATCCCCGTCGGAAGCACTGACAGCGGCCACTCCTGAGCTTCCGGTAGCGGATGACATTGATAACAGCCAACAGCTGCTGATCAACGGCATGAGCTGCGCCAGCTGCGTTTCACGGGTACAGAATGCCTTGCAGGCGGTCCCGGGCGTAGCGCAGGCACGGGTAAACCTGGCGGAGCGTACTGCGCTGGTGATGGGCAGTGCCTCCGCCGCAGATTTAGTGCAGGCCGTGGAAAAAGCAGGCTACGGGGCGGAGGCCATCGAAGATGATGCCGAGCGCCGCGAACGCCAGCAGGAAACGGCTATTGCCACCATGAAGCGCTTCCGCTGGCAGGCGATCGTCGCCCTGCTGGTCGGTATTCCGGTGATGGTGTGGGGCATGATGGGTGACAACATGATGGTCACCGCAGACAACCGCACGCTGTGGCTGGTGATTGGTTTAGTTACCCTTGCGGTCATGGTCTTTGCGGGTGGGCATTTTTATACCAGCGCCTGGAAGAGCCTGAAAAACCGCACGGCGACGATGGATACGCTGGTTGCGCTCGGTACCGGCGCGGCGTGGCTGTACTCCATGAGCGTGAACGTCTGGCCCCAGTGGTTCCCGATGGAAGCCCGCCATCTCTATTATGAAGCCAGCGCCATGATTATCGGCCTGATTAACCTGGGCCACATGCTGGAAGCGCGTGCCCGTCAGCGCTCCTCGAAAGCGCTGGAACGCTTGCTCGATTTAACCCCGCCGACGGCCCGCGTGGTCACGGACGATGGGGAAAAAAGCGTCCCGCTGGCAGAGGTACAGCCGGGTATGACGCTGCGCCTGACCACCGGCGACCGGGTGCCCGTCGACGGTGAAATCACCCAGGGCGACGCCTGGCTGGATGAAGCGATGTTGACCGGGGAGCCGATCCCCCAGCAAAAATCACAGGGCGATGCGGTTCATGCCGGTACGGTAGTGCAGGACGGCAGCGTGCTGTTCCGCGCCAGTGCCGTCGGTAGCCACACCACGCTGTCGCGTATTATCCGCATGGTCCGCCAGGCCCAGAGCAGCAAGCCGGAGATTGGCCAGCTTGCTGACAAAATCTCGGCCATTTTTGTGCCGGTAGTGGTCGGCATTGCGCTGCTGAGCGCGGCGATCTGGTATTTCTTCGGCCCGGCACCGCAGATTGTCTACACCCTGGTCATCGCCACTACGGTGCTGATCATCGCCTGTCCGTGCGCTCTTGGCCTGGCGACGCCGATGTCGATTATCTCCGGCGTGGGCCGTGCCGCCGAGTTTGGCGTGCTGGTCCGTGATGCGGATGCCCTGCAGCGGGCGAGCAGCCTGGATACGATTGTCTTTGATAAAACCGGTACGCTGACCGAAGGCAAACCGCAGGTAGTGGCCGTGAGTACCGCTGGCATTGCGCAAGAGGATGCGCTGCGCCTTGCCGCCGCGCTGGAGCAAGGTTCCAGCCACCCACTGGCCCGCGCCATTCTCGATAAGGCGAATGCTTCTGCCCTGCCGCAGGTCAGCAATTTCCGTACCCTGCGCGGGCTTGGCGTCAGCGGTGAAGCCGACGGCCACGCGCTGCTGCTGGGTAACCAGGCATTGCTGAATGAAAACGGTGTTGATACGTCCGCGCTGGAAGAAGAGCTGAAAGCACAGGCGTCTCGGGGCGCCACCCCGGTTCTGCTGGCGGTGGATGGCAAAGCCGCCGCGCTGCTGGCCGTGCGCGATCCGCTTCGCCAGGACAGCGTGGATGCCTTACAGCGCCTGCACCGCGCGGGCTATCGCCTGGTGATGCTGACCGGGGATAACCCGACCACCGCCAACGCCATCGCGAAAGAGGCCGGTATTGATGAGGTCATTGCGGGCGTGCTGCCGGACGGCAAAGCGGACGCCATCAAGAACCTGCAAAGTCAGGGTCGCCAGGTGGCGATGGTGGGCGACGGCATCAACGACGCCCCGGCGCTGGCCCAGGCGGACGTAGGGATAGCCATGGGTGGCGGGAGCGATGTCGCCATTGAAACTGCGGCCATTACGCTGATGCGCCACAGCCTGATGGGCGTTGCCGACGCCCTGGCCATTTCGAAAGCCACGTTGCGCAACATGAAGCAGAACCTGCTGGGGGCGTTCGTCTATAACTCGCTCGGTATTCCGGTTGCCGCGGGCATTTTGTGGCCGCTGACCGGCACCCTGCTGAACCCGGTGGTTGCGGGTGCGGCGATGGCACTCTCCTCCATTACCGTGGTGAGCAACGCCAACCGTCTGCTGCGGTTTAAACCGAAGGATTGAACCTTGTTCTCGTACGCGCTAGCATGACCCTTTCCGGTCATGGAGCGCGTATGAGTCTGTTTAATCGTATAAAAGCATCGTTTCGCGCCCTCTTCCCCCGCCGCTATGCCTGGCCCGGCCTGGATATTTCGCTTCCCGGCGGGCAACACCTGCACCTGGTCGGCAGCATCCATATGGGCACGCAGGGAATGTCTCCTCTGCCATCCGGTCTGATAAAACGCCTGAAGCGCGCCGACGCGCTGGTCGTCGAGGCGGACATTTCCGGCCACGAGTCGCCGTTTGCCGGGCTTGAAAGCGATCTCCCGCTGGCGGAGCGCCTGAACGACGACCAGCTCGCGGAGCTGAGGCGCGTGGCGGCAGAAACCGGCGTGTCGCTCTCCATGATTGACAACCTGCCGCTGTGGCAAATTGCGATGGTGCTGCAGGCCACGCAGGCGCAGCGTCTGGGCCTGCGCGGTGACTACGGCATTGATTACCAGCTGCTGAACGTGGCGCGGGCGCGCCGTATGCCCATCATCGAGCTGGAAGGGACGGACAGCCAGATTGCGCTCCTGCGCCAGCTTCCTGACGACGGTCTGATGCTGCTGGATGATACCCTGACCCACTGGCACACCAACGCGCGTCTGCTGCAAACCATGATTGGCTGGTGGCTGGATGCGCCGCCCGCGGACGGTAAGCTGGCGCTTCCGTCGACGTTCAGTGAATCGCTTTATGATGTGCTGATGAATGCGCGCAACAAAGCCTGGCGAGAGACGCTGCATGCTTTACCTGCGGGGGAGTACGTGGTCGCGGTCGGGGCGCTGCATTTATACGGCGAAGGGAATTTGCCGTCGCTGTTGAAATAAAAAAATGGCCAATATCTCTATTGGCCCGTCAAAGAGGAATTTCATCGTTTTTATTATACCGAAGTGACCTTCGGCTGAGCCGATTGTCGCTCAAAGTGACCATCACTGCCAACACTATTGCGCAAGATGGTGCTATTTTTTAGACAAACGTCAGGCGTATGCTGGCTGCATGAATTGTCTGTCGTAAGAAGGATAGCTATGACTCCCGCCGTTAAATTACTCGAAAAAAACAATATTTCTTTCCGGATCCATACCTACGATCACGATCCGAACGAAACCAACTTTGGTGATGAAGTGGTGCGCAAGCTGGGGCTGAACGCTGACCAGGTCTATAAAACGCTGCTGGTCGCAGTGAATGGCGATATGAAGCACCTCGCCGTGGCGGTGACTCCCGTGGCAGGGCAGCTGGATCTGAAGAAGGTCGCCAAAGCGCTGGGGGCGAAAAAGGTCGATATGGCGGACCCGATGGTTGCGCAACGCACCACGGGCTATCTGGTGGGCGGGATCAGCCCGCTCGGACAGAAAAAACGCCTGCCGACGCTGATCGATGCGCCTTCGCAGCAATTTGAGACGATCTATATTTCGGGCGGTAAACGCGGGCTGGATATTGAACTGGCCGCGGGCGATCTGGCGAAAATGCTGGACGCGAAGTTTGCGGATATTGCCCGCCGGGAGTAAAAAAAGCCGGGTGGCGGCTACGAGGTAAAAGCAAAACGGTAACAGGCGTTACCGTTTTTTGTGTTCGCGCCCTCTCCCGGTGGGAGAGGGTTGGAGTGAGGGCATCAGGCCGCACAACACTACTGCCAGCTCACCTCACCTTTCGACTCATAGGCATTCACGTCAATCGGCGAGTTCTGCTCGATGTACTGCTTCAGCACTTCCGCATCAATAAAACCGGTGTTTACGTAGCCCGGTTTATTATCGATGTGCGGATAGCCGTCGCCGCCGGTGGCGTTAAAGCTTAACGTCGCCAGACGGTAGGTTTTCGCAGGGTCTACCGGCTCGCCTTTGATTTTGAGATCGTTGAGCTTGCCGTCCTTCGCCACAAAGCTGACGTTGGCAAACTGCGGATAGGCACCCGAGTCCGGCTTCATCTGCGCCACGGCGGTCAGGTAGTCAACGACCTCTTTCCCGCTCATATCCGCATACACCACCACGTTGCCGAACGGCTGCACCTTCAGCACGTCTTTATAGGTGATATTTCCGCCTTCGATGGAGTCACGAATGCCGCCGCCGCTCATCACGCCGAAGTCCGCATTCGTGCGCGCCATCTGCGCCGCCAGCACCAGATGGCCCATGTTGGTCTGCACGAAGCGGACTTTACTGCGGTCCCCTTCCAGACGACCGTTCAGCGTGCCGATTTTCACGTCCAGCTGCGCCTTGCCTTTGTTCTGGAACGGCGTCAGCAGGGAGAGCATCTGCTGGTTTTCAGCAATCTCTGGCGTGTAAAGTACGCGCTCGCTTTTCCCGTCCGGGTAGGTGACTTTCTTCTTCAGGTTCACCGGGATGAGCTGATAGCGCACCAGCTTCATCTCACCGTTACGAAACTCAAAGTCCGCCCGACCCACGTATTTACCCCACTCGTGGGCCTGCACAATCCAGATCCCGTTCTGACGATCTGGCGCACACGGCGTGCCCGGCACGTAGTCTACCTGCTTTTTGTTCTCCGACGCCATGCACACCGGATCCTGCGAGTGACCGCCCACAATCATCGCCAGCGAGCCCGCTGGCAGGCTGCGCGCCATCTCCACGTCGCCGGGCGCATTGGAGCCGTGCTCGCCGTTATCGTAGTGTCCCATGTGGGTAGTGGCGATAATCACGTCCGGCTTTTCGTTCTGCTGCAGCTCCTGAATCACCAGCTTCGCTTCGTCTGCCGGTTTGCGGAATTCGATATCGGTGAAGAACTCAGGGTTACCGATTTTTGCCGTATCGTCGGTGGTTAAGCCGATGACCGCGATTTTGAGATCCTGACGCTTAAACAGCGCCCACGGTTTAAACAGACGTTCGCCGGTGCTTTTCTGGTAAATATTGGCGGAGAGGAACGGGAATTTGGACCATTTCTCCTGCTGGCGCAGCACGCTCAGCGGATTGTCAAACTCGTGGTTGCCGACGGCCATCGCGTCGTAACCGATTAAATTCATGCCGCGGAAATCGGGTTCAGCATCCTGTAAATCCGATTCCGGCACGCCGGTATTAATATCCCCGCCCGACAGCAGCAACACGCTGCCGCCCTGGGCCGCCACCTCTTTGCGAATGCCGTCCACCAGCGTTTTTTGCGCCGACAGACCATACTCGCCGTATTCACTGCGCCAGAAATGACCGTGATGATCGTTGGTATGCAGAATGGTGATTTTATAGGTTTTATCTTTTTCATACGCCTGCGCGGGCAGGCTTGCCAGGCCCCATGCGGCAATAAGCGCCAGCGCGACGCCCCGCTTCATTAACTTCATCTTCTCTCTCCCTGACCAATAGACAAAGGCAAAAATTACAGTGACTAACAAGAATAGACAAATAAGTTTTCAGAATTGCGACTTTCTTCAAATGTCACGGACGAGTATGTTAGTCGGATAATAATTACTCCCTGCATCTCTAATAACAAATTGACGTGGTATTTATGGCAATCAGTGAATCAACCCAGCCCGCTCCGGGCGCGCCGGCGTCGCGCACCTCTTTTAAAGTTTTAGGCGCAATCAGCCTCTCGCACCTGCTCAACGACATGATCCAGTCGTTGATTCTGGCGATCTACCCGCTGCTGCAGTCCGAGTTTTCGTTAACCTTCGTACAGATCGGGATGATCACCCTGACCTTCCAGCTGGCCTCGTCGCTGCTGCAGCCGGTGGTGGGTTACTGGACGGATAAATACCCGATGCCGTGGTCGCTGCCGATAGGCATGTGCTTTACCTTAAGCGGGCTGGTGCTGCTGGCCATGGCAGGCAGTTTTGAAGCGGTTCTGCTCGCCGCCGCGCTGGTGGGCACCGGCTCGTCCGTCTTCCATCCGGAGTCCTCACGCGTGGCGCGTATGGCCTCCGGTGGCCGTCACGGGCTGGCGCAGTCACTCTTCCAGGTCGGGGGCAACTTCGGTAGCTCCCTCGGCCCGCTGCTGGCGGCGGTGATTATCGCCCCGTATGGCAAAGGCAATGTGGCCTGGTTTGTGCTGGCCGCCCTGCTCGCCATTGTCGTGCTGGCACAGATCAGCCGCTGGTACGCCGCCCAGCATCGCGTGAACAAAGGGAAACCTAAAGCGAAGGTTATCAATCCCCTGCCTCGTAATAAGGTCATTCTTGCGGTCTCCGTGCTGCTGGTGCTGATTTTCTCGAAATACTTCTATATGGCGAGCATTAGCAGCTATTACACCTTTTATCTGATGCAAAAATTCGGATTATCGGTACAAAACGCGCAGTTTCACCTGTTTGCTTTCCTCTTCGCGGTGGCCGCAGGAACGGTCATTGGCGGGCCGGTGGGGGATAAAATTGGCCGTAAATATGTCATTTGGGGCTCTATCCTCGGGGTGGCACCGTTTACTCTTATTTTGCCGTACGCAAGCCTGGAATGGACCGGGATTTTAACCGTGATAATCGGTTTTATCCTCGCCTCCGCGTTTTCCGCCATCCTGGTCTATGCTCAGGAGCTGCTGCCGGGCCGTATTGGTATGGTTTCCGGGCTCTTTTTCGGTTTCGCCTTTGGGATGGGCGGCCTTGGCGCAGCCGTATTAGGGATGGTTGCGGATCACACCAGCATCTTCCTGGTTTACAAAATCTGCGCTTTCCTGCCGCTTCTTGGGATGTTGACCATATTCCTGCCTGATAATCGTCATAAAGCGTGATTTACGGGTAGCTAAAGTTATGCTTTGGCTACCCTCACCCCTTATGCGATAAGGGTTTCCTCTTCATCCCCACTCTGAATTTATCAATATGCGCCTTTTTAATCGCATATTGCCGTTTTATTCAAACTTCAACAATTATTCATAAACATAAGGGCAAAAATTGTCATAAACTATTACCTGGCTTTTTGGTATTCACGCCAAAAATGGAACACTCACCACGAAAGGAGACGGAATGCACCACGCCACACCGCTTATTACCACCATTGTTGGTGGACTTGTGCTCGCTTTTATTCTTGGCATGATTGCCAATAAGCTGCGTATTTCTCCTCTTGTCGGCTATTTGTTAGCGGGTGTACTGGCGGGGCCTTTCACGCCAGGCTTCGTAGCGGATACCAAACTGGCGCCAGAGCTGGCGGAACTGGGCGTGATCCTGCTGATGTTTGGCGTCGGTCTGCATTTTTCGCTGAAGGACCTGATGGCGGTAAAGTCGATCGCCATACCCGGAGCGATCGCCCAGATAGGGGTGGCGACGCTGCTGGGCATGGCGCTTTCGGCAGTGCTGGGCTGGTCGCTGATGACCGGCATCGTCTTTGGGCTGTGCCTCTCCACCGCCAGTACCGTGGTGCTGCTGCGCGCGCTTGAAGAGAGGCAGCTGATAGACAGCCAGCGTGGGCAAATCGCGATCGGCTGGCTGATTGTAGAAGATCTGGTGATGGTGTTGACGCTGGTGCTGCTGCCCGCCGTCGCCGGGATGATGGAAAAAGAGAACATTGGCTTCGCCTCGCTGGCGCTGGATATGAGCATCACCATCGGTAAGGTGGTGGCCTTTATCGCCATCATGATGCTGGTGGGCCGCCGTCTGGTGCCGTGGATCATGTCCCGCAGCGCGGCGACCGGCTCCCGCGAGCTGTTTACTCTCTCCGTGCTGGCGCTGGCGCTGGGCATCGCCTTCGGTGCCGTTGAGCTGTTTGATGTCTCCTTTGCCCTGGGGGCGTTCTTCGCCGGGATGGTGCTGAACGAATCCGAGCTGAGCCACCGTGCGGCGCACGACACGCTGCCGCTGCGCGATGCGTTTGCCGTGTTGTTCTTCGTCTCCGTCGGGATGCTGTTCGACCCGCTGGTGCTGATCCAGCAGCCGCTGGCCGTGCTGGGCACGCTGGCGATCATTATTTTTGGTAAGTCGCTCGCGGCTTTCTTCCTGGTGCGAATGTTCGGCCACTCCCCGCGCACGGCGCTGACCATTGCCGCCAGCCTGGCACAGATCGGCGAGTTCGCCTTTATTCTGGCCGGTCTGGGCATGGCCCTGAACCTGCTGCCGCAGGCGGGGCAAAATCTGGTGCTGGCGGGGGCAATCCTCTCCATCATGCTAAACCCGGTATTGTTTGCCCTGCTGGAAAAATACCTCGAGAAGACCGAAACCCTCGAAGAGCAGACGCTGGAAGAGGCAACGGAAGAAGAGAAGCAGATCCCGGTGGATATTTGTAATCACGCCCTGCTGGTGGGCTTTGGCCGCGTGGGTAGCCTGCTCGGCGAGAAGCTGATGGCGCAGGGCATTCCGCTGGTGGTGATTGAGACGTCACGCACCCGCGTGGATGAGCTTCGCGAGCGCGGGATTCGTGCGGTGCTGGGCAATGCGGCAAACGAAGAGATCATGGAGCTGGCGCATCTGGACTGTGCCCGCTGGCTGCTGCTGACCATTCCAAACGGTTATGAAGCGGGTGAGATTGTGGCCTCCGCGCGTGAGAAGTGCCCCGGTATTGAGATCATTGCCCGAGCGCACTATGACGACGAAGTAGAGTACATTACCGAGCGCGGCGCGAATCAGGTGGTGATGGGCGAGCGTGAGATTGCGAACACCATGCTGACGCTGCTGACGAAGCCGCCAATTGAAGAGGCGGTTACGGGGTAAGTTTGCTGCGGCCTGATGCCCTCACCCTGGCCCTCTCCACAGGGAGAGGGAACAAATACTAAAAACGGCAACCACAGGTTGCCGTTTTGCTTTTACCTGTCCCAGTACGCCTCTTCGAGGCTGTCTTCTCGTTCCGGCAGTCCACGCGTTAAGCGTGGAGAATGCTGGTTCAGCACCTGGTAGCTCACGCGGTTGGCGTACTTGCACACCTGCGCCAGCGACGAATAGGTCAGCCAGCTGAACTTGTGCTTGCTGGAGTTCGGCACGTTAGTTTTGTGATAGGCGTTCGCGGTAATGTCATGCAGCAGCGCGGCCAGCGCGCCGTCGCCCGCGCCGTTAGTGTTCATGATCTTCTCCGGCCCGCCCATATACGGCGCAATGTGGGAGTAGATACGCAGCGGATTCACGCAGTCTTTGTGGCGCATGCCGCGGCTGAACTCGTACTGGTTGAACTCGGCAATCGCCCCCGGCAGCAGCGGGTGCTGGGTTTTGCGCTTGCTCTCTTCTTCGGTGAAGCCCGCCATATACAGCCCAACCGGACCCGCGGTGCAGAGCACCAGATCCACCCAGTCCAGCGCTTTGTCGGACGCCAGCAGCGGATCGCTTTCACCGGTCAGCGCCTCGGCCTCTTCTTCGTTCATCGCCAGAATCGAGACGTGCTCTTTCAGGAAGGTCTGCCACCACTCCGGGTTATCGGCAATCACGAATTTGGTGCCCAGCGTCAGAACGACGGGCACGTCGTACTTTTTCGCGTACTCAATCGCCTTCATGGTCGCTTCCGGCATCGGCTCGCCCGGCTTGCAGCGCACCAGGTAGGAGGTCAGCACCAGCGCAGACGCGCCCGCGATCACCTCTTCGGGAATGCTTTCCGCGCGCAGCTTGTTCATGTGGCCCGGGCTGATGGCAAAGGTACGCTCGCCGGATTCGCCGATCAGCGTAAAGCAGCGGCCAATCGGCCCGTCTACGCCCTGGAGATAGTTAAGATCGGTGCGGCTGGAGGTGTTGCACAGGTAGCGGTAGGCGTAGCCACCGATTTCGATATTGCTGCACATCACGCCGAGCAGCACCGAGCGGTCATCTGCCAGCACCGAGTAGTTGTGCATGGTGTTGCCGATGGTGCCGCCAGCGAACTGATGGGTAATCAGATTTTCGCGCACCAGCTCCTGGTACAGCGCTTCGGCAACGTCGTCCTCAATCACCAGCGAGTGACCGGCGCTCAGACCGTAACGGGCGACAAACTCATCATCCACTTTCGCTTCAATGTCCACCAGCGTCTGGTCGATACCGACAACCCAGGCCGCGCTGGTTTCATTTTCAGGCTGGATTTGCTGCAGGAGCGGATCGCGGGCATCGACGGGAAAGTAGTGTTTGGATTTGCGTTTACCGGGAAATTTCATGGTCTGAACTGTACGAAGAATATGGGCCGGGAATGGTAGCACAAACCCGGCCCGGAGTGCGATCAGCGGCTGTTCGTCACCAGCGAGACCATCATGTCGATATGCTCAGGTGAGTCGTTAAGCGCCGGAATGTACTCATACTTTTCGCCGCCGGCCTCAAGGAAAAATTCCCGGTTTTGCACCGCGATCTCCTCCAGCGTTTCAAGGCAGTCCGCCGAGAAGCCCGGCGACATCACCTGAATGTGCTTTACGCCCTTCTCGCCGAGCATTTTGAGGGTTTCATCGGTGTACGGCGTCAGCCACGGCTCGCGGCCAAAGCGCGACTGGAAGGTCATCATCACCTTCTCCGGCGGCAGGCCAAGGGCGGAGACCAGCTCGCGGGTGGTATCGCGGCAGCGCTGGGGGTAATCATCCCCTTCATTGGCGAAACGCTGCGGAATACCGTGATAGGAGAGCAGCAGCAGATCCGGCTCGCCGTGCTTTTCAAACGATGCTCGGGCGCTGTTGGCAAGCGCCTTAATGTAGAGATCGTTATCCGCATAATCGCGAATAAAGGTCACGCCCGGAATGCGGCGGCGGGTTGCCAGAATGCGGGCAAGCTCGTCCCAGACGGCGGCCACCGTCGAGCAGGAGTACTGCGGATACAAGGCCAGCACGACGATATGATCCACGCCCTGTGCCAGCAGCGCATCGACGGCGCTTTCCAGCGAAGGTTTACCGTAGCTCATGCCGAGTGCGACGGGCATATCCGGCAGACGGGCGGCCAGCGCTTTTTCCTGACGACGGCTGTACACCATCAGCGGCGAGCCCTCTTCCATCCAGACGGACTGATAAAGTTTGGCGACGCGCGGAGAGCGAATCGGCAGAATGACGCCACGCAGCAGCGGCCACCACAGCAGTCTCGGAAAATCCACGACGCGCGTGTCGCTTAAAAATTGTCGCAGGTAGCGTTTTACCGCCGCTGGAGTGGGTGCTTCTGGGGTGCCCAGATTGGCAAGCAGGATGCCGGTTTTCGCCTGACTCATTCACGCCTCTTAACCATTTGATAGGTTGTCAATTGTAGCGGAAATGCGTTTAAACGAAACCCATTGCTGTAATAGGTAAGATGAGAATATTTCTCACCCGGAAGCCCGGGTGAGAGGCGCGTGATTAGCCGAGGATTTTTTCCAGCTCTGCACGTACGTCAGCCACGGCTTTGGTGCCGTCAACTTTGGCGTATTTGGTGTTACCCGCCTGCGCTTCTTTGGTGTAGTAGCCAATCAGCGGCGCGGTCATCTGATGGTATTCCACCAGGCGTTTACGCACGGTCTCTTCCTGATCGTCTTTACGGGTGGTCAGCTCTTCGCCGGTCACGTCGTCTTTGCCTTCAACCTTAGGCGGGTTGAATTTGATGTGGTAAACGCGGCCAGAGGCAGCGTGCACGCGACGGCCAACGATACGGTCAACGATCAGCTCGTCCGGTACGTCGAACTCCAGAACGTAGTCCACGTTGATGCCCGCTTCTTTCATGGCGTCAGCCTGAGGAATGGTGCGCGGGAAGCCGTCCAGCAGGAAACCGTTACGGCAGTCTTCCTGCGCAATGCGCTCTTTAACCAGCGCGATAACCAGCTCGTCGGTTACCAGCTTGCCTGCGTCCATGATGTCTTTCGCTTGTTTACCCAGCTCGGAGCCAGATTTTACAGCGGCGCGCAGCATGTCACCGGTGGAGATTTGCGGAATACCGTATTTCTCCATGATGAACTGAGCCTGAGTTCCTTTACCCGCGCCCGGAGCGCCAAGCAGAATAATACGCATTGCGAAAATCCCCTCAAATGTCGTTTCAATTTTTCAAAAGCGCTAAACAATACCACCAGAACGGGCGTGGCTCAAGGAAGGCGGGAAGGCTGAAACGGTTAATGGGGGGAGATAATTTGGGAGAGTGCGGTCTGGTGCCCTCACCCCGGCCCTCTCCCACGGTGGGAGGGAGAAGACCAGGGGAGACGTGGTCAGTTACGCCAGCAGCAGCGCATTCACACGTTTAATGAACAGGTTAGGATCTTCCAGGGTGCCGCGCTCGGCCAGCAGGGACTGATCCAGCAGCAGTTCAACCCACTCGGCAAAGCGAGCTTCATCCTGGGTATCCGCCGCGCGTTTCACCAGCGGATGATCCGGATTAAGCTCAAAGATATATTTCACTTCCGGCACAGCCTGGCCCGCCGCGGCGAACAGCTTCGCCATCTGGGTGCTCATTTCGTCCGCATCGGTGGTGACAATCGCCGGAGTATCGGTCAGACGGTGCGTGAAGCGCACCTCTTTCACGCGGTCGCCCAGCAGGGTTTTGACACGCTCAACGAACGGCTCCAGCGCCTTCTCGGCTTCTTTCGCGTTTTCGTCCACTTCATCCGCCAGCTTGTCGATGGACTCGTCGGCTTTGGCAACAGACTGGAACGCCTTACCGTCGAACTCGGTCAGGTAGTTCATCATCCACTCGTCGATGCGGTCAGACAGCAGCAGCACTTCGATGCCTTTCTTACGCAGCAGCTCCAGGTGCGGGCTGCTCTTCGCTGCCGCATAGCTGTCGGCGGTGATGTAGTAGATCTTCTCCTGCCCTTCCTTCATGCGGGAGACGTACTCTTCCAGCGACACGGTCTGGGCGGAGGAGTCAGTGTGCGTAGAGGCGAAGCGCAGCAGTTTGGCGATGGTTTCAACGTTCGCCATGTCTTCCGCCGGGCCTTCTTTCAACACCAGGCCGAACTGTTTCCAGAAGGTCTGGTATTTTTCCGCGTCGTCTTTCGCCAGTTTTTCCAGCATCTGCAACGCACGTTTGGTCAGGGCGTTACGCAGATTACGTGTGACGGTGCTGTCCTGGAGGATTTCGCGGGAGACGTTTAGCGGCAGATCATTGGAATCTATCAGGCCACGAACAAAGCGCAGGTAGTTCGGCATGAACTGCTCGGCGTCGTCCATGATGAAGACGCGCTGCACGTACAGCTTCAGGCCGTGCTTGTGATCGCGGTTCCACATGTCCCACGGTGCCTGTGCCGGGATATACAGCAGGCTGGTGTACTCCTGCTTCCCTTCCACGCGGTTGTGGCTCCAGGTCAGCGGGTCGGTAAAGTCGTGGGCGATGTGCTTGTAGAACTCGTTGTACTCGTCGTCTTTGATTTCAGCCTTGTTACGCGTCCACAGCGCCTGCGCCTTGTTGATTTTCTCCCAGGAAACAACGGTTTCACCGTCTTTCTCTTCCTGTTTTTCAATCTCTACCGGCAGCGCGATGTGGTCGGAATATTTGCTGATAATGGAGCGTACGCGCCAGTCGTTCAGGAAATCGTCTTCCCCTTCGCGCAGGTGGAGGGTGATTTCGGTGCCGCGATCCGCTTTGGTGATGTCATCAACGGTGTATTCGCCTTCCCCTTTGGATTCCCACAGCACGCCGTTCTCGGCGCTGTCGCCCGCGGCACGGGTACGCACGGTGACTTTGTCCGCCACGATGAACGCCGAGTAGAAGCCTACGCCGAACTGGCCAATCAGCTGGCTGTCTTTCGCCTGGTCAGAGCCCATGGACTCCAGGAACGCTTTGGTGCCGGATTTGGCGATGGTCCCGAGGTGGTCGATCACCTCGTCGCGGTTCATCCCGATGCCGTTATCAGCGATGGTCAGGGTGCGGTTCTCTTTGTTGAAAGAGACGCGCACGCGCAGCTCGCCGTCGCCTTCATACAGATCCGGGTTGGACAGCGCGCGGAAGCGCAGCTTGTCCGCCGCATCGGAGGCGTTGGAAATCAGCTCACGCAGGAAAATTTCTTTGTTGGAATACAGGGAATGGATCATCAGGTGCAGAAGCTGTTTTACTTCTGACTGGAAACCACGGGTTTCTTGTCCTTTCATCTAAGTCGACCTCAACAATGCCATTTAATGGGGTTGTAAAACGTTGAGTGAGAGATGGGGATAAGGGGGGAAATTTTCAAGCGGAGGCCGCGCGCGCAGCCTCCGTTTGGTCAGAAAATAATCTTGTGTCGTCCGGCCAGCGAGTGCGACAGCGTGGTGCCATCGACCATCTCCAGCTCGCCGCCGACCGGCACGCCGTGGGCGATGCGGCTGGCGTCAACACCGTACTGCGCGCACAGCTCGGCGATATAGTTGGCGGTTGCCTCCCCTTCCACCGTCGGGTTGGTGGCGAGGATCACCTCTTTGATGGTTTCGGACTCAAGACGCTGTTCAAGGCGATCGAGACCGATATCGTCCGGGCCAATGCCGTCCAGCGGGGAGAGATGCCCCATCAGCACAAAGTAGCGGCCGGAAAACTGCCCGGTTTGTTCGATGGCGTAGATGTCCGCCGGACTCTCCACCACGCAAATCTGACCGTTTTCCTGACGACGCGGGTTCGTACAGATGTTACACACGTCCTGCTCGGTAAAGGTCCGGCAATCCGCACAGTGACCAATTTCTGACATGGCGCGGGTCAGAGCCTGCGCCAGGCGCATCCCGCCGCTGCGGTCGCGCTGCAATAGCGTAAACGCCATGCGCTGCGCCGACTTCGGGCCAACGCCCGGCAGGCAGCGCAGTGCTTCCATTAACTGCGTGAGCAGCGGACTGGTTTGCATCAGAACGGCATCTTAAAGCCCGGCGGCAGCTGCATACCGCTGGAAACAGAGGCCATTTTCTCTTTCTGGGTTTCGTCGATACGGCGAGCGGCATCGTTAAACGCGGCTGCAACCAGATCTTCCAGCATTTCTTTGTCGTCTTCGAGCAGGCTCGGGTCGATTTCAACGCGACGGCAGTTGTGCGCACCGTTGATGGTCACCTTGACCAGACCGGCACCGGATTCACCCGTGACTTCCAGCTGAGCGATCTCTTCCTGCATCTTCTGCATTTTTTCCTGCATCTGCTGAGCCTGCTTCATCAGGCCACCCAGACCGCCTTTTCCACCAAACATAGGCTTCTCTCTTCTTTCACGTTTAAGGATTACAACCGTAAGTCAGACTCACGATCAAATGGGGCGAATACTCTCTTCATCCAGATCGGCGTCGAAGAACCGGCGCAGGGTCTGGATGTTGTTATCCGCAATAATTGCCTCGCGCGCCTGCGCGAGCTTCTCTTCATAAATGGCCTGGCGCCACTCGAGCGGCGTTTTCACTGCCGGATTATCATCTTCAATGATAGTCAATTCAACCGGTGAACCCTGTAAAGCAGCAAGCGCCTCGGCCAGCGCCTTTTGCGCGCCAGGGGAATTGAGGTGCCGCTGGCCCGGACGCAGGTGCAGACGCACCTGATTGCCGTCCTGCTCTTTCCAGGCGTTCAGCGCGACCTGCTCCACCAGCTTCGGCAACTGGAGTTTGCTGACCTCAGCGGCCCAGGCGTCGCGCGCGATGGACTCTTCGGCGAGCTTAGCGGAAAGCTCCGGCGTTTTTTCATGCTCCAGCGCCTTTTTCAGCGCTTTCGGCGTGGCGACCACTTCCTTGACCGTTTCAACAACGGTGGTCGCCTTCCAGCGGTAAGCCTCTTCTTTCACCGGGGCTTTCTGCTCGAGCGCGGACGGTGCCGGACGCGACTGTACGCGCTCCGTTACCGAGGCCAGTCGTTCAAGCGCGGCGTTGTTCACCGGCCGCGCTCTTCCTGGCGCTGCCGGTTCACTCTTTTTTGGTTTGGTTACTCCCTGCGCACGCTGCAGCTGGCTGCGTGCGGCAAGCACCGAACTGGTGGCATCCGACAGCGGCACGTTTTGCTGTGGCGGCGGCGTCGGCTGCGGTGGCACCTGCTGCGGTGACATCACCGCCGTAGGGGCGACCGGGGCAAAAGACTGCCGCGGCGCTTCCGGCTCCGGCAACGGCATGCGCGGGTGGAACGCCAGCGCGCGCAGCAGCGTCATTTCGACGCCCATCCTGGGGTCCGGCGCGAACGGTAACTCTTTGCGGCCAATCAGCAACGTCTGGTAATACAGCTGCACGTCGGCAGGCGGCACGGTGCGGGCAAGTTCACGCATCCGCTGTTCAATGGCGGCCATGTCCGCACCGATGGCCGACGGAGACAGCTGCAGCATCGCCACGCGGTGCAGCAGGCTGAGCATCTCGACCAGCAGCGCTTCCCACTCAATACCGCGGGCAGCGGCCGCGTTCACCAGCGACATCACGCGCTCGCCGTTGGCGGCAATCATCGCTTCGATGAGCGACAGCGCCTGATCGTCATCCAGCGTGCCGAGCATGGTGCTGACCGCTTCGGTCGAGAGCTTGCCGTCACCGCTGGCAATCGCCTGGTCGGTCAGGCTTAGCGCATCACGCAGGCTGCCGTCAGCCGCGCGGGCCAGCAGCTGCAGGGCGCGCGGCTCGTGAACGATCTTCTCTTCATCAAGGATGTGCTCAAGCTGAGCGCGGATCTGCTCAACGTCCAGCGCCTTCAGGTGGAACTGCAGGCAGCGCGACAGGATGGTGACCGGCAGCTTTTGCGGATCGGTGGTCGCCAGCAGGAATTTAACGTGCGCGGGCGGCTCTTCCAGCGTTTTCAGCAGGGCGTTAAAGCTGTGGCGCGACAGCATGTGCACTTCATCGATCAGGTAGACCTTGAAGCGGCCGCGCGCCGGGGCGTACTGCACGTTGTCGAGCAGATCGCGGGTGTCTTCCACCTTGGTGCGCGAGGCGGCGTCGATCTCGATCAGATCGACAAAACGCCCCTGCTCGATCTCGCGGCAGTTGTCACACACGCCGCACGGGGTGGCGGTGATCCCGGTTTCGCAGTTCAGACCTTTCGCCAGCAGACGGGCAATAGAGGTCTTACCGACGCCGCGGGTGCCGGAAAAAAGATAGGCGTGATGGATGCGACCTAGCGACAAGCCGTTCGCCAGGGCCGTCAGCACATGTTCCTGACCGACAACGTCAGCAAAGGTTTGTGGTCGCCATTTACGGGCTAACACCTGATAACTCATGGGCAGGCTCTGCAACGCTGGAAGGTGAATTTATGGAGGGGAATGCTATCACAACCTCACCCATTGAGCGAGGTTGTGAAAACCGGGATTAATGACCCGGGAAAGGCACCAGGCTGTAGCTGGTAATGCCCTGTTTTTCCAGGCGCTGTTCACCGCCAAGATCGAACAGGTTGATGATGAAGGCCGCGTCGGTCACTTCACCACCCAGACGGCGGATCAGCTTGACGGTCGCTTCAATGGTGCCGCCGGTTGCCAGCAGATCGTCCACCACCAGCACTTTGTCGCCAGGCTTGATCGCGTCAACGTGGATCTCCAGCTGATCGGTGCCGTACTCCAGCTCGTAGCTCTCCGCGATGGTTTCACGCGGCAGTTTGCGCGGCTTACGCACCGGCACAAAACCCACGCCCATCGCCAGCGCAACCGGTGCGCCAAACAGGAAGCCGCGGGCTTCGGTACCTACTACTTTGGTGATCCCGGCGTTTTTATAACGCTCCACCAGCAGTTCAATGCTGAGCGCGTACGCTTTCGGGTCTTCCAGCAAGCTGGTGACATCACGGAAAAGAATGCCAGGCTTTGGATAGTCCTGGATGCTTTTGATGCTATTTTTCAGATATTCAAGCTGCTGTGCAGTTGCGGTCATCGGTTTGTGCCTAAATGAAACAGTGTTACTCACGGCGCGCGACGAGTCGGTCAAAGTAACAGTTGTTTAACCTTTGACCAGGCGCACCTGTGCTCGAAAACGGTCGAATTTACTGGCTGCGCGCCATAATTGCAACCGCCATGATGAGGCTTCAGTGCTTTTGTTGCTTTTCATCAACCACGGGGATCCGCCACATGAAGATCAGCAGGCAGGCCAGGATCGCCAGCAGCAGAATACGCACCCACATCATGTTCACCAGCCATAACGAAACGGCGAAGGTGATCAGGATAAAGGCAATGGCGCGCGGCTTGGCCCCGGGCGGCATGGCCCGGTGTTTTTGCCAGTGCCGCAGGTAGCCGCCAAACCACGAGCGATACAGGAGCCAGTGGTGAAAACGCGGCGACGAGCGGGCGAAGCACCAGGCGGCCAGCAGGATAAACGGGGTGGTCGGCAGCAAGGGCAAAACCACACCCAGCGTACCCAGCACTACCGCGAGCCAGCCAATGATGATTAAAATAGTACGCTGCATAATGCGAATCGTTATCAAACTGAACGGCTACTTTACCACTGGAGAGCGCATTGAAAACAGCACTGCTTCTTGAGAAGCTGCAAAATCAGCTGATCGCTCTGCGGGCGCAGGCCACGCCGCTGATGGGACACGCCACGCTGAAACCGCGCTTTGACCGGCAGCTTTTCCGCACCCGCAGCACCGTCATTCAGGATTACCTTGCTGAGATGCAGACCAACCTCGATGAACTTCGCCACGCGGTTGAGAGTGAACAGCAGGAACAGGTGGTGTGGCTTGTGGAGCATCTTACCGAGCAGATCACCGCCCTGCACCGCGAAATCGCCGCCTGGCCGCTACGGGCGTGGGACAGCGCCTCGCCTGGGCTGGGAAAATGGCAGCGCAAGCGGCTGGAGAACCAGGAGTTTGAGCGGCGTCTGTTTGAGATGAAGCGCGAGCGCGAAGCCCGCCTGAACAACAGCGAAACGCTGGAAGAGCAGCAGCTATTGATGCGCGAGATTAGCGCGCTGGAAGGCCGAATCGTCCGCTGCCGTCAGGCGCTGGATGAGATTGAACGCGTGATTGAACGCCTGACCCGTTAACTGGAGCCACATCTATGTCACTGGAAAATGCACCCGACGAGGTCAAGCTGGCCGTCGATTTGATTATGCTGCTGGAGAATCATGAGATCCCGGTCGAGACGGTGCTTAAAGCGCTGGAGATTGTGCGGCGGGATTTTGAGGGGAAACTTCCCCCTCACCCTAACCCTCTCCCTGTGGGAGAGGGAAAATAGATTAAGCCGGAGTCGGGTCGTCGCCCTTAATGTCGCGCTTCACTTCCGTATGCTCATCACCTTTCTCATTATGCAGGTGAACCTCAAGCTGGTTGAAGGCGATGTTAATGTTGTTTTCACGGCACAGGCGGTCGATCGCGCGGTTCAGTTCATCAACGGTGTAGCTGCGATCGCGAAGTTCACGCACGTATAAACGCAGCTCGTGATCCAGCGTGCTTGGCCCGAAGGTGGTGAAGAAGACGTCTGGCGCAGGATCGTGCATGACTTTTGGATGCGATTTAGCGGCTTTAAGCAATACCTCTTTCACTTTATCCAGATCGGAACCGTAGGCCACGCCGAGGCGAATCACCACGCGCGTGGTGGTATCCGAGAGCGACCAGTTGATCAGACGCTCGGTCACGAACGCTTTGTTCGGGATGATCACCTCTTTACGATCGAAGTCAGTGATGGTGGTCGCACGAATTCGGATCTTGCTGACGGTCCCGGAGAACGTACCGATGGTGACGGTATCGCCGATACGCACCGGACGTTCGAAGAGGATAATCAGGCCGGAGACAAAGTTACCGAAGATCTCCTGCAGGCCAAAACCAAGACCGACCGAGAGGGCCGCCGCCAGCCACTGCAGTTTATCCCACGAGACGCCCAGCGAGCCGAATACCGTCATCGCCCCGACGATAATGATGACGTAATTCAGGATGGTGGTGATGGCGTAAGACGCCCCCTGGCGCAGGTTCAGCCTTGAGAGCACCAGCACTTCCAGCAGACCCGGCAGGTTACGAATCAGCGCCCAGGCCACCACCGACGACACCAGCGCAAACAGCAGGCTGCCCATGGTGACGCTTTTCATCACCGCCGCGCCGGCTTCGGTACCGTTGTACTGCCAGAGGGTAATACTGTCGAGATAGGCGAAGACGGTAATTAAATCAGACCAGATCGCCCAGAACATCACCGCAAACAGCGCGATCATCACCAGCATGGTGATACGCAGCGTCTGCTGGTTAACCTGCTCCAGCGCGATGGTCGGCTCTTCCTGCGGCTCCGCGCCTTCAGCCCCCTCTTTCACCTGATGCTGACGACGCGCAATGGCACGACGGTAAGCAATGCGGCGGGCCGCGACGCTTAAGCCGCGCAGCACGGTCTGATAGAGCAGGTTCCAGACGATCACCAGATAGACCGTCTCGATCCAGCGCCCGGACAAGCGCAGCGTGGTGTAGAAGTAGCCCGTTGCCGTAAGCACCATCAGCGCCAGCGGAATGATCGCCAGCACCGTCACGGTGGCCAGACGGATATTGTGGGACTCTTTATCACGCCAGCTGTCGCGGCACATCGGCCACATCAGGATCGCAATCAGCAGCAGGTTGAGCAGAATGACCAGTTGACCCAGCACATCATCCATCAGATGCAGCGGGGAAAGCTCAGCGACCACCGACCAGAAGTGTAGCGGCAGGAGCGCCAGGCTGACGCGCACAATCTGGCGACGCCAGTGGCTGGTCAGCTGCGCAGGCATGTTGAAGTGACGCACCGCCACGCCGTCTTTTTCGAGCACCTTCCAGCACACGCCAAATACCAGCCAGAACAGCGCCAGTTTTTTACTGAACGCCCAGAGCAGATCGCTGACGTTAAGCTGCATCGTGAGCAGGATCAGGCCCACGGCCAGAATAATCAGGCACACCGGCAGCGCGCGAATGAGATCGATCAGAATCGCTTTTGGCGTATGGAGCTGGCTGTCGTTACGCAGTTGCCCCACTTCCGAGGCCAGCTTCGCCTGGTACTGTTTCAGCCATTTCAAACGCCAGCGGATCAGACCGGCAATCAACAGCAGCGGTAAGCCCGCCAGGAAAGCAATCATTACCGCAGGCCAGGCTTTCTCCCAGTTCACGGTGATTTTCATGCTCTTAATCTGCGTTTTCAGCGTCTCCGGGAAGGACTTAATCCAGTCCCAGTCCATCGGCTTGTTGCTGTTCACCCAGAAAATCTGCTGCGTCAAAATCTCCTGCAGGCTTTTTGACACGCTGACCAGCTGCTGCTGGTTGATCTGCAGGTTAATTGCCATCATCAGCTGGTTGCCCAGCTGTTTATTGAGCTGGTCCAGCAGTTCACGGCGCATATCCACCACCTGGAGCAGCGCGTCATGCACTTCCGGGTTTACGTCACTGGAGTGCCCCTCTTCAATTTTGGCGACGAAAGCATCACTCTGGAAAAGGGCATCGCGCTGCTGGTTGACGTCAAACTGCTCCAGACGTAAATCCGCAATGCGGTTGGTCATGTCCTCCAGCTCGTCGGCAGACGGCAGCGTCTGCTGCTGCTGGTAGAGAATACGCGACAGCAGTAGGCTGCCCTTCAAGACCGCGATCTGCTCTTTGATGTTGCGCTCCGCCTGCAGCGCGCGATCCAGCCAGTTCTTCACTTTGATATTTTGCTGAACCAGCGAGTTGCCGCTTTCCGTCGCCAGTATCAGGCGCTGGCTGAGCTGGTGGTTAGCCTCAAGCTCCTGTTTCACCAGCGGGTTGGCCTGAATGCGGGCAGTTTCGTCCGGCGAGACGGCTTCCTGAGCGGTTTTTTCCGTCAGGGTCAGGCGTTTGCTGTTTACCGCCTCCTGCAACAGCTGAAGCTGATGCTCCAGACGATTAATATTCGCCGTCACGTAATCACGCTGTTTCTGGAGCGTGTCCTGCAGCACCGTATTCCCTTCCAGGCTTTTACGCTGCTGTTCGATTTGCGCATTGAGCAGCGACTGCTGAACCAGCAGCAGGGTTTGCTGGGTCGGGCGCAGCGTGCCCTCCCCTACCGTCGTGCCGTTCAGGCGGTTGCGGATCTGCTGCAGCTGCTGAGACGCGGCGTACATCGCGTTTTGCACGCGCTCGGGCTGGGTTTGCAGGGAGACGAGCTGACTGTTGTAGGTCGCGAGGTCAGACTGTGCGGTTTGCAGATCGTCGAGCAATTGCGCGACGCGCGATTCCAGCTGGCGTAAGGAGAGCGTGGAGAGCGTTTTGCGCGTTTCATCGTCGTTATCGACGTCGCTCAGCGCGCTCAGCGCTTCCGTGGCCTTACGCATGTTCTCCGGCGCCTGCGCCACCTTCTGACGAAGCTGGGTGGTTTCAGCTTTAACGCGCTCAATCTTATCAATGTTTTCCAGCGTTTCCGTCAGATCCTGCTGGGTGAGTTTCTCCTGAGGAGAGAGCTCTTTTTGTTTGTTCAGGGTGTCGAGCTGCGACTGAATTTCACTGCGCGAGGGAATATCAGTGCTGTTGTCTGCGCGGGCCCAGGAAAGCGGCGCGGTGGAGAAGAAAAACAGCATAGCAAAGAGCAATGCAAATACAGGATGTTGCGAGCGATTGATGGGCAGCATAGTTGTGAATGATGTCAGCAGATGACCGAAAATAGTCCGGCGTGAAGAATATCACGCTCGTCGGAAGCAGAATAGCGAGAACGTAAGCCTCTGAGATAAATCCTGGAAGGGCTCAGGCCGTGAGCGAAGGCGCGTCGCTGCGCAGCGTCGGGCAGAGCTGTAGCATTTCCAGTAAAATCGCCACGTAGCTGCGGGCTTCCTCTTTGAGGTCAAAGGATTGCGGCGCAAAAAGCCAGTTTTCCATCAGACCTGAAATGTAGCTGCGCATCAGGATGGCTGCCCGGCGGGTGAGTAAATTGGCCGGTAACAGCTTTGCTTGCATACACAGGTTCAGGTTCTGTTCGATACGATCGTAGCTCTCCAGGCTGAGGCTGCGCTGCGCCTGTTGCACCACCGCCATTTCGCCCACGAACTCACATTTATGAAAGATAATTTCCATCATTAATCTGCGACGCTCTTCAACTACCGTTGCTTCAAGGATATATACTAATATTTCTCTTAATACTGAGAGTGGATCGTCAGGGAATTTTGCCCGATACTCACTCTCGAGATCGCTAATGCTGGACTCTGAAAGCTCCCAGATTTCACTGAACAGATCTGACTTATCTTTAAAGTGCCAGTAAATCGCTCCCCGCGTCACACCGGCAGCCTGAGCAATTTGCGCCAGCGAGGTAGAAGAAACACCCTGCTGAGAGAACAAACGTATTGCCACATCCAGAATGTGTTGTCGGGTTTCCAGCGCTTGTTGTTTAGTTTTTCGTGCCATAGGTGGGTGAATTTACAGGAGTCAGATTTACATACATTTGTGAATGTATGTACCATAGCATGACGATAATATAAACGCAGCAATGGGTTTTTAGACTCAGGACCCTTGATCAATTTGAAATCGGACACTCGAGGTTTACATATGAACAAAAACAGAGGGTTAACGCCTCTGGCGGTCGTTCTGATGCTCTCAGGCAGCTTAGCGCTTACAGGATGTGACGACAAACCGGCTCAACAAGGAGCTCAGCAGGCGCCAGAAGTCGGCGTTGTGACACTCAAATCTGAACCTCTGCAGATCACCACAGAATTACCAGGCCGTACAAACGCTTACCGCATTGCGGAAGTGCGTCCTCAGGTTAGCGGCATTATCCTGAAACGTAACTTTACCGAAGGCGGCGATGTGAAGGCCGGTGAGTCTCTGTATCAGATTGATCCCGCGACCTATCAGGCTTCTTATGAAAGCGCGAAAGGTGACCTGGCTAAAGCACAAGCGGCGGCAAAAATCGCTCAGCTGACGCTGAACCGCTATCAGAAACTGCTCGGCACGAAGTACATCAGTCAACAGGATTACGATACCGCGCTGGCAGATGCCCAGCAGGCTAACGCGGCCGTGGTAGCAGCCAAAGCGGCTGTCGAAACTGCACGCATTAACCTGGCCTATACCAAAGTGACCTCCCCTATCAGCGGTCGTATTGGTAAATCTGCCGTGACGGAAGGGGCGCTGGTGCAGAACGGGCAGACCACTGCGCTGGCTACCGTCCAGCAGCTTGATCCGATCTACGTTGACGTGACGCAGTCCAGCAACGATTTCCTGCGCCTGAAACAGGAGCTGGCTAACGGCACCCTGAAACAGGAAAACGGCAAAGCCAAAGTGGAGCTGGTTACCAACGACGGTATCAAGTTCCCGCAGGAAGGTACTCTGGAATTCTCTGATGTGACGGTCGACCAGACCACCGGTTCCATCACCTTACGTGCGATTTTCCCGAACCCTGACAAAAATCTGCTGCCAGGTATGTTCGTTCGCGCGCGTCTGGAAGAAGGAACGAATCCAACCGCACTTCTTGTTCCACAGCAGGGTGTGACCCGTACGCCACGCGGCGATGCGAGCGCACTGGTTGTTGGGGCAGATAACAAAGTCGAAACGCGCAATATCACCGCCACGCAGGCGATTGGCGATAAATGGCTGGTGACGGAAGGTCTGAAAGATGGCGATCGCGTGATTGTTACTGGTTTGCAAAAAGTACGTCCTGGCGCGCAGGTAAAAGCACAGGAAGTGACATCTGACGATAAACAACAAGCTTCGGCCGCTGGCCAGTCAGAACAAACCAAGTCTTAACTTAAACAGGAGCCGTTAAGACATGCCTAATTTCTTTATCGATCGCCCCATATTTGCGTGGGTGATCGCCATTATCATCATGCTGGCCGGGGGACTTGCGATCCTGAAGCTGCCTGTTGCGCAATATCCAACGATTGCGCCACCGGCGGTAACGATCTCCGCAACCTACCCGGGGGCTGATGCGAAAACGGTACAGGATACCGTGACTCAGGTTATCGAACAGAACATGAACGGTATCGATAACCTGATGTACATGTCCTCAAACAGTGACTCCACCGGTACGGTTCAGATCACCCTGACCTTTGAATCCGGTACGGATGCGGACATTGCGCAGGTTCAGGTGCAGAACAAACTGCAGCTGGCAATGCCTCTTCTGCCGCAGGAAGTGCAACAGCAGGGCGTGAGCGTCGAGAAATCGTCCAGCAGCTTCCTGATGGTTGTCGGCGTTATTAACACCAACGGCACCATGACGCAGGAGGATATCTCCGACTACGTGGGCGCCAACATGAAGGACGCCATCAGCCGTACGTCCGGTGTGGGTGACGTTCAGCTGTTCGGTTCCCAGTACGCGATGCGTATCTGGATGGATCCGAACAAACTGAACAACTTCCAGCTGACGCCGGTTGACGTGATTAACGCGATTAAAGCGCAGAACGCCCAGGTGGCAGCAGGTCAGTTAGGCGGTACGCCGCCGGTGAAAGGCCAGCAGCTTAACGCGTCCATTATCGCGCAAACCCGTCTGACCTCCGCCGATGAGTTCAGCAAAATTCTGCTGAAGGTGAACCAGGACGGTTCGCAGGTTCGTCTGCGCGACGTGGCCAGGGTTGAGCTGGGTGGTGAGAACTACGACATCATCGCGAAGTTTAACGGTAAACCGGCGTCCGGTCTGGGTATCAAACTGGCGACAGGCGCGAACGCCCTGGACACCGCGACGGCGATCCGTGCGGAACTGAAGAAGATGGAACCGTTCTTCCCGTCAGGCCTGAAAATCGTTTATCCGTATGACACTACGCCGTTCGTTAAAATTTCGATTCACGAAGTGGTTAAAACGCTGGTAGAAGCGATCATCCTGGTGTTCCTGGTGATGTATCTGTTCCTGCAAAACTTCCGCGCGACGCTGATCCCAACCATCGCCGTGCCGGTCGTTCTGCTGGGGACCTTCGCCATCCTTGCAGCCTTTGGGTTCTCGATAAACACCCTGACGATGTTCGGGATGGTGCTCGCCATCGGCCTGCTGGTGGATGACGCTATCGTGGTGGTAGAGAACGTCGAGCGCGTGATGGCGGAAGAAGGTTTGCCGCCGAAGGAAGCCACCCGTAAATCTATGGGCCAGATCCAGGGCGCGCTGGTCGGTATTGCGATGGTGCTGTCCGCGGTATTTATCCCGATGGCCTTCTTCGGGGGCTCTACGGGTGCGATTTACCGCCAGTTCTCCATTACCATCGTCTCCGCGATGGCGCTGTCGGTACTGGTAGCGTTAATCCTGACGCCAGCGCTGTGTGCCACCATGCTGAAGCCGGTTCAGAAAGGCGGTCACGGCGAGCATAAAGGGTTCTTCGGCTGGTTTAACCGCATGTTTGATAAGAGCGCGCACCACTACACCGACAGCGTGGGCAATATCCTGCGCAGCACCGGTCGTTATCTGCTGCTCTATATCATCATCGTAGTGGGGATGGCGTTCCTGTTCGTTCGTCTGCCAAGCTCGTTCCTGCCAGATGAAGACCAGGGCGTGTTCCTGACGATGGCACAGCTTCCGGCAGGGGCGTCGCAAGAGCGTACCCAGAAGGTGCTGGACGAAGTGACGGACTACTATCTCACCAAAGAGAAAGCGAACGTTGAATCCGTGTTTGCGGTTAACGGCTTTGGCTTTGCGGGTCGTGGTCAGAACACCGGTATCGCCTTCGTTTCTCTGAAAGACTGGGCGGATCGTCCGGGCGATGAGAATAAAGTTGAAGCGATCACGGGCCGTGCCATGGGCACCTTCTCGCAGATTAAAGATGCGATGGTCTTCGCCTTTAACCTGCCAGCGATTGTTGAACTGGGTACGGCGACCGGCTTCGACTTCCAGCTGATCGACCAGGGCGGTCTGGGTCACGAGAAACTGACACAGGCGCGTAACCAGCTGTTCGGCGAAGTGGCTAAACACCCTGACCTGCTGGTCGGCGTACGTCCAAACGGACTGGAAGATACGCCGCAGTATAAGATCAACATCGATCAGGAAAAAGCGCAAGCGCTGGGCGTGTCCATCAGCGACATCAATACCACGCTGGGCGCGGCCTGGGGCGGTAGCTACGTCAACGACTTCATCGACCGTGGTCGCGTGAAGAAAGTGTACGTCATGTCCGAAGCGCAGTACCGTATGTTGCCGAACGATATTAACAACTGGTACGTTCGCGGCAGCAACGGTCAGATGGTGCCGTTCTCATCCTTCTCAACGTCACACTGGGAATACGGCTCTCCGCGTCTGGAACGTTACAACGGTCTGCCGTCGATGGAAATCCTGGGTCAGGCCGCACCAGGCCGAAGCACCGGTGAAGCCATGAACCTGATGGAAGAGCTGGCCAGCAAACTGCCTGCGGGTATCGGCTATGACTGGACTGGTATGTCCTATCAGGAACGTCTGTCCGGTAACCAGGCCCCTGCCCTGTACGCCATTTCACTGATTGTGGTCTTCCTGTGTCTGGCGGCGCTGTACGAGAGCTGGTCAATTCCGTTCTCCGTTATGCTGGTGGTTCCACTCGGGGTTATTGGTGCGCTGCTTGCGGCAACGTTCCGTGGATTGACCAACGACGTGTACTTCCAGGTAGGCCTGCTGACAACCATTGGCTTGTCGGCGAAGAACGCGATACTTATCGTTGAATTCGCCAAAGATCTGATGGAGAAAGAGGGTAAAGGCCTTATTGAGGCGACGCTGGAAGCGGTGCGTATGCGTCTGCGTCCAATCCTGATGACCTCTCTGGCGTTCATCCTCGGCGTAATGCCGCTGGTTATTAGCTCCGGTGCAGGCTCCGGTGCGCAGAACGCGGTCGGTACAGGTGTAATGGGCGGTATGATCACCGCGACCGTACTGGCTATCTTCTTCGTCCCGGTGTTCTTCGTGGTGGTGCGCCGCCGCTTCAGCCGGAAGAATGAAGATGTTGAGCACAGTCATTCGGTAGAACCTCACTGATACCGGTTTCATATAATAAAAAGGCCGCATTTGCGGCCTTTTTCATTTTCAGAAAAAATCATAAAATAAGCTTATTGAGGTCCTATTTATTTTCTGTCATCTTAAACAGACATATCATATTTAACTGATAACTTAATAGGTGAATTCAGGATTTTTTTAAATCTATTTCCCTGCTTAAGTTGTTAGGAATATTCCTAATTAAAAGTTAAGACAAACGGAACTCCGGATGTGAACTTTTCTTATGGCTGTAAGCTAAGCCAATGAAATGTAAGGAAGCGAAAAAACTATCGTTAATCCTGATAAAAAAGTTCAGTTTCGGATGAACATTTGCGTTGACGCTCGCAGCCTGCGGTTTTATTTGTAATTTTTCGTAATAGCGCGGTGAAATCCAGGAAGGAGTGGCTTATAGTTAGGTTATCAGGAACACAGCGCTCATGTAGCTAAGTCAGATGTATCCATCCCGACAATGATGTTCGGTGAGTAAGAAATCACTCAGAAGGGGATGCGCTATGGACGAGTACTCGCCAAAAAGGCATGATATCGCGCAGTTGAAATTTCTCTGCGAATCCTTGTACCATGACTGCCTTGCCAATCTTGATGAAAGCAACCATGGCTGGGTAAATGACCCAACGTCTGCCATCAATTTACAGTTGAATGAGCTGATAGAGCATATCGCTACCTTCGCACTTAATTATAAAATTAAGTACAATGAAGATAATAAGCTCATTGAGCAAATTGATGAATACCTGGACGACACCTTTATGTTGTTCAGCAGTTACGGCATTAACACTCAGGATTTGCAAAAATGGCGTAAATCGGGAAACCGGCTATTCCGCTGTTTCGTCAACGTGAGCAGAGCTAACCCGGTTAGTCTTTCCTGTTAAAATTATTACAATTACTAAGGTGAATTTATGTCTGATAAACCACTCACAAAAATCGATTATTTGATGCGCTTACGACGTTGTCAGTCAATTGACACCCTTGAACGCGTCATTGAAAAGAATAAATACGAGCTTTCTGATAATGAACTGGCGGTATTTTATTCAGCCGCTGACCATCGCCTTGCAGAGCTAACGATGAATAAGCTGTATGACAAAATCCCTACTTCTGTATGGAAATTTGTTCGTTAATCTTTGAAGTGTGTCTGTAGAGGTTCTACGCCACGTTATAAGCTGTATTCACCTGTCCCGTTATGCTCCCTGCGCGAAAGCCAGGTCTCCGTGTTAAACGCGCTCATCAGCAACAATGTTGTGACTGTGGTCACATCGGCCTTCCGGGAACGTTCCCCTTAACGCCTGTTGCGATTACCCTTCAGGAATAACATCCAGAGAGGTTTCCGATGAGCATAGAAAAACAGAAGATGATTTCAGGTGAACATTACCGCCCTGGTGATGAGACGTTACGCGCCGACCGGCTGCGGGCGCGCCATCTGCTTCACCGCTATAACCACACCGCGCCTGACGAAAAAACAGAACGCCAGAACATTCTGGCGGAACTGCTGGGACAAAGCGAAGGGGCGTATATTGAGCCGAGCTTCCGCTGTGACTATGGATATAACATTTATCTGGGCAAAGACTTTTACGCCAACTTCGATTGCGTAATGCTGGATGTCTGCCCTGTACATATTGGCGACAACTGCATGCTCGCGCCGGGCGTTCATATTTATACGGCCACCCATCCGCTGGATGCGCAAGAACGTAACAGCGGAGTGGAGTTTGGTAAGCCCGTCACCATTGGCAATAATGTCTGGATTGGTGGACGTGCGGTCATTAACCCAGGCGTCACTATCGGGGATAATGTGGTTGTGGCTTCCGGTGCCGTCGTGACGAAAGACGTGCCGGCTAACGTCGTCGTGGGCGGCAACCCGGCGAAAATCATCAAAACGCTGTAACGATCCGGGGAGCCAACTGTTATGGTCTTTTAGCGCCCGACTGTTACTTTTTTCAGCCTGATGGCTCCCCTAAAATTGGCAGATACCCTGTATTGTCAACTCTCAAAAGGCCAAAAATGACCGAGATACAGCGCCTGCTTACCGCTACCATCGACGATCTTAACCACCGCGAAAAGCGAGACAATCGCCCGCGCTTTAGCATTAGCTTTATCCGCAAACACCCCGGGCTGTTTGTTGCCATGTATGCCGCCTGGCTGGCGACGCTGATTGTCATGCTGAAGTCCGAAACGCTGGTGGACTCCGTCTGGCTGCTGGTGGTGCTGTTTGTCGTGTTTAACGCCTTTTTCTTTTTCGACGTGAATCCCCGCTACCGTTACGAAGATATCGACGTCCTCGATTTCCGGGTCTGCTACAACGGCGAATGGTACAACACGCGTTTTGTGCCAAATGAGCTTATCGACAGCATCCTGCACTCTCCGGCTGTCGAAACCGTGCACAAAGAGAAGCTGCAGAAAATGGTCGCAACGAAAGGCCAGCTCTCTTTTTATGATGTTTTTACCCTTTCCCGCCCTGCTGCTGCGTAATTAACGCCTGCAGGCGTCGGATACCCGGCGCAAACTGCGAAGCAGAGGTGTTGCCGTAACCTAAAACCAGGCCGGTTTGCCCCTGCTTCGTCTCCAGGTAATAGCCGCTCAGCGCAGCAGGTGCCAGCTGAAATGCCCTCGCTTTCTCCACCAGCCGCTGGTCGTCGATACCGTCAATCGCCAATGCCAGGTGCATTCCCCCTTCACCGGCAAGAACACGGTGCGGAGTATAAAGCTCTGCGCTCAGCACCTCCCGCAGCTGGCGGTAACGCTTACGATACAGGCGACGCATGGCGGCAAGATGACGGGCATAGTGCCCCTCCTCGATAAACAGCGCCAGGGTGCGCTGTTCTGCGCGATGCCCGCCGCGCAGCAGCGAGCCGATGGCCGGACGCGCCGCTTTCGCCAGCGCTGGCGGTAACACCATGAACCCCATTCGGAGCGACGGAAACAGCGTTTTACTGAACGTCCCCAGATACACAACGGGCGCGTTGTTGACCATGCCCAGCATCGCCGGTACGGGCTCGCCGACATAGCGGAACTCGCTGTCGTAATCGTCCTCAATGATCCACGCCTTGTGCTGGCGGGCCAGTTCCAGAAGCGCCAGACGCCGCCGCGCGCTGAGCACGCTCCCGTAAGGAAACTGATGCGACGGCGAAGTGAAAATGAGCGCAGGTGAAGGCGCATGCAGCCCTTCCCAGCACATTCCCTCGTCATCCACCGGTATGCCGGTCATCGCAAGGCCGGTTTTGACGAAGGCGCTTTTGGCCCCGCTGTAGCCGGGATTTTCCACCCAGGCGACATCCCCCGGCTCGCTTAACAGCATCGTGCACAGATTGACGCCCTCCAGCGCCCCTTCGGTTATCACAATCTGGCTGGCGTCGCAGTCAATGCCGCGAGAAAGCGCAAGGTGACGGGCGATGGCTGCCCGCAGCGACGGCTCACCGGCCGGGTCGCCATAGCCCAGCAGAGCGCTCCCCTCCTCCCGCAGGACACGATCGTACAATCGCCGCCACAGCGGCAAGGGGAAATAGTTGATGGCGGGCGTTCCCGGCGTAAAGGCCATCACCGGGGTGTCGCGCGACACAGGCGCAGGCAGCTGGACGACACGTTTTGCCAGCCTGACCTCAGGATCGGTCAGAACCCGCGGGCTGGCACGATGGGCGAATTGCGCCACCCGCGTCCCCTGACGGTTACGCAGCAAATAGCCTTCGAGCGTGAGCTGGTCCAGCGCCGCATTGACGGTGTTCCGTGAAACGGAAAGCTGCTGCGCCAGCGTTCGCGAGCCGGACAGCTGGCTGCCGGACCGAAGCCTTCCGCCCAGTATGGCCTCCCGCAAAGCGAGATAGAGCGCGCGCTGGAGCGTCTCTTCCCCACGCGTTTTAAGCGCAGCATGGAGCAAGGTATAAAGTTCATCGCCCGGTATGTTCATCTCATCTCCTTGTGGTACCACCAAAACATAGCTGAGTGGTTCTTTTTAAGGAACCAGTAATTTTCTAATCTGGAACTCTTCTCAACGTCACGGAAATAGAGATGAAGACATTCAATGAGTTTGGACAACCTGTGGGCGAAGCCCTTACCGACTGGCAGCCTCGCCCTCATCCGTCCCGGGTAGTACTGCAGGGGCATTATTGTCGGCTTGAACCGCTGCGCGTGGAGCATGCCGGGGCGCTGTTCTCCGCCTATGCTCTGGCCGGAGATACCCGGAGCTGGACGTGGCTTCTGCGTGAACCCGATGCCACGGCCGCTGAGTTTGCCGAATGGGTGGCAAGCGTGTGTGAGTTATCTGACCCGATGCACTTTACCGTTATAGATAATCAGACCCAGGCCCCGGTCGGGACGCTGGCCCTGATGCGGATCGATCCTAAAAACGGCGTTGTGGAAGTGGGACACGTTCACTTCTCCGTGCTGTTAAGCCGCACGCCCATGTCAACAGAAGCGCAATATCTGTTGATGCGGTACGCGTTCGATACCCTGGGCTACCGGCGATATGAATGGAAGTGCAACAGCCTGAACGAACCATCACGCAAAGCGGCACTGCGTCTGGGCTTTCAGTTTGAAGGCCGTTTTCGCCAGGCGCTGGTCATAAAAGGCCGTAACCGGGATACCGACTGGTTTTCGATTCTCGACAAAGAGTGGCCGGCGCTGGCGAGCGCCTTTGAAAGCTGGCTTGCCACCGACAATTTTACTGCCGATGGCAAACAGAAAAGATCCCTGGAAAGCTGGCGAGAAACGCGCGTCTAGCGTCTTTTTTTACGTCCCTGCACCGCCTTAAAACGCGGATTGGATTTGCAAATCACGTATAAGCGTCCCTTGCGTTTGACTATCTGGCAATCCGGGTGACGCTGTTTTGCGCTGCGCAATGAGTTAAGCACCTGCATGGTTAGCCCCGCTTCGCATTAAGAAAACCGCCAAAACGCTTGCGGAAGCGCGCTGCGCTGCCATCCGTGGAAAACGTTTTTTGCTTACCGGTATAAAACGGATGCGATTTTGAAGAAACCTCGATAGTGATGTACGGATACGTTTCACCGTCGAGCTCAATTTCGCGGTCGGTTTTAATGGTTGAACCCACTTTAAAGTATTCATTGGCACTGGTGTCGTGGAATACCACGGTGCGATACGCTGGATGGATGTTTGGTTTCATCATAAACCCTTTGTGTTTTGTTATAACATAACAAAATAATATCCAGGCAAGGTTGAAAAAACAACCCTCTCTCTCCTGAGGATATTTTCTAATTTGCTTTAGATAACATGAAAACCCTGCCCCCACGTGCTATAACTATTTCATTTCGCGGTAAAATCTTTCTCTTCAGGCAGGAAACTCAGCGTCCGGATTCGGGCATATGAGAAAGGAAACGACAGCATGAAAACCCGACATCTGGTCAGTCTGGTGACTGGCGTACTTATCTTTTCCGTGCTGGTTCCCATTTGCCTCAGCATCTGGCTTGCCCATCGCCAGGCAGAAGAGAAATTTGTTGATGCGCTGGATAGCTATGCTTCTCGGGTGCTGATGCGCACCGACAGGGTCGTGGATCAGGCTAAAGAAGCGTTAAATCACCTGCAGGGATTTAAGGGCGTTCCCTGTAGTCCGCTGCATTTGAGGGAAATACGTCGGGTCGCGTTCTCGTGGCGCTATATCCAGGAGGTGATCTATATCGACAACCTTAAACCCCTCTGCTCTTCGCTTGAGCAGGCGAGTAAATCCGCCGCTTATCCTCCCCCCATGCGTATCACCGAAGATGGCTACAGCGCGTGGCTTACCGCACAGAACGATCTTGGCTTTCACCGCTATATGGCCGTGCTCGGGAAGGGCCATTACCTTGTTCTGGTCGATCCTGCCTCGCTTGTGGATGTGATCCCTTTCGGGGCGATTGCCATTGATGCCGCTCTGGTGGGAAGCGCAACGCATCTTATTTTCGCCAGCAGTAACACGCTTGATCCGCATATCCGCGATCGGATCAACGATCGAGGCGTCTCCAGCGTTCAGTACAAGGGCTCCATGTACGTGATGAAGCCGGTACCTGAGCTTGGATTTACTGTCGTCACGTGGGCGGCGCTCACCCCCCTGGCTGAAAGCTGGCACCGACAGCTGCTTTTCTGGCTGCCGTTTGGCGTCCTGATAAGCCTGCTGGCGGCACTGTTTGTCCTGCGGATCCTGCGACGTATTCAGTCGCCGCGCAATCGCCTGCTGGACGCCATTAACAGCCGCGATTTTGTGGTTCACTATCAGCCCATCGTGGCGCTGTGCAGTGGAAAAATCGTGGGTGCGGAAGCGCTTGCGCGCTGGCCCCAGCCAGACGGAAGCAGTCTCTCGCCTGATATATTTGTGCCGCTTGCCGAGCAAACCGGCCTCATCTCGCAGCTGACGCAGTTAGTTATGGAAAAAGTGTTTGAAGATATGGGCCACTGGCTGCAGCTCCACCCCGATCAGCATATCTCCATCAACCTCGCCCCGGCCGATTTGACCTCCGGTAATCTGCCGCCTTTACTGAGTCAACTCCTGAATAAGTGGCAGATTCATCCCCGACAAATCGCCCTTGAGTTAACCGAGCGTGGCTTTACCGACCCCAAAATCAGCGCGCCGGCTATCGCCGCGTTTCGCCGTTCGGGCCACCCTGTCTACATTGATGATTTTGGCACGGGCTATTCCAGCCTCAGCTATCTGCAGCATCTCGATGTCGACACGCTAAAAATTGACAAATCGTTCGTGGATGCACTGGAGTACAAAAACGTAACGCCGCACATTATCGAAATGGCGAAGTCGCTGCAGCTGGCAATGGTGGCGGAAGGCGTGGAGACCGAAGGGCAGCTTACCTGGCTGCACCGCCACGGCGTGCAGTATGGGCAGGGGTGGTTCTACAGTAAGGCGCTGCCCAAGACGGAATTTATCCTTTGGGCAGAGAACAACCTCGCCACGCGCTCTACTTAAGATAGGATTTGATCACCTGCAGCACGACGCCAAGATCGGCTTCACGCTGCGCCTCTTCGGGCTCTTTCACGACATGATCGGTAAGATGCCCTTCAATCACCTGCATCATCATGCCATTGACCGCGCCACGGATCGCTGCCAGCTGCTGTAACACCTCGGCACATTCGTGATCGCGGTTGAGCATTTTCTCCAGCGCGGTGCTCTGCCCCTGAATTTTCTTCAGGCGAGTCAATAACATCTTCTTATCGCGAACGGTATGTGACATCTCTGTCTCCCTCAGTTTTGGCTTTTAAAGCATATCACGCTCTACTCCCCCTGAGTATTTTTCTACTGGGGGGTAGTATTAGGCTACTGGGGGGGAGTACTATTTGCGCACGCTTTCCATACTGGAAATTTCAATGAACGATTTTGCTTCACTCCTGCAGCAGGGTAATGCCTGGCTGTTTGTTCCCAGCGCTATCCTGCTCGGTGCGCTGCATGGCCTGGAGCCGGGCCACTCAAAAACAATGATGGCTGCCTTTATCGTGGCTATCCGCGGCACGCTGAAGCAGGCGGTGCTGCTCGGTCTGGCGGCTACGCTTTCCCATACGGCGGTAGTCTGGATCATTGCCATGGCAGGACTATGGTTTGGCCGCGGCTGGGACGCACATACGTCTGAACCCTGGTTCCAGCTGATCTCCGGGGTGTTGATCGTTGCAATCGCCCTGTGGATGGCTTGGCGAACCTGGAAAGAGAGCCGGCCGCACGATCATCATCACGATTGCCACCACCATCATGACCATGATCATGACCACCACCATGATCATCACCATCACCATGAACACCCGCTGGTTGAAGAGGAGTGGCAGGACGCCCACCAGCGCGCGCACGCGCAGGATATCAACCGGCGTTTCAACGGACAAAACGTGACGACAGGACAGATCGCGATGTTTGGCCTGACCGGCGGGCTTATCCCCTGCCCGGCGTCCATCACCGTTCTGCTGATCTGCCTGCAGCTGAAGCATTTTGCGCTCGGCGCGACGCTGGTATTTAGCTTCAGCATCGGTCTGGCGTTAACGCTGGTCGCTTCCGGCGCGATTGCCGCCTTAAGCCTTAAGCACGCGACAAAACGCTGGCCCGGATTTAGCGAACTTTCCCGCAAAGCGCCGTGGATCTCCGCCGCGCTGATTATCGTGGTAGGGATTTACATGAGCCTGCATGGCCTGAGTGGCATTCTGGCGTAAGCAGGCGGCCACGCCCGGTGGCCGCCTTTCTGGTCAGATAAGAGTCTGCTGCCAGCTAAAGGTATAACGAAGCTGGCGCGTCTGCAGGATAAATTCCGGCGAAACGCTGGGGCTCCAGGAGTCATCGCCGCCCACCCCCATATGAAACGCATCGAGGTTGAGCCAGCACCCCGGCTCTTCCCGCAGCAGATGATGATGGGTTGTCTCACGCAGCTGCTGCTGGCTATAGCGGCCCACTGAGAAATGGAACGCGCCATTCAGCTGATGCGCACCCAGCACAAGTTTGCGGGTATCGCAGCGCAAACCATTTTCCGTCGGGAAGATATACGGCGTGTGCATGTCTGCCAGGGGCAGTGTCCAGCGCCCCTGCTGCGCCGCCAGCTTTCTGTCCGGGTAGTTTTCATGCGGCCCCAGCCCCAGCCAGTCAACCTTTTCTGGCGTTTCAGCGAGATGAACGCTCAGGCCAATGCGCGCGGGCTCCGGGATATCAGACGCAATATCGACCTGAATGTCGCCATGCAGAACCCCCTGCTCGTCCACCCGCCAGATTTTACGGCTCAGGAACAGCGCCCTGCCGCGATGCTCCAGGACATTAAGCGTGGTAACCACCACCTCACGCGCATGCTGCTCTGCCTCACAGTGCAGCATGCGCGAGGTGAGATCGTACATGCCCGCCGCTTTCCAGCGTTCAACCCACGCGTTTGGATCGATGCGCGTCGCTTCGCTCACCCCAATGTCGTTGTCCAGCGGCGCGCGGCTGACGTTATCCGTCACGGGTGAAAGCAGCGTTTCAACGCCATTTCGCCACCATTGAGTCAGGTATCCGGATGCGCGATCGAACTGCCATCGCTGTTGACGATGCGTGACCTCCAGGATGCGATCGTTTTGCGTTAAAACCGGCGGCTCGCCCGCAGAGGCTGGCGGTGCGACAAACAGCGGAGACGGAAGCAGCCACTGTTCCCACGCGCAGCGATGGTCAGCCGGTGACCACGGCGTTGCCCGCGGCTGGCGAACCTCAACGTTCAGCCAGATTTCACCCGGCCCGGCCTTCAGCTCCGGCAGGTCGAGCTCCAGACGCCGGGCGCCTTCAGGCGTTATCGCGAGCGTCACCTCACCTGCGGCCAGCACGTCTCCGTCCCGGGCAATCGTCCAGCTCAGCACCTCGTTATCAGTAGGGCGGAACAGGTAGCCGCTTTGCACCTCAATCACCAGCGGAGAGGTACTGACCAGCGTAAAGGTAAAGAACTGCTGGGCGCGCTGCGCCTCGTACAGCGCCGGATGCGGCGTGCGATCGGGGAAGACCAGGCCATTGAGGCAGAACTGGCGATCGTTCGGCGTATCGCCAAAGTCCCCGCCGTAGGCCCAGAACGCGTTGCCCTTTTCGTCTTTCTTCGTCAGTGCCTGATCGACCCAGTCCCAGACAAACCCACCCTGCAGGCGAGGATGGCTGCGAAACGCCTGCCAGTATTTCGCAAACCCGCCGAAGCTGTTTCCCATCGCGTGGGCGTATTCACAGAGGATCAGCGGACGCGTTTCGTCGGGCATGCCGATCCATTTCTTGATTGACCATTTAGGCACCGCCGGGAAAGGCTGATCCCAATCGACCCGGGCGTACATCGGGCAAACAATATCGGTCGCCGCCGTATTCGCCCCGCCGCCTTCGTACTGTACCGGGCGCGTGGGATCGGTGGTTTTCAGCCAGCGGTACAGCGCATCATGATTCGCGCCGTGGCCGGACTCGTTACCCAGCGACCAGATGATAATTGAGGGATGATTGCGATCGCGCTGCACCATGCGGGTTACGCGCTCACTCATGGCGGGCAGCCAGCGTGGATCGTCAGCGAGGCGGCTCATCGGCACCATGCCGTGGGTTTCAATATTGGCTTCGTCAACGACGTACAGCCCGTAGCGATCGCAAAGCCGGTACCACAGCGGATGGTTCGGGTAGTGCGAACAGCGCACGGCGTTAAAGTTATGCTGCTTCATGATCTCGATGTCGCGACGCATGGTCGCCTCGTCCATCACCTGACCGTATTCCGGGTGATGCTCGTGACGGTTAACCCCGCGGATCAGCAGCGGCTTACCGTTAAGCTTCAGCAGGCCGTTGCTGATGTCAACGCGGCGGAAGCCCACATCGCACGCCTCAACCTCCAGCACCTCACCCTGCAGGCCGAGAAGCGCCATCGTCAGGCGATACAGTTCCGGCGTTTCAGCACTCCAGAGCGCGGGACGATCAATGGGGATCGCCACCGTTAAGCGTTCGTCCCAGCTGCCGCGCTCGTCCACAACGGCAGACCCCGGACGCCGGGAAACGCTGGCGCATTTTTCACCCTTGCGCCACAGGGTAAAGACCACCTCGCAGTCTGCAAAGCCCGCCCCTGCCAGCGTGACATCTGCCTTAAGCACCGCGCGGTCCAGCTCCGCATTCAGGTCCGTCACCACGCGATAATCGGCAATCTGCGTTTCGGGTTTATGCAGCAGCGTCACATCGCGGAAAATACCACTCATGCGCCACATGTCCTGATCTTCCAGATAGCTACCGTCGCACCAGCGCAACACCATGACCGCCAGGCGGTTCTCACCGGGCCGCAGGACCGTCGAGAGATCGAATTCGGCAGGCAGCCTGCTGTCCTGGGAATAGCCCATCCACCGCCCGTTGCACCACAGATGAAACGCAGAGTTCACGCCGTCAAAGATGATGCGGGTCTGCCCGCTCTGAAGCCACGCGTCATCCACATCAAATGTGAGCGAGTAACAGCCGGTTGGGTTTTCCTGCGGCACAAAAGGCGGATTAACGGGGATAGGATAGGTGACGTTGGTATAGATGGGCGTGTCAAACCCCTGCATCTGCCAGTTCGACGGCACGGGCATCGCAACGGCGTCCGCACAGTCTTCGGTTACCCACGCCTCCGGGATTTGCTCAGGTGCAGGAAAGTAGTTAAATCGCCACACCCCATTGAGGGAGCGTCTGCTGGCGGATACAGCATCAACCAGGGCAGGCTGTTCAAGACGCCAGCTGTGTAACGGCGCATGTGCCTCCAGACGGTTCCACTGGGTGACACCCGGGTTTTCCCAGTCCCGTCGGGCCAGAATGGCGCTGAGAGTCAGCGATAAAGTGTTGGGCATATTAACCTCTTTGCGAAGCGCTCACAATTTTGGTTAACATGCCCTGGCACCCGGCGACGGTAAAGCACGCAATCGCGGGGTAGCGAGTCCGATCACAAAGTTTTATTTGCGGGCAAGCTGCCCGGCAAGGAGGGCCAGGCTTCTGAGCTGCTGCGCCAGATCCTCGCGTTCGGCCTGCTGCGGGGTGCGGCGCGCGCTGGAATGTCGGGTCACCAGCGTTACCGGCAGCTGAACCTGCCAGCATTCCTCCCCCCCGCTGGGGGACAGAAGCCACTCCACGCTGCGCTCGCCAGCCTCGCGAAACGCCTGACGAATGGTCGTCAGCGGCGGAGAAAACCAGGCGCTGTCGGCCGTATCGTCAAACCCGACCACCGATATCTGGCCAGGAACAGCTATCCCTTTTTCCGCACAGGCGCGCATTACCCCAAGCGCCATCTGATCGTTCGCCACCAGAATGGCATCCGGCAGTACCGCCCCCGAGAGCAGCACATGTCCCTTCTCATAGCCGCTGACCGCGCTCCAGTCGCCGTAGGCCACCGCAGCCGCGTCGAGACCCGCCTGCGCCAGCGTCGCTTTCCATCCCGCCAGACGCGCGCGCGCAGAGACCGAGCTTTCCGGCCCGCTCAGCAGGGCAATATGCTGATGCCCCAGCGAAAGCAGATGCTCAACGCCCAGGCGTGCCCCCTCTTCGGCGTTAAACACGAGGCTATTTACCTGCGCTGACGGTGACACGTCGAGGAACAGCACCGGGACGGGCGTCGCCAGCGACCTGAGCGCTTCGGCGTGCGGATCGTCAAGCGGCACATTTACCAGCAGCGCGTCTACCCGCTGCGCCAGCAGCGCCTGAAGCGCCGCCTGACACTGCTGCGGCTGCTCCACCATGGAAATCAGGACGCTCGCCCCGTGCCCTGCAGCCCGGGATTTTACCGCCGAGACAATTTGCGAAGGCGCGTGCAGCGCCAGATCGGTGGTGATGAGCCCCAGCGTACGGGTGCGTTTCCCCGCCAGCTGCTGCGCCCGCAGATTGGGAACGTAATGCAGCTCCGCCATTGCCTGCTGCACCTTTTCCCGCGTGCGGGCAGAGACGTGCTCCGCGTCGTTAATCACGCGGGAAACGGTCTGATAAGAAACCCCCGCAAGGAGGGCGACATCATAAAGAGTGATTGCTTTCATGCGTTCTGGCATCGCGATTTTCGAAGTGTCTATTCTGGCACAGCGACGCCATTAAAACATGTGAGCGCTTCGCAAATTAAACAACCCGCTCCGGCTGCGTCATTTTCTCACCGCGCGGCTTCTGGCGGAACCAGGGCAAACAGAGCTGGATAAGCGGGCCAATGGTCAGAGCATACGCCACGGTTCCCACCCCAAACGAGCCACCCAGCACGCACCCAATCAGCAGGACGGACACTTCGATGGAGGTACGCACGCTGCGAATGGACCACCCCAGCCGGGCGTGAATGCCGGTCATCAGGCCGTCGCGCGGACCAGGCCCGAAACCGGCCCCGATGTACATGCTGGTGGCGATCGCGTTCATCACGATGCCCGACACCAGGAAAGCGATGCGCACGGATAACGAACTCAGTTCGGGGATAAGCGCCATGCTGGCGTCCGCCGCCAGACCGATACAAATCACGTTGCTGATCGTGCCAAGACCGGGCATCTGACGCAGTGGGATCCACAGTAAGAGCACCGCAGCCCCGGTCAAAATGATCACCGTTCCGATGCTCATCCCCAGCTGTATTCCCACGCCAAGGTGAAACACATCCCACGGATCGACCCCCAGATCCGCACGAATAAACATCGCGGTGGAAAGCCCATACAGCCCTAAACCGACATAAAGTTGTAGCAGACGACGTACCATTTTTATCTTCTCCAGTGAACCCGACTTTCATCCTGACCTAAAATGGCACTAAGATTAATGTCCAGTTTTTAAATAGTGGACTGCTTATGTCATCACGCCGCTTCGGAAGCCAATCTGTGGTACGCCTTTTAGGGCACTGGCAGCAAACTTCATCCCGCACTCCGCTCTGGCGCCAGCTGGCTGACGCGCTGCGCTTATTAATCCTTGATGGCCGGCTGGCGCTGCATACGCGCCTGCCGGGTGAGCGTGAGCTGGCGACGGCGCTGAACGTCAGCCGGACCACCGTCAGCAGCGCCCTCGCCCACCTGCGTGAAGAGGGTTATCTTGAAAGCCGCCACGGCAGCGGGTCGCGCGTCATCCTCCCGGATGCACGCGCCGTTCCCACCCTTTCCGCAGCGAGCGTCGCCCTGGATCTTTCCACTGCCGCCCTCAGCGCCGGGCCGGAGATCCACCAGGCTTACACCCATGCACTTACGGCTATTACTCAACACCTCTCGCTGACGGGCTACGAGCAGCTTGGGCTGCCGGCGCTACGGGAGGCCATCGCTGCGCGCTATACCGCGCGAGGTCTTCCAACCCGGGCAGACGAGGTGATGGTGGTCAACGGTGCCGTCAGCGGGTTCGCGCTGGTGCTGCGGATGATGGCCGGACCGGGGGATCGCGTCGTGGTCGATCACCCCACCTATCCGCTGGCGATTGCCGCTATTCAGGGAGCACAGTGTCGGCCAGTAGGAGTGTCGTTGCCGGAAACGGGCTGGGATACGGATGGCTTTGCGGCTACGCTTGCCCAGACCGCGCCGCGCCTGGCCTACCTGATGCCAGATTTTCACAACCCAACCGGTCGATGCATGGATATCGCCACCCGTCAGGCAATCGCTGATATAGCAGCCCAGACCCGCACGGCGCTGGTCGTGGATGAAACGATGGTCGATCTCTGGTTTGATTCGCCACCGCCGCCACCGCTGGCATCGTTTAACCCGCAGGCCAGCGTGATTACGCTAGGCTCTGCCGGAAAAAGCTTCTGGGGCGGGCTGCGTCTCGGCTGGATCCGCGCCTCCTCGCGTACTATCGCCACGCTCGCCCAGACGCGCGATACGCTGGATTTAGGCTCGCCGCTGCTTGAGCAGCTGGCAACGCTGTGGCTTATCGACAATAGCGAGCGTTTTCTGCCCGCTCGCCGCAAGATGCTGGCGGAACGGCGCGATCGATGCAGTAACCTGCTGCGAGAACATTTCCCGGAGTGGACGTTTCATGAGGCGGAGGGTGGGCTCTCTTACTGGATCGAACTTCCTGGCATGCTGGCGACACAGCTTGCCGCACGGGCAGAAATTATCGGGATTAACCTGGGCACCGGGACGCGGTTTGGCTTATCGGGGGCGTTTGACCGCTTTTTACGTATGCCCTTTTCGCTGGAGCCAGCGGAGCTGGAAGCGGCATTGCTGCGGATTAAACCGTTATGGCTCGCGCTAAATTCAAATACGCCAGCAGTAAAACGCCGCCTGGTTTAATATTAAAATTTTGAACTGGATCATAAAATAAAAACTGCTGACTGTAATATATGCAGTCAGCAGTTTTCACTGGTCAGGATTTAGTGCTGAGGAGGAATGGGGAAACCTTTCAGGGAAATAACGAAATTATCACCGTCTTTCTTTATTTTTGCACCGGTATCACACCAGTCAGACGCAATACGAAAGAACTCATCGCTTCCAACATTCCAGCCAAGACGTACATGCTTCACGTAGCCTGAACGCAACAGAGCGCAGGCCTCGTTGTAGTCACTGGCAGTTGACAGTTGTTGTTTCATTTTCTCTTCTTCAGAAGTTTACGTAGAGCCTTGATTTCTTTAGGAGTAAAAGGAGAAACACTCTCTTCTTCCGTATGCTGATTATCAATATCCTCTTCCGATACTCCCGCCTCTTCTACTGCTTCAAACGCCAGCAGCAGCAGTTTCTCTGTGGTCACGCTTAAATTTTCGTTATTTACTTCCGCATAGTGGCGGAGTCTTTCTTTTAGCGCTTCGTCAATTTTAACATTTAAAACTGCAGTAGCCATGTTTGTCACTTCCCTTCGGAATAAGTACTTTATTTAATACACGAAGTTATCACTGTTATCCAGATCTATATTTTTTTGAATTTTGACGAAAATAGACGTCCAATTATAAAATGCCAGTCTATTATTACAGGTTTATGACAGTAATATTTCAGAGCGATGAAATATATATTACACGGTATAGGCATTATTTTATTGTGGAATAAAGGCTAAAAAGAGATGGGAACAGGAAAGATGGATGAGGCCACAAATGGGTGGGGGCCCTGCCAGCTACATCCCGGCACCCACGTCGTCTGCCCTGGCTGCTTCCTTCCGGACCTGACCTGGTGAACAGAGTAGCGTTGCGGGAGAACCAACAGAGCCCCCATTGAGAGCGTTGATAACCAACGCGCTGGCGCATTATCCCTGTGCGAAGAGCCAATTGCAAGCGACCAGGAACCGGATGCTGGTTTCTTGCGCAAACAGGCGCAGCAATCAGGGCGATCTTCGTTTACCATGACGGTCCAAACATCCCCACAGGTGAAGGTATGGACGAAAACGACTCCTTTCCCCAGCGCGTATGGCAAATCGTGGCCTCGATTCCGGAAGGCTATGTCACCACCTACGGTGATGTGGCAAGGCTGGCAGGCTCTCCACGCGCGGCGCGACAGGTCGGTGGCGTCCTGAAGCGGCTGCCGGAGGGAAGTACGCTGCCCTGGCATCGGGTGGTAAACCGTCATGGCGCTATCTCGCTGACCGGGCCGGATCTCCAGCGTCAGCGTCAGGCATTGCTTTCAGAGGGTGTGCAGGTGTCGGGCGCAGGACAGATTGATTTGCAGAAATACCGCTGGGTGTACTAAACCCTCCCCCGAAGGAGAGGGTAAGAGCAACAGTTACATCTGGGTCGGTGGGGTTGGCAGAGACGGCTGATTGGTCTGTGGAGCAACCGGGACTTCGGTTTGCTGCACCGGCACCAGATTCAGGTCGATTTTGGTTCCACCGTGGTTAATCGCTTCCTGGACCGTATCGGTGATAAAGACCAGCTTGCCGTTGATGGTTACCGCTGCGCTCAGCAGAATACGGGCATTCGGCTGCACGTCTGACGGGTTATACGGCAACACGAAGCTAAACGGAGCCTGCTTACCTTCAGTACGGACCGCGCGCTGAGCCAGCACCTTCGACGGCGCGTCCGCCAGGGAAGCATCAGACAGCGTGACCGTTAATACCGCATCCGGCGGCAGAGCGACTCTCTGTTTAATCCAGATTGTACCGGAAACGTTAGGCTGCTGAATGGATTGCTGTGAAAGGGTATTAATCCCGTTCGGATCTGCAGCTGGTACCGGCACCTGGGCGCTCTTACCGGCACAGGCGGACAACGCCACCGCAATAGCTACACCACTTAGCATGGGCACGAGTTTCATTGAAGTCTCCTTATCATCAATGCACCAGCGGGATCGATCCCATCCGATGTCGTTTCAATCACATAACGTTTTTAAGTGTGGCACAGATCACCGATTAATGCCTAAAAACGTGCCGACATTCAGATTATTCTACCCATCGGACCACTTTCATTTCTGCGTTATACTCTGCCTATCTTTCGCTACGGCGTTTATTGAGGATAATTATGAGTCAGGCACTGAACAATCTGCTGACATTACTGAATCTGGAAAAAATTGAGGAAGGACTCTATCGCGGGCAGAGCGAAGACCTCGGCTTACGTCAGGTTTTCGGCGGCCAGGTCGTTGGACAAGCGCTCTACGCTGCAAAGGAGACCGTCCCTGCAGACCGCCTGGTGCACTCATTCCACAGCTATTTCTTACGCCCTGGCGACAGCGCAAAACCGATTGTGTATGACGTTGAAGTCCTGAGAGACGGCAACAGCTTCAGCGCACGCCGCGTGGCGGCCGTTCAGAACGGTAAGCCTATCTTTTATATGACCGCCTCTTTCCAGGCGCCGGAACCGGGGTATGAACATCAGAAAGTGATGCCGCCAGCACCGTCGCCGGACGAACTCAAATCAGAGACCGATATCGCCCGCGCGCTGGCGCATCTGCTTCCGCCGCAGGTCAAAGAGAAGTTTCTCTGCGATAAACCGTTGGAGATCCGCCCGGTTGAGTTTCACAACCCCATGAAAGGCCACACCGCCGAGCCGAAGCGTCAGGTCTGGATCCGCGCCAATGGCGCCGTGCCGGAAGATTTCCGCGTGCATCAGTATCTGCTGGGCTACGCGTCAGACTTTAACTTTCTGCCGGTTGCGCTACAGCCGCACGGCGTTGGTTTCCTTGAAAAAGGGATGCAGGTCGCAACCATCGATCACTCCATGTGGTTCCACCGTCCGTTCAATATGAATGAGTGGCTGCTTTACAGCGTGGAGAGTACGTCAGCGTCGAGCGCTCGCGGGTTTGTGCGTGGAGAGTTTTATACTCAGGACGGCGTGCTGGTCGCTTCTACGGTGCAGGAAGGGGTAATGCGTAATCGCGGATGATGGTGTGCGGCCTGATGCCCTCACCCTGCCTCTCTCGCATGGGAGAGGGAATAAACATTAAAAACGGCAACCGAAGTTGCCGTTTTGCTTTTTATTAGGCGTTATACGCATTCTCGCCGTGGCTGTTGACGTCCAGACCTTCGCGCTCCTGCTCTTCCGGTACGCGCAGCCCAACGGTCATATCCGCCAGCTTATAGCCAATGAAGGCGACAACGGCAGACCACACCACGGTGATAGCGATACTTTCCAGCTGCACCAGCACCTGATGAACCATGGTGACACCTTCTGCGTAGCCCACGCCACCCAGTGATTTCGCGGCGAAGATGCCGGTCATGATACAGCCGACGATGCCGCACACGCCGTGGACGCCGAACACATCGCAAGGGTCATCCACGCGCAGCACGCGTTTCAGTGCGGTGACGCCCCACAGACCTGCCAGGCCCGCGACCAGTCCCACCAGCAGCGCACCACCGACACCCACATAGCCACACGCCGGGGTGATACCGACCAGACCGGCAATCGCCCCTGAACAGGCACCCAGCAGGGAAGGTTTACCGCGTACCGCCCACTCGCCGAATACCCAGGAGAGAATTGCACCCGCCGTCGCCACAACGGTGTTCACGAAGGCCAGCGCGGCGATTTCGTTCGCGGCACTTGCGGAGCCGGCGTTGAAGCCGAACCAGCCAAAGTAGAGGATAGCCGTACCGGTAAACACCATCGGCAGGTTATGCGGTTTGAACGCCTCTTTACCGAAGCCCACGCGTTTGCCAATCAGGTATGCGCCCACCAGGCCCGCTACCGCGGCGTTGATATGGACAACGGTACCGCCCGCAAAGTCCAGCGCGCCGTGCGTTGCCAGCAGACCACCGCCCCAGACCATGTGCGCAATCGGCACATAGGAGAGGGTCAGCCAGACCACCACGAAGATCAGAACGGCAGAGAAACGGATGCGCTCCGCCAGCGCCCCCACAATCAGCCCGACGGTAATGCAGGCGAACGAGCCCTGGAACGCGACGTGGATGTACTGGTAGAAGCTGCCCATCAGCGCGGTCAGCTCAATATTTTTCAGCATTACCCAGTCGAAGTTACCAAAGAAGGCGTTGCCGGTACCGAAGGCCAGCGAGTAACCGTAAACCACCCACAGCACGCAGACCAGCGCGAACGTCACGGCAACCTGCGTCAGCATGGAGAGAACGTTTTTGCCGCGGATCAGGCCGCCGTAGAACAGCGCAATGCCCGGGATAGACATGAACAGCACCAGCGCGGTGCTGATCATCATAAAGGCGTTATCGGCTTTGTCTGCCACGGCAGGAGCAGCCAGCGCCAGGCCCGGCAGCAGTGCCAGCGAACCCAGACCCGTTTTAAGTGTTGCTATCTTCATTTTCTCGATCCCTATCACTGTGTGCCAGGCGTTATTTACAGTGCCGCTTCGTCAGATTCGCCGGTACGAATGCGAATGACGCGCTGCAGTTCGGCAACGAAAATTTTGCCGTCGCCAATTTTGCCGGTGTAGGCCGCTTTGCTAATCACATCAATCACTTCATCAAGCTGATCGTCAGCAATCGCGACATCAATTTTTACTTTTGGCAGAAAGTTAACGCTGTATTCCGCCCCGCGATAAAGCTCGGCATGACCCTTCTGACGACCAAAGCCTTTCACTTCGGTGACAGTCAGTCCCTGAATACCCATTGAGGACAATGCTTCACGCACGTCTTCCAGTTTGAATGGTTTGATTACCACCGTAACCAGCTTCATAGATCCCCTCCAGTCAGAATTCGGTAATGGCCGCAGCTCACGCAGAAGGTATTGCAAGGGGTGTGCCAGAAATGAAATGGAGGGAGAAAAGCGGTGCGACGAGCGTTATGCCGTCTTCCTTAATGAACCGGCGAAAAAAAACGCACCATGTCGGTGCACGGTGCGTTTCAGTATTGCACCAACAGGAATGACTGTTAGCGCGTTGCTTTGTTTTGGTGCATCAGGCGCTGAGCGACTCTTCCTCGCGCACGCTGGCGGCCAGTTCTTCGCCCGCCAGCTGAAGCTGATACATCTGCCAGTAGCGCCCTTTGGCTTCCAGCAGTTCACGGTGCGTGCCGCGCTCCACGGCTTGTCCACGATGCAGCACCAGAATGGTATCGGCATCGACAATGGTGGAAAGGCGATGGGCAATCACCACCAGCGTAGTATGGTCGCGTACCGCGGCCAGCGCCTGCTGGATAGCCTGCTCGGTGCCGGAGTCAATGCTGGCCGTCGCTTCATCCAGAATCAGCACCTGCGGAGTTTCAATCAGCACCCGCGCCAGCGCGAGAAGCTGCTTTTGCCCAACGGAGAGGTTGTTTCCCTGCTCGCCCAGCCGGGTATTAATCCCGTCGCTAAACCCGCGCGCAAGGTCTGCCAGCTGCACTTTTTCCAGCACCTCCCATACCTGCTCCTGAGAGTAGTCTCGCCCCAGGGTCACGTTGGCGTAGAAGGTATCGGCCAGGACGACCGGATCCTGCTGCACCATCGCGACGCCTTTACGCAACACGTTGTGGCTGAGAGACGCGAGCGGGCGTCCGTCGAGGCGGATTTCGCCTTGCGTGACCGGGTAGTAGCCCATCAACAGGCTAGCGAGCGTGCTCTTGCCGCTGCCCGTATGTCCCACCAGCGCCACGAAACCGCGCGACGGGACATCCAGCGTAATGTCCTGCAACACCAGCCGGTCTTCGCGATAGGCAAACGAGACGTTATCAAAGGCAATGGCGCCGCTTTGCAGAGGTCGCTCGTCACGACCGTAAGCCTGGCGCGGCCTGTCCATCAGCTCAAACACGCGCTCGCCGGCGACGACCGCCTGCTGCAGCATCGATTGCTGGGTCGTGAGCTCGATCAGCGGCTCGTTAAGGCGCCCCAGATAGCTAATAAAAGCATATAGCACGCCCACTTCAATCGTACCACTTGAGCTCAGGCCAAAGAGCATCAGTAAACCGCAAAGCACCAGCGCAGAGAAAAGGCTGAGCAGCGGACGCAGCAGGAAGCCGTCGAGGCGCAGCGTCTGCATACGCGCCATATAGTGCGATCGGCTGGCTTCGCCCATCCGCTCGCCAAAGCGCGCCTGCTGGCGGAACTGCTGGATGACGCTCATGCCGTTAATCACTTCGTTGAAGCCATCGTTAATGTCGGCCAGATAGGCGCGCACCCGACGCACGATTGGCGTGCTGTAGCGCTGGTAGATGATCATCACGATCAGCACCGCCGGGAAGATGGTAATCGCCACCAGCGCCATGCGCCAGTCGAGGCTGAACATCGCCACCAGCATCGCGCCGATCAGCGCCGCACTGCGTAACACCGTCGCGACCACGGTGACGTACAGGTCGCGGATCACTTCGGTATCGTTGGTCACGCGCGAAATCACCTGCCCGACCGGCTGGATATCAAACTCGCTGAGCGGCTGGCGAAGCGCCGCGTCCATTACATCCGTGCGCAGCTGCTGAACCACGCCCACGGCGGCACGGTTAAACAGCAGCGACTGCGCATAGTGCAGCCCTGCCGCCGCCAGCTGCAACCCAACGTAGGCCACGCCTAAGCCCGCCACCAGCCCCAGAGGCAGGTAGCTTTTGGCGACCATATTGTCGATGAAGTAGCTGATGAGCAGCGGCCCGCTCACCTCAGCAATCGCCGCTATCCAGAGTAAAAGCACGGCCACGGAGAGCGGTTTGCGCCACGGCGAGCCGTAGGCCAGCAGACGTTTGAGCGTCGGCCACATCGTTCCGAGCTTACGCATTGGTGGCCTCCTGATCCTGTTCCGGCGCATCGTCCAGCGCCGCCTCAAGTTGTTGATAGCGGTACATATCGCGATACCAGCCCGGCTGCTCGGCAAGCGTTTCATGCTGCCCGCGCTGGGCAATGTGTCCGTGCTGTAAGACCAGAATTTCGCTGGCCTCGGTGAGCGCTGACAAACGGTGGGCGCTGATAATCACCGTGCGTCCGTCGCCCCACTGGCGCAGGTTGTGCAGAATCTGATGCTCGGTACGACCATCCACGGCGGAAAGCGCATCATCCAGAATGAGGATTTCCGCATTCAGCAGCAGCGCGCGGGCAATCGAGATTCGCTGTTTCTGCCCGCCGGACAGCATGACGCCACGTTCCCCGACCTCCGTTTCGTAGCCCTGCGGCAGACGCAAAATATCGTCATGTACGCTGGCTAAGCGCGCCACATGTTCGATCTCTTCCTGCGTCGCCGACGGGTGACCAAGCGCAATGTTATTCGCCACGGTGTCCGAAAATAAAAACGGCGTCTGGCTGACTACCGCCAGACGGCCACGCCACTCGTCCAGCAGCAGGTTCGCCAGGGGGATATCATGGAAACGGATATCGCCCTCGGTGACGTCAAAGTGGCGCTGAAGCAGAGAGAGCACGGTACTTTTTCCGGACCCCGTCGGGCCGCAGATGCCCAGCATCTGGCCCGGCCGCAGCGTAAAGCTAACGTTCTCCAGCACAGGATGTTCCGTTTGCGGATAGACAAATTTGCGAACGTCGACGTTCATAACGCCGCGCCCTTCCGGCACCGCTTCGCTGCCGTCATTGACTACCGGCGCTTCGGCCAGCATGGCGCGGATGCGGCTGTAGGCGGCGCTGCCGCGCTCTACGATGTTAAACATCCAGGCCAGCGCCAGCATCGGCCAGATCATCAGCCCCAGATACATCGCAAAGCTGGTCAATTGCCCAAGGGTCAATGTGCCCTGCACCACCATCCAGCTCCCGCCGCCAATGGCAAGCAGGTTTGCCATGCCGATTGCGACATAAATCGTTGGATCAAATCGCGCATCAATGCGCGCGACGCGCATGTTTTTCGCCCCCGTGTCTGCCGCATCGGCCGCAAACAGCGCGGACTGCCGATCTTCCAGGCCAAACGCTTTGATCATGCGGATGCTGGTCATGCTCTCCTGGGTGCGATCGTTCAGAGAAGAAAACGCCGCCTGCGCCAGCTTGAAGCGCTCGTGCAGCTGTTCGCCGTAGCGATTGATCGCCAGCGCCATGATCGGCATCGGCAGCAGGGCGAGCAGGGTTAATTGCCAGCTGATCTGCGTGGACATGACGATCAGCACCGCACAGCCCATCACCAGCGAGTCCACCAGCGTCAGCACCCCTTCCCCGGCGGCAAAGACCACGCGATCGACGTCGTTCGTCGCGCGGGCAATGAGATCCCCGGTGCGATGACGCAGATAAAATTCGGGATGCTGTCGGCTCAGATGGCGGTAAAAATCTTCACGCAGCTCAACGGCCAGCTGATAGGACGCACCAAACAGCAGCACGCGCCAGACGTAGCGCAGGAGATAAACAATGACCGCCGTCAGCACCAGCGTGCCGACCCACATCAACACCCGTGCGGTGGTGTAATGCTGTTCAGTGACGCCATCCACGACGTAGCCCACCACCTTCGGCGGGATCAGCTGCAAAATGGCAATGATAATAAGCAGGGCGACTGCACCGAGGTAGCGTTGCCACTCCCGACGAAAGTACCAGCTTAATTGGGCAAATAATCGCACGCGGTTTGTTCCTGAAGGTATTTTACGAAGTTATTCAATGGGTAAGGCTGTGGTGTACTTAATCTGTTCCATGGCGAAGCTTGAGGTGACGTCCGACAAGCCCGGGACGCTGTTCACCAGCCGCTTGTAGAAATCATCATAGCGCTTCATGTCAGCCACCTGGACGCGCATCAGGTAGTCGTACTCGCCGGCCATACGCCAGAAGCCGAGCACCTCGGGCATCTCAGACACCTGAGTGACGAAGCGGCAATACCACTCGCTGCTGTGGTGTTGGGTTTTTATCAGCACAAATGCCGTCAGCCCAAGCCCCAGTTTTTCGGGATCGAGTAATGCGACGCGCCCCAGAAGGATGCCGTCATCTTCCAACTTTTTTAGGCGCTTCCAGCACGGTGTGGTGGTCAGATTAACGGCATCTGCCAGCGCCTGCAAAGAGAGGGTACAGTCACTTTGCAGCAATGAAAGGAGCTTGCGGTCAATTTTATCTAGCATACCCACCTCATAGAGAAAATTTTTCTCCCTTCATTCTATTTTAAAGGCCAGATAGCAACAATTTTTTCTGTGCTTTTCGCTATGCTGGGCACAAAATGACAAACGGATAACTACGATGAATAGCACCTGGGTTAAACATGCCATCAGCGAAATCAATGCCGACTACCAGCGCTCGGCGGATACCCACCTGATTCGCCTCCCCCTGCCGGGATTTGACGGTATTCATCTCTACCTGAAGGATGAAAGCACCCATCCTACCGGTAGCCTGAAGCATCGCCTGGCGCGCTCTCTGTTTTTATACGGTTTGTGCAACGGCTGGATCAAAGAAGGCACGACCATTATTGAATCCTCATCCGGTTCAACGGCGGTGTCTGAAGCCTATTTCGCTCGTCTGCTGGGCCTGCCGTTTATCGCCGTGATGCCCTCCTGCACAGCAAAACGAAAAATCGAGCAGATCGAATTTTACGGCGGACGCTGTCATTTTGTGGAAAGCGCCTGCGAAATCTATGCCGCCTCTGAAATGCTCGCCCGCGAGCTAAACGGCCACTATATGGACCAGTTCACCTTTGCCGAGCGCGCAACGGACTGGCGCGGCAATAACAACATTGCCGACAGTATTTTCCGCCAGATGACCCACGAACCGCATCCGGTTCCGTCGTACATTGTGATGAGCGCCGGTACGGGCGGCACGTCAGCCACTATCGGACGCTACATTCGCTGTCAGGGCTACGATACCCAGCTGATGGTGGTTGACCCCCAGAACTCCGTGTTCCTCGACTACTGGCAAAGCCGCGATGCTGGCCTGCGCAGTCCGGTGGGCAGTAAAATTGAAGGAATTGGCCGCCCGCGCGTGGAACCGTCGTTCATTCCTGACGTTGTCGACGAAATGCTCCGCGTGCCGGACGCCGCCAGCGTCGCCACCGCGCACTGGCTGGAAACGCAGCTCGGCCGCAAGGTGGGTGCATCAACGGGCACCAACATGTGGGGCGCACTGCAGCTTGCGGCGCGCATGCGCGAGGAAGGCCGTACCGGCTCCATCGTCACGCTGCTGTGCGACAGCGGCGAGCGCTACCTTGAGACCTATTACAATGCGGAGTGGGTACAGGCCAACATCGGCGACATCACCCCGTGGAAAGCGCAGATTGCGAAGCTGCTGAAATAAAAAAAAAGCCAGACCGAAGTCTGGCTTGCTGGAAGGGTCTCACTATTCGGGGGAATATGGGAGGTTGTTGTTGTCCAGCCAATGCGTCAAAAAATGGGACACCGCTTCGTTGCCGCAGTGTCCGATAACCGGCAGATGAGGAAGCTCTGCGATCAGCTGCGGCATCGCATTCCCCATAATCAGGCCGCGCCCCACGCTGCCCAGCATTTCGCGGTCATTCATGGCGTCGCCAAACGCCATACACTCCTGCAGCGTTAAGCCCAGGTGGTCGCTGAGCACCGCCAGAGCTGAACCTTTGTTACAGCCCACCGGCAGGACTTCAAGACAATCCACCGCCGAGAAGGTCAGGTGCGCCCGGTCGCCCAGCGCCTCATTTAACTGAATGCGTAAGCGGCAAAGATCGTCGTGATCGCCACAGAAGCAAATCTTGGTCACCGCGTGGGCGGGGATCCGGCGCAGATCGATAAGCTGGTATTTGAAGCCGCTATAAACATGCGCGTGCAACAATTCGGGGATTTCGCTTCCGGTGAACCAGCCTTGATCGTTGAATACGTGGATACTGGCATGCGTGTCCCACGTGCTGTGCAGAACAATATCCGCCACTTCCGGGTTGAGATCCTGGCGGTGCAGCACCTCTCCTTCAACGGTGTGAATGCGCGTTCCGTTACCCGTGATTAAAAACGCATCCAGGGAAAACGTGCCCAGCAGATGACGCATCTCCAGCACGTGGCGGCCAGTGGCAAACGTCAGGGTGACATCACGCTCGCGCAGACGCTTCAGGGTACTCAGCGTTTTCTCCCCCAGACGGTGATCCGGCATTAACAACGTACCGTCCATATCAAATGCAGCGAGGCGGGCCATGATTGCTCCTGAAATGTGATGCGATTAACTTGTGCATCAGTATCGTGTGAGATATACGGAAGTAATAGTGAATAGATGAAAATTATTGTTCCGGGTTTCTTATGCGCCAGCTTAACCGTCTTAACCAGTATCAACGCCTGTGGCAACCTTCCGCTGGCGCTCCACAGCAGGTCACCATAAGTGAGCTTGCCAGCCGCTGTTTTTGTAGCGAGCGGCATGTTCGCACCCTGCTGCGTCAGGCTCAGGAGGCGGGCTGGCTCAGCTGGCACGCGCGGTCTGGTCGCGGCAAGCGCGGTGAGCTGACGTTCCATGCCAGCCCGGAGTCACTGCGCAATGCGATGATGGAAGAGGCGCTGAAGAGCGGACAGCAGCATAACGCGCTGGAGCTGGCCCAGCTTGCTCCTGAAGCACTGAGATCGTTGCTGCATCCGTTTTTAGGCGGGCAGTGGCAAAACGACACGCCGACGCTGCGCATCCCCTACTATCGCTCGCTGGAGCCGCTTCAGCCGGGCTTTTTGCCTGGCCGGGCGGAGCAGCATCTGGCGGGACAGGTATTTTCAGGCTTGACGCGTTTTAACGGTAACAGCAGTGAACCCACGGGCGATCTCGCGCATCACTGGGAGGTCTCTGCTGACGGGCAGCGCTGGCACTTCTACATTCGCTCCACCCTGCACTGGCATAACGGCGATAAAATAGAAACGGCGCAGCTCCAGCGAAGCCTGACGGCACTGTTGACGCTTCCCGCCCTGCGCACCCTGTTCAGGAGCGTTTTACGTATCGAAACAACGCATCCACAGTGTCTGACATTTATGCTGCATCAACCGGACTATTGGCTGGCGCACAGGCTGGCAACCTACTGCAGCCGTCTGGCGCATCCCGACTATCCTGAACTTGGCTGCGGCCCTTTCCGGCTGGCCGCCTTTGAGCCCGACCTGGTTCGTCTGGAAAGCCATGAGCAATACCACCTGAGCCATCCTCTGCTCAAAGCCATCGAATACTGGATCACCCCCCAGTTGTTTGATTACAGGCTGGGCACCAGCTGTCGTCACCCGGTGCAAATCGCGATTGGCGAGGCCGATGAGCTTGAAACCCTGAGGCTGGTCAGCAGCAGCACCAGCCTGGGCTTCTGTTACCTCACGCTGAAACAGAGCGCGCGTCTGAGTGAGATCCAGGCGAAGCGGCTTATCAATATCATCCATCTCTCCAGGCTTCTGCACACGCTTCCGCTCAACGAAGGACTCATTACGCCCACCGAGGAACTGCTTCCCGGCTGGACAATCCCCGAATGGCCTGACTTAACGGACGTTGCCCTGCCTGAGGCGCTGACGCTGGTTTACCATCTTCCCGTTGAGCTTCACACCATGGCCAGCCAGTTAAAGGCGTACCTGGCGCAACAGGGTTGTGACCTGACCGTCATCTTCCACGACGCCAAGACGTGGGACGGATGCCAGCAGCTTGCCGATGCAGACATCATGATGGGGGACAGGCTGATTGGCGAAGCGCCAGCGTATACGCTTGAGCAGTGGCTGCGCTGCGATGCCCTGTGGCCGCACGTGTTAAGCGCACCGGCCTACGCCCATCTGCAAGCCACGCTGGATGCGGTGCAGTCTCAGGCCGAAGCTCGGGACCGACACGCCGGTCTGCAAGCCATTTTCAACCGCCTGATGGAGAATGCGGTGCTGACGCCGCTTTTTAACTATCAATATCAAATCAGCGCCCCGCCGGGGGTCAACGGCATACGCCTCAACACCCGCGGCTGGTTTGATTTTACCGAAGCCTGGCTACCCGCCCCCAAATCGTGAAGAAGCTGGTCGCCGCCGTAGCCAGACGGTAACATAATGGTTTTACCGTAACAGTCGAGATGATTTATGAAACGTGCCGTCGTCGTGTTCAGCGGAGGACAAGACTCTACAACCTGCCTGGTTCAGGCCATTCATCAGTATGATGAAGTTCACTGTGTGACTTTCGATTATGGCCAGCGTCACCGCGCTGAAATCGACGTTGCCCGTGAACTGGCCCTTAAACTGGGGGCACGCGCGCACAAGGTGCTGGACGTTACGCTGTTAAATGAACTGGCCGTCAGCAGCCTCACCCGGGACAGTATTCCTGTACCGGACTATGAACCCGATGCCAGCGGCATTCCGAACACGTTTGTGCCGGGGCGTAATATTCTGTTCCTGACCCTGACGGCGATTTATGCCTATCAGGTAAAAGCCGAAGCGGTAATTACGGGCGTATGCGAGACCGACTTCTCAGGATACCCGGACTGCCGCGATGAGTTTGTCAAAGCGCTCAACCACGCCGTCAATCTGGGGATGGCGAAAGAGACGCGCTTTGAAACCCCGCTCATGTGGCTGGATAAAGCCGAAACCTGGGCGCTGGCCGACTACTGGGGCAAGCTGGATTTGGTTCGCAGCGAAACCCTCACCTGCTATAACGGCATCAAAGGCGACGGTTGCGGCCAGTGCGCCGCCTGTAATCTGCGCGCTAACGGGCTTAACCATTACCTGGCTGATAAAGTCGGCGTGATGGCGGCAATGAAGCAAAAGACCGGGCTTAAATAGCGTTTTTTGACCGTGCTGTCGCAAAACAGGTGTCGACAGCACGAGTGCGCCTTAATATGTCTTATACGATCATCAACTCCAGCTTTTCCCGCAATTCCCCTTCCAGCGGCAGCGCTTTCTGAGTTTTCAGATCGATACAGACAAAGGTGATCAGTGCATCAGCCACCCCCTGCCCTTCTGGATCGAGCGTCACCACCTGGCTTAACACGCCGCTTTTGCCGTTTAGCTGTTGTACCTGGCTGGTCACGGTGAGCACATCGCCCAGCACGGCCGGACGGCGATAGTTGATGTTGATATTGACGACCACGAACGCGATGTTGTGCGCGGTCAGCCACTGAAAGCTTTCGCTGTTTTCCAGCCCGTCCCAGCGCGCTTCTTCAAGAAACTCGAGATAGCGAGCGTTATTGACGTGCTGATAAACATCAAGATGGAAACCGCGTACTTTGATTTTTGTCTGCATGGCGCAATAGCCTTTCATTGTTATAGGATCAGAGGTCATAACTGGTATGACCTCTTTATCCTGGCAAACTTTTGCCGCAGTGCAAGAAATTGCGTTATTACAGTGTCAGGTGTGAGAGGTTGCGCTCAACCAGCGCGCTGCCCATGCCCGGAACCTGTTTGAGATCGTCGACCGTTTTGAATGGGCCGTACTCTTCACGATAGCTGACGATAGCCTGCGCTTTTTTCAGGCCCACGCCATTCATTGCGCGGGCGAGATCCTCTGCCGAGGCCGAGTTAATGCTGACCCGCGTACCGTCATCATCCGCATTTTTACCGGCGTCAGCCGCTTTGGTCTGCCCTTGCACCGGCGCGGCCGCATCAGACTTGCTCTGCGTAGCCTGTGGTTTGGCGGCGGTCGCCGCCGCCTGCGCGCCCGCGCTCATCCCGGTGGTGGCAATAGCCAGCGTAATTAACAGTGCTTTGATTCCACATTTCATGCTGTTATCTCCTTGTTTGTTGACAGCCACGCAACGATAGCCGCCTGTGAAAACAGGCACAAACAGCAGATTGCAGAAATGGAAAAGGCCGCGAAAGCGGCCTTTAGTTTTTGCAGAGCGTTACGAAAATCTGCGAGCAGACACGTAATTACTGCTGCTGAGTCATGACATCGCCCAGCTTGATTTTGGCGTCTTTACGCAGGTTGCTCATCATGGCTTCGAAAGCAATCTGAGCATTGTTCTGAGTAATGCCCTGAACCATCGCCTTCTTCTGCGCTTCTGGCAGAGTGCCGGCTTTCACGTCGTCCAGCGCCAGCAGAACAACGTTACCCTGCATATCGGTGGTGGTACCGAAGCTTGGCTTGTCTTTTGCCGGCAGCGTCAGGCTAAACGCGGCCTGACTGATTGGGTCCTGACCGGTACGGCTCAGCGTTTTCGCCTCACCGAAGCTCAGGCCAGCCGCTTTCAGCGCGTCCTGTTTACCCGCTTTCAGATCGGCCAGAATCTTCTCAGCGTCCAGTTTAGCCTGCTGTTCTGCTTTGTTGTGCTTAACCTGAGCGACGACCTGATCCTTCACTTCCGCCAGCGGTTTGACCGCTTCTGGCTTGTGCTCGCTGACGCGCAGAACAAAGGCGCGATCGCCGTCAACGGTAATGATGTCAGAGTTGCTGCCCGGCGTGCCGTTCTCGCCCACCAGACCACCGTTAAAGATGGCATCAGAAACCGGTTTGAAGTTCAGCTCTTCCGGCAGGTTGTCACGACCAAACCAGCCGGTCTCAACTGCTTTCACACCCGCCGCCTGCTCTGCACCTGCCAGAGATTCGTTGTCGTTGCTGGCAGCATCGCTCACCTTCTGCTGCAGCGCGTAGTAGGCATCCAGGGCTTTTTCCTGTTTCACTTTCGCGGCAATATCATCACGAACTTCAGCCAGCGGCTTGGTTTTCGCCGGGGTGATGTCGTCCAGACGCACGACCAGGAAACCAACGGATGATTTAATCACACCAGACAGCTGGCCTTTCTCTTTCAGGCCGGCATTTTTCAGCTCGTCGGGCGTGGTTGCGTCTTCCAGCCAGCCCATATCACCGCCGTTTTTCGCAGAGATAATGTCGGTGGATTTCGCTTTCGCAAGGGTGGCGAAATCAGCGCCTTTGTTCAGCTCATCCAGTACCGCCTTAGCATCTGCTTCAGTTTTGGTCTGAATCACGCTGTAGCGGTTACGCTGCGGCTGAGTGAATTGATCCTGATGCTGGTCATAGTAAGACTGGATCTCGGCATCAGACGCGCTTTCCTGCAGCGCAGCTGCATCCAGCTTGATGTAGCTGACGCGGAACTGCTCCGGAGAAACAAAGGCGTTTTTATTCTGCTCGTAGTAAGCATTAACGTCTGCGTCGCTCACCTGCTGTTTCGCCGCCAGGGCGTTCACATCAATTGTCGCTTCACGGACCACGCGCTGCTGGGCCACCAGCGCGGCCAGTTCGTCGGTTTCACCTTTAAGCATGAAATCGGTACCCACGACAGCGTTAATGAGCTGCTGGGTTGTCAGCTGGTTACGCAGCGCCTGCGCGTACTGATCCGCCGTCATGCCCATCTGGTTAACGATACTGTTGTAACGCGCGTTGTCGAATTTACCGTTAGACTGGAATGCCTGAGTGGCGAAGATCGCTTTTTTGACCTGCTCGTCGCTGATGCCAAGGCCCAGCTTTTTGGCATACTGATCCAGCAGCGCTTCGTCGATAAGACGGTTCAGTGTCTGTTGGCGCAGGGTTTTCATGTACCCTTCATTCGCCGCCAGTTCAGAGAATTGGTCGCCCAGCTGTTGCTGCATACGGTTACGCTCACCGGCAAAAGCATTCTCGAACTGACCACGGCTGATTTCCTGGCCATTCACTTTTGCGGCATAGTTTGCGCCACCGCCAATAAGGTAACTGCTCACGCCGGTCAATATGAACGACACGATAATGATACCGAAAATAATCTTGAGCACGAGACTGTTAGCAGCCGTGCGTAAGCTGTCCATCATGGTGTAACAACACTCCGCTGTAGGTGACTGGTTACCTGACGCTGACGGAAAATCCTGCCCGTCGCGCGTGAAGGCGTATTGTGACAAGAAAACGGGGCGATTGTCAGCCCACAACTCGCATAAACTCGCACAAATCAGGTCTGGACAAACAAAAAAGGCACATCAAACGATGCGCCCTTGTACTATCCGGCTTCCCTGAAACGGGAAAGCAATCAGTTTACTGCGTCTTTCAGCGCTTTACCTGCACGGAAACCCGGCACTTTAGCAGCAGCAATGGTGATCTCTTTACCGGTCTGAGGGTTGCGGCCAGTACGGGCAGCACGCTCTTTAACAGCAAAAGTACCGAAGCCTACCAGTGCAACGTCGTCCCCAGCCTGCAGAGATTCAGTAACAGAAGCAATTAATGCATCTAACGCACGTCCAGCTGCAGCTTTAGAAATATCAGCACCAGCAGCAATTTTGTCAATCAGTTGAGATTTATTCACTGTTCTCTTCCTCTCTTTATAATTTATATCGCGCCTGAGTCCTTCACAACGCGACCGCGCAGCAGTTATATCAGGCCTGCCATGACCTTACAACACCCGTTGTTGATGGCTGACCTAATCAGCAATCTAAATTAGCTATACAAAAAAAGGCTGGCAAGTGCGAAATGACTTACCAGCCTTGTTTTTATTGACGCTCTTTGCGCGAGGTCACTATTTTGCGGTTACAACCTGCATTCCGGACGGTTCATTCTGCAGTGCGAGACTGAGAACTTCCTCAATTCGCTTAACAGGATGGATCTGCAGATCGGCAATCACGTTGTCCGGAATCTCTTCCAGATCGCGTTTGTTTTCGTAAGGGATCAATACGGTTTTGATCCCACCGCGGTGTGCCGCCAGCAGTTTTTCTTTTAACCCGCCGATTGGCAGGACCTGACCGCGCAGGGTAATTTCACCGGTCATTGCCACATCGGCACGTACCGGGTTGCCCGTCAGACAGGAAACCAGAGCGGTACACATGGCAATACCCGCGCTTGGGCCATCTTTCGGCGTCGCCCCTTCAGGAACGTGAACGTGAATGTCGCGTTTTTCGTAGAAATCCGGATTGATACCCAGTTTTTCCGCGCGCGCGCGCACCACGGTCAGCGCAGCCTGGATGGACTCCTGCATCACTTCACCCAGCGAGCCGGTGTAGGTCAGCTTGCCTTTGCCCGGCACACAGGCGGTTTCGATGGTCAGCAGATCGCCGCCCACTTCCGTCCATGCCAGACCGGTCACCTGACCCACGCGGTTTTCGTTATCCGCGCGGCCGTAGTCGAAGCGCTGAACGCCCAGGTAGGCATGCAGATTGTCACCGTTAATCACGATGTGCTTCAGGCTCTTATCCAGCAGCAGCTGTTTTACCGCCTTACGGCACAGCTTAGATATTTCGCGCTCAAGGCTACGCACGCCCGCTTCACGGGTGTAGTAGCGGATGATGCCGATAATCGCGCTGTCCTCGACGGTCAGCTCGTTGGCTTTCAGCGCGTTACGCTCAATCTGCTTCGGCAGCAGGTGCTGTTTAGCAATGTTCAGCTTTTCGTCTTCGGTATAACCGGAGAGGCGGATCACTTCCATACGGTCCAGCAGCGGTGCCGGTATGTTCATGGAGTTGGACGTCGCCACGAACATCACATCGCTAAGGTCGTAGTCCACTTCCAGATAGTGATCGCTGAACGCCACGTTCTGTTCTGGATCAAGCACTTCCAGCAGAGCAGACGCCGGGTCGCCACGCATGTCCGACGACATTTTGTCGATCTCATCAAGCAGGAACAGCGGGTTTTTAACCCCCACTTTCGCCATTTTCTGGATCAGTTTACCCGGCATGGAACCGATGTAGGTACGGCGGTGACCGCGGATTTCCGCTTCATCACGCACGCCGCCCAGCGCCATACGGATGTACTTACGTCCGGTCGCTTTGGCGATGGACTGACCCAGAGAGGTTTTACCCACCCCCGGCGGTCCTACCAGGCACAGAATTGGGCCTTTAATTTTGTTTACTCGGCTTTGTACCGCGAGGTACTCAAGGATGCGGTCTTTCACGCGTTCCAGGCCGTAGTGGTCAGTATCGAGGATCTCCTGGGCCTGACGCAGGTCTTTCTTGACCTTACTGCGGGCGTTCCACGGAACCTGCACCATCCACTCAATGTAGCCGCGCACGACGGTTGCTTCAGCCGACATCGGAGACATCATTTTCAGCTTCTGCAGTTCTGCTTCGGCTTTCTCTTTCGCCTCTTTCGGCATCTTCGCCGCGTCGATTTTACGCTTCAGCGCTTCGTTTTCGTCCGGTGCGTCGTCCATCTCGCCCAGCTCTTTCTGAATGGCCTTCATTTGCTCATTCAGATAGTACTCACGCTGAGATTTTTCCATCTGCTTTTTCACGCGGTTACGAATGCGCTTCTCAACCTGCAGCAGATCGATTTCAGACTCCATCATCGCCATCAGGTATTCCAGACGTTCGTTAACGTCGGACATCTCCAGCACGGACTGTTTGTCAGCCAGCTTCAGCGGCATGTGTGCAGCGATGGTGTCCGCCAGACGCGCAGGATCGTCGATGCTGTTCAGTGACGTCAGCACTTCTGGTGGGATTTTCTTGTTCAGCTTGATATAGCCTTCGAACTGGCTAATCGCGGTACGTACCAGCACTTCCTGCTCGCGCTCATCAAGTTCAGGCGAATCAAGGTACTCTGCCTTGGCAGAGAAGTGTTCGCCATCATCTGACAGCGTGGTAATACGCGCACGCTGTAAGCCTTCGACCAGCACCTTCACGGTGCCGTCCGGCAGCTTCAGCATTTGTAAAATAGAGGCCACGGTCCCGACGGTGAAAAGATCGTTTACACCCGGCTCATCCGTTGATGCTTCTTTCTGGGCCACCAGCATGATTTTTTTATCATGATCCATGGCAGCTTCGAGGCAACGGATAGATTTTTCCCGCCCTACAAATAAGGGTATGACCATGTGCGGATAAACCACCACATCGCGCAACGGCAATACGGGGATTTCAATGCGTTCAGAACGCTCAGGATTCATAGAGCTCTCTCTTAGTTTAGTGTCCGCCAGGTAAGCTGGTCATGTCACAGTGCTTCACATAACCATTAACATGTATCCAGTATATGGGGATGTTTCCCACACATTCAACGCTATGAATACGGAAAAAGTAAAGGGGAGATAAAATCCCCCCTTTTTGATTAACTGCTTGTATGATTTGGTGAATTATTCGCCAGATGCCTGCTGGGCTTCCGGTTTACCGTAAATCAGCAGCGGCTTGGATTGGCCGCCGATCACGGACTCGTCGATAACCACTTTTTCGACGTCTTCCATCGACGGCAAATCGTACATGGTGTCGAGCAATGCCGCTTCAACGATAGAGCGCAAACCACGCGCACCGGTTTTACGGGCCATCGCTTTCTTGGCAATCGCATCCAGCGCTTCGTCACGGAATTCCAGCTCAACGCCTTCCAGATTGAACAGCGCCTGATACTGCTTGGTCAGCGCATTTTTCGGCTCTTTCAGGATCTGAATCAGCGCGTCTTCGCTCAGCTCATTCAGCGTTGCCACAACCGGCAGACGGCCAATGAATTCAGGGATCAGACCAAATTTGATCAGATCTTCGGGCTCAACCTGCGAAAGCAGTTCACCTTCGTTGGCTTTCTCGGACTTCGCCTTCACCGTTGCGCCAAAACCGATGCCGGAGCCGGTTTCAACACGGTGGGAAATGACTTTATCCAGACCAGCAAACGCGCCGCCGCAAATAAACAGGATCTTGGAGGTATCGACCTGCAGGAACTCCTGCTGCGGATGTTTGCGTCCACCCTGCGGCGGAACGGCCGCAACCGTACCTTCGATCAGCTTCAGCAGGGCCTGCTGCACGCCTTCACCCGACACGTCACGGGTGATGGACGGGTTGTCTGATTTACGGGAGATCTTGTCGATCTCATCAATATAAACAATCCCGCGCTGTGCTTTCTGAACGTCGTAATCGCACTTCTGCAGCAGCTTCTGAATGATGTTCTCAACGTCTTCACCCACATAACCGGCTTCGGTCAGGGTGGTGGCATCCGCCATGGTAAACGGAACATCCAGCAGGCGCGCCAGGGTTTCCGCCAGCAGCGTTTTACCGGAGCCGGTTGGCCCGATCAGCAGAATGTTACTTTTGCCCAGTTCTACGCCATTGCTGGTGTCGCCGTTACGCAGACGTTTGTAGTGGTTGTATACCGCCACCGCCAGCACTTTCTTGGCCTGCTCCTGACCGATGACATAGTCGTCAAGGTGATGACGAATCTCATGCGGCGTTGGCAATGCGCTACGCTCACGGTGCGGCGCAACTTCTTTAATCTCTTCGCGAATGATGTCGTTACATAAATCGACGCATTCGTCGCAGATATACACGGACGGCCCGGCAATCAGTTTACGCACTTCATGCTGGCTTTTGCCGCAAAAAGAGCAGTACAGCAGTTTGCCCGAACCATCTTTGCGTTTATCTGTCATGAGTCCAAACCTCTTTTTAAGTTCTTTGTGCCGCACATGACGACGCAAATGCCATTCTAAGACGCGTGTGCTTTAAGCAGCGTGCCGCCCTACCTTAGTATAGCGGCACACTCGCGTCGCGGGCATCAATTACGATGGGTCAATACGGAGTCGACTAAGCCGTACTCAACTGCCTCTGGAGCAGAGAGGAAGCGATCGCGCTCGGTATCGCGCTCGATCTGCTCAAGAGATTGACCTGTATGCTGCGCCATAAGTTCATTCATGCGCGCTTTTACTTTCAGAATTTCACGGGCGTGGATTTCGATATCCGTCGCCTGCCCCTGGTAACCCCCCAGCGGCTGATGAATCATCACGCGGGAGTTAGGCAGGCAGAAACGCTTACCTTTCGCCCCTGCGGTTAACAGGAAGGCCCCCATGGATGCAGCCTGCCCCATACAGATAGTGCTGACATCTGGCTTGATGAACTGCATGGTGTCATAAATGGACATGCCCGCCGTAATCACACCGCCAGGCGAGTTGATGTACAGGTAAATGTCTTTTTCCGGGTTTTCCGCTTCCAGGAACAGCATCTGCGCCACGATCAGGTTAGCCATATGGTCTTCTACCTGGCCGGTCAGAAAGATAACGCGTTCCTTGAGCAGACGGGAATAGATATCGAAAGAACGCTCACCGCGTGAGGTCTGTTCAATAACCATTGGCACCAGCGCCATATGGGGTGCAAAGTTATCTCGTTCGCCACTGTATGACATTTCCGTCTCCTGGTTCAAAATTGAAAACACCTGCTGTACTGATTGTAACCTTATGGACGGATTATCAGCCAGTCTCAATCATCGTGATTACATACTTATGGGGTTCGCCACACCCTATTTCAAGCATAACAACCTTTTGTTGTAACGCTAACACTGAAAGGGCGTTTTAGCACCCTTCCAGAACCCATGCAGCGATAAAAAAAACCCGTCGCCGGAAGGCAACGGGTTTTTTGTTCAAACTTTAAACCGTTAGAGCGAAATTACGCCTGCTGGTTCATCAGTTCGTTGAAAGAGGTCGCTTTTTCGGTCACTTTCGCTTTCGCCAGTACCGCTTCAACAGCCTGCTCTTCCAGTGCGACGTTGCGCATGTTGTCCATCAGCTCTTTGTTCTTACCGTAGAACTCGATCACTTCTGATGGATCTTCGTATGCAGACGCCATCTCTTCGATCAGGCCCTTCACACGTTCTTCGTCAGCTTTCAGCTCGTGGGTACGAATCACTTCGCCCAGCAGCAGGCCAACAACAACGCGGCGTTTCGCTTGCTCTTCGAACAGCTCACGCGGCAGTTCCATCGCTTGCTGCTGGTTGCCACCGAAGCGCTGTGCAGCCTGACGGCGCAGCACATCGATTTCGCTGTCGATCAGGGCAGCAGGAACGTCGATTTCGTTCGCTTTTACCAGACCTTCAATCGCCTGAGATTTCACGCGGTTACGCACAGCACCGTTCAGCTCGCGCTCCATGTTCTTACGCACTTCGGTACGCAGGCCAGCAACAGAACCATCTTCCACGCCGAAACGCTTGATGAACTCTTCAGTCAGTTCTGGCAGTTCGCGCTCTTCAACTTTCTTCAGGTTGATGACGAACTTCGCTGCTTTACCTTTCAGGTTTTCAGCGTGGTACTCTTCAGGGAAGGTCACGTCGATGGTGAACTCTTCGCCCGCTTTGTGGCCTTTGATGCCGTCTTCGAAGCCTGGGATCATACGACCCTGGCCCATTGCCAGTACGAAGTCAGACGCTTTGCCGCCTTCGAACTCTTCGCCGTCTACAGAACCGGTGAAGTCGATGGTTACGCGGTCTTCCGCGTCAACAGCGCCTTCTTTCTCTTTCCAGTTCGCCTGCTGCTTACGCAGGGTGTCCAGCATGCCGTCAACGTCTTCGTCGGTCACGGAAACGATCGGTTTTTCAACTTCGATAGATTCCAGGCCTTTCAGCTCAACTTCCGGGTACACTTCGAACTCTACGGAGTAGGTGAAGTCTTCGCCCAGTTTGTATTCGCCTGGCACGTAGTTTGGCGCGCCGGCTGGATTGATTTTTTCTTTGATGATCGCGTCGATAAAGTTGCGGCTCATCAGTTCACCCAGCACATCCTGACGCACGGAAGCGCCATAACGCTGAGCAACAACATTCATTGGTACTTTGCCCTTACGGAAGCCGTCAATACGTACTTTTTTTGCTACGTTGACCAGCTCGCTTTTCACAGCAGTTTCGATGCTGTCAGCAGCGATAGTAATCGTTACACGGCGGCCAAGGCCTTGAGTGGTTTCAACTGAAACTTGCATCTTGTTACCTCAAAAAAATCACAGTGCTCGGTCAACTCTGAATCTGTCTGTTATACCGGGATGCTCTCTTAGTGCAGATTCACATTCCCTGTCGCCAGAATCATCCCGAAGACATTCAATAAGACGCGGCATTATAGCGGCATCACTTAGGTGAGTCGAGAACGGTTGGAGCATGTTGCTGCGGCTTTTTTCACACTTTAAGGCTATTTTTAGCCTTAAAATCGCACCATCCGCTCAAAACTCAGACAAAACAAAACGGCCCGGAGGCCGTTTTGAGGAAATCTGTAAGCAACATACTGGAAAAGCTCCAGCCGTTGCAAATCCGATTTATCAGGCGATGGTGCCTGCACCGCGACAAGGCGGCGACGCAAAAACCGTATCCTGCAAGCCTTCCCATTCCTTAATGGTGTAGGTATGCAGTGCCAGCGCATGCACGGTCGTGGAGAGTTCTTCCGTCAAGGTGCTGTAGATCAGGCGATGTCGGTTCAGGAAACGTTCTCCCGTGAAGCGATCGCTAACCAGAACCACTTTAAAGTGGCTTTCAGAACCTGCCGGCACGTTATGACGATAGCTTTCGTCGACGACTTCGAGGAACACAGGGTTGAACGCTGCCCTTAATTTTTCTTCTATCTGTTCACGTATCATCATGAAATTACTCCTCCGACAACGCTAAGATGTCACCCATCCCTTTAAATGTTAGCCGCTTTTACCGTTTCCATTACACCTTGACAACAAATATTTAGCTTTCGTCTGATTTTCTCATTCAAATGCATGAAGTTCACTGTGAGACTCATACCTGTCGTCTCTGGCGGGAGGAGAAAAAGGATGAGCTGGTCAGTTTTCAGACAAGACGATGAATTTACATGCGTTGACCACTTCCCCTGGCCGTAGTCGATGATATGATGGCGGCAATTTTTCTCTCTTTAATGCTTACGATTCGTTGAGAACCTGAAAATGTTTAAAAAACTCTTCTTTCCGTTGGTAGCCCTTTTTATGCTGGCAGGCTGTGCGACTCCGCCTACCACTATTGATGTCTCACCAAAAATCACCCTGCCTCAGCAGGACCCAAGCCTGATGGGCGTCACCGTGAGCATTAACGGTGCCGATCAGCGTCAGGACCAGGCGCTGGCAAAAGTGACCCGCGACAACCAGCAGGTGACGCTGACCGCGTCCCGCGACCTGCGCTTCCTGCTGCAGGAAGTGCTTGAGAAGCAAATGACCGCTCGCGGCTACATGATTGGCCCAAGCGGCGCGGTTGATCTGCAGATTATCGTCAACAACCTGTACGCAGACGTCTCTCAGGGCAACGTGCGCTACAACATTGCGACCAAAGCGGATATCGCCATCATTGCCACCGCGAAGAACGGCAACAAGATGACCAAAAACTACCGCGCCAGCTACTCTGTTGAAGGCGCGTTCCAGGCCTCTAACAAGAATATTGCTAACGCCGTTAACAGCGTGCTGACGGACACCATCGCCGATATGGCGCAGGACACCAGCATTCACGACTTTATCAAGCAGAACGCACGTTAATCCTGCTCACTGACCCGGTGCTTCACCGGGTCAGTTCATAAGAACATGTCCAGTCACTACTTACGCATTTTCCAGCAACCGAAATCAGCGATTCTGCTGATCCTCGGCTTTGCCTCCGGTTTACCCCTCGCGCTCACCTCCGGCACGCTTCAGGCGTGGATGACGGTTGAGAACATCGATCTCAAAACCATTGGTTTCTTCTCGCTTGTCGGTCAGGCGTATGTCTTTAAGTTCTTGTGGTCGCCGGTGATGGATCGCTATACGCCGCCGTTTCTGGGGCGTCGTCGCGGCTGGTTAGTGATGACACAGGTCCTGCTGCTGCTGGCGATTGCGGCGATGGGCTTTCTTGAGCCGACCACACAGCTCCGGTGGATGGCCGCGCTTGCGGTGGTGATAGCCTTCTGTTCCGCCTCTCAGGATATCGTGTTCGACGCCTGGAAGACGGACGTGTTACCTGCGGAAGAGCGCGGTGCCGGTGCGGCGATCAGCGTGCTGGGCTATCGCCTCGGGATGCTGGTCTCCGGCGGGCTGGCGTTGTGGCTGGCCGACCGTTATCTCGGCTGGCAGGGTATGTACTGGCTGATGGCTGCCCTGCTCATCCCCTGCATTATCGCTACGCTATTTGCACCCGAACCGAGCGACGTCATTCCGGTTCCCCGCTCGCTGGAGCAGGCCGTGGCCGAACCGCTGCGTGACTTTTTTGGCCGCAACAATGCCTGGCTGATCCTGCTGCTCATCGTCCTTTATAAGCTGGGCGATGCCTTTGCCATGAGCCTGACCACCACCTTCCTGATCCGCGGCGTCGGTTTTGATGCCGGTGAAGTGGGCGTGGTGAATAAAACGCTGGGACTGTTTGCGACCATCGTCGGTGCGCTTTACGGCGGCGTATTGATGCAGCGCCTGACGCTGTTCCGCGCGCTGCTGATCTTCGGCATCCTGCAGGGCGCATCTAACGCGGGCTACTGGCTGCTGTCGGTGACTGACAAGCATATGTTCAGCATGGCCGCGGCGGTGTTCTTTGAAAATCTCTGTGGCGGCATGGGGACGGCGGCGTTTGTCGCCCTGCTGATGACCCTGTGCAATAAATCGTTTTCCGCTACGCAGTTTGCGCTGCTCTCGGCGCTCTCGGCCGTTGGCCGCGTGTACGTAGGTCCGATTGCCGGCTGGTTTGTGGAAGCCCACGGCTGGCCAACGTTTTATCTCTTCTCGGTCGCGGCTGCCGTGCCGGGGATTTTATTATTGCTGGTGTGTCGCCAGACGCTGGAATATACCCAGCGGACCGAACACTTTATGCCGCGTACTGAATATCATCGCGCCTACCGATTTGCGTTACGTCTGCTAATGGCGGGCTGCGGCGCGCTGGCGCTATGGCTTGTGGTACTTATCGTTAACGCCAGTACGTCTCTGGCGCTCCCCCTCGAAGCTCTTCTGCTGGATGCAGGAGCCCTGCTGGCCATCGCCGGGATCCTGACGGGCGGTTTGCTCGATTTTATGGCATTGCGTAAAACGCAGATGACCTGAAGAAAAAGTGAAAGGTTATTTCCCGTTGTAATCACTAACCGAAATTATAACGGTGAAATAGCCAACAGCCGCTAAAAAAAATATTTGTTGTTTTGTGCGGGATAGGATTTGGAAATTATTGGAGCCAATTCCAAAACGCTATTTTTCATTAAACGATTCAGCATTGGAAAGTTTGATTTTTCGTTTTTTAGATGTCTTTTTATTGATAATTAATTGTTAATTTTTTGTATATTTTTAACAATGGTTATACCAATTGCCCCTTTTAGGGTATGCTTGGGGGTCCTTTCGTTATAAAGCCCATATCATGCGGCTTCGGTCATAAAAACCGACATAATCTGCAACACTTGTGACACGTGCGGCAGAACCCGGTAACACCTTCCTGACACAGGCCTAATGATGTTTACAGTAATGTAACCTTCCCGTAAAATGCCCGCACACTTTAAACGCCACCAGACTCCCGTGGAATTGAGGTCGTTAAATGAGACTCAGGAAATACAATAAAAGTTTGGGATGGTTGTCATTATTCGCAGGTACTGTATTACTCAGTGGCTGTGATTCTGCACTACTAGACCCCAAAGGACAGATTGGACTGGAACAACGTTCACTGATATTGACGGCTTTTGGCCTGATGTTGATTGTGGTTATTCCTGCCATTTTGATGGCTGTTGGTTTCGCCTGGAAGTATCGTGCGAGCAATAAAGATGCGAAGTATAGCCCGAACTGGTCACACTCCAACAAAGTTGAAGCTGTGGTCTGGACGGTACCTATCCTGATCATCCTGTTCCTTGCCGTACTGACCTGGAAAACCACTCACGCACTTGAGCCAAGCAAGCCGCTGGTTCACGATGAAAAACCTATTACCATTGAAGTGGTCTCCATGGACTGGAAATGGTTCTTCATCTATCCAGAGCAGGGCATTGCTACCGTGAATGAAATCGCCTTCCCGGCGAACACTCCGGTTCAGTTCAAAGTGACCTCCAACTCCGTAATGAACTCCTTCTTCATCCCGCGTCTGGGTAGCCAGATTTACGCGATGGCCGGTATGCAGACGAACCTGCATCTGATCGCGAATGAAGCAGGCACCTACGATGGTATCTCCGCCAGCTATAGCGGCCCGGGCTTCTCAGGTATGAAGTTCAAAGCTATTGCGACGCCGGACCGTGCCGCTTTCGACCAGTGGGTTGAAAAAGCGAAACAGTCTCCAAACACCATGTCTGACATGGCGGCGTTCGAAAAAGTGGCTGCACCTAGCGAATACAACAAGGTGGAGTACTTCTCTAACGTGAAACCAGATTTGTTCAAAGACGTTATTGGCAAATTTATGGATCACGGCAAGAGCATGGACATGACCCAGCCAGAAGGCGAGCACAGCGCGCACGAAGGTATGGAAGGCATGGACATGAGCCACGCGGAAACCGCTCACTAAGGGGCCGAGGAAGAAAATGTTCGGAAAATTGACACTGGATGCAGTGCCCTACCATGAACCGATTATCATGGTTACGGTGGCTGCAATTATCATTGGTGGCGCGGCCTTAGTTGGCCTGATCACTTACTTCGGTAAGTGGAGCTACCTGTGGAATGAGTGGCTGACTTCGGTTGACCACAAAAAACTCGGTATCATGTACTGCATCGTCGGTATCGTCATGTTAATTCGTGGCTTTGCGGATGCAATCATGATGCGTAGCCAGCAGGCACTCGCGTCTGCGGGCGAAGCCGGCTTCCTGCCACCGCACCACTACGATCAGATCTTTACCGCCCACGGCGTTATCATGATCTTCTTCGTGGCGATGCCGCTGGTAATCGGTCTGATGAACGTTGTCGTTCCGCTGCAGATTGGCGCGCGCGACGTAGCGTTCCCGTTCCTGAACAACTTGAGCTTCTGGTTCACGGTTGTCGGCGTTATCCTGGTTAACCTGTCACTGGGCGTGGGCGAATTCGCACAGACCGGCTGGCTGGCTTACCCGCCGCTTTCGGGAATTGAGTACAGTCCGGGTGTAGGCGTTGACTACTGGATTTGGGCGCTTCAGCTCTCCGGTGTCGGTACCACCCTGACCGGTATCAACTTCTTCGTGACCATCCTGAAGATGCGTGCACCAGGTATGACGATGTTCAAGATGCCGGTATTTACCTGGGCATCTCTGTGCGCCAACGTACTGATTATCGCGTCGTTCCCAATTCTGACCGTCACCATCGCGCTGCTGACCCTGGACCGCTACCTGGGCACCCATTTCTTCACGAATGATATGGGTGGCAACATGATGATGTACATCAACCTGATTTGGGCCTGGGGTCACCCGGAAGTGTACATTCTGGTTCTGCCTGTCTTCGGTGTGTTCTCCGAAATCGCGGCAACCTTCTCGCGTAAGCGTCTGTTTGGTTACACCTCTCTGGTGTGGGCAACCGTGTGTATTACCGTTCTGTCGTTCATCGTTTGGCTGCACCACTTCTTTACCATGGGTGCGGGCGCGAACGTAAACGCCTTCTTCGGTATCACCACCATGATTATCGCCATCCCTACCGGGGTGAAGATCTTCAACTGGCTGTTCACCATGTACCAGGGCCGTATCGTGTTCCACTCAGCAATGCTGTGGACCATCGGCTTCATCGTGACCTTCTCCGTAGGTGGGATGACCGGCGTACTGCTGGCGGTGCCAGGTGCTGACTTCGTTCTGCACAACAGCCTGTTCCTGATTGCGCACTTCCATAACGTTATCATCGGCGGCGTGGTCTTCGGCTGCTTCGCAGGTGTGACTTACTGGTGGCCTAAGGCGTTTGGCTTCACGCTGAACGAAACCTGGGGTAAACGCGCGTTCTGGTTCTGGATCATTGGCTTCTTCGTGGCGTTTATGCCGCTGTACGTGCTGGGCTTCATGGGTATGACCCGTCGTCTGAGCCAGCAGATCGATCCGCAGTTCCACCCAATGCTGATGGTTGCAGCGGGCGGTGCAGCGCTGATTGCCTGCGGTATTCTGTGCCAGCTGATTCAGTACTACGTGTCCATCCGCGACCGTAACCTGAACCGCGACCTGACCGGTGACCCATGGGGTGGCCGTACGCTGGAGTGGGCAACCTCTTCTCCACCACCGTTCTATAACTTTGCCGTAGTGCCGCACATTCACGAGCGTGACGCATTCTGGGAAATGAAAGAAAAAGGTGAAGCGTACAAGCAACCTGAGCATTACGAAGAGATCCATATGCCGAAAAACAGCGCTGCGGGCATCGTGATTGCCGCTTTCGCAACGGTATTTGGTTTCGCAATGATCTGGCACATCTGGTGGATGGCGATTGTTGGCTTCGCTGGCATCGTAATCAGCTGGATTGTGAAGAGCTTTGACGAGGACGTGGACTACTACGTACCAGTCCGTGAAGTTGAAAAGCTGGAAAATCAGCATTTCGACGAGATTTCTAAAGCGGGGCTGAAAAATGGCAACTGATACTCTGGCGCACTCAACTGCCCACGCGCATGAACATGCGCACCATGATACAGGACCGACCAAAGTCTTCGGTTTCTGGATCTACCTGATGAGCGACTGCATTCTGTTCTGCTGTCTGTTCGCGACCTATGCCGTTCTGGTGAACGGCACAGCGGGCGGCCCGACCGGCAAGGACATCTTTGAACTGCCGTTCGTTCTGGTTGAAACCGCACTGCTGTTATTCAGCTCCATCACCTACGGCATGGCGGCTATCGCCATGTACAAAAACAACAAGAGCCAGGTTGTCTCCTGGCTGGCGTTGACCTGGCTGTTTGGTGCTGGCTTTATCGGGATGGAAATCTATGAATTCCACCACCTGATTATGGAAGGCTTCGGTCCGGATCGCAGTGGCTTCCTGTCCGCGTTCTTCGCGCTGGTGGGTACCCACGGTCTGCACGTGACCTCGGGTCTGATCTGGATGGCAGTACTGATGTTCCAGATCTCCCGCCGCGGCCTGACCAGCACTAACCGTACCCGTATCATGTGCCTGAGCCTGTTCTGGCACTTCCTGGACGTGGTATGGATCTGCGTGTTCTCTGTTGTCTATCTGATGGGGGCGATGTAATGAGTCATTCTAACGATCATGGCGCTTCCCACGGCAGCGTAAAAACCTACATGACAGGTTTCATCCTGTCGATCATCCTGACGGTGATCCCGTTCTGGATGGTGATGAGCGGTTCTGCGTCCAAGCCGGTTATCCTGGGAGCAATCCTGGTGACCGCGGTGATTCAGATTCTGGTGCATCTGGTTTGCTTCCTGCACATGAACACCAAGTCCGATGAAGGCTGGAATATGACTGCCTTTATCTTTACCGTGATTATCATCGCTATCCTGGTAGTCGGTTCCATCTGGATTATGTGGAACCTCAACTACAACATGATGGTTCACTAAGAGCGGCGAGTATGTTTAAGCAATACCTGCAAGTCACGAAACCAGGCATCATCTTTGGCAACCTGATCTCCGTAATCGGAGGGTTCCTGCTGGCCTCTAAAGGCAGCATTGATTACACCCTCTTTATTTACACGCTGGTCGGTGTGTCACTGGTGGTTGCGTCCGGTTGTGTATTTAACAACTACATCGACATGGATATCGACAAGAAGATGGAAAGGACCAAAAATCGGGTGCTGGTTAAAGGCCTGATTGCCCCTTCCGTCTCGCTGGTGTACGCCACCTTGCTGGGTATTGCTGGCTTTATGCTGCTGTGGTTTGGTGCTAACCCGCTGGCCTGCTGGCTGGGGGTGATGGGGTTCGTGGTGTATGTAGGCGTCTACAGCCTGTATATGAAGCGTCACTCCGTCTACGGCACGCTGATTGGTTCTCTCTCCGGCGCTGCGCCGCCGGTGATTGGCTACTGCGCCGTCACGAACGAGTTCGACAGCGGTGCGCTGATCCTGCTGGCTATCTTTAGCCTGTGGCAGATGCCGCACTCCTATGCCATCGCGATTTTCCGCTTCAAGGATTATCAGGCAGCGAACATTCCGGTTCTGCCGGTCGTGAAGGGCATTTCAGTTGCCAAGAACCACATCACGCTCTACATCATCGCTTTTGCCGTGGCAACGCTGATGCTTTCTCTGGGCGGTTACGCCGGATATAAATATCTGGTGGTAGCGGCCGCGGTGAGCGTCTGGTGGCTCGGCATGGCCCTGCGCGGCTACAAGGTGGAAGATGACAAAGTCTGGGCACGCAAGCTGTTTGTGTTCTCGATTGTCGCCATCACCTCCCTGTCCGTAATGATGTCCGTAGACTTCATGGTGCCGGACTCGCAAAACCTGCTGACTTACGTCTGGTAAGTTTATGTGATGATGAAAAGGGTGCTTCGGCACCCTTTTTTATTCACGAAATCTATTAATTACGCATGTAATATTTGTTAAATAAGCCTTTATTTACCCCGCCCCTTCCCCGCACTACACTATGGCCTGCTTTTGAACTGAGGTGGTAATGAACGATTATAAAATGACGCCAGGCGAGCTGCGTGCGACCTGGGGTTTAGGGACTGTTTTCTCGCTACGGATGCTTGGCATGTTTATGGTCCTGCCCGTTCTGACCACGTATGGCATGGCGTTACAGGGTGCCAGCGAAGCGCTGATTGGTGTGGCGATCGGTATCTACGGCCTGGCGCAGGCAATTTTCCAGATCCCTTTTGGCCTGCTCTCTGATCGGGTGGGCCGCAAGCCGCTGATTGTCGGCGGGCTGCTGGTCTTTGTGCTCGGGAGCGTTATTGCCGCCCTCTCCCACTCCATCTGGGGCATTATTCTTGGCCGCGCCCTGCAAGGGTCCGGTGCGATTGCCGCCGCGGTGATGGCGCTGCTGTCAGATTTAACCCGTGAGCAAAACCGCACCAAAGCGATGGCGTTCATCGGCGTGAGCTTTGGCGTGACGTTTGCGATTGCGATGGTGCTCGGTCCCATCATTACGCACAAACTGGGTCTGCATGCCCTGTTCTGGATGATTGCGGTGCTGGCGACCATCGGGATCGCACTCACCCTGTGGGTTGTGCCAGACAGTAAAAATCACGTCCTTAACCGTGAATCCGGGATGGTTAAAGGCTGCTTTAGCAAAGTCATCGCCGAGCCGCGTCTGCTAAAGCTTAACTTCGGCATTATGTGCCTGCATATTCTGCTGATGTCCACCTTTGTTGCCCTGCCCGGTCAGCTTGCCGCAGCAGGTTTCCCGGCGGCCGAGCACTGGAAAATTTATCTGGTCACGATGCTGATTTCGTTTGTCTCTGTCGTGCCGTTCATCATCTACGCCGAAGTGAAGCGCAAAATGAAGCGCGTCTTCGTGGGCTGCGTGGCGTTACTGCTGATTGCCGAGATCGTGCTGTGGGGTGCCGGCCCGCACTTCTGGGAGCTGATCGCAGGCGTGCAGTTGTTCTTCCTGGCGTTTAATCTGATGGAAGCGCTGCTGCCGTCACTGATCAGCAAAGAGTCCCCCGCCGGTTACAAAGGCACGGCAATGGGCATTTACTCCACCAGCCAGTTCCTCGGCGTGGCGATCGGCGGCTCGCTTGGCGGCTGGGTCGACGGCCTGTTTGATTCACAAACCGTATTTCTCGCGGGCGCGCTGCTGGCAACAGTCTGGCTGCTGGTCGCCAGCACCATGAAAGAGCCACGTTACGTGAGCAGCCTGCGGGTAGAAATCCCGGATGACGTGGAGATTAGCGACGCGCTGAAGCAGCGTCTGGAAGGAAAAGAAGGGGTCACAGAGGTACTGATTGTTCCCGAAGAGCGCAGCGCTTATGTCAAAATTGACAGCAAAGTGACGAACCGCTTTGAGGTGGAGCAGGCGCTGAAGGCCTGAAAAAAAGCCCGGTTGAACCGGGCTTTTTTGTCTTAATCACGGAAGTTTTTAAACTGGAACGGCTGTCCCAAATCCCCGCCGCGCACCAGCGCCATCACGGACTGGAGGTCATCGCGAGATTTACCGGTCACGCGAATTTCTTCGCCCTGGATCTGCGCCTGCACCTTCAGCTTGCTGTCTTTAATAAGCTTCACGATCTTCTTCTGCACCGCGCTCTCGATGCCCTGCTTCAGTTTGGCTTCTACAAACCAGTTCTTACCGCTGTGGACAAACTCGTCCGGCACGTCCAGAGACGTTCCTTCGATGCCACGTTTTAACAGCTTGGCACGCAGAATGTCGAGCAGCTGATTCACCTGGAAATCAGACTCGCTCAGCACCTTAATGGTCTTATTTGCGTCGTTCAGCTCAAACGACGCCTCAACGCCGCGAAAATCGAAACGTGACTCAACTTCGCGGGTTGCGTTCTCAACGCCGTTGCGAACTTCCTGGATATCAACTTCGGAAACAATATCGAAAGATGGCATCTTTTCTTCTCCCTTCACTTTTGTTGCGTTGCATAATACCCGCTACGAGGCATAACTCAACAGAAGCTTAGCTGTATAATTAAGCTGTAACACCTGGCGCAGTTGCAGGTGAGGAGGAACAATGAAAATTACGGTGCTCGGATGCGGAGCGCTCGGCCAGCTGTGGCTGACCGCGCTGTGCAAGCACGGACATGAGGTTCAGGGCTGGCTGCGCGTGCCCCAGCCCTATTGCAGTGTCAACCTGATTGGTGAAGACGGAAGCATTTTTAACGAATCTCTCACCGCGAACGATCCTGATTTCCTGGCGCAAAGCGACCTGTTGCTGGTGACGCTCAAGGCATGGCAGGTCTCAGATGCGGTTAAGACTCTGGCCGCGCAGCTCCCCCCCACGTCCCCCATTCTGCTGCTGCATAACGGTATGGGAACCCTTGATGAGCTGAAAAGCGTCCCGCAGCCTCTGCTAATGGCGACCACCACCCACGCTGCGCGTCGCGACGGGACTATTATCGTGCATGTCGCCAGCGGCGTGACGCACATCGGCCCGGCCAGAACACAGGATGGCGACTACAGCTATCTGGCCGATGTTCTGCAAAAGGTCTTGCCGGACGTCGCCTGGCACAACAACATCCGCCCTCAGCTGTGGCGCAAGCTGGCTGTAAACTGCGTGATCAATCCGCTGACGGCGCTGTGGAACTGCCCGAACGGGGAACTGAAAAACCATCCGCAGGAGGTGGCATCCCTGTGTGCAGAAGTCGCGTCGGTCATTGAGCGAGAAGGCCTGCACACCTCAGCAGAGGATTTACGCTGTTATGTCGAGCAGGTTATTGAGAGTACGGCTGAGAACATCTCCTCGATGCTGCAGGACGTTCGGGCATTACGCCATACGGAGATAGATTACATTACCGGCTATCTGCTAAAGCGCGCCCGCTCGCACGGCATCGCCGTGCCGGAAAACGCCCGTCTGTATGACCTGGTTAAACGTAAGGAGAGTGAATATGAGCGCGTCGGCACTGATTTGCCTCGCTCCTGGTAGCGAAGAGATGGAAGCGGTCACCACCATTGATTTACTGGTACGTGGCGGCATTAAGGTAACAACCGCCAGCGTAGCCAGCGACGGCAATCTGGCAATCACCTGTTCACGAGGGGTGAAAATCCTGGCAGACGCACCGCTTGTCCAGGTTGCTGACGGCGATTACGACATCATCGTCCTGCCCGGCGGCTTAAAAGGCGCGGAATGTTTCCGCGACAGCCCGCTGCTGGTTGAAACCGTGCGTCAGTTTCATCTGTCCGGCCGCATCGTCGCGGCAATCTGTGCCGCCGCTGGAACAGTTCTGATTCCGCACGACATCTTCCCCATCGGCAATATGACCGGCTTCCCGGGGCTTAAGGATACGATCCCGGAAGAGCATTGGGTGGATAAACGCGTTGTCTGGGATCCGCGCGTCAACCTGCTGACCAGCCAGGGACCCGGCACCGCGATTGATTTTGGCTTAAAGATTATTGATCTGCTGGTCGGGCGGGAGAAGGCCTACGAAGTGGCGTCGTCGCTGGTGATGCCGGCGGGGATTTATAATTACTATGAAGAGTAGTGCATAAAAAAAGCCGGGTGGCGCGAGCTAAAAGCAAAACGGCAACCTTTGGTTGCCGTTTTTAATGTGAGGGCACCAGGCCGCACGCTACGGACGATACACCTTCACATTCGCGAATCCCTGCTCGCGCAGGTACAGCGCCTGCAGGCGGCTCATCACCCCGCGCTCACACCACAGCAGATACGTTTTGCTCTGATCGAGGTCGCCAAACTTAGTGCTCAGCTTGTAGAACGGCAGAGAAACCACCTCTACGCCTTCAACCTTCAGCGGCTTGTCATCCTGCTCGTCAATGGAGCGGATATCCAGAATCGCATCGTTCGCACCGAAACCGCTCACGGTTTCCACTTCAACCACTTCCTGCTCGGTCTGCTGGGCAATCTCGCGGATGTCGATGTTGGACGCTTCTGCCACTACTCTTTCCAGGATGCTGAAATCGAAGTTCTCTTCTTCCGCTTCGACCTTCGCCTTCACAGCCTTGACGGTCGGGCTTTTAGAGATCACACCGCAGTATTCCGGCATGGTGCGGGCAAAGTCTTCGGTGCCGATTTCGCGCGCCAGGTCGATGATGTGCTCTTTATCGTGGGAGATCAGCGGACGCAGGATCAGCGTATCTGATACGTTGTCGATCAGACGCAGGTTGGTCAGCGTCTGGCTGGAGACCTGGCCCAGCGCTTCGCCGGTGACCAGCGCCTGCACGCCATAGCGCTCGGCGACTTTGGACGCCGCGCGAACCATCATACGTTTGAGGATCACGCCCATCTGGCCGTCGTCCACTTTTTCAAGGATTTCGCCCACTACCGGCTCAAAGTTGATCGCCACAAAACGCACGCGGTGGGAACTGCCGAAGCGGTTCCACAGGTAATGCGCCACCTGACGAACGCCAATTTCATGCGCCGCGCCGCCCAGGTTGAAGAAGCAGTAGTGCACGCGGCAGCCGCGACGCATCAGCATGTAGCTGGAGACGCCGGAGTCGAAGCCGCCTGAGATCAGCGACAGCACATCTTCCTGCGTGCCGATCGGGAAACCGCCAATACCTTCATAACGGCCCTTAACCAGCAGCAGACGATCGTTCTCGATCTCAAGGTTAACGGTGACGTCCGGGTTAGTCAGGCGCACGCGCGCCGTCTCAACGTGCTGGTTCAGACCGCCGCCGACGTAGCGCTCGACTTCAATCGAGCTAAACTCGTGCTTACCGCGACGCTTCACGCGCACGCAGAAGGTTTTGCCTTCGATCTGATCGCGGTACTGTACCAGCGCCTTTTCGAAGATATCGTGCATATCGCTGAACGGGACGTCTTCCACTTCCAGAATATGGTGAATACCTGGAATACGGGTCAGCGCGTCGCGAATATCAAGGCGTTTGCTTTCGTCTTTCGCGCGGACTTCAACGTGGTCCCAGTGACGCACCACGGCGAGCGTTTCGTCGTAGTGTTTTAATACGTTACGAATGTTCCCGGTGAGAATTTTAATAAAGCGCAAACGCACAGATTGGCTTTTGATGGTGATTTCAGGGAACAATTTAATGATAAACTTCATGGCGGCAATGTTTCTTAGGCAAGCTTATAAAGGCTTGTAGTGGAAAATGATACAGCAGCCCACACCCGTGGCTGCATCCAGGCGCGCAAGTATACCACCATCGCGCCACTCGCGTTATTTGATAATTGCCCCGAGTCCGTTACCATGTTGGGGCGAAGAATATAAGAGTTAATTCACTATGCCGAAGAAGAACGACGCACCGGCCAGTTTTGAAACTGCGCTGAGTGAGCTTGAGCAGATTGTTACCCGCCTCGAGAGCGGCGATTTACCGCTGGAAGACGCCCTCAACGAATTTGAGCGCGGTGTGCAGCTTGCGCGCCAGGGGCAGGTAAAACTCCAGCAGGCCGAGCAGCGTGTGCAGATCCTGCTTTCCGACAGCGAAGACGCTAAAACCACGCCATTCACACCGGACGCCGAGTAAATGGATTTTACCAACGCGCTTCAGGCGCGCGTCGTTCGCGCCAACGACGCCCTGCGCCGTTTTATTGCGCCGCAGCCTTTTCAGAACACTCCACTGGTTGAAGCCATGCACTATGGCGCACTCTTAGGGGGAAAACGCCTGCGTCCGTTCCTGGTGTATGCCACGGGCAACATGTTTGGCATCAGCGATAATACGCTGGACGCCCCGGCTGCCGCCGTGGAGTGCATCCATGCCTACTCGCTGATCCACGACGATCTCCCGGCGATGGACGACGACGATCTGCGCCGGGGTCAGCCAACCTGCCACATTAAGTTTGGCGAGGCGAATGCCATTCTGGCGGGCGATGCCTTGCAGACGCTGGCGTTCTCGATTCTCAGTGATGCGCCGATGGCGGAAGTGGCCGACCGCGACCGCCTGGCGATGATCTCCGAACTGGCAATGGCCAGCGGCGTGGCCGGCATGTGCGGCGGTCAGGCGCTGGATCTTGAAGCGGAAGGACGTCAGGTTAATCTGGAACAGCTGGAGCGTATTCATCGCCATAAGACGGGCGCGCTTATTCGTTCCGCCGTTCGCCTGGGCGCGCTGAGCGCGGGTGAGCAAGGGCGCAAAGCCCTGCCGATTCTGGACAGATACGCAGAAAGTATCGGTCTGGCATTCCAGGTTCAGGATGACATTCTGGATGTGGTGGGCGATACTGCAACATTGGGTAAACGTCAGGGTGCGGACCAGCAGCTTGGCAAAAGTACCTATCCCGCCCTGCTGGGTCTTGAGCAAGCCCAACGTAAAGCCCGGGATCTGATTGACGATGCCCGCCAGTCGCTGAATGAGCTGGCCGCGCAATCGCTGGATACCTCGGCACTGGAAGCGCTAGCGGACTATATAATCCAGCGTGATAAATAAACTATATATCTCGATGAGCCTTTGATGAGTTTTGATATTGCCAAATACCCGACACTGGCGTTAGTTGACTCCACCCAGGAGTTACGTCTGTTGCCGAAAGAGAGTCTGCCGAAGCTGTGTGACGAGCTGCGTCGCTACCTGCTCGACAGCGTTAGCCGCTCCAGCGGCCACTTCGCCTCCGGGCTTGGCACGGTTGAGCTGACCGTGGCGTTGCATTACGTCTATAACACGCCGTTCGATCAGCTTATCTGGGACGTGGGCCACCAGGCCTATCCGCACAAAATTCTGACCGGACGTCGCGATAAAATTGGCACCATTCGTCAGAAGGGCGGCCTGCACCCGTTCCCGTGGCGCGGTGAGAGCGAGTATGACGTGCTGAGCGTCGGCCACTCCTCAACCTCCATTTCTGCGGGCATCGGTATTGCCGTTGCCGCCGAGAAAGAGAACAAGCAGCGCCGCACCGTCTGCGTGATTGGCGACGGGGCGATCACCGCCGGGATGGCTTTTGAAGCCATGAACCACGCGGGCGATATCAAGCCGGACATGCTGGTTATCCTCAACGATAACGAAATGTCGATCTCCGAGAACGTCGGCGCGCTGAACAACCATCTGGCGCAGCTGCTTTCCGGCAAGCTTTACTCGTCGCTGCGGGAAGGCGGGAAAAAAGTTTTCTCCGGCGTGCCGCCGATCAAAGAGCTGCTCAAGCGTACCGAAGAACACATCAAAGGCATGGTCGTGCCGGGCACGCTGTTTGAAGAGCTGGGCTTTAACTATATCGGCCCGGTGGACGGGCACGATGTGCTGGGTCTGGTGTCCACACTTAAAAACATGCGCGACCTGAAAGGCCCGCAGTTCCTGCATATCATGACCAAAAAAGGGCGTGGCTACGAACCGGCGGAGAAAGATCCGATCACCTTCCACGCGGTGCCAAAGTTCGACCATACCAGCGGCTGCCTGCCGAAAAGCAGCGGCGGAATGCCGAGCTACTCAAAAATCTTTGGCGACTGGCTGTGCGAAACGGCGGCAAAAGATAACAAGCTGATGGCGGTCACGCCTGCTATGCGTGAAGGCTCCGGCATGGTCGAGTTCTCCAAAAAATACCCGGACCAGTATTTTGACGTCGCCATTGCCGAGCAGCACGCGGTCACCTTCGCGGCGGGCCTGGCGATTGGCGGCTACAAGCCGGTGGTAGCGATTTATTCCACCTTCCTGCAGCGCGCCTACGACCAGGTGATCCATGACGTTGCCATCCAGAAGCTGCCGGTGCTGTTTGCTATCGACCGCGCGGGCATCGTGGGGGCCGACGGCCAGACGCACCAGGGGGCGTTTGATCTCTCCTTCCTGCGCTGCATCCCGGACATGGTCATCATGACGCCAAGCGACGAAAACGAGTGTCGTCAGATGCTGTATACCGGCTACCACTATCAGGACGGCCCCTGCGCGGTACGTTATCCACGCGGCAATGCCCTTGGCGTTGAACTACAGCCGCTGGAAAAACTGGAGATCGGTAAAGGTCTGGTGAAACGTCGCGGCGAAAAAGTGGCGATCCTGAACTTTGGTACGCTGATGCCGGAAGCGGCAAAAGTCGCTGAAGCCCTGAACGCGACGCTGGTGGATATGCGCTTTGTGAAGCCGCTCGATGAGTCTCTGATTCTGAGCATGGCGGAAAGCCATGACGTGCTGGTCACGCTGGAAGAGAACGCCATCATGGGCGGTGCGGGCAGCGGCGTTAACGAGGTACTGATGGCGAACCGTAAATTGGTTCCGGTGCTGAACCTCGGCCTGCCGGACCACTTCATCCCGCAAGGCACTCAGGACGAGGCGCGTGCCGACATCGGCCTGGACGCCGCCGGTATCGAAGCCAGAATCCGCAGCTGGCTGGCCTGATCCCTCCCCTTTTCTGCTCCTGCTATGCTTAAACGTATTGTTTAAACAGCAGGAGCGGAACCATGCAATACACGACATTAGGAAAAACGGACCTCAAGGTGTCCCGGCTTTGCCTGGGCTGCATGACCTTTGGCGAGCCTGACCGGGGAAATCACGCCTGGACGCTGCCGGAAGAGAGCAGCCGCCCTATCATCAAGCGCGCCATAGACGGCGGCATCAACTTCTTCGATACCGCCAACAGCTACTCTGACGGCAGCAGCGAAGAGATTGTGGGCCGCGCTCTGCGTGATTTTGCTCGTCGGGATGAGATTGTGGTCGCCACCAAGGTGTACTACCCGTCAGGCGATCTGGCTGAAGGCCTCTCTCGCGCGCAGATCCTGCGCTCCATTGATGACAGCCTCAGACGCCTGAACATGGATTACGTCGACCTGCTGCAAATTCACCGCTGGGATTACAACACGCCAATTGAAGAGACGCTTGAAGCGCTGAACGATGTCGTGAAAGCGGGTAAAGCGCGCTATATCGGCGCGTCGTCAATGCACGCATCTCAGTTTGCTCAGGCGCTCGATCTCCAGGCGCAGCACGGCTGGGCACGCTTTGTCACCATGCAGGATCACTACAACCTGATTTACCGGGAAGAAGAACGCGAGATGTTGCCGCTCTGCTACCAGGAAGGCGTGGCGGTGATCCCGTGGAGCCCGCTGGCGCGCGGACGCTTAACTCGTCCGTGGGGAGAAACCACGGCGCGGCTGGTATCGGATGAAGTGGGTAAAAATCTTTATTCCGGTACCGAAGCCAGCGATGCGCTGATTGCCGAACGTTTAGCCGGGATCGCCGACGATATCGGCGCAACGCGCGCGCAGGTGGCGCTGGCGTGGCTGCTGGGCAAGCGGGGTGTCGCCGCACCGATTATTGGTACATCGCGGGAAGAACAGCTGGACGAGTTGTTAAGCGCGGTGGATTTATCGCTGAAGCCGGAGCAGGTTGCCGAGCTGGAGACGCCGTATCAGCAGCATCCGGTGGTGGGGTTTAAGTAAACACTTGCCGGGTGGCGTACGCTTACCCGGCAATACTGAGCGCACAAACTTACCCGAAGTGATCGTACCCTTTCCAGTCCAGCGTAACGGGCGCACCGTCTTTCACAAACTTCAGCCCTTCACTCTCCGGCATGATCTGACCGATGCAGGTAAACTTTGCGCCAAGATGGGCTAATGCCACATCCAGCGTTCCACGGTTCAACTCTGGCACCGTGAAACACAGCTCGTAGTCTTCCCCACCGGAGAGCGCCCAGCGCAGCGCCTGCTCAGGCTCCACATGGCGAAGCAGTTGCTCCGAAAGCGGGAACAGATCCAGGTCAACGCGCGCGCCCACCCCGCAGGCCTTCAGGATATGGCCGAGGTCCGAGATGAGACCGTCAGAGAGATCGATAGCCGAACTGGCCCGCTCGCGCAGCGCCTGACCGTGCAGAATACGCGGTGTCGGGCGCAGGTGGCGCTTCACCAGATACGCCGCATCGTCAGCGTCCGTCACGTTTAAGCGTTCCTGAAGGATCGCCAGCCCTGCCGCGCTGTCTCCCGGCGTACCGGTCACGTAGATCCAGTCGCCCGGTTTAGCGCCCGAGCGCTTCAGCGCGCGACCGAGCGGCACATAGCCGTGGATCGCCAGCGTCATCGACAGCGGCCCGGCAGTCGTATCGCCGCCAATCAGCTGCATATCGTAGTAGTTCAGCTGTTCAAACAGCGCATCGCTGAACGCTTCAAGCCAGGCTTCATCCACCTCCGGCAGCGTCAGAGCCAGCGTCAGCCAGGCCGGGTCGGCGCCCATTGCCGCCAGATCGCTGACGTTGACCGCCAGCGCTTTATACGCCAGATCGGCAGGATCGATATCAGGTAAGAAATGACGTCCGCACACTAAGGTGTCGGTGCTGATTGCCAGCGTCTGCTTTTCAGGAATATTGAGAAGTGCACAGTCATCGCCAATGCCGGTTTCAACATCAAGACGAGAGGTTCTGACACGGTCGAAATAACGGGCAATCAGGGAGAATTCGCCGCATGCCATACGTTATGCCTCAGCAAATAAAAGAAAAAACCGGAGCCGCACTGCCCGTCAGGCAATGCAGAACTCCGGTTTGCGGATCACTTTTTGTGGGGACGGATCGCAGGTGCGGCTTTATCAAGTACGCCGTTAACGAACTTATGGCTGTCTTCAGCGCCGAAGGTTTTCGCCAGTTCGATCGCTTCGTTGATGGCCACTTTGTACGGCACATCATCACGTTTAGACAGCTCAAACAGCGCGATACGCAACACTGCTTTTTCCACCTGACCCAGCTCTTCGAGCAAACGGGACAGGTATGGCTTCATCAGGCCATCGAGATACGCGCTATTAGTCGCCACTCCCGACAGCAGTTCACGGAAGTACAGAACGTCAACGTCTTTCACGTCCTGTTCTGACAGGAACTGGTATTCAACATCAGCGATGTCGTTCTGGGACAACTGCCAGGAGTAAAGTGCCTGGACGGCACATTCACGGGCGCGGCGACGAGCAGCAGGTTTCACGGAATTCCCCTTACAAAAAAATCAGGCCTTAATGGCTTTCAATACATTGATCATTTCAAGCGCGGTCAGTGCAGCTTCTGCACCTTTGTTACCGGCTTTGGTGCCAGCACGTTCGATGGCTTGTTCAATACTTTCGGTGGTCAGCACGCCGAACGCGACAGGAATTTCAGCATCCTGCGCAACGTGTGCCAGACCGTTGCTTGCACCGCCCGCAACGTATTCGAAGTGCGCAGTGCCGCCACGAATAACGGTACCCAGCGCAATCACCGCGTCATATTTACCGGTTTTCGCCAGCGCGCCCGCCGCCAGTGGCAGTTCATAAGCGCCTGGAACCCAAACAACGGTAATGTTGTCATCTTTAACCTGGCCGATACGTTTCAGGGCGTCAATCGCACCTTCCAGCAGGCTATCGTTGATGAAGTTGTTGAAACGCGCAATGGTGATGGCGACGCGAGCGTCCGGGGTAGCTACAGCAGCTTCAATAATGTTCATACTCTTCCTTTACGGGTTCATTTGGCCCCGCAGGGGGGCGGATTTTATCATAATACTTTGCGCACTGCTTCCCTATTTCGGGAGCAATTACGCTGTCGTTAAATGGAGGCAGACATCCGGACCCACCGGACGAATCTCGCTGAATGTGAGTTGCGGTGCGTCGGCCAGTTTTTCAAGGCCAGGCAGCACAAACAGGCCGCGCGCGTCGTGACCTAACAGTTTAGGCGCAACGTAGACGAGCAGTTCATCCACCAGCCCCGCCTGGAGCAGCGCGCCCGCGAGCGTCGGACCGGCTTCGACCCAGATACTGTTCACCTGCTGCTTGCCGAGCAACATCATCAGCACCACGAGATCCAGATGTCCGTTATGCTCCGGCACCATAATGCTGCGCACGCCTTCCGGCCATTCGCGCGTATCTTCTTTGGTGTGCGCAATCCAGGTTTCACCCGGCTGATGCACGATGCGGTGCTCCGGGGTCACGCGGTTCTGGCTATCAATAATAATACGCAGCGGCTGGCGCAGGTTCTCCTGCGGATAAAGCGCCTGGGTATCGGCATTCAGCTCATCCCAGCGCACGGTCATGGCCGGATCGTCAGCCAGAACGGTTTCACTGCTGGTGAGGATAGCATGGCTTTGCGCACGCAGACGTTGCACATCGCGCCTTGCCTGCGGCGAGGTGATCCACTGGCTTTCACCGTTCGCCATTGCCGTACGGCCGTCCAGCGAGGCGCCCAGCTTGAGCTGAATAAACGGGAAGCCGGTGCGCATGCGCTTCAGGAAGCCTTTGTTGATGGCTTCCGCATCTTGCATCATCAGGCCGTGGCTGACATCGATCCCTTCCTGTTGCAGACGATACAGGCCGCGGCCCGCCACCTGCGGGTTAGGATCCTGCATAGCGGCGACCACGCGCGAAACCCCTGCCGCAATCAGCGCTTCACAGCACGGCGGCGTGCGCCCGTGGTGGCTGCAGGGCTCCAGCGTCACGTAGGCCGTCGCGCCTCGCGCTTTCTCCCCCGCCATACGCAGGGCATGCACTTCAGCATGCGGCTCGCCTGCGCGATAGTGAAACCCTTCCCCCACGATCTCGCCATCTTTCACGATAACGCACCCGACGTTGGGGTTAGGATGGGTGGTAAAACGACCGCGCTGCGCCAGCTTCATGGCTCGTGCCATGTACTTCTCATCCTGCATGGGCTTAATCCTGTAAGCGGGCGATCTCTTCGCCAAACTCTTTGATATCTTCGAAACTGCGGTAGACAGAGGCGAAGCGGATATAGGCGACCTTATCGAGCTTTTTCAGCTGCTCCATCACCAGGTTGCCGATCATTTTGCTCGGCACTTCACGCTCGCCCAGGCCACGCAGGTAAGATTTAATGTGGTTTAACGCCATTTCGACATCATCCGCGCTGACGGGCCGTTTTTCGAGGGCCTTCAGCATTCCGCTGCGCAGTTTCTCTTCGTTAAACGGCTCGCGCACGTCGTTACTTTTTACCACGCGCGGCATTACCAGCTCTGCAACCTCAAAGGTCGTGAAACGCTCGCTGCACACCAGACACTGCCGACGACGGCGCACAGAAGACCCTTCGCCCACAAGGCGAGAGTCGATGACTTTGGTATCCACAGCGGAGCAGAATGGGCAATGCATACGGTATCCCTGTTATCTGGTTAACTGATTTTCATTTTACCCTGATCTGGCCCGACAACAAAGGAGGAGCTTTTTTGAGATAAAGGATCTATGTCCGGCGGTACGTTGCTGGCTACCATTATGGGGATCCGTCATTTCAAGGAATAAACGCTATGACAAGACGTTACCTGAAAATTTTACTGGTGGGGAGCCTCTTCACCCTTAGTGCCTGTGCACAGCAAACCGAAGTCCGCCAGATGAAACAAAGCGTGAATACGCTCAACACGGCGATGGACAAACTGAACAAAGAAACGGTGAAGATCACCCAGCAAAACGCGCTGAACGCTAAATCCACCAGCGGGGTATATCTGCTGCCAGGAGCGAATACGCCTGCCCTGCTTAACAGCCAGATTGGCACGCTGAAGATGTCTCTGGTGAATGTGGCGGCGAATGCGGATGGTACGCGCGCAACATTACGTATTCACGGTGAGTCCAACGAGCCGCTGCCCGCCTTCAGCGGCACCGTAGAGTGGGGCCAGATCCAGGGCACCACGGAGAGCTACCAGGAGGTGAACGTGAAGAACCAGCTGTTCACCGCTCCGGCCAGCGTCTTAGCGCCCAGCGATGTGGATCTTCCACTTCAGCTAAGCGGACTTACGCCTGAGCAGTTAGGCTTTATCCGCATTCACGACATCCAACCTGCCGCGCAGTAATCCCTTCCTTTTGAGCGGAGTGAAATGTCACTCCGCTAACATTTACATTTCGTATGGATTGGCAACAGAAATGATTGCCGCTACAATCCCGGCCGTTTAAAGTACGCAAACGTGAACGCAATCGATTACGCGTGTGAGAGATATGTGAAACAACACATATTTTTGTGAGCAGGGATTCCTATAATAGGCACCGCAGAAACACGAAATATTTAGAAACGCAATTCGCGCATTTTTCACTCCCGGAAGGGAATTTCAATCAGTGGCATGATTATGAAAAAAACATTACTCGCAGCCGGTGCAGTTCTGGCACTGTCCTCCTCTTTCACTGTTAACGCAGCGGAAAACGAGAAACCACAATACCTCTCCGACTGGTGGCACCAGAGCGTTAACGTGGTAGGCAGCTACCACACCCGTTTCGGACCGCAGATCCGCAACGATACCTACCTGGAATATGAAGCGTTCGCCAAGAAAGACTGGTTTGATTTCTACGGCTATATGGATGCGCCTGTGTTCTTCGGTGGTAACACCGATGCGAAAGGTATCTGGAACCACGGTTCCCCACTGTTCATGGAGATTGAACCGCGCTTCTCCATCGACAAACTGACCGGTACCAGCCTGGCGTTTGGTCCGTTCAAAGAGTGGTACTTCGCAAACAACTACATCTACGACATGGGCCGCAATAAGTCCGGTCGTCAGAGCACCTGGTATATGGGTCTGGGTACTGACATTGACACCGGCCTGCCGATGAGCCTGTCCCTGAACGTGTATGCAAAATACCAGTGGCAGAACTACGGCGCAGCGAATGAAAACGAGTGGGACGGTTACCGTTTCAAAGTGAAATACTTCGTGCCAATTACCCAGCTGTGGGGCGGTAATCTGAGCTACATCGGTTTCACTAACTTTGACTGGGGCTCAGACCTGGGCGACGACGATTTCCGTGACCTGAACGGCAAGAAAGCGCGTACCAACGATTCCATCGCCTCCAGCCACATCCTGGCGCTGAACTACGATCACTGGCACTACTCTGTTGTTGCGCGTTACTGGCACAACGGTGGCCAGTGGAACGACGACGCGAGCCTGAACTTCGGTAACGGCGACTTTAGCGTCCGCTCTACCGGCTGGGGTGGTTACCTGGTCGTGGGTTACAACTTCTAATCAATGCGGGATTGTGCGGGCTGGTGCCCTCACCCCTTCCCTCTCCCACGGGAGAGGGCGCAAACACAAAAAACGGCAACATCGTTGCCGTTTTGCTTTTACCTCGCCACCCGGCTTTTTACTGCTTCACCTTGCGCAAAAAATCCGCCAAAGACCTGTCCGCACTCTCACTGAACCGCCTCTCCGTCATTACAACATTGAGACACCGGTCGAGCCGGAAACAGCGGTAGTCATCGCGCCGTTCACACCATGCCGCCAGCAGCCAGCGCTCCCCCCAGAAGAACAACCCCAGCGGCTGTACCTCACGTTTTGAGAGTAGCCCGGCTTCATCACGATAATGCAGCGCTAATACGCGCTGAGCAGAAATCGCCTGGTGAATCATGTCAAAATCGCTGCGGGAGTGGCTTTGCATGCAAAAATCCGGGGCGTAGATACGCGTTTGCTCCGCCTTTCTGCGGCTCTCCTCGGGCAGAATAGCCAGCACCTTCTCCTGGGCCGACTCCAGCTCGCGCGACAGCGATTCACCTCCCCAGGTTTTGAGCAGGCGAATCGCGACCATCAGCGCTTCGGATTCCTTATTTGTCAGCATCAGCGGCGGCAGGTCAAAACCCGACATCAGCCGATATCCGCTTCCCGCCTCGCCTTCCACCGGCACGCCGGAAAGCGACAGGTCGCGGATATCGCGGTAGACCGTGCGCTCGGACACGCCAAGCCGGTCCGCCAGATGCGCTGCCGTTGTCAGACGCCTGCCCCGCAGAATCTGCACAATCTGAAACAAACGGTCAGCGCGTCGGGTCATAACGTCATTCGCTCTCAGGCAGGTTGATGAAGGCCGACGCGGTTACCCTCGCTGTCGGTAAACAGTGCGATAGTGCCGATACCATGCGGCAGTTCCAGCGGGCCAAACACGCACTCGCCGCCCGCAGAGGCAATGCGATCGAGCGTGGCCGCCAGATTGTCAGTATGCAGGTAAATAATAGCGCCCTGCAAAGAGGGCGTAACGCCGTCAAATTTTGCCAGCGCTCCTCCGGTTGCGGGATCCTCATGCGGGAAAACCGCCAGCTCGGCAATGTCCATTTTCTCGCGACGCAGCGCGAGCTGCATCACCGGCTCATAAAATTTGATGGCGCGATTCATATCCGAAACCGGAATTTCAAACCAGTTAATTACGCTTTTCATACATCCTCCTGCCTGTTGTTTGGGTTCAGAAGGAGTCTACGGCAGGGCTCCTGACAGCATACTGTCAGGAGTGTTTGTCAGGAGCAGATTAAAAAAATCCCGGTCAACAGACCGGGATTCAGATAACGCGCTAAACGTCGCCTTACGGCAGAATGGACGGCTGATCCGCCCCTTCTTTCTCAACCTTCTGCTGGAGCAGGTGCTCACGCTTCATGCCAAGTTTCAGTGCCAGAGCGGACGCCACGTAAATAGACGACGCCGTACCGATGGAGACACCGATCAGCATGGTCAGCGAGAAGCCTTCCAGCACCGGGCCACCGAAGAGGAACAGCATCAGGATCACCATCAGGGTAGTACCGGAGGTGATCAAGGTACGATGCAGCGTCTGGGTCAACGACACGTTAAAGATTTCGTACGGCGTGCCGCGACGGATCTTACGGAAGTTTTCACGGATACGGTCAGATACCACGATACTGTCGTTCAGTGAGTAACCGATCACGGACATCAGGGATGCCACGATGGTCAGGTCAATCTCAATGTGGAACAGAGACAGTATGCCCATGGTGATCACCACGTCGTGCGCCAGGGCGATAACCACACCGGCCGCCAGTCGCCACTCGAAGCGGAAACCGACGTACACCAGGATGGAGATCAGCGCCACCAGCAGCGCCATGGCGCCGGTTTGCGCCAGGTCCGCACCCACGCTCGGGCCGACGAACTCAATACGCTTGACCGCCGCGCTCTGGCTGGTGGTTTCGTTAATGACCTGTACGACCTTGCTGCCCAGCTCCTGGCTGCCGTTGGCATCGTGCACCGGCGGCATACGCACCATGATGTCGCGGCTGCTGCCGAAGTTCTGCAGCAGCGGCTCTTCAAAGCCCGCTTTCTGCAGAGACAGGCGCATCTGGTCCATATCGACCGGTTTTTCCAGGGAGATCTCGATGACCGTACCACCGGTGAAATCCAGCCCCCAGTTAAAGCCCTTCACGCCCATAACGATGATGGACAGAATCAGCAGTAAACCTGAAATGCCGAAAGCCCAGTAGTCCCAGCGCATAAAGTCCCAGACTTTACGGCCATGGTTCAATTGTTCAACAGTATATTCCTGTGCCACAACGCACTCCTCAGATAGACAGCTTTTTGACGCGCTTGCCGCCGTACAGCAGGTTCACGATGGCACGGGTGCCGACAATAGCGGTAAACATTGACGTTGCGACACCGATACCGGTGGTAATCGCAAAGCCTTTGATCGCGCCAGTACCCACTGCATACAGGATAAGAACCTTAATCAGTGTTGTTACGTTCGCATCGAAGATAGAGCTGAACGCGCCTTTATAACCTTCGTCAATCGCCTGCTGGACAGAGCGACCGTTGCTCAACTCTTCTTTGATACGTTCGTTAATCAGTACGTTGGCGTCGACCGCCACCGCAAGGGTCAGAACGATACCCGCAATCCCCGGCATGGTCAGCGTCGCCCCCGGCAGCAGAGACATAATGCCGATGATCAGCACCAGGTTTGCAATCAGCGCGGAGGTCGCAATCAGACCGAACTTCTTATAGAAGAAGATCATGAAGAGGATAGAGACCGCCAGACCGGCCAGACACGCTTCCAGACCCTGCTGGATGTTTTGCATACCCAGAGTTGGACCAATGGTACGTTCTTCAACAATCTGAATTGGCGCAATCAGCGCACCGGCACGCAGCAGCAGCGAGAGCTGACGCGCTTCGTTCGGGTTACTAATACCGGTAATACGGAAGCTGTTACCCAGACGAGACTGGATGTTGGCGATGTTAATCACCTCTTCCTCTTTCACCAGCACCGCACGACCGTTTGCATCTTTCTTACCGCTGTCTTTGTACTCCACGAACAGGGTCGCCATCGGTTTGCCGATGTTGTCCTTGGTGAAGTTAGACATGATGTTACCACCCGCGCTATCCAGCGAAATGTTGACCTGCGGCTGGTTGTACTCATCCTGGCTTGAAGTGGAGTCGGTGATGTGGTCACCGGTCAGGATCACGCGCTTGTACAGCACAACCGGCTGACCTTCGCGGGTCTGTTTCACTTCGGAGTCACCCGGAATACGGCCAGACGCCGCGGCAGACTGATCGACATTGGAGTTCACCAGACGGAATTCCAGCGTCGCGGTCGCACCGAGGATCTCTTTCGCACGCGCGGTATCCTGGATACCCGGCAGTTCAACCACGATACGGTCAGCACCCTGACGCTGTACCAGCGGCTCAGCCACGCCCAGCTGGTTTACACGGTTACGCAGAATGTTGATGTTCTGCTGAACGGCATATTCACGCGCTTCTTTCAGACGCGCATCGGTCATCACCGCGCGCAGCTGGTTGCTGCCCTGAGAGGTGATCACCAGGTCACGGTGACGTTGGGTCAGGTAATCTACAGCCTGATCGCGCGCCGCGCTGTCGCGGAACGTGATGCTCATGCCGTAGTTATCTTCTTTACGCACGGTAGTGTATGGGATGCCTTTGTCGCGCAGATCGCTGCGCAGGCTGTCGATATTCTGTTCCTGCAGCTTGCCGAGCGCGGTATCCATATCCACTTCCATCAGGAAGTGAACGCCGCCACGCAGGTCAAGACCCAGCTTCATTGGCTCTGCGTTCAGCGCAGCCAGCCAGCGAGGGGTTGCAGGAGCAAGGTTAAGCGCCACGACATATTTGTCACCCAGCACGCCCATCAGCGCTTCGCGAGCGCGGAGCTGCGTGTCGGTGGTGTCGAAGCGAGCAAGAATTGCACCCTCTTCCAGAGCCACAGACTTAGCGGTAATTTTTTCTTCTTGTAACGTTTTCTGGACCTGGATCAGCGTTTGCTCACTGGCGGCGACACCGCGCGCGCCAGTGATTTGAACGGCCGGATCCTCACCATACAGGTTGGGAAGCGCGTACAGCAGGCCGACGATAATCACGACGACCAGCATGATGTACTTCCACAAAGGATAACGGTTTAACACGGCAGTTCCCTTTGGGAAAAGTTGGGATTACAGCGCCTTCATGGTGCCTTTCGGCAGAACGGCAGCTACGAAGTCACGTTTGATAACCACTTCAGTGGTGTCGTTCAGGGCGATAGCAATGTAGCCGCTTTCAGCCACTTTGGTTACGCGGCCGACCAGACCACCGTTGGTCAGCACTTCATCGCCTTTCGCGATGGAGTCCATCAGCTTTTTGTGCTCTTTGGTACGCTTCTGCTGTGGGCGCAGGATCATGAAGTAGAAGATCAGACCGAACACAACCAGCATCAGAATCAGAGACATCGGGCTGCCCTGCGCCGGAGCACCTGTTGCCGCTACCGCATCAGAAATAAAAAAGCTCATTCAAATTCCCTCATTATTAATATTAATCAACGTTCAACGGTGGAACATCCCGCCCCTGACGTTGGTAAAAATCGGTCACGAAGCTCTCTAATTTACCCTCTTCGATAGCCTTGCGTAAACCAGACATTAAGCGCTGATAGTAGCGAAGATTATGAATCGTATTGAGACGCGCGCCCAAAATCTCATTACAACGATCGAGATGATGCAGATACGCGCGAGAATAATTGCGACAGGTATAGCAATCGCACTCGGAATCGAGCGGGCTGGTGTCACTCTTATGCTTCGCGTTACGGATTTTCACCACGCCATCGGTAACGAACAGATGACCGTTACGCGCGTTGCGGGTTGGCATCACGCAGTCGAACATATCAATGCCGCGACGTACGCCTTCCACCAGATCTTCGGGTTTACCCACACCCATCAGGTATCGTGGTTTATCCGCCGGGATTTGCGGGCAGACGTGCTCCAGAATGCGGTGCATGTCTTCCTTCGGCTCACCCACAGCCAAACCGCCGACAGCGTAGCCATCAAAACCTATCTCTACCAGACCTTTAACAGAGATATCGCGTAAATCTTCGTAAACGCTGCCCTGAATGATGCCGAACAGCGCATTTTTGTTCTGCAGGGAGTCAAAACGGTCGCGGCTGCGCTTCGCCCAGCGCAGAGACATCTCCATAGAGCGTTTCGCGTAGTCCCAGTCTGCCGGGTACGGCGTACATTCGTCGAAGATCATCACGATGTCGGAGCCGAGATCGTACTGAATCTCCATCGACTTTTCGGGATCGAGGAAAATCGGATCGCCGTTGATCGGGTTACGGAAGTGTACGCCCTGCTCGGTGATCTTGCGGATATCGCCCAGGCTGAAGACCTGGAAGCCGCCGGAGTCGGTCAGGATCGGGCCTTTCCACTGCATAAAATCGTGCAGATCGCCGTGGAGCTTCATGATCTCCTGACCTGGACGCAGCCACAGGTGGAAGGTATTGCCGAGGATAATCTGTGCGCCCGTGGCTTCAACTTCTTCCGGCGTCATCCCTTTTACGGTGCCGTACGTGCCCACAGGCATAAACGCGGGGGTTTCCACCACGCCGCGATCAAACACCAGGCGACCGCGACGCGCGCGGCCATCGGTGGTATCGAGTTCAAATTTCATTTTTTCTCCGACGTCAGAAAAACAGTCCAACGTTGTCATACGGTGCCGCGGACTTATTCCCCGACACGCTCATTCAAAGCCAGCGGATTGTACGTGATAAACATCGCGTCCCCGTAGCTAAAAAAGCGATATTTTTGTTCTACCGCAGACTTGTACGCATTCATCGTATGCTGATAACCCGCAAACGCAGAGACCAGCATAATCAGCGTCGATTCAGGCAGATGGAAGTTGGTCACCAGCGCGTCAATCACTTTGTACTGATAGCCCGGGTAGATGAAGATCTGCGTATCGCCAAAGAACGGCTCGATAAGACCGTTTTTAGCTGCCTGCGCAGCGCTCTCCAGTGAACGCACGGACGTCGTACCGACGGCCACGACGCGGCTACCGCGCGCTTTCGCCGCCAGCACCGCGTCCACCACATCCTGCGGCACTTCGGCATACTCGGAGTGCATGATGTGGTCTTCAATGCTGTCCACCCGTACCGGCTGGAAGGTGCCCGCGCCGACGTGCAGCGTCACAAACGCCATCTCAACGCCCTTCGCGCGCAGCTTTTCCAGCAGCGGTTCATCAAAGTGCAGACCTGCGGTTGGCGCCGCGACCGCGCCAGGCTTCTGGCTGTAGACGGTCTGGTACAGCTCGCGATCGGCCTCTTCGTCCGGGCGCTCAATGTACGGCGGCAGCGGCATATGGCCGATGGCGTTCAGGATGTCGAGCACCGTGCGCTCGTCGTCGAACGCCACCTCGAACAGCGCGTCGTGGCGCGCGGTCATGGTCGCCTTGATGCTTTCGTCATCACCCAGCAGCAGCTCCGCGCCCGGCTTCGGCGCTTTGGAAGCGCGAATATGTGCCAGAATACGTTTATCATCGAGCATACGTTCGACCAGCACTTCAATCTTGCCGCCGCTGGCCTTACGGCCAAACAGGCGCGCCGGGATCACGCGGGTATTGTTAAAGACCAGCAGATCGCCAGGGTTGAGCTTGTCGAGCAAATCGGTGAAAGTACCGTGCGTCAGCTCGCCCGTTGGCCCATCCAGTGACAGTAAGCGACAGCTGCTGCGCTCAGGCATGGGATAGTGAGCAATCAGGGATTCAGGTAGTTCAAAGGAGAAATCGGCGACGCGCATGACGTATACTCGTGACTTAAAAACAGGCGGCATAGTCTAGTGCTCACACCCTTTTGCTGCAACAACTAGCCGCCACTGGACAAATAAAACGCATGAATTTTCTCGCTCACCTGCATCTCGCTCACCTCGCTGACAGCTCCCTTTCCGGCAATTTGCTGGCCGATTTCGTGCGCGGCAACCCCGCTGAAGCGTATTCTCCCGAGGTTGTCGACGGGATTTTTTTGCACCGCCGCATTGATGTCATCACTGATAATCTGCCCGAGGTGACGGAAGCGAAAGCGTGGTTTCGCCCTGAAACGCGCCGCGTTGCGCCGATCACGCTCGACGTGATGTGGGACCACTTCCTGTCTCGCCACTGGGAACAGCTCTCGCCGGAGATGCCGTTGCCGGCGTTTGTGCGCTACGCCCACCAGCAGGTGTCGATCATTTTGCCCGACTCGCCGCCGCGCTTTGTGAATCTGAATAACTACCTGTGGTCGGAACGCTGGCTGGAGCGCTATCGCGAGATGGACTTTATCCAGAATGTCTTGAATGGCATGGCGAGCCGTCGCCCGCGGCTGGATGCGCTGCGGGACTCCTGGTACGACCTGGATGAGCATTACGATGCGCTGGAGAGCCAATTCTGGCAGTTTTATCCGCGCATGATGGCGCAGGCGAAAAACAAGCAGCTCTGACAGCACGATCATTGATAGGTAAAAGCTGGCGGAACGATTGTCACCACCTCTTTGTCTTATCCACGAACACTCTCTATACTGGCTCGCGTTGCGTTCCAAATAACCTTAGTATCTACAGGAGAATCATATGGTTCTGGTAACTCGTCCGGCTCCGGATTTTACAGCTGCAGCAGTTCTGGGCAACGGTGAAATCGTTGAAAACTTCAACTTCAAACAGCACACCAATGGTAAAGCGACCGTTCTGTTCTTCTGGCCAATGGACTTCACTTTCGTTTGCCCGTCTGAGCTGATCGCGTTCGACAAACGTTATGAAGAATTCCAGAAGCGTGGCGTGGAAGTGGTTGGCGTCTCCTTCGACTCTGAATTTGTACACAACGCATGGCGTAACACCCCTGTCGACAAAGGCGGCATCGGTGCGGTGAAATACGCAATGGTTGCGGACATCAAACGCGAAATCCAGCAGGCTTACGGTATCGAACATCCGGACGCTGGCGTTGCGCTGCGCGGTTCCTTCCTGATCGACGCAAACGGCATCGTTCGTCACCAGGTTGTGAACGATCTGCCGCTGGGCCGTAACATCGACGAAATGCTGCGCATGGTTGACGCGCTGCAGTTCCACGAAGAGCACGGCGAAGTGTGCCCGGCTCAGTGGGAAAAAGGTAAAGAAGGTATGGCTGCGTCCCCAGACGGCGTTGCTAAATACCTGTCTGAGAACGTATCCAGCCTGTAATCGGCACGGTTTACGAAGAAGGCCCGCTTATGCGGGCCTTTTTTTATGCCTTACGCTGCGTCTCTCGCCAGATGCGCCAGGCCATTCCCGCCAGCAGAATTACGCCCGCAATTAGCACGCCCCACACCAGCAGCGCGTTCATCCGGCTCTCCCGCTCGGACGCAGAAGTAGCGGTCAGACGCCCCTCGCCGCCTAACGCGACATCATCCAGAATGTCGGCCTGCGGCAGGTGCTCCATATCATAGGTTTTGCGCAGGTCGGCGGGGATCAGCATGTCAGGCTCCACGCTGGCAGGCTTTGCAGCGCCATTACCCCAGGCAAGCACGTATGGCGCTTTTCCCTGCGCGTTGAACACCAGATCATAGCGGTCACGATGCCCGGTGACGCCCGGCAGGTATTCCGGCAGGCGCGCATTCAGCGTCGTGATTTTCACCGCCTGCACCAGGCCTCCGCTAAGCGAAACCGGTGGAGACGTTTTGCCCTCCAGACGGTAAAGCACCTCTTTTTTCAGGGGGTGCCATGTGTCTTTTTCCGTACTCCGCCACGCTATCTCCACGGGAAGGACGCCGTCGCCATTCAGTAAAATGCTGATAGCACTCAGCGGCTGCGGCTGCGCCCAGTGCCACTGCGCTTCGCTTGTCGATAGCTGCTCCCCTACCCCCTCAAGAGCGATCGCGTCCGGCGTCGCCCGCGCAGGAGCGCTAATCGCGTTAACGCCGGTTAAGGTCACCCCCTGGCTCTGAGCATTCAGCACGACCAGGAGATAGCGATTCGTATCGGGAGACAAAACGATATCGGTATCGATCCGATCGAGCTTAAGACGATCCTGCCCGCTCATCACGTCCAGCAGCGGCATATCCTCGCGCAGGGTATACCAGCGCTTAAGATCCTCGCTGTAGTAGACCGACGCCGTTCCCTGCCACGGCGCCTGCGGGGTATTCCAGAGCAGCTGCAGCTGGGACAGGGCAATCTCACCCGTAGACTGCTCCGGCAGGGTCAGCAGATAATGCTGCCCGGCTGCGGCGGCTTTTTGCCCCTCCAGCACAATCTCTACGCCGTTTCCGGAACGGAGCAGGATCTTATCGCTGCCCTCATCCCCACGCGCAGGCGAAAGCGGTGAGGCGTCCAGAGGAAAGAGGCGCAGCGCCGTGGATTGCGCTGCCACCTGCGGACGCGTCGCGGTGACCAGGCTGAAAGGAACCGGCTCGCCCGACTGGTTAAAGACGCGAACGTCATGCAGATCCGGCGACGTGCTCTGCGTATAGACAGCGAGCGGCAGCGTCACCCGATACCACTGGGAAGGAGCAGACGTATCTAGCGAGCGGCCAAAGGCATAGTCCCGGGGCGATTCCGTTTGTACCTCGTCGCAGAACGCCGGGCCTGCAAGCGCCAGCAGAGCGGTACAAGCTACCGCTTTCATCCATTTCATTTTTCATCTCCTGTTTTGGGCGGTAACGGCGAGAAATACCCCACGATCAGCACCAGTATTGCCACGCCGATAAACGCCACCGCACGCGACAGACCGCCTCCACCCGCGCTGTCCACCAGCATCAGTTTAACCATCACCACGCCCAGCAGCGCGGCACCGCCAAGCCACTCCTGACGGGAAGCCCTACGGGTGGCGTGGACCATGATCACCAGCGCGCTCAGCATCCAGAACAGGGCAAACGAGGTCTGGATCAGCCGCGAATCCCACAGCGACGCCATATTCCAGGCCACGTCGCCGTACCAGGCCAGGGCGCGCATCAGCGCACCGTTAAGCCACCAGAAGCCAAACGCCATAATCGCGACGGCAGGCCACGGACGGGCCAGCGAGAGCTGCGTCGGGTAGTAGCGATCCACCGCCCGGTAAAAGACCACCAGCCCCAGCAGCGCGAACGCCGCGCCTTCTTCAAGCGGGTTCACCAGCGGCAGCCAGGTCTGACGATAAACTACGCCGTCCTGGAAATTGGTCACCACCAGCAATACCAGCAGCGCCGCGAGCACGGGGATCGGTGCTATGCACGCGTAGAGAGCGGGCCACTCCCGGAACGGCCACCCGCGACGGCGCACCGCAGCAGAGAGCGCCATAATCACCCCGCCGCCTGCGGCCATCGCCAGCCCGCTGCCCCAGGCCGCCATGCCCCACGGCAGCGACCGGGCAAACCAGTAAAGCTCCGCCGCCAGCGCCAGTAATATCATCCAGAACAGCGCCAGATGCAGCCCCATAGAGATGCGCGGCGCTAAACGGGCGCCGTCGCGCCGCAGCAGCATCAGCGCGGCGGGAAGCGCAATACCCCAGGCCAGATTTGACCAGCCGGCGGCAAACATCTGCTGGTGCGAGAGCTGATAGCCCACCATCACCAGCATCAGCGGCCACAGCAGCCATTTGCTGGCATCCAGCTCCCGCCATGCCAGACGAACGGCAGCCTGCCGCCAGCCCCAGACCGACGCCGCCGTCAGCGCCAGCACGCCCGCCAGAACAGGCAGTTCCTGCTTCAACACCAGCCACGACGCGCCAAATAGCGCCACGAGCCAGAACAGCAGCCCGCCTGCCAGCAGCGCCCGGCTAACCGGCAGAAAGAGGTTCCGCCACAGCCAGGCCGCAGCCAGCCAGCAAAGGCTGAGGATGGCGAAGATAAGCAGCAGGCTCAGCGGCGTAACGCCGTTCATCTGCGCCCACAGCGCGCTGCCGAGCGCCAGCCCCAGCAGCGCCGTCCCGCTATAGCTCATGCGCCGCTGGTGCTGCTGTACGCCCAGCCAGAGGATGCCCAACCCCTCCAGCGCCCAGGCCATCGCCGTCCACCGCGCGGAGAGCGCGAGCGGAATCGCAAGCGTGGCAAACCCGCCGCCGATCGCCAGCGCCGCCATCACCAGCGGTCGCCCGATGGACGGATAGCGGCGCAGCGCAAGGAAAGCGAGGGCCAGATAAAATGCGCCGTATCCCAAAGCGCTCAGGGCCGGACCATATTCCCAGTGCCGGGTCATACCGTACTGCATCCCAAAGCCTATCAGCGGCGGGGCAAACAGCAGCACGCCGTCAATAATCTGCTTTCCTTTCTCCTGCGCCCGCAGCGACAGCGCCACGCTCAGCACGCCGAATATCAGCGTATTGGCAATCAGGAACAGCTGGCAGATCCAATAGTCTTCAGGCTGGTACTCACTCAGCCCCCACAGGCCGCCCACGCCAAAGGTAAAGAGCAGCCCGAGCAGGTTAAGCTCGCGCCAGTGCTGCCAGATGCTGATGGCGAGAATGCCGATGGAAAGCAGGAGATAGAAGGAAAACAGCGCCACAAAGCTGCCGCCCCCGGTAGATAGTAGTAGCGGCGCAAGATACCCGCCGAGGCTCGCCAGCATGGCAAGGCTCAGCGCTTTCTGCAGCACGGCCAGCCCAACGCTCGCGGCGCAAATCACCACCAGTAGCGCAAAGGCCAGCGTCATCGGCAGCATCTGCCAGAGCCGGAAGGCGCCAAAGACCGTCAGGTAGAGAATGCCCGTCGCCCCGCCCTGTAAGATAAGCGCGTAGATCGGCTGCTTGTGCCGCAGCCGCCACCCAACCGCCAGCAGCACGATGGCAAACAGCGCCGTCGCCACCAGGCGCAGCTCAAGCGGGAACAGGGAGTGTTCAACGGTATAGCGCAGCAGGAAAGAGAGGCCGAGGAAGAGCAGCAGAATGCCAAGCTTCGCCAGGGGATTACCCTGCATAAACCAGCGCGTCAGCGACGTCACAATGCCGCCAAAGGCAGAAGGCTGCTTAGCCGCAGGCGCAGGGGCCGGAGCGGGTTTTGCCTCGGCTGTAGGAATGTCGGGACGCCAGGGATCGACAGGCGCGGGCGCGTCCTCAGCCACAGGCGCGGTCACGACAGCCGGAGTGACCGCTTGCACCTGTTCTGTCTCCGGCGCTACCTGAGCTGCGCCGCGCTGCTCAAGCACCTCAATGCGCTGGCGTAGCCGGGCGATCTCCTGCTGCGCCGCCGTGCTTCGATTAAACCCGATAACCGCAAGCACGGGGGCAACCAGCAGCGCAAAAACCAGGAATAAACAGCCAAGGATGTAAAGCTCGTCCATGTTTCCACCTTCACCGTAAACGATCCGTTAAGATTGACACAAATCGTTGCATTTGCGCCATCTTAAAAGGGGAAACTTTAGCGCATTAGCTGCCGAGCCAGACCGTCGCGGATACCGCAGGCAGCGCCAGCACGCCATCCTGTATCGTCGCCTTACCCTCTTTGTTCGTCCACGTCGCCACCTTAAGCAGCGGCGAATCATCCAGCACCACTTCGCAGGCCTCGCCCCGGTTAATCGCCACCAGCACGCGCTGCTGATTATAGACGCGGACAAAGACCACCACATTATCGTGGGCGTACGCCACCTGACAGCCGCCGTAGCGCAGGGCGAGACTCTGTTTGCGCAGCTTCGCCAGCCGCTGATACAGGCTGAACAGCACCTTATCCTGTTTCTCTGCCTCCCACGGGAAGGTTTTGCGGCAGAACGGATCGTTGTTGCCGTCCAGCCCCACTTCGTCTCCGTAGTAAATGCACGGTACGCCCGGCCAGGTGAAGAGCCAGGTGACCGCCAGCGGCAGACGCGCCACATCCTTGCCGAGCAGGGATTTAAAGCGCGCGGTGTCGTGGCTATCGAGCTGGTTAAACATCCGCAGCTGCTGCTGATGCGACAGGCCAGCGCGATAGTTATCCATCCACGCGGCGCAGGTTTCAGCGTCGATATGGTTCGGATCGTAGGAGATATCGGTGTTAGCCAGGAATCCCCACAGCGGGAAGGTAAAACCGCGATAGTTCATCGCCGCATCTTCGGCATCGTTTTGCAGCCACTGGCGCGCGTCGCCAAAGTGTTCGCCAAAGACAAACGCCTCCGGCTGAGCCGCTTTCGCCGAACGCGCGATCCCGGCCACGTGCTGAAGGTTATTTCGCGCCCCGCCCGCTTCACCGAGCATATGCACCACGTCCAGACGCCAGCCGTCCATATTCCACGGCGCCTTCAGCCAGTGACGCACGATGCTGTCTTCCCCGCCGTAAATCTCGTTCACCAGAGACGGGGACTGGAAGTCCAGCTTCGGCAGGCTCGCGTAGCCCAGCCAGTCCAGCGCGCGGCCCTCCTCGCTAAAGCTGTACCAGTCGCGCTGCGGCGAATCCGAGTTATGGCATGCTCCCCCCATCGACTGGTTATGCCGGTCAAACCACGCGTGCGAATCGCCGCTGTGGTTGAAGACACCGTCCAGAATGAGGCGCATGCCTTCTTTTTGGGTGTTCTTACGCAGGCGCAGCAGCGCCTCGTCACCGCCAAACTGCTCGTCAACGTGGCGATAATCTTCGGTATCGTATTTGTGTACGCTCGGGGCTTTAAACACCGGGTTGAGGTACAGCGCCGTCACGCCGAGTTTTTTCAGGTACGGCAGCTTTTCGCTGATGCCGTCGAGATCGCCGCCGTAGAACGTCGAGCCGCCCGCCTGCGCCGTCACCGGTTCATCCCATTTTTTCAGGATGATGTCGTGACCCGCGGCATGATGGTAATAGACCTTGTCCTGGCCGGCGGTGCGTTTTTCGCTGCGCGCAAAGCGGTCCGGGAAAATCTGATAAAAGACCTGATCGTTAACCCACTGCGGGCCGTTATCCGGGTAATCGACGGCGAACTGCTCCAGCCGGGCCGGAGGGAAACGGCTAAACCCCTGCGGGGTAAACCACAGCTGGCGGTTGTTCCATAAAAGCTTAAAGCTATAGCGACGGCGCGGCTGCCCGCTGCGCAAATCGATATTCGCCCGCCACGCCGTAATCCCCGGCTGCGGCTGGCTGCGCAGCTTGTGCATTTTCAGCCCGGTCTCTTCGTTATCAATTTCGGCGCGGAGCGTCACGCGTTCCGGCTGATTTTCCCCCGCCAGCCAGAGCGTAATCACAAGGTTGTCTTTGTTTTGCTTAACTAATGGGGCAACCGGAAGGTGCCAGGCATTTAACATCACGAATCCCCTCTGATGAAATTGACGTCACCTTGCCACAGGGTGGTTAAGGATAGCTCACCATGACGAAATTTATTGGGGGAGGAGGACGGGGGAGGAGGCAAAAATCCCCTCTCCCGGGAGGG